>SVPG01000038.1 GCA_015065975.1 Oscillospiraceae bacterium | reverse complement strand
TATCCGGCAAAAAGATTGGAGAGGTTGGTGTCGCTGTGTCTGTTTCTCAGGAAGAAGAAGCAAAGACCGATATTGACGATATTGGTAACGAGAATGTTGTAGACAAACGATACGGGACCGCCGACAGCACTTCCGCTCTTGCCTATCTCTTCCGCATTCTCATAAATACTCTCGATAAAATCTCCTGTGGAGCTGTAATCAAGCGAATCAAACAAGTCGGAATATTTTATACTCGCCGCATTGATTCCCGTCAATGCGTTTGCGATAAGCGCCCAGAGGAGGCATGCGAGAATCGCTATCAGGAGGTTTCCTTTCAAAGCGCTCTTTGCGTTTGCTTTGAGCAATGATCTGTTGAACATATTTATCAATTCCTTTCAGTTATTTAATTTCCAAGCGGATTCGGACCGAGGCTGACAACGACATTGACAGCGCTTCCCGCCGCAATCTTGTTTCCGACAGCACTTCCGGAAAGGGAGATTATTCTTCCGCTCGGTACGCTGTCGCTGTACTGCTCGAGCTGATCGCCGAGGATCAGTCCCGAACCTGTAAGAGCCGTATCGGCCTCAGCAACGCTCATTCCGATTATATTGGGAATGGTTCTCATCTTCGGTCCGAGGCTGACGGTTATTCCGATCGGCGTACCAACCTCAACTACCGTTCCTTCGGCTACATTCTGAGAAATGATCACACCCTCGGGATAGTTGTCCGAATAGCTTTCGGGAAGCTGGATAAGAGCGAACATCTGATAATTCGGGTCGGTTCTGACATCTGTCCAGACCTTGTTCACAAAGCTGGGAACCACGCAGGTCTCGACGTCGCTTTCGCTGATATCACCGCCCGAAATAACCACTGTGGTCGATCCCGAAGAATGATTCGGCAGGCTTGTTTCGATAGCATTTTTTACTCCCGGCCACACGATCCATACAAGCAGACCGAGCGTGACAAGCGTTATGCCCGCCGCGAGCAGACCGTACTGAAGCTGAGACAGATTCTCATACCACGGACCGGATTTTTTCGCCGCATTCCTGTTTGCTCCCGCAGGTGCAGGGGTCTTCTGATACGGTGCTCTCTGTGCGCCGTCATCTCTGCTTCTTGATGGAGCTCTGAGGGAAAGCTCGTTCTTGAGCTCTTCGAATCCCGGTGTTCTCTTTTCGGGCTGAACCTGAAGTCCTCCCGAAAGTGCGGTGACAACGTGAGCCGGGATAACGTCGGCAAGCTCCGTCGGTATCTTCAGACGCGGGTCATATGCACGCGAGACCGAATCGGGCGGTCTCTTTCCCGTGAGACAGAAATATATGACGGCAGACAGCGAATAAACATCGCTCCATTTGCCGCGCTCACCCTCGAGTGCATACTGCTCAATGGCACTGTAACCGTCGTAAAGCTCGGGTGCAAGCTCGGTCTCCGAAAAACGAGCATCGGGAATACCGAAGCCTGTTATGACAAGCCGTCCGTCGTGGGTCATATAGACACAGTCGGGATTGATTCCGAAATGGACGAGTCCTATCGAATGAGCCGAAATCATTGCCGAAATAAGCGGCAGGAATATCGGACGGGCCTCGTCCCATGTAAGACGCTTTGCACGTCTTATGATCTCGGTAAGCGGTTTGCCCGCAACGTTCTCATAAACCGCATAAACGGTATTGTTGCACTCAAATATATCAAGCACGGGAACGATCGCAGGTATATTGGATATTCTTGCGACGGCCTTGTGAATCTCAAGAAAATCCTCACGGTAATCATCATAGGCACCCTCTGCGCCGGGATTGACCTTTATGGCATCGTCGCCCGTTATACGGGTGCACAATGTAACGGGCAGATACTCATGCAGTGTGACCTTTCTTCCGCTCTCACGGTCAAGAGCGATATAGACGATACCCTCACCGTTCGAGGATATTTTCTTTCCGACGAGATAGCGGTCGGCTATAACCGTTCCCGGAGTCAGCGCAGGAAGTATCTGCGGTGTTCCCTCGATATATCCGCACTTCGGGCATTCAGCCTCACTGCCTTTTTTAGACATACAGCCCAGACAAATATCATTGTTCATTCCCTATGCCTCCTTAAATGAAACATATCTGTTTGGAATTTTATTATAGCATACAAACTAACATGTGGCAAGAAAAACGACAAAACTTTAATACTTTGTAACAAAAAATGCGAAACATACGCCATAAGACGTATATTCCGCATTTTACGACCTGATATTTTCAGCTCATTATCCGAGAACGAACTTGACAATGAACAGTGCGACAAGAATGATCTCGACAATGGAGATATCCTTGAACTTGAAGGTGAGAACCTTAAGGAGAAGGTGTGTGATAAGACCGAATGCGATACCGTTTGCGATGGAATAGGTAAGCGGCATGAACGTAAGGGTTACGAATGCCGGGATAGCTTCGGTGATATCGTCGAAGTCAAGATCCTTGACGGAGCTTATCATAAGAATACCGACAAAGATAAGAGCCGGTGCTGTAGCACAGCCGGGGATATAGCCGATGAACGGGCTGAGGAAGAGTGCTACGAGGAAGCCGAGAGATGTTACAAGAGATGTGAGACCGGTTCTTCCGCCGACGGAAACGCCTGCGCTGGACTCAACGAAGGTTGTAACGGTAGAGGTACCGAGAACAGCACCCGCAGCGGTTGCGATGGAGTCTGAAAGAAGAGCTTCCTTCATACGCGGCATATTGCCTTTTTCGTCGATCATGTTTGCCTTCTGAGCGGTACCGATAAGGGTTCCGACTGTGTCGAACATATCGACCATGGAGAAGGAGATGATAACCATGACGATGGTGAAGAGGTTGTCCATGAAGGTTCCGTTTCCGAACAGATCCTGTACACCCTGGGTGAAGCATACGCCGAGCGAAGTCTTTGCCCATGTTCCGAACTGGGTTCCGATTGTGGACCAGTCGACGTTGTTGCCGGGGAGGTTTCCTCTGACGACCTCAGCAAGAGTGTCGTTTATGTAGAGTCCGCCGAACCAGTATGCGCAGGCGGAAGCTGCGATACCGAGAAGGATCGCGCCGGGAACCTTGAAGCGGTGAAGAACACCGATTACAACAAGACCGACAATGATAACGAGTGCGCTGAATACGGAATGCATCGTTGCGGGATTTGCAACATCGGTGATTCCGCTGAAATCGACCAGTCCGAGCAGTGTTGACTCGTCATTGACAACGATACCGCTGCCGCTGTTGACAAGACCGATGAATGCGATGAACAGACCGATACCTGCGCTGATAGCTGTCTTTACGTTCTTCGGAATAGCCTTTATGACAGCCTCGCGAAGACCGACAACGGTTATAAGAATGAAGAGCATACCGGAGATGAAAACGATGAGAAGAGCTGCGGGATAGCTGTATCCGTTTGCTCCCATTACCGTGAACGCAAAGAATGCGTTGAGACCCATACCGGAAGCCTGTGCGAAGGGAAGGTTTGCGATAAGCGCTGTAAGAAGTGTGCCGAGGAATGCTGCAAGACAGGTTGCAACAAACACGGATGTGTAAAGGTCGGAGCCCGGAGCGCCTGCAATGATGCTCGGGTTTACAACGACGATGTACGCCATTGTGATGAAGGTGGTGATACCTGCAAGAATTTCCGTAAAGAATCTTGCTTTGTTCTCTTTCAACTTGAAGATGGACAAGTTTTTCATCCTCCTTTTTCTTTTTCGGGTGGTGAGTCCGTTAAACTCAGTATAATGCCAAAAAAGACCAAAATCAACAAATTTTTTACATTAGTAAAAAATAATAATTTAACAATCTCAGTATTCTCCGGCAGCCGCTCTCAGAAGCTTTGCATACAGTCCGTCCTGCTTCATGAGCGTTTCGTGCACACCCTTCTCCACAACATCGCCGTTCTCCATAACGAGTATGAGGTCGGCATCGCGTATGGTCGAAAGTCTGTGAGCGATAACGAAGCTCGTTCTGCCGTTCATGAGTGTTCTGAACGCCTTCTGGATTCTAAGCTCGGTCATGGTATCGACAGAGCTCGTTGCCTCGTCGAGTATGAGCATCGGAGCATCGGTCATCATGACTCTTGCTATCGAGATGAGCTGGCGCTGACCGTGCGACAGGCGGTCGCCGTCGTCGCCTATAACGGTATCGTAACCGTCGGGCAGACGCTTTATGAAATCGTGAGCCGAGGCGCGTTTTGCCGCCTTAATTATCTCCTCGTCGGTCGCGTCGGGCTTTGCAAACGCGATATTTTCCTTCACGCTCGCCGAAAAGAGCCACGTATCCTGCGTTACCATGGAGAACTTGTCACGGACACTCTGACGCCTGAATCTGTCAATTTCATTTTCTCCGATCAGTATCTTTCCGTCCGTCGGTTCATAGAACCTCATGAGAAGATTGACAAGCGTAGTCTTTCCCGCACCCGTCGGTCCTACTATTGCAACAAGCGCGTTGTCGGGAATGGCAAGCGAAAGATTTTCTATCAGTGTCTTTTCGGGTGTATAACCGAAGCTCACGCCGTCAAATCTGACATTTTCCTCACATTCGGGCAAAGCGGGCAAGTCTGATTCGTCGGGCTCCATCGGCGCATCAAGCATGCCGAAATAACGGTCTGCCGCAGCCGATGCCGCCTGAATCTGGGTAAGAACTCCCGTCAGCTCATTTATCGGTTTTGCAAAATGATTTGCATATGTCAGTATTCCCGAAACAAGTCCGAGTGTTATCGACCCGCCGGTTATCATATAGCATCCCGCCGCACCGAGTATCGCATATGTCAGGTTGACGACCAGTCTCGAGGTGGGATTGACAAGCGCCGAGCAGAACTGAGCCTTCCAGCCGTTGTCATAGAGCTTTGCATCGATATCGGCAAAATCCCTGTATGCCTCGTCCTCGAGGGCGTAGCCTCTGACCACCTGTCCTGCTCCGAGATACTCCTCTGCGTGAGCTGTCAGATCACCGAGATGCTGCTGCTGTTTTTTGAAATATTTCGAGCTGTATTTTGCAAGCTTTGAAGCTATCACGAAATAAAGCGGAGATATTGCGAGCACCACGAGAGCTATTTTCCAGTCGATTACAAAAATCATAACAAGCGAGCCGAGACAGGTGACAATACCGGGAAGGAGCTGTGTGAGAAGCTGCTGGAGACCTTCGCTGACCGTCTCGATATCATTTACGAATCTGCTCATGATGTCGCCTCTTGACGTGCTGTCAAAATACGACAGCGGCATGGCGCACAGATGAGAAAAACCTTCCTCACGCATTGAGCATATCATTTTTGCGCACACTCTGCCGAGCAGCGCGGTGAAGCCGTATTCGAGAGCAGCGTTGACGACAAGCAGTATAACCGTCAGCATCACTCTGAATCCGAGACCTTCCATATCGACCTCGCCCGACGGAAAAATGCAGTCTATCGCAAGGCTTGTTTCGTACGGGATAAGCAGACCTGCAAACGAGCCGACAAGAGCCATCAGAGCGACGGCTATGATCGTTTTTCTGCTGCCGATAAGATATTTTCCGATTCTTTTCACCGTGTTCATTCCTGCACCTCCCCCTGCGAGATGCAAAGCTCGCGGTAATCGTCACAGCTGCCGATAAGCTCCTCATGCGTGCCCAGTCCCGCGACTCTGCCGTCGCTGAGCACGAGTATTCTGTCAGCCTTTCTGACGGCGCTTATTCTCTGTGATATGAGCATTACTGCCGTATTGTCCGAATATTCCCTGATCGAATTGCGAAGCTCCGCCTCGGTCGCCGCATCGAGTGCCGACGAGGAGTCATCGAGAATGAGCACGGGTGCATTCTTTATGAGAGCTCTTGCAACGGTAAGACGCTGGCGCTGACCTCCCGAGAAGTTTGTTCCGCCGCGCGAAACGGGTATATCCATTCCGCCCGCTTCATCGACAAAGGTATAAGCCTGAGCCGCCCGAAGCGCCTTTTCGATCTGTGCGTCGTCCGCATCGGGGTTGCCCTTGCGCATATTGGACGCAACCGTACCCGAAAACAGAAAAGCCTTCTGGGGTACTATTCCGAGAGCCGCTCTCAGCTCGCTCTTTTTGAGTTTTCTCACGTCGCTTCCGAAAACCTCAATACTTCCCGAATCGACATCGTATTCTCTCGAAAGAAGCTTTGCGAGAGTCGATTTTCCGCTTCCCGTCGCACCGATTATGCCTACCGTCTCTCCCCTGTTCATAGAAAAGGATATATTCTCGACCGTCAGCTCGGGCGAGCCGGGATATGCAAAGCACACGTCATTGAATCTGACATCGGGTGCGTTTGCCGACACATCAAGATTTTCCGCATCGTCACAATCGACAATCTGCGGCTCGCACTCAAGCACCGCCGACACTCTCTTCGCGCTGGCATATGCACCCGTATACATTATTACAAGCCGTGCAACGATAACCATCTGCAGCATCATCTGCGTGACATAGCTGACAAAAGCCACTATATCACCCTTTGTCATTCCGCCGATATTTACCTGCTTTGCACCGTACCACACGATGAGCGCTATGGCTGCATTCATCAGCAGAGATGTCGCAGGATTGAGCGAAGCGGTGATAAAGCTGACCTTCTCCATCTGACCTCTGTGCTCGTCGCACGCATCGTAAAACTGATCCTCGCGGCTCTTCTCTCTTCCGAAAGCTCTGATGACGCGCACACCCGACAGATCCTCTCTCAGCAGCCGTGCGACCGAATCGAGCTTTTCCTGAACCCTGAGCTGAACGGGAACGCTCTTGAAGAGAACAAGCCACAGGAGAAAAATATACACGGGAATAAGTACGATTATGATGATGGCTGTTTTGGGGCTGACCACCGCCGCCATAATTGACGCACCGATGCACAGAAACGGCGCTCTGACAACAAGACGCATAAGCATTGCAACGGCGTGCTGAAGCTTCTGGGTATCGTTTGTCAGGCGGTTGACGATCTCTGCCGCACCGAATTTGTCATACGCGGCGGCATCAAAGGTCAGCGCCTTTTCCATTATTGCGTTTCTCAGGTCTGTACCGTATGCCTGAGCCGATCTCGATGCAAGATACTGACATACAAGCGCCGTTCCAAGTCCGACGATCGCAACGCCGACCATAAGCAGCGAACGTTCGATTATGACCTTTGTCGTCGCTTCCCCTCTGTCGGCAAGGTCGAGCAGTCCCGCCATTATCATAGGAAGTATGAGCTCAAGTATCGCCTCGACCAGCTTGAAGGTCGGAGCGACTATCAGCTCCTTTTTATAAGGGCGCAGATACCTTAAAACAGGTTTCATTTTCTATCCTTCATCCTTTCGCCAAAACAGGATTATCCATATTATCTTTTGTGCAGTTTCATTGACAAATCAGACTGCATCGATATAATAGATAGTATACTAAATATTAGAGACTTGCACCGTCCTGCGGAGGGTTTGCCTCGATAACCTTTCTGATAAGACCCTCGAGGTCTCCGAAAACGGTCAGCTTTGCACATTCACCGCGAAGTCTCGACGCACCTCTGAAACCTTTGAGGTACCACGCGGCGTGCTTTCTCGCCTCACGCATTCCGACATATTCACCCTTGTCCTCGACCATCGCCGCGATATGCTTGTACATGACATTCATTCTCTCGAAAATACCCGGGTCGGGCAGAGGTCTCGAATGCTCATAGAGTGAGTTTATCTGACGGAATATCCACGGATTTCCGAGAGCTCCGCGTCCAACCATGACCGCGTCGCAGCCCGTCTGCTCGAGCATACGCATAGCGTCGTCGGCAACAAAGATGTCGCCGTTTCCTATAACGGGAACGCTGACCGCTTCCTTGACCGCCTTTATCGCGGACCAGTCGGCAGACGGAGCATACATCTGTGCACGTGTTCTCGCGTGGACGGTTATCATCGCGGCTCCCGCGTCCTCGCAGAGCTTTGCGACCTCAACGCAGTTGACGCTGTCATCGTCCCAGCCTTTTCTTATCTTGACCGTTACGGGAATACCTCCCGCTCCTCGCACGACGGCTCTGACAATATCGGCGCACAGCTGAGGATTTTTGAGCAGCGCGCTTCCCGAGCCGTTCGAGGTTATTTTCGGAGTGGGACAACCCATATTTATATCAATGGCATCGGGTGCGTATCCGACAGCCTTTGCCGCCGCTCTCTCCATATATTCGGGCTCACAGCCGAAAAGCTGTACCGCCGCGGGACGTTCACGGTCACTGACCTCAAGAAGCGCCTCGCTCTTGCGGTCGCCGAGTATGAGTCCTTTTGCGCTTGCCATTTCGCCCACGCAATAATCGGCACCGTAGCCTGCGCACAGTTCACGGAAGGATTTATCGGCAACGCCCGCCATCGGTGCAAGCGCGCATATTCCCTTTATTTCAAGCTTCCCGATTTTAATCAAGATTATTACCATTCCTTTCTGTCTTTGAAAGCACAGCTAATTATTATATAACATTTGATCCCTTTTCTCAAGAGGAGGTTTTAATATCAAAAGATTCATATTTACAATATGCTGTTTTATGCTCTGCGTGATATTCAGCTTACCCGTATCGGCTGCAGCCGTAACCCCCACAGACGTTGACCCCTCAAGACCCGTCGCAAACTTCACCGTATGCGAGGGCGTGCCTTCAAACGTTGAGATCCCCGAGTTCTACATGGAGGTCGGCAACGCCATGAGTCTCTATGTATTCATGACCGCCGACGGCAAGGTTTACAAGCGCATATACGGCGACGTTGACGGAATTTACGGCTGGTACGAGGCTGTCGGTTCATCAAACACCGTATACGCAGACACCCCCATGGTCGATACAAACAAGGACCGCGAGATATATTACGCTTCCCCGTGGAAGGCTTCGGACGCTCTGCCTCTGACCCAGAATTACGCAGGTATCCTCCCTCCCGAAGAGGGCGTCTCGGCTCTTGATACATTTCTCGGCGTTCCCGTGCGCACATTCGCGCTCGTTTCGGTCGGTATAGTATTCATTCTTTGCATATTTATTCTTTCATCTGCATCCTCTTACTCAAAGCGGAGAGGCCGCCGATGACGTTACTTCGTAAACATATACAAAGTTTTGTATTTGCCGGCGTCACGCCGTGTCAAAATAGCTAAACTTTGTTTTTCCTTGCATAAATATTCAATAAACCCTTGATTTTTCTGCAAGTTGATGTATAATCTTATCATCACATATTACAGTCGGGAAAATAATATCCGACTGATGAAAGGAACATTTGCCATGTCTGATATCAAAAAGGTAGTTCTCGCCTATTCGGGCGGACTCGACACATCCATCATCATCCCCTGGCTCAAGGAAAACTATGATAACTGCGAGGTTATCGCTGTTTCCGGCAACGTCGGTCAGGGTACCGAGCTTGACGGTCTTGAGGAGAAGGCTATAAAGACCGGCGCTTCCAAACTTTACATCGAGGACCTCAACAAGGAGTTCGTTGAGGATTTCGTATTCCCCACCCTCAAGGCAGGCGCTGTCTACGAGAACAAGTATCTCCTCGGCACCAGCTTTGCACGTCCCGTTATCGCCAAGAGAATCGTTGAGATCGCTCTCGCAGAAGGCGCAGACGCAATCTGCCACGGCTGCACCGGTAAGGGCAACGATCAGGTTCGTTTCGAGCTCACCATCAAGCATTTCGCACCGAGCATGAAGATCATCGCTCCTTGGAGAACATGGGATATCAAGAGCCGCGACGAAGAGATCGATTACGCTGAGGCTCACAACATCCCCCTCAAGATAAACCGCGAGACCAACTATTCCAAGGACAAGAACCTCTGGCATCTTTCCCACGAGGGACTCGATCTCGAGGATCCGTGGAACGAGCCTATGTATGACAAGATCCTCGAGCTGGGCGTTTCTCCCGAGAAGGCTCCCGACGAGGCTACATATGTTACAATCAGCTTTGAAAAGGGCGTTCCCACCGCAATCGACGGTGAGAAGATGGGCGCTGTTGAGATCGTAGAGAAGCTCAATGAGCTCGGCGGCAAGAACGGCATCGGTATCGCAGATATCGTTGAGAACCGTCTCGTCGGCATGAAGTCCAGAGGCGTTTATGAGACTCCGGGCGGCACCATTCTCTATCATGCTCACAACAAGCTCGAAGAGATCTGCCTTGATAAGGAGACCTTCCACTACAAGCAGGGTCTCGGCATCAAGTACGCTGAGATCGTTTATAACGGTCAGTGGTACACACCGCTCAGAGAGGCTCTCGACGCATTCGTCGATTCCACTCAGCAGACCGTTACCGGCGATGTCCGCCTCAAGCTTTACAAGGGCAACATCATCGATGCCGGCGTAAGATCTCCGTTCAGCCTCTATGACGAGGATATGGCTACCTTCAACGAGGATGAAGTCTACGATCAGAACGATTCCGCAGGATTCATCAACCTCTTCGGTCTTCCCATCAAGGTCAAGGCCATGAAGGAAGGCAAATAAGATAAACTTTCGGAGCTGTTGCAAAACGGGGCGGTCATTTCCCCGACCACTCTTTTGCAACAGCCCTTTAATTCGATAAGATTTGGGAGGAGAGCACCATGAAGCTCTGGAAGGGCAGATTTTCAAAGGAGCTTGACGAAACGGCAAATGCTTTCAATTCGTCAATAGCATTCGACAGCAGAATGTACCGCGAGGATATCGAGGGCAGCTGTGCACACGCAGCAATGCTCGGTTCGTGCGGTATCATTTCAAAGGAAGACGCCGAAAGCATTATTGCAGGTCTCGGCGGAATTCTTGACGATATCGAGTCGGGCAAGCTTGCAATCGACATGACAGCGGAGGATATTCACACCTTCGTTGAGGGTGAGCTGACAAACAGACTCGGTGACACAGGCAAGCGTCTGCACACCGCAAGAAGCCGCAACGACCAGGTCGCACTCGACATTCGTCTCAACCTCATCAAGGCATCCGCTTCGCTTGTCGAAAAGCTTGAAAATCTCATATCCGTAATCTGCGAAAAGGCTGAGCAGTACAGCTCGGCTGTCATGCCCGGTTACACCCATCTTCAGCGTGCCCAGCCGATAACCTTCGGTCATCATCTTCTTGCTTATGCACAGATGTTCCTTCGCGACATCGGACGTCTCGAGGACGCAAAGCGCAGAATGCAGATAAATCCGCTCGGCTGCTGTGCTCTCGCGGGAACGACCTATCCCACCGACCGTATGCAGACAACCCTCAACCTCGGTATGTATGAGTTCACAAGAAACTCTCTCGACGGTGTTTCCGACAGAGATTTCTGCATCGAGCTCGCATCCGCTCTTTCTCTCGTTATGGTTCACCTCTCACGTTTCTCCGAGGAGATAATCCTCTGGTGCTCGTGGGAATTCAAATTCGTCGAACTTTCCGACGCTTTCTCCACAGGCTCTTCCATAATGCCTCAGAAGAAGAACCCCGATATCGCCGAGCTTACCCGCGGAAAATCCGGCCGTGTTTTCGGCGATCTTATGACCCTTCTCACCGTTATGAAGGGACTTCCGCTTGCATACAACAAGGATATGCAGGAGGACAAGGAGGCCATCTTCGATGCTGTTGATACCGTATCGATGTGCCTCGACACATTCACCCCGATGATTGAGACCATGACCGCTCTGACCGACAATATGAGACACGCCGCTGCCGCAGGTTTCATCAACGCAACCGACTGCGCCGACTATCTCACCAAAAAGGGGCTTCCCTTCAGAGATGCCTACAAGGCAACGGGCGAGCTTGTTGCAAAGTGCATCGAGCTCGGTCAGACTCTTGAGTCTCTCCCCCTCGAGGAGTACAAAAACATCTGCGAAGATTTTGACGAAGGTGTTTATGAAGCCATCGACCTCGACCGCTGCGTAGCAGAGCGAAAGAGCGCAGGCGGTCCCGCTCCCGAAAACACTCTTCAGGAAATAAAGCGAATTCGCACAATGCTTACATCGGAATAAACCGCATTTATTTGACGGATAAGATAAGGATTTGTTGATATGGAAAAATTCAAAGTTGGTATTATAGGCGCAACAGGTTATGCAGGACTTGAGCTTCTGCGTCTCCTTCTTGCCCACCCCGTTGTTGAGATCGCCGCTATCGCATCACAGAGCTTCACAGGCAAGCCGATCAGCGATGTCTACCCCTCAATGTATAAGCTTTGCGACAAGATCTGCGTATCGAACGAAGAGGTCATCGCAAAATCCGATATCGTTTTTGCCGCAGTTCCCAGCGGAATCAGCCAGGAGCTTGCCGCTCAGTGTATCCAGAACAAGTGTGTGTTCATCGATCTCGGCGCGGAT
>SVPG01000037.1 GCA_015065975.1 Oscillospiraceae bacterium | reverse complement strand
CTCGACAAGGTAGTCGGCGGCTAAAAACAAAACTTTCCCTTGTTTTCGCTCATAAGGGCAAAAACAAGGGAAAATACATTAAATATGAGTATGAAACTGCTGAAAAATCCAGTAAAATCAAGGGCTTTCAGAGAGTTAGTTAGATAAACTTGAATTTGTCTAACTGATAAACATACTTAAATATACCAAGGAGGATATACTATGTTTTCTTTACTTACTAAAAAAGCAATGAACGAGGATGCGGCTAAGTCTTTTTGGTCGTGGTTTGAGGAGAAAGAAGAATGGATAATCAACTGCATTGCCAATCGTGATTCGGCATTTGTGTGGGCAATTGACGAAAGATTAAAGCCTGTATTTCCGTATTTTAAGGGAGAACTTGAATTTCAGCTTGGATACAACAATGAAGTTGGAGAGTTTTTCTTTTTCCACTTTGGCAAAAAAGAACTCATTCGTGATGGTGAAACCCTTGGCAAGATGATGCCCGATGAAATAGCAAAAAGATGGCAATTTATTCTTGATAAATAATTTGCTAAATTCCAATTTGTCGAACTCTTTTAATGAGGGTTGCATTTTCCTCTGATGGTTGCAACTCCAATGCAACCCTTATGCAACCATATAAAACCGTATCATTATTATCGACCCAATTCAAAGAGCCCCTCCGACCTTTTGGTCGGAGGGGCTCTTTTTAGTGTAAACGGCGGGTTTGTAGTCTCCCCGCGCGAGAATTGCCGCGCAGAGCGCCCACGTCAGACGCACCAACGCCCCAAACGGCAATTGTCAAAGTTATCGACCAAAGGTCGATAACTGCGGGTCTCGACTCCTGCAGGTTTGTCGTCTCCCCGCGCGAGAATTGCCGCAGTTACCAACTCAACAAACCGACTTCTGCTTAGCAGCAAGTTGCAGTTGGTTCCTTTTTATGGTATAGTAAAATTGCAAGGCGGTGATTTCGTGAGTAAGATTCTTGGTTCGTGGAGCGGCATGAGAAAATATTTGGAGCAAGAGATGCTTGCTGAATCTTTGCGAGGAAGAGTGAGATACGGCTGTACTTCCTATGCGGGGATGGATGGCTGCCATATTTTTGAAATCTGCATAGACGGAAAGCAAATCAAACGTTTCTCTTTAGAAACTGTAAACTCCTTTTTCATCGATCAAGGATATACAGCCAATAAAAATCCGACAGGCATCGGGGAGTATTGGAAAGAATTCTGGATGCTGCTTGAAAAATATCCGATAACCGAACGTACGGAATACACCGACGAAGAGTTCTGTAATGCACTTGAGAAATACCGCAATCGGGATATACAAGAAAGCCTGAACTCAAATAACCCGATAATCAGAATGTTTGCTGTTTTGGACAGAAGGGTCGGCAAACGGACGCTTGCTAAATTGGAATCCGAACTCGATAAACAGCCAAAGTGGCTGCGGCAAATATACTTACTGCGTTTCGGCGCTCAATTGAACTGATATGCATTTGAATTGAATTAGAGTGAAAGGCGATTCTTCTTGTGTGTTCAAGGAGAATCGCTTTTTTGCGCGGTTTTTGAGCTTTGATAATGGACGAATATACGCGGTTTTGGGACTTTGTTATTTTTGATTTTATTTGGCGGTGGTTTTCTCACCCGATGTCTGCATTTTGCGGCGCCGATGTTTTTGAAATTTTTCGGAAATGTTTGAGTTTTGTTAATTTGCAAAAATCACCGAAACAGTTTCACTATTGAAATCTTAATATATATATGATACAATAAGATGATTTAGTCTGCGGATTGGGAAATGACCGCAGAAGCATCAACGATATGATGCGGTAAAAGGGAGAAAATTCGATGATGGGAAAGGTCGGATTATTTATATGGAAAGGATCAAGGGAAACTTCTTCGAGATCACGAGAAAAAGAGCGGTATCGCTCATGCTCGTGCTGCTTATGGTGGCGAGTATGCTGCCGACGATGTGGCCGTCGGTAAAAGCTGCCGATGTCGAGTGTGAGCTTGAAGAACACGCTCACGCAGACGGCTGCTATGAACTCGGCTGTACGCTTTCCGAGGAGGAAGGCGGGCATATCCACGACGACGGCTGCTATACCCTTGTCTGCACCGAGACGGAGCACGCTCATTCACAGGAGTGCGAAGGCTCGCAGGAAGAGGCTTCGCCCGTCGAAGAAACCGATGACGATGAGATATCACTCTTTGCCGAAGGGACAGAGCTGTCGGTCAGCGGCGTGTGGGACGTCGGAGACAGTGCTCAGGGACACGAGAATATAGCGTTCGGTTCCTCTGCCGCTGCCACGATCGAGCACGGCGACGATTATCAGAGTGAGGACGTCGCAGTCCGCGTTACCGTAAATTATCCCGACGGAGCCTCCGACCGCAAGCTTAAGATAGAGCTTGCCGAAGGTCTTGAATGGGTTTCCAACGGCGAGAGCTCCATTCTCGCGTCGGCTCTTGCTTCGGTCAGCTCGCAGCAGGGCAAGAGCAAGATTTACGGACATACCATGAATAACGGCTACTATACTTACAGCTTCAATGAAGGTGTTGCAGCCGTTTCCGTTACCATCAGAGTCAAAAAATCCGTCGCAACCAACTTTCCCTCGATTACCGACGCGATAAAGGTCACCGCAACCTGCACCGAGAACGGTGAGACCGTTTCGGCATCGTCCTCACTTAAAAATCTTCAGTGCGAGCAGTTTTCGCATATCAGTCACATTACCACCCGCATCGAAAAGACCGTAAAGGCGGGAGAGATCGCATTTAACCATGGTTTTGTTCTCAGCAGCTATGACAATATTAATCTTATCTCACACGATAGACTGTACGATTATGCAGAGATAACCGTTACCGTTCCCAAGGGTGTCACCCTTCTTTCGACTGACGTGAACCATTCGGGAAGCGGCGGTATTGCCGATATCGTTACACCGGGCTGGTATCTCAAATCAACCGATGATTCTGCTGCTGATGTAACGAAATATACAGTACGCGCCGAAAAAATTTACAGTGTTTCGATCGGCTCGACCTTTGAATGGGTATTCCCCGAATCCTTTGTCGGACAGAAGGTGCTGCTTAAATATTCCGATATGACATGGAAGCTCTACGGCGATGATACGGTTTATTCGATGCCGAGCAATATTGCCCGTGAGGTTTATTACAATGTCGTTCCCGCAAATACGGTAAACGAGATCGTTGAAGGAGACACTATCGTAGCACAGTTCTGTGAAGATACCTGTTCTCCCGACGGTGTATACAAGATGGGCGGTTTTGTTATCCGCAACAAAGGTACCGATGATTCCGTACCCAAGATCGTGGAATACAATTTCGATGAAAAGCTCGGTGTTACCAACGTCGCACTTTCCGTTGTCGGAAAGGGAACAACCACCGTCAAAGTATGGTACAAGGTTCAGGGCGACGATACGTGGTACGAGAAGGACGTAACCAAAAAGCTGGAAACGAATATGTCGGAGACCCTTCTTGCCAGAATCGATATCACAAACCTCGATCTCGGTCTTTCGGCCGACACTTACCTTTCCGCAATCAAATACGAATACGATTTTCTTGCCGATGACAACGGTACGCCCGACGATACCTCGGACGATATCCGTACGGGTATTCCGGCCGGCAAGAGCACCATTGGATTCAGCAACAACTCCGTAAACACGGGAGGACACAACCCGTTTGCGGGCGTGAATCTCGGACTTTCGGCATCTAATCCCACGGCGGTTTCCACCGTAACCATAAGAGATAAGTATGACGACGGAACAAATGAACCGCTGACCTATACCGTTACAACAAAGTACAACCCGAAACCCGAAAGCTATATGTATGCGATCGGCGGAGAGGTGCTCGACAAAAAGGCGGGAGACAGATTCACTGTTTCTGCGCAGATATCGGCCAACTGGGCGGCTCAGTCTTCGAAGCCGTATTCGGTTGGATTTACACAGTACCCCATTATCTATATCCGTGATGAAACGGGCGAGGGCATAAGCGATATCAAGCTCAAGAATCTCGACGGTGTTGATATTATCGCAAAATACCCGAATAATATCTCGGTCACTCTCGATCACACAGAAACGGTCGACCATAACGGCGACGGAAAGTTTGCGAAGGTATACAAGATCGATACCACGGGACTTTCTTCGATGACTGCAAAGGAAGACCGCTATGCGGCGGCTGTCGGATTCTGGGACACCACCGCAACAAAATACAAGCTTGAACTTTCTTATACTGTATACACTCCGGGTACGTATGACGACGGAAGTGCAGTCCATAAGCTTTCGGAGGCTATTTTCCTCTCCGACCCCCTGATGGCAAGCAGATCAAAGAAAGCCAACGGAGAAAAGGCCGATCCCTACGATGTGGATAACGACGGCGTGGTCGCAGGTGATAAGGACATCTTCCAGTCGTCAAACCAGGATTCCGTGCTTGCGGCTGAATACACCATCGCACCCAGCGCCGATATCAGCGTTGCTGCTGCCGTAAAGAAAGCATCTGACGGCGGCAGCTATACCACGTGGGACGGTTCTGACGACTATGTCCAGATTCAGTCGGGCGATGTATACAATGTCCGAAACAGCGTCTATAACGGCTCGGGTGTCACAACGAGCACCGAGGCTGGAAAGAGAACCGTTATCTATATCCCCATTCCCAAGGAGGGACAGCAGTGGGGAACAGCAGGCAGAGGTATCGATAAGAACGGCAATGAGTCGGCAGCCTTTGCGTACGATATGGAGCTTTCGGGCGCGGTTGACAATCCTGACGAAGATGTATTCACAATACACTACGGAACGGTGGATACAAGCGGTTTCGGAAAGAACGACAACCCGCAGATGCTCGGAACTGCCCTTAACGGCAGCTCCACCTCATGGAGCAGCAGCTATTCCGATACCACAAACTGTGTGCGTATCATTGTAAGCGGCATGGAGCCGAGCGAGGCAATCTCTGAGGCGGAGGATTTCATTCTGCCCCTCAAAGCGGATGAGAACGCCGAAAACAGAGAAACAAACATCTTCTCTGCAATCTATTACGAAGATATCACAAACATCAACGGCGATATTTTCAAGATATGGAAATATTCCGATAAGCTTGCTCTGCAGATCGCAGAGGGCGAAATATCGGGACGCATCTGGATAGATGCAAACGGAAACGGTTTGCAGGACGAGGAAGAAAAGGGTGCAGCAGGCATTGATGTCACCCTTGTCGGCGAGGGCGGAAACCTTACTGCAGTTACCGATTCCAAAGGCGAGTATAAGTTTACAAAGCTTGATCTCGGCGAGTATTACATTACGTTCACTCCGGGTTCTGATGATTATACTCTTTCGAAGAAGGACGTCGGTTCGAACGACAGTATGGACAGTGACGCCGCCGCTGACGGAACAGCAGCAAAAATCACGGGTATAGTTATCCCCGATACCGACAGTCTCGGAAAACAGACCTTTGCGTTCGGAAACCTCGATGCAGGTCTTGTTCCGTATGTCAATATTGATTACACATGGGACGGCGATATCCCCTCGGGCGCAGTGCTTCCCGGAAGCGATAAGGTAACCGCCGGAATCAAGTATACGGCAGACGCTATCGCAAACGTGATCGGATACACCTTTGAGGGCTGGTTCATCGATGCGGCGCTGACCGAGAAATTTGTTGACAATACCGCAGTCACAGAGGATACGACCCTTCACGGCAAGTGGACGGTTCACGAGTATACCGTGAGCTATTCGTTTGTCGGCGAAGCTCCCGACGGTGCAGAGGCTCCCGAGGACGACACAGTCGACCACGGCACGGCATACACAGCCGAGAATTCCGCCGATGTGGAAGGTTATCTCTTTGACGGATGGTACACCGATGAAAGCTGTACGTCGGAATTTGCAGACGGCACAGCGATCACCGCAGATACCGATCTCTACGGCAAATGGATAGAGAACAGAGTCAAGGTCAGCGGCTCCGTTGCTTGGGAGAATGTCCCGAACGGTCTTTCTGTACCGTCGTTGACCGTGGAGCTTGTGCTCGACGGTGAGGTTGTCGACAGCGTAACTCTTTCGAACGCAGAGACTGAGTACAGCTTCTCCAACCTTGATAAGTATGCATCTGCGGGCTCGGAGCCTCTTGAGTATGCCGTGCAGGTAAAGCCTGTTGAAAATTACGAGACCGAGATCGGCGATACCGTTGTCGATGCAAAAGGCAACTCGGTGATCGATATCGTCAACAGAGGAACGTTCACTTACAGTACACTCACTCTTTCGAACAAGGTTTCGGGTGAAGATGCTCCCGCCGATGCGCAGTTTACCTATACCGTAACCTTTGACAACGAGGCGGTATATACTTATGAGGGCTCTTATACCGGAACCATTAAATCGGGCGATAAAATAACCCTCAAGGGCGGCGAGAGTATTACGATTGCAGACGCTGTCGTCGGCACGAAGTTTGAGATCGTTCAGGATAAGGTCGAGAATTTCGTCACCGTTCCTTCTTCGGGAAAGATCGAGGGCGTTATCTCGTCCACTGCTTCCGTTGCCGAGTTTACAAACAATTTCAAGCTGCCGCCTGTCGGAAATCTTGAGATAAGCAACAAGGTTGTCGGCGACGGTGCCGATAAGACGCTCAAGTTCCCGTTCAAGGTCGAGTTTGATGCTGAGGGAAGCTATGAGTATAAAATCATCAGCGATACCGCAGCGGCGTCCTACTCTATGAGAGCGGCAAACCCGACCATTGCCAGCGGCGACACCATAGAGCTTGCTCACGGTGAAACGGCTGTTATCTACGGTCTGCCCGCAGGCGTTGCCTACAAGGTAACGGAGACCGATCAGAAGGGCTACAAGCTGACAAGCACAGGCGCTCTCGGAACTGTTGCCGAGGAGGGCTCAAAGGCTTCCTTCATCAATGAGAAGAACGGTATCGTTGCAGGCGATTCGTCCTCAAATCCCGAAACGGGCGACGACAATACAACCGTAACAGCGGCAGTTTTCTTGATGCAGGCCGCTGCGATGGCTATGACCGCCTGTTTCCTGTATATGAGAAAGCTCAGACGTGAGGAAGACTCCGAGCGGCTCTGATGCAAATTGAAGACCAAAATAAAACAGGGAGAGGATTTTCCTCTCCCTGCTTTTGAAATATGAGGTGATCCGATTGACCGATTCAAAAAAGAAGGTTATAGTCATCACGGCAATGGTTATTCTTGCCGTTAATATCATAGGTGCTGCGCTGCTGATACTGCTCGACGGAAAGCAGCCTGAAATGAATGAGGAGTTCTATCGCGAGCTTGCGGCTCAGGTGCATACAGGCTCGTCGTCGGTCGATTTTGATATGCTCGGTCGGCAGAATCCCGACATTCGCGCCTGGATAATAAGCGAAGGTACGGGCATTGATTACCCTGTGGTTCAGGGGGACAGCAAATATTATCGCAGCCATCTTTTCTCGGGAGAGAAGGACGAGCTCGGCTGTCTTTATATCGATGATTCCTGTTCGTCGGATTTTACCGATAAGAATACGGTTATTTACGGCTCGAAGCAGCTCGAGTCCGTTTACAAGTACGCTCGGCAGGACTACTATGACCTGCTTCCGTCCATGACGATATGCACACCGACGACGGCTTATACTCTTGTGCTGTTTGCCGGATTAAAAACAGAAAGCACCGCAGACGCTGTGAAAACAGACTTTGTCGGCGATGCTGAATTTACCGATTATGTTTTGTGGCTGAAAGATAATTCCGTGTTCCAAAGCAGCGTATCGGTTTCGGAAAGCGACAGGCTCGTGACGCTCTGCGCCGACGGCGAAGACGGAGCTTTCGTGCTCGTCGGAAAGCTTGCGTAGTTATCCCGTTACTGCAGCAGCTCGGGCACGACCGCAGAAAACGTGAAGCGGATATAGTCGTCGCCCATGTCGATTATACCGAGAAAACAGTCATATCCCTCATACTCAAATTCGCAGTTGACTCCGTTGGTGTATTCGGTGACAGGAGCGAGTCCTCCCGCGAGCAGCTGCGACGTTTTCTCGTTTATCATCGCTGAAAGCTCATGTGCAGTCTCGCTGTCGTCAAGCACATAGAGCGCTGCGGCGGAGGTGCTGACAAATTCCTGATAAACAGCAGGGATCTCTTCTTTTGATGAAGATGTTCCCATAATAAGCATACCGTTTATCTGACCGTCGCGAGAAACGCCCCAATCTTCTGTTATGTGCGAGAAATAGACAGATGTCAGTCCTGTGCTGTCCCTGCCCGCAACGGTAAAACCTCTTTCGTCATAGATCGTGTCGCCCTTGTATTTAAGGGTGTATGGGAGTCCCAGCTCGTCATAAACCGAATCCATTTCATCGGTAAAATCATCCGCAAAACGGTTCTGATCTGCGAGCAGTGAACAGATAACAGCGTGACGGTCCGAATCCTTGTATCCATCGAGCTCTTCAAAGATAAGACAGGCTTTTCCAAAGTCGCCCGACTCATACAGCCCGAGACCGTTCTGATACGAGCATTCGGTAAAAAGCTCGCTGCTGTCCTTGTAGTCACCCAAAGCCTCAAACCGCTCGGACGCCTCGGCATAGTCGCCCTCCTGCATTGCGTCGAGAGCTATGTTATAATCACATTCGGTGATCATCTCGGCGCTGTCCTTATAATCGCCGAGAGAGATAAAAAGCTCCCGCGCCTGAGTCCACTCCTGCTCCTCCATCAGGTTCAGTGCCGATTCATAATCGCTCGAGCGGCACCCTGTAAGTGTGATCAGAAAAGCAAAAACTAAAATAATCGAAAACAGTTTCTTTATACGCATGAAAATCCCCCCATAAAATCTTAATTGTAATATACCCCGATGCTTTTTATATGTCAATTAACAGAATGTGAAATCAGTCTGATATCGCGGTAACAGTGATTGAAAGTTTCGAAAAAATAAATGGAGGACATCTGCTGTGAGCAATAATTCTTCGGCTTCGGGCAAGAAAAAGGCAATAAAGATTATTCTGGCTGTGATATTATCCCTGTCTGCCGTGCTTATGGTGCTGGTCCTTGCAGCCTACTCGAGATGCATATCCGAAGTGATTGCCGTATATCGCTGTGCAGCCACCCCCGACCCCGATATGCCCGTGATAAATTATGCTGAGTTTCCGATCGTTGTTACATACGAAGCAGACGGCGAGATAATCACGGCGCACAATACGATAATATGCCGATATGACGGATACAGATGGGATGAATCTGACGCGATCAAGCACAGGAGATGGACTGCGGATTATGAAAACGGAAATCGTTTGATTCTCCACACCACAGAAGACGGCGATAATATTATGCTTGGTGTCAGTTGTTCACCCGAACTGCTGATGGGGGACAAGGACGAGATCGATTCGCGAAGCAAAGAATCGTCCTATTATCTCGGTTATACCATCGGTTCGTCATCGGTATTTCACGATTGCGATGAAATCGAAATACTTCAGAAATACTCAGTGAGAATAATCAGCTGCGAAATTGCTCCGCCTGTTAAAAATACTTTTGTCCCTGCTGAAAAATATTCGCAGTCATCGGTAGGACTGTTCGAGACAAAAAAGGTCGATGACAGGGGCATAGAATACCGTATAAATCTTTTCTCGGACAAAGCGGCTGTTATCGGGTATTGCGGAGAAGATAAGCAGATCAGTATTCCCGAAACAGTGTTCGGAAAAACGGTGAGCGAGATAGATAATGGCGCGTTTGCGAATTGCGACAGCTTGACTTGTGTTGATGTTCCGAACAGTGTTGAAAAAATCGGAACAGGCGTGTTCTTTGGGTGTGACTCACTTGTGGAAGTAAACCTTCCTGAAGGAATCACAGCTATACCGACGAACACCTTTGCCTACTGCAGCTCTCTTGAGTTTACTGTCCCTGAAGGCATAACTGAAATAGGGGATTACGCTTTTGCACACTGCTGCAGCCTGAAATCAATAACTCTCCCGAACAGTGTTATTTCTGTAGGTAATAACGCTTTTGAACGCTGCCGCCGCCTTGAGAGTATAACTTTCTCCGATGAAACCGTCTCAATAGGAAAAGATGCATTTGCTTGGTGCGTAAAACTTAATGAACCGAATGACAAACGAGGCTGTTCCTTGGAACAGCCTCGTTTGTGTATTAGTGCTTTAACCCCGCCCGCTATGCGGGTGGGGTTAAAGCTTAAGCAAAAAAACATCCTTTCGAGCATAATGGTGATTGTTCAAGTCACCAATTACAGTCAAGAAAGGATGTTTTTATGGCAAATAGTTTAGCACATACAAAATGGGTATGCAAGTATCGCATAGTGTTTACGCCGAAATATCGCAGAAAAATAATATATAACGAGTTGAGAGCGGACATACGAGAAATAATAAAAAATCTGTGTAAATGGAAAGGTGTAGAGATAATAGAAGGACATATGATGCCAGATCACGTACACCTGTTGGTTAGCATACCCCCAAAGTATAGTGTATCGCAGTTTATGGGATACCTCAAAGGCAAAAGTGCAATGATGATCTTTGAGAGACATGCAAATTTAAAGTACAAATTTGGAAACAGAAACTTTTGGGCAACAGGATACTACGTGAGTACCGTAGGGATTAATACTGCAACGGTGCAGAAGTATATCCGAGAGCAGGACAAACACGATCAAATAGAAGATAGTTTGAGCAAGAAAGAATATATCGACCCTTTCAAGGGTAGCAAGTAGTCATACCACTGTGGCTTGAACAAAGTGAAAGCCAGCGTCTTTTAGGCGCTGGCCAGTGTTCCGGCCTTATAGGCCGCGCGTCAAGCCACCCCTCTTAGGGGTGGTCTTGACTGCAAAGCTCAATTTCAGACGAATGAATCGTAAAATATGCAAAGAATTGTAAATTTATCTATTGATATATTTGTTGCAAAATGATATACTTAACGATGTTAAATAATATTTGACGTTAATTAAGCGTCAGAGATAAATTGATAAAGATTGTAATAACAATATAAATCGGGAGGATTGGAAATGAAAAAGTGCAGTCATATTGAATCGGTAAGCAAAAAACTTGTGATTACGGTATTCGCCATGATATTTATTGCTTTTGCGCTGATACCGGCATTCACTGCTTTTGATGCAAGTGCATCATCTGATGGAGTCAGTACAGGTGATGTCATTGAGACAGCTACCGATACGGTAACTATCGATACGGAAGCCGCTGATGTGGAAGATACTGATACGGAAGTCTCTGGTGCGGAAGAGATAAACTCAGATGATGCCGTCAATGATGAAACTATCTCTGTTTTGCCGACAAATCAGAAGGAAAATGAAATTATTTCTTCAAGCGATGCTCCGATTCGCGAATTCGGTACATCCAACAGAGAAGCTCTTCCCCTTGATGCAAACGGCGTTATGCCTCTTGCCGAAGGCGAGACTGAGACCGAGACTGCACCCTCGGCAACAGCGACTGTTGTACTTGCGGGAGAAGTTGCAGGCAAAGCCACTTTGTCGGACGGCACTAATTCAGTTGTTTCCGGTACTCCGGCCGAGCTTACTGTCGGAAGCACTCTTACTCTGACTGTTGCACCCGGCAATAATTCTCCCATTGTTCCCCGAAAGGTCACGGTTGAGAAGCTTGATGCCGAAACAGGAGAATATGTTTTCTGGTTTGAAACCGAAACAGCTTCTGCCATAAATACAACAGCATCTCACGATCATGCCGATATAGTCTACACTTTTTCAGAGTCCATGCCCGAAGCCGATATCCGCGTAACGGTTGAAATGGAAACAGGCAGCAGAATATATGCCTATCACCATGATGCAGTCAATACCGAAAGCAGACCGAGTAAATACGGCTCATCAACCGAGGTCGGAACAAAGGATGCTTACGGCATTGGCGGAATCAAGCGCAACGCAAGCGCTTCCAACTATGTTTCGGTCGGAACCGAAAGATACGCTTTCCCGAGCGGGTACACAGCTTATATCAAAACCGCTGCAAAAACACAGGGTGCGGTTACAAAAATAATTGCAAAGACCCGTGCACAGAATTCCAACGACGAATGGACTACCCTTTCCGACAGTGAAACCGCCGCACTTCTCAGCGGCTACACTCCCGGAAAGTATCATACAGGCACAAACACATTTACTTTTACGGTTTCCGATTCATATGACTATTACTTTGACGTGCATTATGGTGAGGTTCCATACGTTTATGCCGCTCATATGAATGAAGACGGCACAGCGCCAAAAACGGCACTGTGCAACAAAGCGACAGGTCTTTTGCGCAAAGATGAAAACGGAAATCAGGTCGGAAGCACTGTTAATCTGAGCTACAACAGCGTGTCTGCTGAATGGGTAGAATATCTTCCCGGATACAGCTACGGTCTCAAACCGAATCTTTCGGGAAATGGTGCCGTAAAGACTACTTATGTTGAAGTCAGTCCCATGGGTAAAGAGGAATGGACAAAACTTCTTGACGCCGGCGGAAACCCGGTACAGCTTACCTATGATAAAGACAGCAAGTCATATTGGTTTGACGAAATCGTTGCGGACTACCCGTGTGACGTACGTCTCATTATTGTTTACAAGCCCGCAAACGACGTGTATCTGCGCCATATGAACGAGTATGACGAAGCACCCAACGCCAGTGCTTACGGTGGAAGCGGCGGAGTTGCAACCGCTTTTGCGTATATTGATTACGACGATGTCCTGAATTACCCGACAAACTTTGCTTCGGGTTACGGTTTCCGTAACGGTTATAACCTAAAGAACAGTACAATAGGCGGAAGTACTGCTTTGACAAAGTGTCTTGACAACGAAAGAGTCGGTGCCGTTGCCGTACCTGATGAAAAATGCTGTGTAGCAGAGTGTTACGCAGAAATACGTAAAAGAGGCACAACCGAATGGACTGTCTGGAAGGATTCCGACGGCTCAAATATAATGGAATTCTATGAGAAAAATAACAAGGGCATGGAGTTCTATATATCAAAGAAAGGCGTTCCCGAAGACAACGAGGTGCGCATCACCGTTGTTTATGGCAATGCACTGGATGTTTATCTGCGCCATATGAACGAGACCGGTGTCGCCCCCGGTGACAGTGCCTACAGCGGCAGCGGCGGTTGCGCAACCGCTGTTGCTTATGTCGACTCCAATGGCAGCCTGAGCTATCCCACAAACTTTGCATCCGGCTATGGCTTCCGCGTAGGCTCCTGTCTGAAGAACAGTGAAATTGGTGGCGATTCCGTCATAGGTCAGTTCCCTTTCAACGCCAGACCCGGCGCAGTAGCTGTCCCCGATGAAAAATGCTGTATCATTGACTATTATGCAGAAATACGTAAAAAGGGCGCAACCGAGTGGACTGTCTGGAAAACCTCCGACGGATCCAATATGCTTGAACTCTATGAGAAAAACGACAAGGGCATGGAGTTCTATATAGCAAAAGAGAGCGTTCCTTCGGGCAA
>SVPG01000036.1 GCA_015065975.1 Oscillospiraceae bacterium | reverse complement strand
GGCGAAGAAAAAAGAGGCTATACTCGAAGGCAAGGACGAAATTCACCGTCTGCGCAGTGAGAGTGATAAGGAACTTCGCGAAAGACGCAATGAAGTTCAGCGGCAGGAGCGCCGCCTTCAGCAGAAGGAAGAATCCCTCGACAAGAAAATGGAGAACTTCGAGAAGAAGGAAGACCAGCTTGCCGCAAAGGTCAAGCAGGCTGAGGCAAAGCTCGCAGAGGCTGAAGAGCTCAAGCGCCATCAGATGGATCTTCTCGAGAAAATGTCCGGTTTTACCGTAGAGCAGGCAAAGGAACACCTGCTTTCGAATCTCGATACCGAGCTCACTCACGAGAAGGCTGCAAAGATTCTCGATTACGAGCAGGCTCTCAAGGACGAGGCTGCAGAAAAGGCAAGAAACATCATCTCGCTCGCTATTCAGCGCTGCGCCGCAGACCACGTTGCAGAGGCTACCGTTTCGGTCGTTGCTCTGCCCAATGATGAGATGAAGGGCCGCATAATCGGTCGTGAAGGCCGCAACATAAAGGCTCTTGAAACCGCTACCGGTGTCGATCTCATAATCGACGACACTCCGGAAGCCATTACAGTATCTTCTTTTGACCCCGTACGCCGTGAGATCGCAAGGATCGCACTTGAGCGTCTTATTGCCGACGGTCGTATCCATCCCACCCGTATCGAGGAGATGGTCGACAAGGCACGCCGTGAGGTTGATGCAACCATCAAGAGCGAGGGCGAAAAGACAGTCCTCGAGGCAGGCGTCATCGGTCTTCACCATGAGCTTGTCAAACTGCTTGGACGACTGCGTTATCGTACAAGCTACGGTCAGAATGTTCTCAAACATTCTCTTGAAGTATCTTTCATTGCCGGTCTTATGGCTTCCGAGCTGGGACTCGATCCCGCACCCGCCAAGAGAGCCGGTCTGCTCCACGATATCGGTAAGGCTCTTGACCACGAGATGGAGGGCAGTCACGTCGCACTCGGTGTTGATGTCGCCCGCAAATACAAGGAGCAGGAACATATCATCCACGCCATTCACGCTCATCACGGAGACGTGGAACCCAACTCCGTTATCGCTTGTCTTGTTCAGGCGGCTGATGCCATTTCGGCAGCCCGTCCCGGTGCAAGACGTGAAAACCTTGAGAATTATATCAAGAGACTCCAGAAGCTTGAGGAGATCGCAAAATCCTTCAACGGCGTCGAGAGCTGCTTCGCAGTTCAGGCAGGCCGCGAGGTGCGCGTAATGGTCAAGCCTGAGGTCATCAAGGATGAAAATATGATTCTTGTTGCAAGAGATATCTGCAAACGAATCGAAAATGAGCTCGAATATCCCGGTCAGATAAGAGTAAATATTATCAGAGAGAGCCGCGCTTTCGAGTACGCAAAATAATCCCGATGCCCCGCGTGCTGTTTCTGCATTGCGGGGCATTTTCCTTGATCCAGTTTCAAGAAAGGAACATTTTATAACTATGATTGGAATTATCGGCGCTATGGACATAGAAATTGCAAAGATCGCCGAAGCTATGTCCGGTTCTGAGGAACTCACACATTTCTCCATCCCCTTTCTCTGGGGAAAAATAGGTGAGCAGCAGGTCGTTCTCGCAAAAAGCGGTATTGGCAAGGTAAACGCCGCTGTCTGCGCTGCGGCAATGTTCACCGAATTCGGCGCTGATATTATTATAAACACGGGCGTTGCGGGCGGACTTTCACCCGACCTTCGTCAGCTTGACCTCGTTGTTTCAAGCGCGTTTGTTCAGCACGATTACGACCTTTCCCCCATCGGCATGCAGAAGGGCTTTATCCCCGAAATCAATTCGGTCACAATCGAATCTGACAGGGAGCTTTCGGAAAAAGCGCTCAGCCTCGCGGGAGACCGCGCATTCTCTGGAATCATCGCCACGGGTGACAGCTTCATCGCGAGCAGCGAGGCTTCGGCACGCATCAGAAACGAATTCGGTGCGGCTGCCTGCGATATGGAGGGCGGCGCTATCGCGCAGGTATGCCGCCTTGCGGGAATACGCCATCTCGCCGTCAGGTGCATCTCCGACAACGCCGACGGCAGCGCAGGCATGAGCTACGACAAGTTTTCAGCCGTTGCCGCAGAAAAGTGTTCAAAGCTCGTCCTCGACCTTATGGAGGTTATTTAATATGAATATTCTGTGCGTAGGCGACGTCATCGGCTCGGTCGGAAGTGATTTTCTCCGCAGCCGTCTGCCGTCGCTCAAACGTCTCAAGGCAATCGACTGCGTTATAGTGAACGGTGAAAACTCCGCGGACACCAACGGCATCACTCCTTCATCTGCCGATCATCTTCTCACATCGGGTGCCGACTGCATAACCACGGGCAACCACAGTTTCCAGCGCAAGGAAGCCATATCGATGTACGAAAGCGAGCTGCCCGTTATCCGACCCGCCAACTATCCTCCGGGAGTACCCGGACGCGGTTATCATATCCTTGATTTCGGTCGGCTGAGCGTATGCGTTATAAATCTCATGGGACTTGCGTACATGAACGAGCCGCTCGACTGTCCCTTCAGAACCGCTGACAGGATTTTGGAAGAGACAAAATGCCGCATCAACATAGTCGATTTCCACGCGGAATCGACCGCTGAAAAGCGCTGTCTTGCCGAATATCTTTCGGGCAGGGTGAGCGCTGTATTCGGAACGCACACACACGTCATGACCGCAGACGAGCAGATACTCAACGGCAGCACGGGATTCATCACCGACGTCGGCATGACAGGTCCCGTCGATTCGGTCATAGGCTGCAAAACAGAAAGTGCTCTAAAAAAAATGACCACCCATATGCCGACAAGGCTCGATTATGCATCGGGAAACTGTATGCTCAATGCCGTTCTCTTCACCATAGACGACTCGACAGGGCGTACAACTGCGGCCGAAAGAATAGACATTCGATAAAGTTTAAGATTTTTTCATACTTTCCACATCTTAAATGCTATAATATTTTTGTTATACAGATAATTTATATATAAGGATACTGCACATGAAATTTCAATTTCGTCCATATATAAAAATGATATCATCGCTGCTCGCCGCTCTGCTTCTGCTCATGACGGCGGCAGGCTGCTCGGAGGGTGAGTCCTCTCTTTCCGAGCGTGAAGCTCTGCGTGAAGAGCTTTACGGCACGGTCGAACTCCCGACGGGAGACGAAGAGGTAACTCAATACGACGCAACCACCAGCAATTTCACAATCGCATATTCAAAATCGGACGCGATCAATCCCTACTTCTGCACATCCGCTCTCAATATGGTAATGGGCGATCTGATGTACGATTCGCTTCTGACGGTCAATTCGGAGTTTGAGGCTGATATGGTCATCGCTCAGAGCGTAACTCAGCTCAGCGGAAGAATCTATCAGGTCACTCTGCGTTCGGGCGTTGTCTTCTCGGACGGCACCCCCGTCACGGGACACGATGTAAAATACTCCTTCGAGCTTGCAAAGCTCGACACTTCGAGATTCAAGCCACAGCTCGCCTCCATAACAAGCTGTGTTTCGACGGATACCACCGCAACCTTCCGAATCGAAAAGCTCGATCCGCGCGCATATATGCTTCTCGACTTCCCCATCGTCAAACAGGGGTCTGCCGACACAAAGGATCATATTCCCATCGGAAGCGGACGTTTCTATTACCATTCCGATCCCGAGACGGGAACCTATCTTCTCAGAAACGAGAGATGGTATAACCCCAATATCCCGACCGTCAACAGAATATCCCTCGTCACGATGCCTACCGTCGAAAGTATCATTCACAGTATCGAAATCGGAACGGTCAGCTACTATTTCACCGACCTGCGCGACGGATATCCTTCACGTGTTAACTCAAACTACGCAATGGTCGACCTCAACAACCTGGTATATCTCGGAATAAACACCCACGACCCGCGTCTGCAGAATTCCGATGTGCGTCACGCGATTTCTTACGCGCTCAACCGCGAGGAGCTCGCCTCCAGCGCTTTCAGCGGACGTGCCTATGCCGCAACAGGTCCTCTGACCACTTCCTGGCCCGAGGCTGCCGCTGCACAGTACGGCTCCACCCTCAGCAGTGAGCCAACCGCGATAAGCTCGCTCATCACCGCAGGCTACGTCAATCAGGACGATAACTATATCCGCTATTCCGCAAACGGAACCTCAAGGCTTTCCTTTGACCTGCTCGTAAACGGCGACAACGATCTTCAGGTCGCCGCCGCTCAATCAATCGCTCAGCAGCTTCGCAAGGTCGGTATCAGCATAAAAATATCTCAGGCGGGTTATGCCGATTTCCGTGCACGTGTGGCAGCCGGAAACTATCAGCTCTACCTCGGCGAATATGCCCTTCTCAACAACATGGATTTTTCCATGCTCTTCACCCCCGGCAAGGGCTACTACGCCGGTCCCACCCCGACCGATACGATCAACGCTTACAACAACTATATTGCGGGCAATGCAGAGCTCAGCGACGTAATGGCATCCTTCGAGTCGGATCTTCCCTTTATCCCCCTCTGCTATCGTCTCGGAATGGTCTGCTACACGCGTTCTCTCAACGCGAATATGGACGTCACCGAAAGTGATTTTTTCCTTAATATGCACCTGTGGCAGCCCACTCTCGCACAGGCTGAAAAACAGGAATGACGCAACTTTTCAAAAAAAATGTTGTAATGTCAACTTATCTATGATATAATGTTCGATGTCTTTTGTACTTTCATGCGGTAAATTCCTTTGTGATTTCGCCGCACACCAATAAATTTTAAGAATGAGGAGTGCTCAAAGTGATCAAAGGCGCAGTTCTTCGTGACGCTATTATTTCAGGCGCAAACAGTATTCAGAATCAGAAACAGGCAGTAGACAGCCTCAACATTTTCCCCGTTCCCGACGGTGATACAGGCACAAATATGTCTATGACCATGTCTGCTGCAAGAACCGAGCTTCAGAAGCTTTCCGATGAGGAGAACATTTCCGTCGTCGCTGACAAGGCTGCTTCCGCTCTGCTCCGCGGCGCAAGAGGCAACTCCGGCGTTATCCTCTCCCTTCTTTTCAGAGGCTTCTCCAAGGGTCTCAAGGGTGTTGAGGAAGCTGACGGAACCAACATCGCAAACGCTCTTACTCTCGGTGTTGACGCTGCTTACAAGGCTGTCATGAAGCCGACTGAGGGCACCATCCTCACAGTTGCAAGAGTAGCCGCAGAGCACGCAAAGGCTGCTGCAAGCTACAACAATGATGCAAATTATGTCTGGAACGAGATCTGTGACGCTGCTGAGACTGCTCTCGCAACCACTCCCGATCTTCTTCCCGTTCTTAAGAGAGCCGGCGTTATCGACGCAGGCGGACAGGGTCTCTGCTACATCTTCAGAGGTATGCAGTCTGTATTCAACGGCGGCGCTATCGTCACCTGCGAGGCAGCTTCAACAGGCGAGGCTGATGTAGATTCCTTCAAGAACATCGTTGCAGAGTTCGACGAGGTTATCAACTTCACATACTGCACCGAGTTCATCGTCGAGAAGGAGAACGAAAAGGATCCTCTCGAGCTTCGTGCATTCCTCGAGACCATCGGTGACTGCGTTGTCGTTGTTGACGATGACGAGATCATCAAGGTTCACGTTCATACCGATTCTCCGGGTAACGCAATCACCTGCGCACTCACCTACGGTCAGCTCATCTCCAGCAAGATCGAGAACATGCGTGAGCAGCACAAGAATGCAGGCAACGGTGCTCCCGCAAAGAAAAAGCTCGAGCGCGTCGATCCCGAAATCGGCGTAGTAGGTTTTGTTGCTGTTGCAGCCGGCGACGGTCTGTGCAGCCTCTTCAACGATCTCGGCTGTCTCAACGTCGTAACAGGCGGACAGACAATGAACCCCAGCACAGACGATATTCTTGCTGCTGTTCAGGCTACACCTGCTGAGACCGTATTCGTTCTTCCCAACAACAAGAACATCATCATGGCTGCCGAGCAGGCTGTTCCCATCGCTGACAGACGTGTTGTCGTTCTTCCCACCAGAACCATTCCTCAGGGTCTTGCAGCTATGCTCGCATACGATCCCGATGCTACCGAGGACGAGAACTCCGTTGAGATGTTCAAGGCTGCAGAGAAGGTCGGAACAGGTTCCATCACATTTGCTGCACGTGATTCCGAGTTTGACAACAAGAAGATCAAGGAAGGCGATATCCTCGCACTTCAGAACGGCAAACTCAGCTTCCTCGAGAAGGATATCAACAAGGCTGCTGTCAAGCTTACCCGCCAGATGGTCAATCGCGACACCAACTTCGTAACCCTTATCTACGGCGAGGGCATCACCGATGCTCAGGCAGAGGCTGCTCGCGCAACCCTCGAGAGCAAGCTTTCTTCCAACATTGAGGTTACAATCGTAAACGGCGGTCAGCCTGTTTACTACTACCTCATCTCCGTTGAGTCTTAATGGAGCGACTTTATAAAAAAGGTTTGACCTGCATAACAGGCGTCGGCGAAAAGCGCGCCAGGCTTTTTCAAAAGCTTGGCGTTGATTCCGTCGGCGCTTTATTGCATTTCTATCCGCGTGCTTACGAAAACTGGTCGGATACCGTATCGGTCTTCAATGCCGCCGTCGGTCAGCCTGTATTCATCAGGGCGGTTGTCCTTCAAAGCATAAGCGAGCACAGAATAAGAAAAGGAATGACCCTTTACAAAACCGTTATCTGTGACCACTCGGGTGCAAAGGTACAGCTCACCTTCTTCAACAACCCTTATATATCGCGTATGCTTCGCTGCGGCGAGGAGTACATTTTCCACGGTCGGCTCACTGTTGACAGGGGCAGACCTCAGATGAACTCGCCTTCATTCATGTCTGCCGATACCGACCCGGGGACTATTCCCGTCTATCCTCTGACAGAAGGTCTCTCCTCAAAGCTTGTATCGCAGACCGTCTCACGTGCGCTCGAAATGTTGCCCGACACGCTCACCGATCCTCTGCCCGAGGAAACAAGGGTAAAGCGTGAGCTGTGCCCGCTCGCATACGCTCTCAAAAATATTCATTTCCCCGAATCGGACGAAGCTCTTGCCGCCGCCAGAAAGCGTCTGGTTTTCGACGAGCTTCTGCAGCTCCAGCTCGGTCTGCTCACACTGAAGGGACGCGACCGAGGTCAGAACAGCATGCGTCTGACAAAGGACTGCACCGAGGAATTCTTTGCACGTCTCCCCTTCGAGCCGACAGGTGCTCAGAGGAGAGCCGTCGGCGACGCCATGCGCGATATGACATCATCAGAACACCCCATGTCGAGGCTTCTTCAAGGCGATGTCGGCTCGGGAAAAACCGCCGTTGCGGCGGCCCTGTGCTACAATACCGCCCGATGCGGTATGCAGTCGGCGCTCATGGTGCCCACCGAAATACTCGCTGCACAGCATTTCAGCACCCTTTCTCGTTTCCTCTCAGCCGAAGGTATCAGCGTCGCGCTGCTCACCGGCTCGGTCGGTCAGGCTGAGAAACGCAGAATACGCGAAGGACTTGCCGACGGCTCGATAGATGTTGTCGTCGGTACGCACGCGCTCATTTCCGACGGTGTGGAATTTCGCTCCCTCGCTCTCGTCATAACCGACGAGCAGCACCGTTTCGGCGTCAAACAGCGCGCCGCGCTGAGCTCCAAGGGTAATTCTCCCCACCATCTCGTTATGTCGGCTACCCCGATTCCCCGCACGCTCGCACTTATGATATTCGGCGATCTTGACGTTTCCGTGCTCGACGAGATGCCCAAAGGCAGAATTCCCGTTGAAACCTTCTTCATCGATTCGTCAAAGAGGGAACGCGCCTATAATTTTATAAAAAAACACGCCGATGACGGATTTCAGTCTTTTGTGGTCTGCCCTCTCATCGAGGACGAAAACGAAACGGGACTTGCGTCCGCGGTCGATTTCGCCGAGGAACTCTCGGAAGGTTATCTGAAAGGCTGCAACGTCGGGCTTCTTCACGGAAAGATGAAGCCTGCCGAAAAGGATGAGGTTATGGGACGTTTCCTGTCGGGAGAGCTTTCCGTACTCGTATCCACAACCGTTATCGAGGTCGGAGTCGACGTTCCCAACGCCGTTATCATGCTTATCGAAAACGCAGAAAGATTCGGTCTTTCGCAGCTTCATCAGCTTCGCGGACGAGTCGGACGCGGCAATGCAAAATCCTACTGTATCCTCGTCAGCGATTCAAAAGGCGAGACTGCGCGCTCGCGTCTCAGAACAATGACCTCTACGACCTACGGTTTTAAAATAGCCAACGAAGACCTCAAGCTCCGCGGTCCCGGAGACTTTTTCGGCGCGCGTCAGCACGGTCTGCCGCAGCTTCAGATCGCCGATCTTTATAACGATATGACCGTCTTTTCCGCAGCGCAGGAGGAAGCCCGAAGCATAATCGAAGCTGATCCTTCGCTCGAAAACAACCCTGAGCTTGCCGCAGCCGTCAGGCGGCTTTATGACGGTATTCCGGCCTTTAACTGACACACAAAGGAGAAAATCATGTCTGCAAAAATACTTAGAAACGATATCGCCCCCTCCTGCAGCTACTGTCTCTTCTCAAAGCAGGAAAACGGACATTTCATCTGCACGAAAAAGAATCGCGAAGAGCCTTCGGGTATGTGCAGAAAGTTTGTCTATTACCCGTTTGACAGGATTCCTCAGCAGCAGCCGAGACTCAAAACCTATTCAAAAGAGGATTTCAAAATATAATTTTCACAATTTTTTAATATTTTTTCGGGTTTTGGGCATTTAACGCTGTACAAATACAAAAAAATGTTATAAAATGTATTATATATACGTATCGATATTTATTATCCACTTACTATATTTTGCGCAGAAGTCATTTTTTTGCGCATATTCTAATACCATCGATTAAGGGGGGTCGCTCTTGCGGGAACAGTTTGATGATATGTACGAAGAAGAGGATTCCGGTATAATCCCCATTTTCCCCGATGAAGATGATTATGAGCCGTCTGCACCTTCCGTTTCGGACAGCGACGATGACGATGAAGCTCCTGTCAAGCTGACCTTCGGTCACATTGAGCGCGCCGCAAAACAGGCGGTCGACCAGATGGCTGCCGAAGACGCATCCGATTCGGATGATGATGACGACGATGACGATGATGACGACGACGGTGAAGCTGTCTCTCTCTCATTTGCAAAGGCCGCAAAAAAAGAAAAGGAATTCATATTCATGCCCTTCCTCAACATTGAGGAGGACGACGATGATTATGATGAAGAGGACGGCGAAGAGGTATCCCTTTCCTTCGCAAAAACGGAAAAGAAGGAAAAGGATTTTATTTTCATGCCCTTCCTCAATATTGACGAGGACAGCGACGATGACGACGACGGTCGCCGCAGCAGTGATGATGACGACGATGATCTTGTCATCATTCCGCTTCCCGATGCCGACGAAACCTACAACTCTCTCTTCCGAAAGGAAGAAGACGAAGGCGCAGACGGTATTTCCGTTGTCGGCGGCGATATCGCTCCCATGCCGAAGAAGAAAAAGCGTTCCTCCGGTCCGCAGAAACCTTCTTCTGCCGGCAGCAGCAAGAAGCATTCCGGCGCAAAGCGTCCGAACGCTTCGCGTTCGGGTTCGACAAAACCCCGCCAGGGGCAGAAATCGTCTCAGGCAAAAAGCAGTCTGGGTTACGGCAAGAAGAGCTCCTCTTCTTCCAAAAAGCCCTCTCACAGCGAACAGTTCCAGCGTGCAATGCGCAACGTCAATCCCGAGATTCTCGCTGCGGTCAAGCACGATCCCGTTCAGAGGGCTGCTCTCGAACAGGCTATAAGAATCGCACTTGTTCAGTACGCCGCACAGGAAGCCGTCGCAAAATCAAAGGGACGCATCGGTCTCGATATGCTCGCATATCAGAAACCGTCTTCCAACGGCGGCAAGCGTCCTCCTTCCGGCAAAAAGAGCGGCAAGAAAAAATCCAACGCACAGCGTTCAAGGATGCCCGGATCAAGCATGTCGCGCTCCATGCCGCGCACAAGATCAGCTTCCAATTCTGGAGCGAGATCTCTCCATCAGCTTGATCTCACTCCCGTTGAGCTCGGCTCCGGTTCTTCCGGTCACGGCCAGCCGCATAAATCCGCATCGGGAAACACTCCCGCACAGCAGCAGGCTCAGCAGCTTCTGCAGCAGCAGACGCAACAGCAGGCCGCAGCTCAGCAATCCCAGCAGCAGCCCGCTCAGCAGACACAGCAGCCCGTTCAGCATCAGAACAGGCATATAACTCCAAACTCGCCTGCGGCTATAAAGGCTGCTATGAGGGCAGGTCTTGACCTGTCGGGAAATCAGCCGTCCGCACAGAAGACCGCTGCAGCCACCACAGCTCCTCTCACACCACAGCAGCGTGCACAGGCTCAGGCAAACGCCGCAGCCGCTGCAAACAGAAGCGGCTGTCTCGTCGGAATCATCGCCATATTTGTTGTCTTCTTCGTTGCGATGATCGCTTTCTTCATAATCCCAGTTGCAAAGCAGCGCGAGCAGTACAACACCGCCATAAACAACATGAGCGAAGGAAATTACGCTTCTGCTCTCCGTCTGCTTGAGGATATGTCCGACTATGAGGACGCTCCCGAGCTGATAAAGGAATGCCGTTACAACCTCGGTGTTCAGTATCAGACAAAGGGTGACTACGAATCGGCTATCAAGCAGTTTGAACAGGTTCTCACCTATCAGGATGCATCTTCAAAGATAGTCGAGTGCAAATACATGCACGGCAAGAGTCTCTTCACCGCAGGCAATTATCGCGATGCGTACGACCTTTTCCGTGACATCGCATCATACAGCGATGCTGCAGATTTCGCACGTGAGTCGAACTACAATTACATCACTTCCGTATACGACCACGCAGAAGAGAAATATGCCGAAGGCGACATTGAGGCTGCACTTTCCGACTATATCGAGGCTCTCGGCGCATATGACAATATCGAGAATTTCAGAGATTATCTCGATTCATATTCCCGCTGGCAGATAATGCAGTACAAATGTGCTTCCGTTATGTTTGAGGCCGGTAAAGCAGGCGCTTCCATCCAGCTCGAACAGGCGGCAAAGCTGTTCCGCGAGCTTGAGGATTATAACGATTCCGAGCTTCAGTTCGCTCTTGCACAGTATGAGCTTATCAAGCTTGATAAGTATGAGAGCTTCACTCTGAAAGATCTTGTTTTCGGCATGAATACCATCGCCGAGCAGAAGCCCGACGGATATGCCGCAATGCTTTCGTCGCCTGCTTATGCGGGTGCAAAGCTTGTCGGAACATGGACTTCCGGCGATTTCAGCTTCACAGTCACAGTCGGCGAAGAAACCGACACTCTCACCTTTGAGCTTCCCGGTGACTGGAGAGATACCGATGTTGTTGTAACATTCAGCGGCAGCAGCGTTCTTATAACCCGTGACGGCGAACAGCTTGAGGTTATGAACGTCACCGAATTCACTCCGGCTGATTCCGAAGCACCTCAGACCGCAAAGGTATTCTGCACGGATACCGCTGAAATACTTACATTCACAAAGGGTTGATCTCATAACCCGATTGCACACGGCAGTCACTACCTTACACGAAAGGGGAATTGTCAATGAGAAAACTTATCAGACCGATGCTCATATGCATCTGCGTTCTGCTTATGGTCGTTCTCGCAGGCTGCGCCGATATTGAAACTGAGGTTAAACTCGACACCTCAGACGGCGGTTTCACAGGCGAACGTATAATGTCAGTCACTGTGGATGCTGCTGACAAGGGACTCACAGCCGAAGGTGTTGAATACATAAACGCAAGGATAGACGAATCTATCCCCGAAACCATGACCTATACACACGAGGTCAACGGTGACGTTCTCAACTATGTGTTCACCCTGCCTTTTGAATCACTTGACGACTACACCAAAAAGGTCACCGACATCATCGGCAAGCAGGCCATAATCACCTACGAGCCGACAGATAACGCTTTCAGCTCCGGTTTTGTCTACAACGAGAACTTCTCCAGCAGTGATCTTCTCTCCTGGTTTGACAAAATAGTAGCTGCCGAGGATCCGACAGGTCTCGAAAACATCGACCTTGCATCGTACAATCCCACGGTCTTCTGGCACAACGGTGATACCAAGCTCAATCTCGACGGGGATACATACACCTGTTCGACAGGTCTTGCCGATTTCAGCATAACATCGGACAATACCATCACCCGTGCTCTCTATATCAAGACCATGATAAGCGAGACCGGCACCTACACAAGATCAATTGAGTTCAAATGCTCAACCGTCGAGTCGGGTGCGCTCATCGATTCTCTTATCAAAAAGATGGACGCATACTTCGTATCCGTCTGTCCCGAGGGCGGACAGTACGTTTCCTCGTCCGATGCTTCCGAAACACCGACCGTATCCTTTACGGTAACCTTCACCGCATCGAGTGAGGCTGAGCTTTCCACAATTACCTCCGAAATAATCGGCGCTGACGCCGCATGCACTGTTTCGCAGAAGGAAACACAGCCCTTCATCACACTCGAATCCTTCAACGAGAATCTTGATTTCTCCCTTTTCTGCGGTTACAGCGAGGGACTTTTCCTCTCATATACTCTCATTTCCGACAAGGGTGCTCCCTCCGGAATGAACGATGCGATCACTCTCGAGGATCTTGCCCCCATGACCAGCGGAAACACGATGGTCTACACCAAGGAAAACTGCAAATCGGTCAATTTCGAGATCGGTCTTGAGACTATCATGGCCGCTATCGGTGTTGACTACAACCTTATCGTCACAGGCAACGACAGCTTTATCAGAGAGATAAAGATCAATATGGCTGCCGACACGGGCGCAGATGTTCTCGATCAGATCAAGGCATATTATGACGAGAAGAATGCTCCCCACACAACCATCTCCGCATTTGCCGATGAAGATGATCCTTATGTTCAGATAAAGATTGCAGGTACAGCTTCACAGCTTGTAGCCGCTGAAACGGCACTTTTCGGATATTCCGAAGACCGTACCCTCACCTATATCAGAGAAGGCGGTCTCTTCACAATCCATCCGAAAACTACTCTGATCGACAGCTTTGACATTTCTTCGCTGCTCAGTATCACAAACGTTTCACAGCCGATCTACACAGTAATCTCCGAGAAGGACACTCTCGTTGAGTACACCAACGAAAACGGTACAATGCCCATCGCCGAGGGCGAGAACGACGGTGTAGGTTTCCTCCTCCCGTCCGGTACAGGCGAGGTACAGTTCGTCGGAAAATACGTCAACGCTGTTGCGATAATCTTTATTGTTCTTCTTTCGCTGCTTCTCCTTCTCCTTCTTGCACTGGCGGTTTCCGTATTCTTCAGCCAGGAAGAAGAAAAGGAAGAAGAGCCCAGGCAGATCGAGGCTCCCCCCGAAATCAAGGCTATTCCTCAGCCCCGTGACCTCACAATGGAGCTTGATCCCATTGAAGAGGACGCTCCTCAGAAGGAGGAAATCCGTCAGATCATCTGGTACCGTGACACCACACCGCCGGTTGAGCCTGAGCCTGAGCCTGAGCCTGAGCCCGAGCCTGAGCCCGAGCCTGAGCCTGAGCCCGAGCCCGAGCCTGAGCCTGAGCCTGAGCCTGAGC
>SVPG01000035.1 GCA_015065975.1 Oscillospiraceae bacterium | reverse complement strand
GCTCGCCCAGGTCTTTAGCTATGCTGTAACCCGATAGCAAAACCGCTTCTGAGGTTGAATTGTATATTTCGATATAATCCCGGTTATATGTCTTTGAATCGGTTGAAACAGCCAGCGTCTCGCTTATGAGAACGCCGTTGTTGAGATTTGCGGTAACATTTGCCGTAAGCTCATAGGAACTTGTGCTGTTTGCACGTCCCGGAGTCGGGCAGGAGAAAAGCTTGAGCGTACGCTCATTTGTGAGATATCCGCACGACACATTCTGTGCAAGATCAAGAAGCTCAAGGTCATCAGAAAGCTTGCCCTGGTTTGTGTAGAGACCAAGATATGTATCCTCGGAGCCGAGCGCAAAATTGGTATGCAGAACAGAATCGACCGTATCTCTGTCCTTACCCGAACAGAAAACCACAAGGTATCCGCCCGCAGGAACGGTCACACCGTCGGGAATGACCCACTTTGACGGGTTGTCCTTATTGTCGGTGAGCGTGTATCCGCCCATATCTGCAGGCATATCGGTCGGGTTGTAAAGCTCGACCCAGTCGCTGTAATCGCCGTCTTCATCGTAGATTGTGAAGGTGTTGTTCGGGCAGTACTCGTTGATAACAACACCGTTGTTTGAATACGTAAGTCCGCTCACATTGGTCGAAGCGCTCGCACTGTTACGCGCCCCCGGTGTCGGCTCAGAAAACCACATTTCCGCCCCTGTACCGCCTGCTTCGTCAATACCGAAAGAAATATTCTCCTCCGATGCCATAATCGTTATACGGGAAACAATATATCCGTCAGGGTCGCTGAGAAGAAGAGTCTCTCCCCTCGACGAAAGCTTGAAGTTTGCGTGCAGGTATCCCGCCTCATCCACCTTGTCAAGTCCCGAAAGATAGATAACAGCATAACCGTACGGCTGTACCGTCAGACCGTTTATCTCATATCTGAGCGGATCGCCCTCATCGTCAGCGAGATGGCATCCAGTCAGATCGATCGCGGTATCGGAGGTGTTGTGAAGCTCAACCCAGTCATAATATCCGCCGTCACCTGCAACGGCATATATGGAGTTGGAACTCATTACCTCGTTTATCACGATAGGATAGCCCGCACTGCTGCCCGAAGCCGAAGCCTCGCCCGCAGAATCGCAGCCCTGCATCGCCGCAGCACCGAAGCACACAGTTAACATTATTACAAACGCCGTAAATGCGCACAGGAATCTTTTCAAAATGACACCACCCGTAATGCTCGCCGTTATCGGCAAACATTTATAAAAAGACACTCTAATAATTATATGTGCTAACGCTCGGCAAGTCAACACAAAAAATCTTAACATTTATTGTATTCTCACCATTTACCGCATTTTCAGTCCATATTCGCTTGCCGACATCAAAGCGATATGGTACAATTAACCAAATACGAAACGAAGGAAGGCTGATTATGGAGATTCGCCCCGCCGCTATAGCTGCCGAATACAACCCGTTTCATAACGGTCACGCTTATCATATTTCAAAAACGCGCGAGCTTTACGGCGCGACGCATATCGTTGCGATAATGAGCGGCTGCTTTGTTCAGCGCGGCGACTGCGCCTGCCTGCGTCCTCACACAAGAGCGCAGATGGCGATAGCCTCGGGCGCCGATCTCGTAATACAGCTTCCTCTCCCCTGGGCTCTTGCTCCCGCGGAGCGTTTTGCGCGCGGCGCGGTGCATCTTGCCGACGCTCTCGGCTGTGTCAGGCTGCTCTCCTTCGGAAGCGAATCGGGTGATATTGACTCCCTCTCGCTCGTCGCGGAGCTTTCCGACAAGGAGGAAACCCTCGACGATCTTCACAAAAATCTTTCGCGTGGAATGAGCTACCCTGCCGCACGTCAGGCAGCTCTCAGCAGCGTTGCTCCGCAGCTTTCCGAGCTTATCGCCTCTCCGAATGACACCCTCGGAATCGAATATATCCGCGCTCTGAAATCCTTCGGAAGCAGCATCGAACCTGTATGCGTAAAGCGCGAGGGCGACCGTCACGACGGCAATCAGCCCGTTGATTCTTACGCCAGTGCGTCATTTTTAAGAAATATATTACAATCCGTAGAACTGAATCGATATATTCCGCACAAATCTCTGCAGCTTATGACGGCTGACCTTCAGGCTCAGAAGGCACCGTTTCTCTTATCGAGGCTTGAGAGCGCTATGCTCTACCGCCTGCGCACAATGAGCAAAGAAGAGATCGCGTCACTTCCCGATCTTTCAGAAGGGCTTGAAAACAGGATATACAAAGCAATAAGAGAAAACTGCAGCATCTCCGATATCATATCAGCGATCAAGACAAAGCGCTACACTCATTCGCGCATAAGACGAATACTCCTGAGCGCACTTCTCGGCATAAACCGCACTCACTGCGAAGGTATGCCTCCCTATATCCGCATCATGGCGATGAATAAAAAAGGCAGGGAGCTGCTTTCACAGCCCAACCTGCCTGTTATATCAAGGATATCCGACTTTGAAAAGCTCGATGACAAATGCCGTGAAATCTTTGAGCTTGAGCTCAAGGCGTCCGATATCTTTGCGCTGGCCGCTCCCACTCCTATGGAATGCGGTTCAGAAGCGAGACATCGACTTACCGTCGTTTGACATCGTGTAAAGCTTGCTGTATTCCGACTTTCTCATAGCTGAAGAGCTTACCGATCCGAAGGAATATCCTCCCGCTGCGGCACCTGCTCCCACCGGCTTTGCTGCCGTTCTGTTTCCCTTCTTTGCGGAAACTATCGCATAACCGTAGCTCGCCTCGTTTCGCTCAATTGCACTGCTCGAAACTATCATAATAAGAAGATAGGCTGTGCTGATACCGAGGATCGGAACGTCGACCATACCGTGAATGATGGTTGCCGCGAGAGTTCCGAGAACAATCGAGCTGACGTAATTGTACTTGTTTCTGAAGCTGCGGACAAATATCGGTTTGAGCACCTTGGAGAAAAGAACTACAAACACCGCAGAGCCTATAATTCCGTAATCGAGCAGCATATTTATGGGAAGATTATGCGCATGTTTGAGCTCTCTGACCCCGTTTTTTACGGAAAGCATCTCATAGCTTGCTGTTCCGTAACCGAAAGCGGGGTTATCTTTTATCCATCCGATCGCATTCTCCCACATTTCGGCACGGTTATTGTACGACACAAGAACCTTTGCGATCTCAAATCTCGGAGAGATTATGGGGAGAACAAAATATGCAGCCGCACAGCAGAAGACACCTGCAACACCTGTGATCGCAATAGCCTTCCAGCTTCTCGAATTGAAAAGAAGCATTACAACTATTCCCGCACCTATTGCCGCCCATGCGGTTCTGCAGTCACACAGAACAAGGCTTGCAACATTTATAAGAGCAAGCACGAGATAGATCGGCTTTTTCTTTTTCATAAATCTTCCGACAGCTATAACGGAGAAAAGCTCGATCGCATAGCCGTAATGGTTTGCGTTTGCAAAAATCGAAGTGGTTCTCAGAACGCCGTCATGTGTTGTTCCGATAAAGAATCTGTCCATAACACCAAAAACGGATGCAACAACACTTATCATCAGGAGAAGATCAAGTATGTTTCCAAGGAATCTCCTCGTCATGACCGAGGATACGTAATACATGAACATGATTATCAGCCAGAGCACCGCTCCGTAGAGAAGTCCCTTGACATTGCCCGATATTGCAACCGGCATGATGACAAGCGGCAGAAGAATAAGCGAGATAAAAAATCCCGGCTGTTCCATCATTCCGCTTCTTTTCACCGGATGAATAAGCGCATACAGCGATGTCAGACACACAATCACGGCAAAAGCGTATTCGGGAAGGATAATTGCCGCTGTTACCAGCGAAATTATCCATTCATCGGCTGTAAGTGTCTTTGCTCGCGCCCTGACTTTACTTATAACAGACATAGATACCTCGCCGCACCGAAATCTTCCGCTGCGGCTGTGCCTCCCTTACTTTATCTTTATCCGAAAATAAACTCATGGATCTGCTTTGTGTTTTCTTCCAGGTCTGCGGACAGTACCGACATTCCCGAAACCGTTTTGAACGAATACGTTCCCTCAATGGGTACGGTCAGCTGCTCAAATGGTTTTGTTATATATCCTACTGCCCCGAGCGCAACGGTGGCGATTCTTGTCTGAGACATATTTGTCGTCAGATAGGGCGAAACCTCGGTCGCTACCGCCATCAGCTCATTTATGCCAAGCGATTTGCATTTTTCGATAAGCGCGGAGATCAGCTTGCGCTGTCTGCCTGTTCTTGCAAAATCGCTGTCTATCTTTCTGATTCTTGAATAATAAACGGCCTGCTCCGCCGTCAGCTCTCTTACTCCTCCGCTGATATTGCAGCCGAGATAGTTGTTTATCTGCTGCGCCTCAGCATCGGTGATTTCCATTGTCACTCCTCCGACTGCGGCGATAACCTTTACCAGAGATTCCATGTCAATGCTTATGTACTCATCGATCCTGATACGGTAGTTGCTCTCGATGGTGCGCATTGTAAGCTCTGCACCGCCGTAGGCATACGAGTGATTTATTTTTGTTCTTCCATGTCCGGGAACATAAACATAGCTGTCACGAAGTATCGACGTCAGCCGTATTCCCTCTTTTGTAATACTTACGATCATAATGGTATCGGCTCGCGAGCCTGAATCCCCGTTCGAATCGACACCGAGAAGGAGTATGTTTGTAACATCGGGATCGTCCCTCAATTCGATGGACGCCACGCTGTCATGCGGGTCATCGTTCCAGTCGGTGGGAAACTCCTTGATGTTTATATCCTTTAGAAGTGATCCCATGACCGCATAGTAGACGATAAAAAACAGTATCACTGCAGAAGCGATACCGCCTCCGATCATAATTGCTTTTCTTAATATACTGTCCGATTTCTTCTTTTTTCTTTTCTTCACCTGTCCAGACGAGCCGTTTCCCGCAGGTCCGCGATGTGCGAACGCGGTGCTGTTCTGTGCTCTGCTGCGTCTGTACGAATAGGACCGATCGTCCTCACGGCTTTTATCCGCTACCGCAGATCTTGCCGATTCCACAGCTCTGCTGCTCCTATATAAATCGGTATAGTGCTCGAGCAGCTCGCTGCCTTCATAATTTTTTCTTCTGCTGCTGAAAATTCTTTCGTTCTCAGCGTCAAACTTCCTGTCGCTTTGCTCCCGTGTTTCTTCCTCTTCATCGCGCGCAAAGCGTCCGAGATCTCTTCTGTTTCTTCTTCCGATATAATCGAAATCGTCATATTCCCTTGATTGCCTGTTTGAGCTCATCTTCTGAAATATGCCTTTCCGCCTTGAACGGCCTTTTGCTTTTTTCTCGCCCGGGCTGCATTTACTGCATACAGCCCGGGCGAGATTCTGCTTTAAATGAGATTTTCTGCCGCTTTATTCGGAAACCTGTTCCGGTGTTGGTTCGGGTGCCGGTGCGGCAGTTGTCGCTGTTGTGGTCGGTTTCGTTGTGGTGGTTGTAGTAGTACTGCTTGTTGTTGTCTTTGTCGTTGTAGTAGTACTGCTTGTTGTCGTCTTAGTCGTTGTTGTGGTACTGCTTGTTGTCGTCTTTGTGGTTGTGGTGGTAGACGTTGTCGACGACGTTGTACTGCTCGTCGTGCTCGTGGTCGAGCTTGTTGTGGACGGCGGAGTTGTAACTACCGGCGGCGGCGTGGTTGCTGTGGATTGTGTCGTTGTGGTCGATGCCGTCGTCGTGGTATCAAATGCCGTCTTGTTGTCGAGGAACCTGGTGTAAGCCTCGTTTGCCGCACCGCCCGAATGCAGCGGACATACCGGCATACTGCTTCCTCTTACATAATAGCCTGTTCCGGCTGACGGACAACCGGGACCTGCAATGCCGCCCGACATCAGGCAGTAGGATCTTGCAACAACATTGGAGCTGAACGGATACTCCTTACCGGAAGCACCCTGATGAGCCATCTGCATTACCTTCTTCCACGCGACAAGAGCGTGGTTGGGTGACTTGATCTCAAGGGGAGACGGATTCTTGTAGCCGAACCAGCAGCACGATACATAGTAAGGTGTACCGCCGGCAAAGTATCTGTCCTTATCATCACTGGTCGTACCGGTCTTGCCGAAGATCGGATAGCCGCCGAAGGCTGCGCTTCTTGCAGTACCGTTTCCGCCGGTGACGGGAGATCTGAGCATACGGTTCATGATGGTCGACGTCTCAGGCGAGATCGCCTGAGTGTATTCATTGACACCGTGGTCGATGAGAACATTTCCGTCAGCGTCAAGAACCTTTGTATAGGTGTACGGCTCATAGAACTTACCGCCGTTGCCGAATATAGCAAATGCCGCTGTCATCTCAAGGACGGTGACACCTTCGGTCAGACCGCCGATGGCTGCCGACAGGTTGACGTCATTCTTCCACTCGTTGCCGTACTTCTTGTTTTCGATAAGATCGAGAGAAAGTCTCTTTGTCATGAACTCGAAGCTTCTCTGCGGTGTGATATATCTTGCGATTCTTACCGCAACGCAGTTTGCCGAAACCTCAAGACCCTTGACTGCAGGGATGTTTCCTCTGTAAACATTACCCGAGTTTCTCGGCCAGCTCTTTCCGCCGAGGGTGATCGGGTTATCCGTTACAGGTGTCGAGAATTCGAGATAACCGAACTCGACTGCCGGACCGTAGGAGCTGAGCGGCTTCATACTGGAACCCGGCTGACGCTTTTCCTGAGAAGCATAGCTGAGCGCGAGGTCGGCCGTCTTTGTTCCTCTTGCACCGACGATACACTTGACCTCACCGGTGTAGTTCATGACGACCACAGCACACTGCGGCTGAACGGTTCTCGGGAACTTTGCAAAGTTGGACGGATCCTTGAAGATCGCCTCCGCCTGATTCTGCATGCGCAGATCCATACAGGAGTAAATCTGAAGACCGCCGTTGTATATCGCCATTCTTGCCTCGGTCTCGGACATTCCCGCGTCGGACTGAAGCTCTCTTATAAGATCGAAGATTATCTGGTCGACATACCAGTTGTTGTAGCTCTTTGTGTCGGGATTGTAAACCGCTGCGGTATTGAAAGTAAGGGGCTCAGCCTTGTATACTTCATACTCTTCCTCGGTTATATATCCCCATTTCTTCATTTCGTAAAGAACCTGCTCCTGACGCTCCTTGTTCTTTTCGGGACGGTAGAGCGGATTGTACTGATACGGGTTCTTCGTTATACCGACAAGACACGCGCTTTCGGGAACGGTCAGCTGTGTGACGTCCTTGTTGAAATAGGTACGCGAGGCGGCCTGTATACCGTTGCAGCCGTTGCCCAGAGCGATAACATTGAGGTAGGCCTCAAGTATCTGCACCTTTGTGTACCGCTTTTCAAGCTCCAACGCCCTGAATATCTCCTTGAGCTTACGGTCGATACTGACCTCATTCTCTTTTGTGATATTCTTTATAAGCTGCTGGGTGATGGTCGAACCGCCCTGCTGGCTGTCGCTCATATGCAGGAACATATTTCCGAACGCGAAGATCGTTCTTCTCCAGTCAACACCGGAATGCGTCCAGAATCTGTGGTCCTCGATGGATACGACTGCATCCTTGACCGACTGCGGGATCTGGTCATAATCGACCCACTCACGGTTTTCCGAGCCGTGAAGCTTCTGATACTCAACGTAACTGCCGCCTGTACTCGGAACATAGATAACCGATGTGTAGTTGAGCTTTAGCGAGTTGAGCTCAAAATCAATGTCCTTGTCAAGATAGACCAGGACGTATACCATCGATGTGACACCGACGATACATCCCGTGATGACGCAAACGAGCAGCACGGTCGCAATTCCTCTGAGGAAGAATCGCATGATGCCCTTTGTGACATTCCACCATGTAGGACTCTTTTTGGTTCGGAAACCGTCATATTCGTCCTCATAAAGACTTCCTGTTGCGGAATCCTTACGGCTCGGTTTTCTCGGCACGGCAGGTCTTGTGTCCTGAGTGATCTTTGCCGCACTGAGTCTGCCGTACAGGCGGCACATGAACGCACCGACCGCAATCAGCATTCTTCTGAGATATGACCATACCACCGCGCCGTACTCCATAGTCTTTTTACCGACTACAGCGAGAAAGTACAGAACATTCTGCAGAAAATCATTTGACGTTTGTTTGAAATCCAAGGCTTCTCGCCTCCTTATACACCAATGATATTATAAACAAAAAATTCCCGCAGGTCTACGAATTGACCTCATTCTTAATTAAATTGATATTCTTTTGTAACAAAAAGCGAATGTATAATCCCGCACTTTGCGAGCAAGACTAAATGCAGACGCACATTTTTTCAAAATTTCGGACGAAGAAAGCAAGGTGATAACCGTGAAAACCTTCAGAAGGATATTTCTTCTCTTTTCCGTCTCGATATTTGTTCTGTCCGCGGCATCATTTGTCTCAGCCGTGCGCACGAGCCTGACTCCCCTGTCGGCGAAAGCCGCGACTGCCGCCGCAGAGCCGAACTACTATATCGTAAAGGAATATATGGGAAGCATCGGCATATACCCCGACGGCTCGGAAAGCCCGTCAAGAATCGTACACATCACCGTCGATGAGCTCCCCGATGAGGACAGATATCTGCTCGAGTGCGGCATTCTCGTCAGAAGCTATTCCGAACTTCGGGAACTCATAGAGGATTACACAGGATAATACCGTTCGACCGTGCACCTACGCACGGTCATTTTTATATACCATAATATTATACTAATTTTATTTTGCAAAATCAATATTGATAAAAACTTTTGCCGCCGATATTTGCCGCGATGCAGTTATTTTATTGTAACATTTGCACAACAAGTCCCACACATCATATGTAAACAGTGCTGTGTTTCATGATATTTCAAAAAGCCGAGAACCCCGCCCGAAAATTCGGACAGGGTTCTCATTAAAAGCATTTTGTTACTTCATGTTGTTCTCGTAGGACTCGATCATCTTCTTGACCATCTGGCCGCCGACGGAGCCTGCCTCACGGGAGGTAAGATCGCCGTTGTAACCCTGCTTGAGGTTTACGCCGACCTCGGTTGGTGTTGCAGAGACCTCAAAAATCTTATGTTTTTACAGGGAATACCGTATGTAAATCAGCAAAGAAATAAGCGACCCGCTCAAAAGCAGATCGCTTATTTCTTTGCTTATCCAGCTGCATCCATATCGCCTGCAGACAACATATCTCCAACAAAACGATAGACAATTCTGATGTTCTGTTTGTAAGGAACATTTCGGCCTGCCACTTTGTAGCCTTCGGGCAGAACTTTCTTTCCGATCTCAATTCGCTCAATGAACGCCAACAGAATGTCTCTGGTAAGTACATCAATTTGAGTATATTGTTTTGCCATTTCAAAAAACGCCTCAAAAGAATCTCGTACTCCCTGTTCTGTAGTCTGCTCGTTTCTTAACTCGTTCGCACGTATATCCAGCTTTTTCGCTTCTTCGTTCAAATCACTGACCATACTATCAAGCATATCGTCTCTGATTTTTCCTGCGATGTTGTCTCGGTACAGCTTAGAGATAATCTTTTCTATTTCAGATAACCTTTTCTCAATTTGTTCAAGAGGGTTCGCTTCTCCGCAGGAGCGTGCTCCTGTTGCACGCTGCACAGCCAATTCTGTAATGTCGTGAATTTCCTCGTCTGATAAGTTAATAAGCGAGTTCAGATCAAGACGCACTATTTCCATAAGATCATCGTATCGTATTCTTGCCCCGTCCTTGCAATGTTTTGAATCTCGTTTAGGTATGTTATTGCACACTAAATACCAGTACTTGTTTCGTTCTCCATTATAGACGGAGCCACCGGAACACATTGCCGCACCGCAGCTTTCACAGAACACTAATCCACCGAAAATACTGTGTCTGACCTTTGGTATGTCATGCCACGCCTTGGTTTTTTCACCCAAATAGCGTTCAGCTATATCAAAATCCTCTTGAGATACCAGTGGTTCGTGCGTATCTCTTGTAATCGCCCATTCTTCCTTTGGAAGTGCTACTTTTTTCGTTGATTTTATGCTTACCTTTTTGCTCTTTCCAAGCACCGTATGTCCAAGATATACTTGATTCCGGAGGATTCGCTTAACTGTGGTGTAGTTCCATTCGTCCGAAACCCTCTTTGCACCCTCATCAGAAAAATTGTCTCTATATAGGACTCGATATTTAAGCGGAGGAATTACCATATCGGCATTCAGAATCCTCGCAATGCTTCGTGAGGATTCTCCTGAAACAGCTAAAGAGAATATACGCTTTACGATGGGTGCAGTTTCAGGATCAGGTATTAACCTATTCTTACAGCGAGGGTCTTTCATATATCCAAATGGAGGACACGCACAATACTGACCCTTTTTTCTTTTGTGTTCAAGAACCTGTTTAACTTTGCGAGATGTATCACGCAAATAAACATCGTTCATCGCAAACTGGAACGGAGCCAGCAGACTACTACGTGATGAGTCGAAGCCATCGGTTATCGTAATATAGTGTATGCCATGCTCAGGAAAGAATCGCTCGGCATAATTACTGGACTCGGTCATATCTCGTCCCAAACGGGAAAGGTCTTTGGTAATAACCATATTGACCACTCCGCTTGCTATATGAGCCAGCATACTCTGAAATCCAGGGCGTTCAAAATTAGAACCAGAATAACCGTCGTCAATGAACTCGCCAATCAACTCTATGCCTCGTTCTTTGCAGTATGCACGGACTATTTCACGCTGATTGCTTATACTTGAAGATTCGCCTCTCGTTGCTTCTTCCTTGGACAGGCGGTAATAGGCATCAGCACGTATGACACTTGTTCTCATTGGAATGAACCTCCTTTCGCGTCAGTCTCGCTGAAGATGTCCGCAGTATATCATGAACATACCGGAGCATCAAATGTGTAAACCTCTTCTTTTCTGGAAATAACTTCCGTTATCAGTTCTTTCACGGACTTCTCATTCTTAAATGAACGCCTTACAACAAACTCTATATTGTTAATGATATAGGTAGCAGTACTTTCCATCGTATGGTCCCCTTTCCAAATTTATTATTTCTTGTAAACGGGTAATAATTCTCTTGTTTTGCTTGTTTTATTGGGTGATACTGTTATCGCGATTAACATCACAATGGTACGGCAGATACGACCTTGCAGACTGCATCTGCCGCACGGATTCTAATGTTAAGCCTTGCGTGTATTAATACAGATCGAGTGAAATATGAAAATATCCCTTAAAACGCAACAGGCAGAGCTCCTATAGGGCTGAAAGCATTGTAAATATCGAAAATAGGCTTGATAAACTTCTTGATTCCGGGATTTTCTATATCTGATTTGATTCGATTCGTGATTATGTTCGGGTCTTTGGTGTTATGCAGGCACCTAATCAGTCGTCTGCGGTCGTACTTGCCACGATAAGCAAATACGAAGCTGATAACAGCTCTCACGATGTACAGTTTCAAAGAATCGCCCTCTGCGTTCCACGCTTCCTTGATAATCGACATACCTTCGATATAATGCTCCTGTCCAACACGCTTGTATTCTTTCCACGCAGTGTTTATACAGCAAAGGTGATTTTCGTTGCGAGAGCCGGTCAGATCCAGCATGATTCCGGCGCTTTCGGTTGCATCCTTAAATGCCATTGCGTCGTCATCTTTTGCAAATATATAGGCTTTCATTCTCTGTCCCGATGTAGGTTTTGAGGAAACGCCGGTCTGTTTTGCAAAAAGCATGGCTTCATCCTCTTCGGTCAAGTTCTCGTAAACCTTACAATAAATGTCCAGCGTCTCGCCTCCATTCAAGAGTTCTCGAGCCAAAATGGTGTGCTGGCCATCGTACACGTAGTACTTTCCTCCACGGCGGCTGACCTTAGGCTCATTGGCAACATATTCGCTGAAATCTGCCACAATCTGTGCCTCACGAGACTTGTGTTCATCTCTCTGGTAGTCCTCAGATATAATCAGGTCACTACTGTTTATCCACCTCAGTGAATAAATCACTTTATAAGGGTGCTTTGGTTCAGTTTTCTTGCTCATAGTTTTGTTCTCCTCTCAATTTTTTTGTGTAGTTTTCTAGCTTTTCTATAATGCTGTCAAGCAATGGCTTGAACTGTATGTCTATAAACGCATCATGGCAATCAACTAAGTACACATCCATTGACTTAATTGCTGTATCTACATCCAACGAGACGGTTCTTAACATCGCCTCTATCGTAATTGTGGGCTTATCTTTTCTCATTTCTGTCGCCATACCACTTATCTGGCGAAGCAGTTCCCTTTTTTTACGACGCTCAAGCCGTTCCTCTCGCGGCAATCGCAATTCCTCAGTCATTTCCTTACGTTCTTCCGGAGCTGCTTTTGCAATAGCAATTACTTCTGGCTTCGTAGGCTTAATGGTTCCAGATAGGATTTCACGCTTAATTCCAGGCGCAACTTCTTCTGCAGCATCTACACCATTAGCAAACTGTTCGGCATAAGCGACATATCGTTCACTTGTAGCTGTCGCCGTGGACTTCGCTGATGCAATGCTCCTTGACATACAGCTTGCGGGAACCGTTGTTGTTGACCTCGATGCCCTCGGAAGTGGCAACGCCCTTTTCATCGGTGGTCATCATAACCTGCTTGCCGTCTGCACCGAGGAGCGGAGTGAGGCACTCTTCGTCCTCATAGATAGCAAAGGTGATTTCATTCAGCGGAGTGCCGTTCTCATTGACCTTGGTGAGAGTGATCTGTCCGAGAGTCCAGCGGTTGATGATAGTCTTTCCGTTATTGACCTGAACGGTTTGGTTGGGGAATACGACGACAGGATATACGGTGTGGGAAAGCTCATAGAGAGGCTTCTGCTCATCGGTAAGGGCAGTTTCCTTGACAAACAGCAGACGTTTGCCGCTGCCATCGATGGAGATAGCCTCGGAGATACCAACACCGTGTTCATCGGTGACGATGGTGGTCAGAAGATTTCGGCAGGCATCGTCGGTGTAGACGGAGAAAGTAACGCCAGCCAGACGGTTTCCGTTCTGATTCTCCTTGACGAGCATAATCTTACCGGGCTTGTACTCATTGATAACTGCCTTACCATCATTGATGGGAGTAGTAACATTCGGCTTGATTACGACAGGGAAAACAGTAGTGTTCAGAGCGATAATATCGCTGTCGGGGTGATTAAGGGCGGTTTCCTTGACATAGACAGTGCGGCTGCCCGACTTGCCTACATAAATGTTAGAGGAAACAGCGTAACCGTTCTTATCTGTGGTAATCACAACCGCATTGCCTGCGGTATCCTTGAGAATGTCGGTACATTCCTTATCGGTGTATGCTGTAAACTGAGCACCGGAGAGATATGCCCCTGCGGAGTTTACCTTGGTGACAGAGAACTTACCAGGAAGCCAGTTGTTGATGACAGGCTTGCCGCTGTTCACGGTAACGGTCTTGCCTGCGGAGATGGTCACAGGATAGACAGTGCCGTTCATCGAGTAGAGCTTCTGCTGCTCTGCGGTGATGGCTATTTCCTTGACATAGACAGTACGACTGCCGGTTGCTCCGACATCAAGAGCAGAAGAAGTACCGCTGCCTTCGCTGTTTGTGGTGATCTTGGTAATGAGCTCGGTGCAAGCCTTGTCTGCATAAATACCAAACACGACATCTGCGAGTGCCTCGCCGTTCTCGTTGGTCTTGATTACCTTAACCTTACCAGTCTGCCATTCGTTGATAACAGCCTTGCCATCATTGGCGGTAACGGTCTTGTTTGCGCTGATGGTCACG
>SVPG01000009.1 GCA_015065975.1 Oscillospiraceae bacterium | reverse complement strand
GCAGCAGGTACTTACAGCTACGTCATCAAGGAGCAGATTCCCGCAAATACAAACGGAATCACCTATGACACAGCAGAGTATGTCTGGACAGTAGTAGTCAAGGATAACGGAACAGGCAAACTTGTTGTTGACAGCGAGACCCTCACAAAGGACGGCAAGACTGCAACAAGCGCAGACTTCACAAACACCTACAGCACAACAGCGATCAGCGAGTCTGTCAGCGGTAAAAAGAACCTCGCAGGCGACAGACCTGAGGCTCTCAAGAATGGCGAGTTCACCTTCGAGCTCTGGAACGCAGACGAGACAACAAAGATCACAGGTGTTACCAACGCCGCAGACGGCACATTCACAATCTCTCAGAACTACACAGCAGCAGGTACTTACAGCTACGTCATCAAGGAGCAGATTCCCGCAAATACAAACGGAATCACCTATGACACAGCAGAGTATGTCTGGACAGTAGTAGTCAAGGATAACGGAACAGGCAAACTCGTTGTTGACAGCGAAACCCTCACAAAGGACGGCAAGACTGCAACAAGCGCAGACTTCACAAACACCTACAGCGCAACAGCGATCAGCGAGTCTGTCAGCGGCGTCAAGACCCTCGCAGGCAGCAGACCTGAGGCTCTCAAGGAGAACGAATTCACCTTCGAACTCTGGAACGCAGACAAGACCACAAAGATCACAGAGACTAAGAATGCTGCAAGCGGCGCATTCTCCTTCACACAGGAATACACAGCAGCAGGTACTTACAGCTACGTCATCAAGGAACAGATCCCGTCTGAAACAAACGGAATCGATTATGACAAGGCAGAGTATGTCTGGACAGTAGTAGTCAAGGATGACGGAAAAGGCGCACTCTTTGTTGAAAACGAAACCCTCACAAAGGGCGGCGAGACTGCAACAAGCGCAGACTTCACCAACACCTATTCCGCACAGCCCGTAAAGGCAACTGTCGACGGCCTCAAGAATCTTGACGGCGCACCGACCTCCAAGGAATTCACCTTTGAGCTCTGGGCTGCTGACAAGGATCAGAATATCACAGGAACTCAGGCAATCGATACATTCACAAACGGTGCAGACGGTAAGTTCGTTATTGAAACAGAAGAGTTCACCGCACCCGGCACACACTATTTCATGGTCAAGGAGCAGATTCCTGAAGGTGCAGTAAACAATGTTTACAACGGCGTCACCTATGACACCACCGAATACTTCTGGACCGTAACGATTACCGACAACGGAAGCGGCGCTCTTGAAGCTTCCAAGACGGTAAATCAGGACGGCAGCGATGCAGTATTCACATTCAACAACACAACAGCAACCGGAACTGTAAACATCTCCAAGCAGAAGGTTGGCGGCGGCAATGACATCGACGGCGCAGTCCTCTCGATCGAGCCTGTCGGCGATATCACCTTCGGCAGCGGCATCACAGTATCGGCTGCAGTAAAGACAGTAACAGAATCCAAGATCACATGGACATCCGAGAAGGAAGAGGTTTCCATCACAGGACTCCCCGTCGGAACTTACACTCTGACAGAGACAGTCGCTCCTGACGGATACGCACTCTCCGAGGAGACCATCTACTTCAAGATTGCTGACGACGGAAAGATCTATTCCGTAACCGAGGCAGAATACAAGACAGACGGAACCACCGAGTGGAAGGAAGTCACAGACAGCACCGTCATCATGGAGGACGCACCGTATACATCGGTATTCTCCAAGGTTGATGCTGATCTCGGCACCGAGCTCCCGGGCGCAACCGTCACCATCACTCCGACAGCATTTGCTGATCTGAGCAACGTTATTCTCCCCGATGACGTCGAAATCGTTGAAGGCGCTATCACATGGACATCCACAACTGAGCCCAAGACCATCGGCGCACTTCCCGACGGAGTCTATGAGTTCAAGGAAGTTCAGGCACCTTACGGCTATGCAATCGCAGAGGTCGTTTATGTCAAGATCGACGGTGACAATGTCTACTCCGCTACAAAGGCTGAGTATGACGCTGAAGGCTTCGACTGGAGCGAGGTCACAGCAGCAGAAGGCGACAGAGTCATCATGGAAGATGCTGTCAATAAGGCAGTATTCTCCAAGCGTGCCGCAGACGGCGGTAATGAGCTTGTCGGCGCGATCCTCAAGATCACAGCTCTTGACGAAGGTGTAACACTTGACAGAGTTCCCGAGGTTTCCGGCGTATCTCTCATCGAGAGCGGCAAGACCCTCACATGGATCTCTGACGGTACAGAAAAGACAATCGGTCAGCTTCCCAACGGAGTCTACGAGTTCACAGAAATCGCAGCTCCCAGCGGATATGCACCCGCTGAAACAATCTATGTCAAGATTGATAACGGCAATGTCTATTCCGCGACAAAGGCTGAGTACAACAACGGCAAGATCGACTGGAGCAAGGTAACAGCAGCAGAAGGCGACAGAGTCATCATGGTTGACGCTCTCAACACTGCAACCTTCTCCAAGACAGACACAGACGCAGGCGACGAGCTCCCCGGAGCAATCATCAACATCGTACCGGTCGTTTCGGGTACCGATCTCAGCGAGGTCGCGAAGAACGCTCCCGATCACGTAACTGTTGAGGACGGCATAATCTCCTGGGAGTCCGGCACAGAGCCGACAGTTCTCAAGAAGCTCCCCGACGGTGAATACAAGTTCATCGAGATCACCGCTCCGAGCGGATACGAGGTAGCAGAGACCATCTACTTCAAGGTAGAGAACGGCGCTGTTTCTTCCGTACCTGCAGCTGATTACGACGGTGAGGACACCGAGTGGGTTGCTGCAAACGGCAACAAGGTCATCATGAAGGATGCTCCCAATACTCTGGTTCTCTCCAAGCAGGCAACAGGCGCAGGCGAGGAACTCCCGGGTGCTGAGCTCAGCCTCACACCGGTAACTTCCGGTACCGATATCAGCGGTGTCGAGGTTCCGACCGGCGTCGACAACAAGGATAACAAGATCACATGGATCTCCAAGAAGGATGCTCCTCTGACACTCAACATGATTCCCGACGGAGTCTACAAGTTCACTGAGGATAAGGCACCTCTGGGCTATGAGCTTGCTGAGACCATCTACATCAAGGTTGAAAACGGCGATATCTTCTCCGTTGCTGAACAGAATTATGCAGGCGAAGACACTCTCTGGGGCAGAGCGGCTGAGCTGGATACAGTCCTCATGCTGGACGATCCCACTCCCGAGCCCAAGACTGTAAACTTCAGCTTCATCAAGTACAGCAACATCGGTACCACCGTAAGCGGCGCAACATTCACTCTTACCGGACCTAACGATTTCAGCGCTTCTTCGACATCCAACGGCACAGGCGGAGTCGCATTCACCGGACTCGGCGAAGGCGTCTACACACTCCTCGAGAGTGCTTGCCCGCCCAGCTATGTCAAGTCTGAGCAGATCGTTTACATCTCGGTAGATGCTGAAGGCGTCATCAGCTACAAGGATGCAACTGGCAAGGATATCGTACACAGCGATATCGAAACACTCATGACCAACAAGATCAAGCCGATCGAAGATGAGAAGAAGGGCAACGTCGGAGATGTTTACAATCTCTACGAACAGCTCCTCAAGGAGTACAAGGAGTACGAGGACATCACCATCACATGGGAGAGCTCGGACAGCTCCATCATCGAGGTCGACCAGAACGGTAAGGCTACCATCAAGAAGGTCGGTAAGGCTACCATCACTGCAAAGAACGGCGACACCGTGCTCGGAACATTCGTTCTCGGCGCAGAGGCTGTCAACGGCACAGAGGATGAGACACCCAACACCGGCGATACTGATGCTCCGAAGACCGGAGACGTAACCACCGGCTGGACAATAGCTGTTATCTCTCTCTTTGCTATCTCCGCTGTTGTCGCAAAGGTCAGCTATGACAAGATCAAGCGCAACGCGAAGAACAAGGCTGTCAGATAATCGCTGACACAAAATAATTTCACAGCATAAAATTTGCACCGTCGGGAGCGATCCCGACGGTGCAAAATTTCATGTAATAACTTTTATAAAAAAGGATTGAACGGATTTGACAAGATTTGATTCGAGAACTCCCGACCGGCTCAGAAATATTGAAATAATCCCCGATTTTACAAAAACTCAGGGCGGTTCGGTGCTTATAAACTGGGGCGGAACAAGAGTGCTCTGTACGGCACTTCTTGAAGAGGGAACAATGCCCTTCCTCAAGAATACGGGCAAAGGCTGGCTGACAGCCGAGTATGCAATGCTCCCGTCGTCAACGGGAAGCAGAAAAAAACGCGAGACTTCAAAACCCGACGGACGCTCGACCGAAATCAAGCGTCTTATAGGAAGAAGTCTTCGCAATGCAGTCGATATGGAAAAGCTTGGCGAGAATACGATATGGATCGATTGCGACGTCCTTCAGGCGGACGGCGGCACACGAACAGCATCGATAACGGGTGCTTATATCGCACTCGCTCTCGGCGTGAAAAAATGGCTCAAAGAGGGCAGACTGTTCAAAGATCCCCTCGTTCATCAGATCGCCGCCGTGTCGGTGGGTATCGTCGGCGATGTGCCGATGCTCGATCTGTGCTATGTTGAGGACAGCGACGCAGACGTTGATATGAACCTCGTTATGAACGAGTGCGGCGAGTTTATCGAGGTGCAGGGCACGGGTGAGGGCCGCTCATTCACAAAGGACGAGCTGGCGACGCTTATGGAGCTTGGGGAGAAAGGTATCCGTGAGCTGATGGATATGCAGAATGAGGTGTGCGGACGCTGACAAATCAGCTGTAACCGTACATTCCTCTGACGCTGACCTCTCCGAAGGAGATGTCCTGCGTGGTCATATCTTCAAATCGGACGGAGAGTGAGAAGTCGTCATTGACGGCAAGCGCGAAGGCTTTTTTTTGGTTTTCACCCGATGTGACGATGACATCTTTGCCGAGCGTGATGCAGTCACGCCTATAAAGCTCGAGATATTTTCTGCCGTTGTCGGGCCAGTGTCCGCGCATGATGTCGAGCTCTTTGATAAGCTGTGCTGCAAGCTCTGTTCTTGAAACGCTTCTGCCCGTCTGAGCGGATATCGAAGAGGCGATCCTGCGAAGCTCGGGCGGAAAATCTTCGTCCTTTGCGGTGACGTTGATGCCGATACCGATAATTATGCCGATGCTTTTGTCCGCGGCAAGGCACAGCTCGCAGAGAATACCGCATATTTTTTTGTTGTTCATAACGAGGTCGTTGACCCATTTTATACCCGGCCTCAGACCGCATACCGATTCGACAGCGTTTGCAGCCGCAACAGCCGTCCATGCCGTGACCGATGAAATGCTGTCGGTCATGGAATCGGGACGTATTATATAAGAAAGATATATGCCCGAATCGGCGGGGGAGAGAAAGCTGCGTGACAGCCTTCCGCGACCGTTTGTCTGGCTGTCGGCGATTATGACAGTACCGTCGGGTGCGCCGTCGGAAAGCATATCCTTTGCGATTCGGTTGGTTGAATCGATACAGTCAAAGAGATGTATGCGGCTCATTCGCCCGTCACCGAGAAGGGCAGGGAGAGCGTCGCTGTAATCGTTTGATACCATTTGAACAACTCCTTTATACCGAGTATATCATAAAAGGCTGATACCCACAACGGGCATCAGCCTTTTCTTTCGTAAAATAAGGTCAGGAGGGGATTCCGTCTTCGCTCAGCGTGTGCAGGTTTGATGATATCTTATCGAGCGCGTTGTAGAAAATCTCGCGGTGCTCGTCGGAGAGTCCCTTTCCGCCGAATTCAACAGCAAGCTTTGCTCTTTCGTTGATGTGCTCGGCAGCGATTCGTCCTTCGGGTGTGAGTGTGAGGCGTGCGCGGTAAAGCTTCTGGTTGACGCTCTCTTTTTTGACAAGCCCCTTTTTCTCCATGACGGCTATGGCGCGTGATACGTCCGACTTGTCCCTTCCGCACAGCTCGCAGAGCTGGCTTGCGGTCAGACCGTCGGCGTACTGGTACATTGTGGTGAAGTATACGGCATAAGGACCCTTGAGCCCGTATTTATCCATTTCATCTGCGGCTATTTTATGCCAGTATCGCGATATCTCGGAAATGGCAAAAGAGAATTTTTCAAATCTGCCGATCATGTCGATGAACTCCTTTGAAATAAATTACAGCGGATATAATTATAAAACAAAGATGTTGAAAAGTCAACAATATACGTAAAAAAGGAATCGATTAAAAAACCGATTCCTTTTATCTTTTTTATTAAAGGATCTTGATACCCGCCTCGCGGCATTTTTCGACCATATCGTCAGGCCAGATGGAAACCTGAACCTCGCCGATGTGAGCCTTTTCGAGAAGGAGCATACAAAGTCTCGACTGACCGATACCGCCGCCGATCGTGAGTGGAAGCTTTCCGTCGGCGATCATCGAATGATAGTCGAATCGGAGCCGTTCGTTCATGTTGCAGAAATCGAGCTGCTTTTTGAGGGATTCGGAATCGACTCTGATGCCCATTGAAGATATCTCGAGAGCGTTGTCGAGCACGCTGTTCCACAGAAGGAGATCGCCGTTGAGCATCCAGTCGTCGTAGTCGGGAGCACGGTTGTCGTGCTTTTCGCCGCTCCTGAGAGGCCAGCCGATCTGCATGATGAAAACGGTCTTGTGCTCGCGGCAGATGGTTCTCTCGCGCTCCTTCGAGGTGAGATCGGGATACATATCCTCGAGCTCCTGCGACGTGATGAAGAATACGTCCTCGGTTATCGTCTCGCGAAGCAGGGGATACCTGCGGTTGACCTTTCTCTTTGTGTAGGAAATGGCCTTAACGATGGCTTCGACGGTCGACTTGAGATAATCGAGGTTCCTCTTTGAGGAGGTGATGATCTTCTCCCAGTCCCACTGGTCGACAAAGATGGAATGGATATTGTCGACATCGTCGTCGCGTCTGATGGCGTTCATGTCGGTATAGATACCCTCGTCGGGCTGATAATCATATTTGTAAAGTGCGGTTCTCTTCCACTTGGCGAGCGACTGCACTACCTCAGCGTTGCCGCCGATCTCCTTCATGGAAAACTCAACCTTGCGCTCAACACCGCTGAGATCGTCGTTGATACCGCTGTCCTTTGTGACGATAATCGGTGCTGTGACTCTGTCGAGAGTGAGAGCGAAGGAAAGAGCCTGCTGGAAGATATCCTTTATGTATTTTACGGCATGCTGCGTCTCTCGCAGGCTCAGAGCAGATTTATAGCCTTCGGGAATAATGAGCGGATGTGACATAGAGCTAACCTCCATAAAAAAAGAAATACAGCCTTCTTCTCCTTGAAATAGGACGGGAAAGCTGCAAAACCCGCGGTACCACCTAAATTACCGTAAAACGGTCACTCATGTAAGACGCTTAACGCGCGCCGACGGCTCCCCTAATAACACAGTGGCGTTCAGTTTGCTGCTCCGAAGTGTTATTCATGCGGACTCTGATACGCGGTTTGCACTGTTCCGCGCTCACTGTAAACGAATTTCCGCATTACTTCTCTTCATCAAGGCATTTGCTGTATATTTATAAATTATATCATTTGGAAAACAAAAGTCAATAGATAATATGCTCCGAAAATCCGTTTGAACACCTATTTTTAATTGGAGATAGAGCCTAAACTTGTTTACATTTTGAGATATTGATGGTATAATCAAATATATACGTTCTTTGTAGAAAGGAATGGTACAAAATATGAAAAAATCGGGTATTTCGAGAAGGCTTCTTTCTCTGATTCTGGTTTTGATAATGGTTTTGTCCCTCGGAGCCTGCGACGGTTCAAATGATCCGGGGGAACAGAATGATCCGCCCGTGTCCTCGTCGGATCCCGGCGATGTCGTCAGCGGAAAGGTTGTCGAAGGGCTGTTTACCGAATGCGGCGAGCTTTCGGTAAAGGGTTCGCATCTTGTCGACGAATCGGGCAATATCTGCGTGCTCAAGGGTGTCAGCACACACGGTATCGCGTGGTATCCTCAGTATGTCAGTAAAGAGACCTTCACCGAGCTTCGCGATGAATGGAATGTCAATACCGTGCGCCTCGCTATGTACACTGCGGAGTACAACGGCTACTGCACAGGCGACGAGGCTAACAGGCAAAAGCTCAGAGAGCTTGTGTGCAGCGGAGTTGATTATGCTACCGAGCTCGGAATGTACGTCATTGTTGACTGGCATATTCTGAGCGATAACGACCCCAATACCTACAAATCCGAAGCGATCGAGTTCTTCTCATTCATGTCCGAGAAGTATGCCGACAACGGAAATGTCATCTATGAAATATGCAACGAGCCCAACAGCGGCACATCGTGGAACAGTGTAAAAACCTACGCCGTCGATGTGATTGCGGCTATAAGAAAGTATGATAAGGACGGCGTCATAATCGTCGGTTGTCCCACATGGTCGCAGGATATCGATAAGGTTGCGGCCGACCCGATAAAGGGCGAGGAGAATATCATCTATTCGCTCCATTATTATTCGTCGACTCACGGCGACTGGCTCAGAGACCGTCTGCGTGCAGCGGTCGATTCGGGACTTCCCGTTTTTGTCAGCGAATTTGGCGTCAGTGACGCTTCGGGAAACGGAGAGATTGATGTCGCCGAAGCGTATGCGTGGATCGACCTGCTCGACGAGCTTTCGATAAGCCGCTGCATATGGTCGCTCTGCAACAAGGACGAGAGCAGTGCTCTTATCGGAAGTGACTGCACAAAGCTCAGCGGCTGGGCAGATGCGGACCTCAAGCTCAGCGGCAGATGGTACAAGGGTGTCATGACCGATAACCGCATTGAATACGAAGCACCCGTGACCGAGCTTACCGCGTTCAACGATAACGGCATAAAGGCCGATGTATCGATATCGAACTCGTGGTATGACGGAAAATATTATTATCTCCAGTGCGATATCGCTGTCTGCAACGAGGGTAAAAAGGCTATAAGCGGCTGGAGCCTGACGGTCAATTTTACACACGATATCTCTCAGGAACAGCTTCCCTGGAACGGCTCCTTTGCCTATGAAGGAAACAGTGTTAAGGTGTCGAGCGTCAAATCCAATGCAGAGATACCTGCCGGTGCAAGTGCAAGAAATATAGGCTTCATAATAAAGAGCACCGAGAATGTAAAGCTCGAAAGTATGTTTATGGATTAAATAAAAAAGCTGCGGAAAATCCGCAGCTTTTTTTATATCATCAGTCCTCAAGTATCTTGATGTTTCGCTCGATAACGCTCTTTCCGCGGTACATATAAGCTCGGTCTCTTGCCGTTTCGAGCTCGCCCGGTTTTGCGTTCGGGTTGACACGGTCGAGGAATTCCTGAATATATGTGTCCTCGGCGTTTGCGTTGTGTGGGCAGACCTGCTGGCAGATGTCGCAGCCCCATACCATGCCGCCCTGCCTGAGCAGTCCCTTTTCAAATTCGGTCAGATCGCCCTTTTTCTGCGAAATGAAGGAGAGGCATTTCTCCTTCGAGAATCCGTTGTCAAGCGCACAGCCGGGACAGGCGTTCTTGCAGGCGCCGCAATGCTCGCAGTATTCGACCTCACCGCGTTTTGTGATGGGAATATCAAGAGTCGAAACGATGCATCCTATGAAGCAGTAGCTTCCGTACCTGCGGTTTATGAGCAGACCGTTGTCGCCGACTATTCCGAGACCGCTCTTTGCGGCGGCATAAACCTCGGGAATGGGGGAGTTGTCGATAAACCAGACAAAATCGTATCCGGGGAATGCCTTGCTGAGCGCACTCGAAGCGGCGGTAAGCATACGACCCGCGATTTCGTGGTAATCGGGAACAACAGCGTACATCGAAAGATTTCCCTTTTCAACGGGTACTTTGTAGGGGAAGAGGGAAACGATTATGCTTTTTGCGTCCTGAGGAATACGACCTTTTGCGAGACAAGGCAGCAGTTTGTCAGCGACGTCGTCAAAGCTGCAGACGCCTGTTTCGTTTATTCCATTGGCCGCCATAATTATTTTCAACATACCGGTCATATTATCACCTCAATACCGCGATATAATTTTTGTGATATTATAACACAATTATTATTCAATTACAATACTTTTTTGTAACAATAAAGAAAATGTTACAAAATAATATGTAGACTTTTTATCCCGAGTGCTTTATAATACAGTAAAACAGATATACTATGGAGGCAAAAATGAGGAAATATATATTTGCAGCCGTTTGCGTTATGATTATATCGTGCCTTGCCGCGTGCGGTGAGGATACCCCCGAACAGACGATACCTCTTGCGAGCGGAGCGGTCATAGTCACGACCGACTCAAAGCTGCCGACGGTCGACCCCGATATATATGGCCGAGTCACAAGAATAAGCCATTCGGCAGAGAGCACCGAGCTTCTTGTCGAGCGTCAGGTCAAGGAGGACGACGCGTCTGTTTACGAGAGGGTCGTCGTCAGTATTGATGACAATACCGTTCTCGGAAACGACCTGTCAGACACGTCAACCCTCACAATGACGCCGAAATCTCTTTCTGCGGGTGACTTTGTCGAGGTGTGGTTCAGCAGTGATCCCACCACCGACGGAAGCTACCATTTTGCGTTCGGTCAGGCGGTCAAGGTCATCACAAAGGACGCAGGCATAAACGAATACGGTATAACGAATCTCCCGCGCCTTGTTGTCACTGGAGGCAAGAGCCATCTCGCCGTCGTCACAAAGGTTTTCTGGGACGGCATAAGTCAGGGCAGCTCCACGGTGAGCGAGCTTTTAGCGAACAATATCGGAGCATCGCTGAGCGCAAGCTCTGGCGATTCGCTCAGCTTTTCGTTCAGTATGCCGCCCGACAGCTTTACCGTAAGCTACGGTACTTCGACATTCTCCGTGCCCGAACCGCTTGAGGTGGTTGACGGTCGTGTCATCATTCCGCAGACGAGCAATCAGACGATATATATTTTTGTGAGCGCAATCTGGGGAAGCAACGAAGTGCGTTATGCGGTAGCTGTTCAGCTCATATCGAAATAAGGATAAAGGATTGAATATCTATATATGAACTGGCACGTTGAAAGTGCAGAAAGTACATTGCATCGTATCGGCAGCAGTGCGCAGGGACTGTCGGAGGAGACGGCGGAAAAACGTCTTGAAAAATACGGCAGAAACGCCCTGATGCAGAGAAAGCCGAAAACCTTTGCTCAGCGTTTTATCGGGCAGCTCAAGGACTTTATGGTCATTGTGCTGCTTGTTGCCGCGCTCGTTTCCGTGATAGTTGCGGTTGCCGGTAAAGAGGAAAACGGGTGGGTCGAGCCCGTTATAATCGTCGCTATTGTCATACTCAACGCCGTTATGGGCGTCATACAGGAGAGCAAGGCTGAAGCGGCGCTTTCGGCACTCAAGGATATGTCCTCGCCGCAGGCAAAGGTTATGCGCGGCGGTGAGAAAAAAATAATCGATTCGACCGATATAGTACCGGGCGATATAGTGCTGCTGGAGGCGGGAGATTTTATCCCCGCTGACGGACGGCTTGTTGAGTCGTCCTCGCTCAGATGCGATGAAAGCGCACTCACGGGCGAAAGTATGCCCGTTGAGAAGGAACCGTCGGCACAGCTCGATGTGACGGCACAGCTTGCGGACAGAGTGAATATGTGTTACAGCGGCTGTGCGATATCCTACGGAAGAGGAACCATGGTCGTGACCGAAACGGGTATGCAGACCGAAATGGGCAAGATAGCAAGCCTTCTCGCAAACGAAGAAGACACCGAAACACCGCTGCAGAAAAAGCTGTCGGGACTCGGCAAGACGCTCGGTCTGCTCGTTCTCGCACTCTGTGCGATGGTGTTTGTTGCGGGACTGCTGACCCTTGGAAAAGACGGCAATATCCTTCATATATTCATGACCTCGGTCTCGCTGGCGGTTGCGGCAATTCCCGAAGGACTGCCCGCTGTCGTTACCGTTGTGCTTGCCATCGGCGTGCAGAGAATGGTCAGAAGAAACGCGATAATAAGACGGCTGCCCGCTGTCGAAACTCTGGGCAGCGCTTCCGTAATATGCTCCGATAAAACGGGAACCCTTACCCAGAACCGAATGACGCTGACAAAGGCGTGGGTACCGGGCGAGAAGGTGTGCGTTCTCGCAGACGATGAGCGCAGCGACGGTATAAAGCAAATGCTCCGATATGCGGCGCTTTGCTGTGACGGAGCGGTTGAGACGGACGGGTATGGCAGAGAAAAGCATATCGGCGACCCGACCGAAACCGCCATTGTTGCAGCTCTTCTCTCTCAGGACGAAAAGAAACCCGAGCTTGACGAAAAGTATCCGAGAGAAGCTGAGCTTCCCTTCGATTCCGACCGAAAGCTCATGACCACCGTCCACCGTATGGGCGACAGGCTGGTCAGTATAACAAAGGGCGCACCCGATGTTGTATTTTCGCTGTGCAGCGGCGATACGAAAACAGCCGCCGAAATAAACGCAGGTTTTGCGGCAAACGCTCTAAGAGTGCTTGCCGTGGCATATAAAGAGGTCGAATCGGCGAGCGGCGAGCTCGAAAGTGACCTTACGCTCATGGGTCTTGTCGGAATGATCGACCCTGCCCGCGATGAGGTCAAGGACGCGATTGCCGAATGTGAGCAGGCGGGTATCAGAGCCGTTATGATAACGGGCGACCATATCGCAACGGCAAGCGCCATAGCGTCCGAACTCGGTATACTGCGCGAAGGTGACGAAGCCGTTTCGGGTGCACAGCTTGCGCAGATGAGCGATGAGGAGCTCGAGGGAAATATCCGCAAATATTCGGTGTATGCAAGAGTCACGCCGTCGGATAAGATTCGTATAGTCAAAGCGTGGCAGCAGTCGGGCGAAACGGTCGCGATGACGGGAGACGGAGTCAATGACGCTCCCGCGCTCAAGGCGGCCGATATCGGCTGTGCAATGGGCATAACGGGAACCGACGTCGCAAAGGGAGCGGCCGACGTTGTCCTGACCGATGACAACTTTGCCACAATAGTCAGTGCGGTGAGAGAGGGCAGAGGTATATACGACAACATCAGAAAATGCGTCTATTTCCTCCTGTCGTGCAATCTCAGTGAGATAATCACAGTATTTATCGGTATGCTTATATGGCAGGTGTCGACGCTCGAAGCGATGCATCTGCTGCTTATAAATCTTGTGACCGATGCTCTGCTCGCGCTGGCACTCGGCATGGACCCGATAGAAAGTGATGTCATGAAACGCAGACCGAGACGCAGCGACGAGAGCCTTTTCTCTCACGGTTTGTCGTGGAGGATCGGTATTCACGGCGCGTTTATCGCGGCGGCATCGCTTGCGGCGTTTGCTATCGGATACGGTCAGAGCTTCGCCTGCGCACAGACGATGACCTTCGGTGTGCTTGCACTCAGCCAGCTCGTGTACGCATTCTCCGTGCGTTCGGAAAATCCCCTTCTGAGCGTCGGCGTTTTCAGCAATAAGTATCTGTGGGGAGCGGCGCTCGCATCGGGCTTTGTCGCCCTGCTTGTAATGCTCGTGCCGGGGCTCAGAGATATCTTTGAGCTTACCTCTCTGACGGGGCTTCAGTGGCTCTTTGTGTTCCTGCTCACGCTTGCGCCTTTTGCAGGGGCAGAGGCTGAAAAGCTCGTCATGTGGCTTTTGAAAAAATATACGAATATTGAGGTTTGATGAAAGGATACCGATATGAGAGTAATATTGGCTTCAGGCTCGCCGAGAAGGCGTGAACTGCTCAAATATATCCGCGATGATTTTGAGATAATGGTCGCCGATGCCGACGAAACGGTAAAAGAGGGTACAGCGCCCGAGGAGGCTGTCGTTGAGCTTGCGTGCAGAAAGGCATCAGCGGTCAGAGGACTCGAAAATGCCCGTGATGCGGTCATTATCGCCGCCGATACGATCGTCGTTCTCGACGGCAGAATATACGGCAAACCCGCCGATAAGGAAGACTGCGCCCGTATGCTCTCGGAGCTTTCGGGCAGGGTACATACAGTGCTCACGGGTGTCTGCATCGTCACTCCCGAGGGAAAGACCCTCAGCTTTTTTGACAGCACGCAGGTCGAGTTCTATAAACTCGGTGAAAAAGAAATAGCCTGCTATATCGCAACGGATGAACCGATGGATAAAGCAGGCGGTTATGCAATTCAGGGTCAGGGAGCGATGCTTGTAAAGGGCATCGTCGGTGACTTCTACAATGTTATCGGACTTCCGATAGCAAAGCTCAAAAGAATGGCGGATATGATAGGCGTCAGTTTATAAAGAGCTGAACCCAGTAGCGTCGTCCGCCCGATACCGTGCTGACGAGTGCGCTTCGGGTGAATCCGCCGTTGACGATGTTCGAGCGGTGACCCGATGAGCCGATCCAGCTTGAATATACGCCGTCGAGCGAACCGCAGCCGAGATTCTCGCCGCCGCGGGAATAGGATACACCGCATTCATTGAGTACGGTCGACCAGTCGGTGCCGTTGGGACGGGTGTGCGAGAAGGTCGAGCATACCTCGCTCAGACGCTTTCTTGCCGCGTTGTAGAGAGGTCCGCTTGTGACTCTTGTGAGGTTGCTCGCGCCGCAGCTGCGTCTGTATGCGTTGATGTTGTTGAACATCGCCGATTCGCGCTGAGCGTTGGACATCGTTGTTGTCGTTGTGACCTTTACCTTTGTGGTAGTGGTTGTAGTTGTGGTCGGTGCTGCGGTAGGCGCGGGAGTGGGAGCGGCAGCCGCTGTCGGGGCAGCGGTCTTTTTGGCCGTTGTCTTCTTCGCAGGCTTTTTGGTCGGCTTCTTTGTGGGCTTTGCCGTGGTTGCCTGTGTTGTTGTGGTGGGTGCCGCGGTCGAGGTTGTCGGCGGAGCGGTCGTGTCGGTCGTGCTGACAACGTCGGTCACTGAAACCGTTTTTGAAGGCGGAGATATCATGCCCTCGGTCTCGTCGGGCATTCCCGAAAAGACGATGACTGCCGTAAATACAGCGGCAGCGACGACAAATACGGTGATTATCCTTGAAAAGAGGTTCATTTTCTTCTGCATACGCTGATCCCCCAAAAGGCTGAATATAGGAAAACTATTACAAATTTTAACAGTTATATGAGTTTTTGTCAACGATAAATGCGCTTTTTGGTTAAAAAGTATTTGATGTAAAGCTTGATATTTCAGTTGCCTTTTTTTCGGGTATATGATACAATGATTCAAACAGCCATTAAGGTTCATGTCGAAAGGAGCAACCTTATGTCAGGGAACAAAGATAACAAAAAAGAAACACTTGTGCCTGTAAAAAAAGAGAACGAAGAGCTCTCGAGAATAAAGGAAAACAAAAAGGCTGAAACCGATACCGCAAAGAAGAACGATAAGGAAACCGTAAAATCGGGCGTGATCATCGCTGCGATGATACTTGTCATAATCGTTGTTTTCCTCGTTATAATCTTCCTGCCGAAATGTCAGCAGGGCGATGACGGAAACAAATCCGCATCGGGTGATGCACAGATACCCGTCAGCGATGTCCAGGCGGGCGAGAGCGGCACAGTTCTCAGCATAAGAACCAGTGCAGAGAGCTATGTCGCAGGCGACACCATCGTTTTCACCGCCGCGATTGAGAACAGATCGCTCAGCTACGTTTCTCTCAAGGCGCCGTCGTCGGGCGGAGCGATTGAGGACGTGCTCAGACTCAAGGTCACGGCAGACGGATATGCCGTCAAGCAGGCGAACGCATCTGCCCCTGCCGTCAGCGCAAGCGACTGCTATTATATGCTCGCACCGGGCGACAGTATCTCGAAGGTTTTCGTGTATAACTGCACAGCCGATGTTTCGGGTGCTCAGGCGGCTCTCTGGACCTGCGATCTTACGGCGACTCTCGAGGTCGATATCGGACCGTCCTTTGTCAAGAGACAGACCGGGCTTGAGAATTTCGTCTATGAAACATATACCGATACCGAGACCGTCGGATATTACGGTGTCGGAACAAAGCCGGCAGCATAACAAAAAACAAAGACCGTGTTCCTCAGTCGGGGAAGACGGTCTTTTTGCAAATTCGAGCTTGCAAAAATGCAAGCTTTGATTGGTTGATAATGGAAACCTGCGTGGTAGAATGTTATAAAAAGCGCTTGCGGAGGAAAGAAATGAAACTTGGAGAAAGACTGGTCGAGCTGAGAAAAAGGAACGGATACTCGCAGGAAGAGCTGTCCGAGAAGATAGGCGTTTCGCGTCAGAGCGTCGGCAAATGGGAGACCGATCAGGCCGTCCCCGAGCTGTCTGCGCTGATAAAACTCAGCGAGCTTTACAATACAACTATCGACAGAATCGTAAAGAGCGGCTGCTGTGAAAGCAGTAGCACAGCAGAGCTTGCCGATACCGATGCCATGGTGGACTTTCTTATAAGAGCGAAGAGAAACACCTACGCAGCACACGGAGCCGAGATCAGACCGTCGAGACCGATGTCTCACGATCTCGCTTACAGCGAAGGCGATTACAGCTATATCGACAGCTACCTCGGAGGGGACAGCTTCTGCGGCGAGGAGGCTGTGTGGATAAAGGGCAGTCCCGTGTGGAGCATGAACTATTGCGGACGTGTCACGGATGAAGCCTTCAGCGGTGATTTTCTCAAGGAGGCACTGATGAATGTCCCGAAGGAAGCCCCGTACAGAGGACCTGCGCTGTACAGGCGCGGCGATTTCACCTATCACTGCGTGTGGCAGGGCGGACTTGAATGGTTTCACGGCTTCGAGGAGATATTCTGTGAGGGAAGAAAGATATACGAGTGCCGTTTTCACGGCGGAAAAATAAGATAAAAGAAAAGACCGAAGAGATTCAAGAGATTCTCTTCGGTCTTTTGTGTGGAAAGATTGAGTTTAGAATAATAATGATTGGATGGTTTTGAAAAGTTTTTTGTAAAGATAGATTTAAAACGGTGCTTAGAAGTTAAACAGTGTTTAGGCTAAAAATAATAGGGGGGTACAATCGCGACGATATATATGATATAATAAATTAGGTAAACAAAATTCAGGCGAGATGATTATATGAAAAGAAATTATGCCTATGCCGTCGCGACGGTTTTTATATGGTCGACGATGGCGGCCGTGTCAAAAATGCTTCTCAATGATATCCCAAATCTTCAGACCCTTTCGATAAGCGGTGTTTTTGCGTTTTTGTTTCTGTTTGCAATAAACGCAAAAAGCGGTAAGCTTGGAAAGATGAAGGAGTATCGGCTGAAGGATTACGCGGTTATGGCGGGACTTGGGTTTATAGGTCTTTTTGTCTATACGGCGCTGTATTATTACGGACTGACACAGCTCACATCGCAGGAAGCGTGCATACTTAACTATCTCTGGCCCGTTATGCTCGTCATTTTCTCCTGCATAATTCTGAAAGAGCGTCTGACGGTGCTGAAATGTGTCGCCATGCTGTGCTCGTTTCTGGGAATTGTCATTCTCTCAGCGGGCAGCAGCGCCTCGGCAGGCGGGAATGCCGTGCTCGGTATAGTAAGCTGCATAGTGGCGGCAGCCTGCTACGGTCTGTTCTCTGTGCTCAACAAAAAAGCAGACTACGATCAGAATATTGCGATGATGATAATCTGGCTGGTAGTTGCCGTCTGCTCGGCGGTACCGGGATTTTTCGCGCAGGATTGGGTAATGCTTTCGGGTACGCAGTGGCTTGGCATGATATGGCTGGGCGTGGTCGTTGACGCTGTGGCATATCTGATGTGGGCGCTGGCGCTCAGAGGCGCGGAGAATACCGCTCAGATAGCGAATATCGCATATCTGACGCCGTTTTTGTCGCTGGTTGTATCGGCCGTCCTTTTGAAAGAGCAGATTCAGCTGCGTGCGCTTGCGGCACTGGTTTTCATCATCGGCGGAATACTTCTCCAGAGCCTTTGCGAAGGTGCGGGGAGAAAGAGAGCGGAGTGAGCGGTTACTTTTTGTCCTTATAGGCATAGCCGAAATTTATCGGCGGTGCAGTTACCGAGATGTATACAAATTCACCGTCGCCGTCATTGCGCAGACCGTGAACGTCCCTGTCGGCAAAACGGACGACATCGCCTTCTGTGAACTGTGCTTCTTCGTCATCGGCAAGCAGTAATTTCCCGCACCCTTTTACGGCATACCATATCTGCTCCGATGAATCGTGCGTGTGTCTGGGCTGACTTGCACCCGCGTCAAGATGCACCTCCGTTATGGTTACTCTTATGCTCGACGAATTTTCGGGATTCAATAACTGCCTTGAAACGACGCCCGGGTTTGACAGCTCAACGATGCTGTCTTTCTTTATAAACTCCATAAATCAAATACCTCGGTTATAAATATGAGTTTGCCTTAATCTATTCGAGGACGTGCTCTCCCTTTGATCCGTCCGGATTTATATAGTGATCGTCAATGATCTCGCTGAATCCTCCGCCGAAAGACCAGCCCTTCGATTCTATAAACATCAAAAATATGTTCGAAAATTCATCCATCGTCATTTCCGGCGGTATCTCAATACATCCGTCAATTTCTATTTCTTTGCGCATAACGTTCACCTCTGAATAAAGTATGTTATAAATGATTGTAATAAGCAATTTTTCGGACGTCTCTGATTTTTAACATAAAGGGGCGTTTTGGATTTCAAGGGTTAGTACTTGCCCCAATCACGAAGCATTTCTCGGAAGTATGATCGTTTGTATTCTCCGATTAAAAATTCGATGTTTATAGACGAATAGAAACAATCTATTTCTCTGCACCAGGAGATAACTCTATTATCGGTAGAAAAATCAGGTGGGGTTGTAAGACAAATAACAACGCCGTTCTCGCTTCCGTAGTTTGGAATATATCCAAAAGCTTCTATTTCGTTGGTTAGAGCGAAAGGGCTTTCAAATTCAAAACCAAACTCTTCTGATGCTAATAAGAAATTGCGTCTTGCGTTTTTGAGTTGATCTTCGTTAAGCACATAATCACCGCTTTTCTTTATTGTGTGAAAGAGCGACTAAAAGTACGCTGAATTATTTTTATAATTCTTTTTCAATTTGTTCCGCAACGGCTAAAAACACTGTTGCGTCATCATGCTCATCAAAATACTTATTAAAGACCAATGCAATTATTTCCGCTATGTCTTGCGCTGAATGTTCATCTCTTATTCTTGCACTGATTTCCTTTGACTCAATATCAAATTCATTGGAAGGCGCACCGCTTGCCAACAAATCACAATAATCCATTTGGTCGATATACTTCTTAACGATGCGAAACCTATCAGACATAAATGCACCTTCTTTCAACTGTATTATATCATAAAATGTTGTTTTTTCAATGATATACGGCGCTGACGCGATATGATATACAGCGTTACCGTATGATATACTTGCTTCGCAAGCATGATATAATATCCGTTCTTTCACATGCCGAAGGCATATATCATCGCTCGGAGAGCGATATCATATCGAAGATATATCACCCGTTCCGTGAGGAACGGATATCATTGAAAAAAGTCCCTTTTGTCAGTAGACAAAAGAGACTTTTTTCTTGGTGGACACAAGGGGACTCGAGACCATCAGCGGATTTGGCAATCCGCTTTTAAAATCACTGGAGTGAGCGAAGGTGCGGGGAAAAGAGGCTCGGCGTGCAGTGATTTTCGCACGGGTTCATCGTCTGCCGTTGCGCCCACAAAAATAACCCCACAAAAAGTGGGGTTATTTTTTGGTGGACACAAGGGGACTCGAGACCATCAGCGGATTTGACAATCCGCTTTTAAAATCACTGGAGTGAGCGAAGGTGCGGGGTAAAGAGGCTCGGCGTGCAGTGATTTTCGCACGGGTTCATCGTCTGCCGTTGCGCCCACAAAAATAACCCCACAAAAAGTGGGGTTATTTTTTGGTGGACACAAGGGGACTCGAGACCATTAGCGGATTTGGCAATCCGCTTTTAAAATCACTGGAGTGAGCGAAGGTGAGGGGGAAAAAGGCTCGGTGTGCAGTGATTTTCGCACGGGTTCATCGTCTGCCGTTGCGCCCACAAAAATAACCCCACAAAAAGTGGGGTTATTTTTTGGTGGACACAAGGGGACTCGAACCCGTGACCTCCCGCGTGTGAAGCGGGCGCTCTAACCAGCTGAGCTATGCGTCCGTATAACATTTTTATTATATCACAGGTGGATTTTGCTGTCAACTTAAATCACTTTTGTCGACAAAAAGGGATAAAATTTTTAATAAAGTATTTATATCTTTAAAAAAATGTTTTATAATAGGAGTCAAAGCTGTTTCTTTTACGAAACCAAACTGAGCCTGTGAGGTGATGAAATGAAAAATTCTTTGAGCGAGCGGCTTAAATTCTACCGCAAATCCCTGGGTCTCACGCAGGAGCAGGTGGCGAGTGCGATAGGAGTCAACCGTTCCACGTATACCTATTATGAAAAGGGGAGCTCTTCGCCCAACCTTGCGTCGCTTATGCAGCTTTCGAGTCTTTTCGGCGTGGAATATTCCGATCTGATAGGGGAGAATGACAATGTTCTGCGTGTTGCGCAGAGCGATCCGTTTGAAAGTGTAGAAGATATGATCCCGTTCAATACCCTGACAAAGATGGAGAAGGATCTTCTGTGTCGGTTCAGAGTCCTCTCCGATGCGCAGAAAATCGAAATGCTGAAAAATATGGGGATAGAAAAATATCAGACAGAAGATGTCGACGAGTGATTTCCTTTTTGTAAAAAAATATACATATTACTTGATATCGGCTCAAAAATGACATATAATACTTTTATTGGCGTGATTTCGGCAGGATCCCGCCGAGCGGCTGCGGCAAGCCGTTAGCTTGAAAATTTTATAAGGAGAGATAAAAAATGGCAAAGAAACGCAAGGAACTCAAAAGAGTAAAAGGCAAAGAATTTTTCAACTATAAAAAGAGACGCGGAGACCGTACCGACGGCTGGAAGGTTCGTTTCAGCGATCCTACCTATCTCGTAGTTCCTCACATCATGCCGACCAGAGCCGACGCTCAGGTCTACTTTGAAGAGGAAGTAAACACCGAGGCTCTTGATAAATTTGTACGTCAGCAGCGCAGAGAGAATCCCGAAATGCCCGAGCTTTCGAGACTTATCGTCGTTATGGCTGCTGCAACACGTGCATTCTCCAGATATCCCAAGATCAACAGATTCTGCGCAGGCAAGCAGGTTTATGCAAGAAACCACTTCTGTATGTCTCTCACACTCAAGAAGTCGATGAGGACAGATGCTTCCGACGCAACCGTAAAGCCCTTCTTCCAGCCCAACTACAACCTCAAGCAGGTTTACGATACCGTAATCAAGAGTCTTGAGGGTCAGAAGGGCGAGGAGACCGTCAACAACGATACAGGCGCATTTGTCGATAAGATAACAAATGTTCCCCAGTGGATACTCAAGCTTGTTGTTGCATATGCAAATTACACCAATAATCACAGGGGTATGCCCAACTGGCTGTGGAAGCTCAGTCCGTTCAACACTTCCGTCTACATAACCGATATCGGTTCCACCGGTATAGGCTCTGTATACCATCATATTTATAATTTCGGAACGACCTCTGTATTCATCGCAATGGGTAAGCGTCAGCGCAAGCTCATTCTCGACGAAGAGGGCAACCCCAAGTATATCAACACCATCAACTTCCGTTATGTTGTTGACGAGCGTTCCTGCGACGGCTTCTACTACGCAAAGACCGCACGTTACATCACACATCTTCTTACCCATCCCGAGGAGCTTCTTGAGGCTCCCGAGACCGTTACCGAGGACCCCCTCTACTGATTCAATTCTTCGGCGGATGCGGCGGTCGCATAGTTTTAAGGGAGAAACGTTATGTTCTTTAACAAGGAATTGAAATTTTCCTGTGCTGCGGTCACAAATGTCGGAAAGGTCCGAAAGAACAATGAGGACAATTTTTATTTCGACGGTGTGACCGTAAGCGAGGAAGCGATAAATTCCATGACCGATGAGAGTATAATTCACTCGTCGGAAAACGGAGCAAAAGGCGGACTTTACTGTGTCTGCGACGGTATGGGCGGCGAGTCCTACGGTGAAGTCGCGTCACAGATCGCTGTCAGCACACTGTGCGAGTTCGGAGAGAAGTTTGCACAGGCTGACAAGGGCAAGCTCAAGGATATCGTCACACAATATGCCGAGCTTGCGAACGAGCGTATATGCGAAAAGATAACCGAATTCGGCGTCAATCGCATAGGTACGACCTACGCACTGCTTTCCTTTATCGGTTCGACCGCATACATCTCGAATATCGGTGACAGCCGCGTTTATCATATCCGATCGGGAAATATAAAGCAGCTCACCCGTGACCATACCGAGATCGCATATTACATTGCCGCAGGCATCATAACAGCCGAGGAAGCAAAGAATCATCCGAGACGTCACGGACTTACGCAGCATCTCGGAATGTTCCCCGATGATATGAAGATATCGCCGTATTTTGCACAGGTCGTCGAGGCGAAAGCAAAGGATATTTTCATTCTCTGCAGCGACGGTCTGACCGATATGCTCGATGACGAAAAGATATGTCAGATCGCGGTTTCCGCTTCGAAAAAGGGCGCGGAAACGGTCGTGAAAAACCTTTCGCAGGAGGCTCTTGCCGCAGGCGGAAGGGACAACGTCACAATTATCGCCGTGTGCGTAAAATAAAATTAAAGCCTGAGAGGACGAGCTGTTCTCTCAGGCTTGTTTTTTTAATCTCTTGTGTCCTTTGAAACTCTTCTGAGGATAAGTATGCTGCCGATTGAGAAGGCGGCTGCGAACAGAATGAGTATGAGCCACATTGCGAAAAGATGTCCCGATTCGTAGTCATATGCGTCGTAGGTCTTGAGACCGCCGGGGAGACTGTTGAGATCGGCGGCGGTACCGAGCGCGTTCATGCCCCATTTGCTGACCATGACGGAACCGACGGTGTCCATTGCACCCTCGAGGTCGAAAAGACAACCGGAGAAGATTATCTGGAATATGAGAAGATACGGGGTGATGGTGTTTGCGGTATCGTTTGTCTTGACAGCGGAGGAGAGGAAAAGACCCATTGTTGTTGAGGAGAACATCAGGAGAAGGAGCGACATGAAAATGTCGGTCGAACCCGATGAAAAGATGAGTCCGTCCTCGGGGAATTCGAAGGTGCTCTGATATATGAGCATGAGAATCAGCGTCTGCACGAAGCAGATAGCGCCCTGAACGATGAGCTTTGATGCGATGTAGGAGGAGAGGTTGAGATTGGTCATGTATTCGCGCTTGACGATGTTTCTCTCCTTGCAGACCTCGGTGTTGGCGTTGCACAGACCGACGAATATCGCCGCCGCTGCCATCATGAAAAGACCTGTCTTTGTCTCGTAAAACTGTGAGAACATCTTGTCCTCGTTGATAACCAGTGTGATAACTATGGCTGCAAGTACGGGGAATCCGATGAGCATTGCAACCTTGATTTTTTTATTCCATATCGTCTCGGCGTAGCGTCTGACGAGTATAAAAGTTTGTCCCATTGACACCTGCTTCCTTTCTTTGTGAAAATCTTAAAGCGCCGCGCCGCCCGTCTGGAGGAAACGGTTGACGTACAGCATCGGATTCGAGCTTATTACAGCGAATGCATCGTTGAGATTCTCAACACCGAAATAGTTGAGAGCTCCCTTGTATGAGCCGTAGTAAGCGAGCTTTCCGCCGGGATACTGAGGTGTACCCGGAGCAAGGAAGATTATCTTGTCAAACAGATGAGCATTCTGAAGGGTGTGAGTTACGAGAATGACCGTCTTGCCGCGCTGTGTTGCAAGAGCCTTGAGCTGATCCATGAGGCTCTTTTCTGTTTCGGGGTCAAGACCCGATGTCGGCTCGTCGAGGAAGAACAGAACGGGGTCGGAGATGAGCTCGACCGCGATGGAAGCTCTCTTCTTCTGACCGCCGGAGAGGGAAGAGATCATCTTCTTTCTGTGCTCCTGAAGACCGATCATACCGAGAACATCGGTCACGCGGTGCTCGATCTCGGCAGCGGTGAGATCGCTCGGCAGACGGAGCTTTGCGGTATATCTCAGCATGCTTTCAACGGTCAGATCGTTGTGGACGATATCCTGCTGAGGAACATAGCCTATCTGCATTTTGAAGTTGTTGTAGTTCTGATAAAGGTCGATGCCGTTGACAAAAACACGACCGCCTGTTGCGGGCTCATAACCGTTGATGCAGTTCATGAAGGTTGTCTTTCCCGCGCCCGAACCGCCGATGATAGCGACAAGCTCACCCGGGTTTATCGTGATGGAGTTGTTGCTCATCTCGAGGATTCGCTTCATGCCGCCCTCTTTCGACTTGACGTCGCGGCTGATGCGCTCGACTCTGATGGAACAGCCGCCCTGCGAGCGAATGTTTACAGGGGGAACGTTCTGCGGTCTGCCGCCCTGAGGCGGAACGTTTGTGAAGTTCGGAGCGGCACCCTGCATCTCGGGAACATTGTATACGAACATACCGCCCGTGAATACTATCTTTGTGGCGCAGATGATGAGAACATCTCTGTCCTTGAGCGGCTGTCTGCCGCGAAGGGGAGCGCCGTTGAGAAGGGTTCCGTTCTGGCTGCCGCAGTCCTCGACGAAAAGTCCCGTCGCGGTTCTTGTTATCTTTGCGTGCTGTCTCGATACCGTTACCTTCGGGATACAGATGTTTCCTGCGGGAACGTTTCGACCGATCAATACCGTCTCGCCGCAGGCAGCGAGCGGAAGGGTGCACCAGCGCTCCATGTTGGTCGCGGCGCAGGAGATGAGCATGATGATGCCGTCGCTGTGCGGTCGGCTCAGATCGCCCGAGTCTATTCTGAGAATATCGCCGTCCTTGAGCTTCATCGGCTGGGACTGACCCTCGTTCGGTCTCTGAATTTTTGCGCCGTTGATGTATGTACCGTTGAGATTGGGATAATCGGTATAGAAAAGCTGACCTGCGCTGATGGAGAAACAGCCGTGTCTGCGCGATACGATTTTGGAATTCAGGGTAAGCTCACTCTGAGCATCGGGTCCCTGTCTGCCGATCGTGAGACTTGCCTTGTCTATGTTATGTACTCTGATGTTGTTGCCCGGCTCGACGATAAGAAGGGTGTATCTTATGCCCTGTGCGCCGAAAGCGTCGCTTTGATTGTAAGCGGTGGCATTGTAATCCATATGCTTTTGCTCCTCTCAGGAATATTGTGGCTAAATTATATATTACATTATCTGCCTCCTTTTTTCAATATATATAACCCGATTCACAGCACGTTTTTATATCCCCGATTCGGACGCTTTACAATTTTTTTTGAAAATTTCAAATTTACTCTTGCAAAATGAAAATATTTGTGTTATTATAATTCGGCAATGTAAATGCGCTTGTAGCTCAGCCGGATAGAGTGTTTGGCTACGAACCAAAAGGTCAGGGGTTCGAATCCCTTCAAGCGCGCCAAAAATCACCGTTTTCCGCTTCGGATAACGGTGATTTTTTTATGCGCGCCTGAAGGGGAGGAAGAACGCCTGCGAAAATTGCGCGAATCAGCGTTTGCTCGGGGGGACGATACGGCGTGCTTCGCAATTTTAACAGCGACAAAAGCTCCGCTTTTGTCGCTCAGGGGCTTCGAATCCCCTTTTGTATGCAAACTGTTTTAATATTAAGGAGGCTCGGTATGATAGGAAATATCGTAAAAGTTATCGTTGACAGACCGCTCGGAAGCGTTCATCCAAAGTATAAGAATCATTTTTACCCGATAAACTACGGCTATGTTGAGGGGATAATCGCGCCCGACGGCGAAGAACAGGACGTGTATATCCTCGGCGTGGATACTCCCGTCGGTGAATTTACGGGTAAAGTCATCGCAATAATCCACCGCCTTGACGACGTTGAGGACAAGTGGGTCGCAGCGCCCGAAAACATGACCTTTACAAAAAGGGAGATCGCCGATGCCGTGCATTTTCAGGAACAGTATTTTAATTATGAATTGATAATGTAGGCTATGATTGTTTCGCATTATATGGTAAAATAGATTGAATATATTTGCGGAGGTATTGTTATGAAGTTTCCAAAACTTGAGAAAACGGGTCTTTGTCAGTTACTGATTTATGCACCGCCGTTTGTACTGATGATTGCGGCGTTTATTCTCCCGATATTCCTCTCTATGTATTTTTCCGATATTGTCGGAATACTTACATTGTTTGCGGGACTTCTGCTCGCGCTTGCCTATGTTTTCGGACTGTACGGTTTTCTGACGACATCTGACGTCGTGTTTTCAACTATCAGAGGCTGGAAAAAGGACAGAACGGTTTTCAGAACACAGCCTGCGGGCAAAGATGCCGAGAAGATAAAAAATCGCATAATAAAGCGCTTCAAAAGATACGGAAAGGCTGTAAAACCTGTACCGACCGAAAATATGCCGATCTGTCTTGTGCGCAGACGCGGCGTGTCGTATACCGCGTTTTATTCCCATATCGAGCGCGTCGCCGTGCTCTTTTCCGTCGGTCATCTCACCGCCGATATGTATAAAAAAATTATCGACGATGCCGAAGAGCAGATAATGGAGATATTTTCATCGGTAAAACACAAAAACGGAAAACCCGATCCTGCAAAGTGCGCTGTCGCGGTTATCCTTGCCGACAGCATCGATGAAGAGGTAAAGACACTCGCAAGAAAAGAAGTGAAGGCTGTTCAGGGCTGTATTCTTCCTTGCGTTGCCGTATGCGGCGCAGGAGAATATTATTTTGACGGACAGAATGCAGTGCCCTTTCCCGGCGTATCGGTAAAACCGCAGAAAAATTTCTGTATCCCGATGATAGGAAAGCTTGTGTTTTCGGGAAAGATACCCCTTGAAAACGAGCATGAAAGACCCGAGCTCGAAGGTATAGATATCAATATGTCCCTGTGGGAATATATCGCAAAATACCGTGCCGACAAGAAAAAGTCCGATGCCGAGATGGTGGCCGAGGAGAAGAAGATGTACGCCGAGCTCTCCGACGGCGGTGTTAAAATGGGTGAGTATGCGGTCTATTGCAAGCTGGGCGAAAAGCTTGCCGCCGTTGCGTTCATTCCCGAGGAAGAGGACACAAAAATTCTTTATGTGCTCGGTGTTGACAAATGGTCACTGCCAAAAAAGAAAAGAATCTCCTTTGGCGAAATGTCGTCCGTGCACAGACTTGTGAAAAACTATCTATCAAATGAAGGCTATGTTTGCAAATTTGCGTTTGATGAACCGGAATATTGAAATTAAGTTGTTGTGCTTTAAGGATAATTGTGCTACAATATATTGAATATATATTTTTTTGGGACGGTTTAGTATGAGTGCAAAGCAGGTAAAGAAAAAAGAATACGGAAATGAGAGTATCACAACCCTCAAAGGTCCGGATAAAGTCCGAAAAAGACCGGGTGTCATGTTCGGCTCGGACGGGCTTGAGGGCTGTGAACACGCAATTTTTGAAATACTCTCAAACTCAATAGACGAGGCGAGACAGGGCTTCGGAAACAAGATACTCGTAACGCGTTTTGCCGATCATTCGATCGAGATCGAGGATTTCGGACGCGGTATCCCCGTTGATTACAACCCGAAGGAGGAGCGTTACAACTGGGAGCTCGTTTTCTGTGAGCTGTATGCAGGCGGAAAGTATAACAACGATTCCGACGAGAGCTATGAATATTCGCTCGGTCTCAACGGACTGGGACTTTGCGCAACGCAGTTTGCCTCGGAATATATGGACGCCGATATCCGCCGTGACGGTTATCGTTATACCCTCCATTTCGAAAAGGGCGAGCTTGTCGGCGAGATGAAGAAGGAGCCCTATACAAAGAAGGATACAGGTACGCGTATTCGCTGGAAACCCGACCTCGAGGTTTTCACCGATATCGATGTTCCGATAGAGTATTTCGCCGATGTTATCAAGCGTCAGGCGATCGTAAACGCGGGACTGACCTTTATTCTCAGCGATAAAGCCACGGGCGAGAAGAACGAGATAGTATATAAGGAAGGTATCGCCGACCACGTGCGTGAGCTTGTCGGTGAGGACGGATTTTCCTCCGTTCAGGTGTGGAGCTGTGAGCGCAGAGGACGTGACCGTGAGGATAAACCGGAATACAACGTCAAGATAAATGCCGCAGTCACCTTCTCGAACAAGGTGTCGACAACCGAATATTACCACAATTCCAGCTGGCTTGAGCACGGCGGAGCACCGCAGAAGGCTGTGCGCAGTGCCTTTGTCGCAATGATCGATCAGAGACTCAAGGCAAACGGAAAATATAATAAGAACGAGAGCAAGATAACATATCAGGACGTTGAGGACTGCCTCGTTATCGTCACATCGTCCTTTTCGAATATCACGAGCTATGAGAACCAGACAAAGAAATCGATAAACAACCGCTTCATTCAGGAAGCGATGACCGATTTCTTCAAGCGTCAGCTCGAGATATGGTTTGTTGAAAATCCCGTCGAAGCGGATAAGATATGCGGTCAGGTGCTTGTCAACAAGCAGAGCCGCGAAAAGTCGGAGAAGGAGCGTCTCAACCTCAAAAAGACCCTCTCCTCCAATATGGATATGACCTCCCGTGTTGCAAAGTTTGTCGACTGCCGCACAAAGGACGTCAACGAGCGCGAGCTTTATATCGTGGAGGGTGATTCTGCGGCGGGTTCGTGTAAATCGGCCCGTGACGCAAGCTTCCAGGGAATCATGCCCGTCCGAGGCAAGATACTCAACTGCCTCAAAGCCGACTATGCAAGAATATTCAAGAGCGATATCATCGTCGATCTTATCAAGGTGCTCGGCTGCGGAGTCGACGTCAATTCAAAGGCGAACAAAAAGCTTGCAACCTTCGATATCAATCAGCTTCGCTGGAACAAGGTCATAATCTGTACCGATGCCGATATCGACGGTTTCCAGATCAGAACGCTCATTCTGACAATGTTCTACCGCCTTATGCCCGAGCTTATAAAAGCGGGTAAGATTTTTATTGCCGAATCTCCGCTCTATGAGATAACAACAAAGGATCAGACCTATTTTGCCTATAACGAGCAGGAGAAGGCCGAGATCCTCGAAATGATCGGCAAATCAAAATATACAATCCAGCGCTCGAAGGGACTCGGTGAGAACAACCCCGATATGATGAGCCTGACAACAATGGCACCCGCAACCAGAAGACTTATCAAGGTAATGCCCGAGGACGCCGAGCGTACCTTCCGGATGTTCGATGTTCTGCTGGGTGATAACCTTGCGGGACGTAAGGAATATATTGCAGAGAACGGTGAACGCTTCATTGATATGGCGGACGTTCAGTAGCTTTCGATCGGCAAAACTGGTCAATTCGACGATATATTCCGACAGCGCCACAATAAGCTTGACTTCTGCGTGGCAGTATGTTAGCATATTAGCAAGCTAAAGTGCTTTTAATAAGATTTATGTTGGAGGAAAAATGAGAAGATATCATCTCATAACCCCTGAAGGGGAAGAGGAACTGCTTTTTTCGGAGTGCGCTCAGGTCCGCACTGTTGAGAAGAATATATGCAAGATATTCTCCCGTGCCTGCTATAACGAGGTAAGGACACCGACCCTCGAGTTTGCCGATGTTTTCATGACGGGTGCAGGCTCGATACCGATGGAGAATATGTTCAAGCTGACCGATAACAAGGGCAGACTGCTTGTTGTCCGTCCCGACAGTACGCTTCCGATAGCACGTATGACGGCGTCCAAGCTCAGGGACGCGCATATGCCGCTGAGAATTTATTATAATCAGCCCAGCTACCGCACAGGCGGCGGAAGAGGCAAGGGCGTGCGCACGATGCAGGCAGGCATAGAGCTTATAGGAACGGGCGGAAAGGCTGCCGATCTCGAAGTTCTTTCGCTTGCGGTCAATGCGCTCGATTCGTGTCTTGACGATTTCCGAATTGAAATCGGTCATTCGGGTATTTTCCGTACGTTAGTTCGCAAGCTTGACATAAGCGATGCAAAGCGTGAGGAGCTTCGCGGATATATCGAATCAAAGAATTATGCAGCCCTTTCGGCCGAGCTCGAGCTTCTCGAGCACAGCGATGAGGCGGCGGCTATCGGTATGCTTCCCAGACTTTTCGGAGGAGTGCAGGTGCTTGACAAGGTAAGAGAACTCGTTTCCGATAAGGAGCTTGACGAGCAGCTTTCCTATCTTGCCGAGATGTACGATGCTCTGTCAAAGCTCGGTCTCGAAGACAAGCTGATGATAGACCTCGGTCTTGTCAATCAGAACGATTATTACACGGGAATCGTCTTTACCGCTTATACATACGGCTCGGGCGAGAATATCCTGACAGGCGGACGTTACGATTCGCTTATCGGTCAGTTCGGATTTGACCAGCCGGCGTGCGGATTTGCAATAAACATCGATGCGCTTGTGAAGGCGATAAACCCGAATATGACGGCTTGTACAGCCGTTCCCGATGCGCTTGTTCTTGCGGGCGAGGGAAGAGAGATCGAAGCACTCAAGCATCTTGCAAAGCTCGGTGATGAAGGTCTCGTGGCGCAGTTTGCGGCACTTTCCGACCGTCAGGACTGGCTGCAGTATGCAAAGGACTGCGGTATCAGACGTGTCGATACCGTTCTCGATTCTGTTGAAACGGTCATCGTGGAGTAAGGCTCTGTGAAAGGAATGATTGCAGGTTATGAAACCTTTGAGAATAGCCCTGACAAAGGGCAGGCTTGAGAAAAAGACGGTCGAGCTGCTCGAAGCGGCTGGGTACGACTGTACTCAGGTCAAGGATAAAGGAAGAAGACTCATTCTTCCCGTCGGCGATAATATCGAGGTCGTGCTTGCAAAGGCGGCCGATGTTATAACCTATGTCGAGAACGGCGTGTGCGATCTCGGCGTTGTCGGAAAGGATACCATCATGGAGCTGGGCAACAGCTTCTATGAGATACTCGATCTGGGATTTGGAAAATGCCGATTTGCCGTTGCGGGTAAAACCGACGGCTGCGAGTTTTCGCGAATCAAGACGGTCGCAACAAAGTATCCCAATGTCACAAGAAGATATTTTGAAGGCCTCGGAATGGACGTGCGCGTAATCAAGATCGAAGGCTCGGTTGAGCTTGCGCCCCTTCTTTCTCTGGCAGATGTCATTGTCGACATAGTCGAGACAGGCTCGACACTCAAGGAAAACGGACTTGAAATAAAAGCTGAGGTCTGCCCGATATCGGCGCGCCTCATCTGCAATATAGCAAGCATGAAGCTGCGAAAGGACGAGATCGAAAGTCTCAGCGAAAAGCTTGTGCAGTAATTGCGAATGTGAAAGGAATGAATTGAAATGGTAGATATAATCAAGGCTGACGGCGTTGCGGAAAGAAATCTGCTCGACCAGCTCAGACAGCGCAGCGGCGAGGAAAACAGAAGGGTAACGGAGATCGTTTCGGCTATCATCGACCGCGTCTGCGAAGAGGGCGACGAAGCGGTAAAGCAGTATACCGCCACATTCGATTGCCCGAACCCCGAATATTATGAGGTTCCGATGCAGGTTGTAGAGGAGGCTCACAAGAACTGCGACGCCGAATTTATCGAAGCACTCAAGAGAGCGGCAGAGAGCATTGCCGATTTCCATAAGAGACAGCTTCAGCAGAGCTGGCTCGAGACCAAGAACAACGGCGTTATCCTCGGTCAGAGAATAAGAGGACTCAAGAGGGTCGGTGTCTATGTCCCGGGCGGCACAGCAGCCTATCCTTCCTCCGTTCTCATGAACGTAATCCCTGCAAAGATCGCGGGTGTCGAGGAGATAATAATGGTCACACCTCCCGGCAAGGACGGCAGAGCCAACCCCGATATCCTTGCAGCGGCAGCCATCGCCGGAGTCAGCAGAGTCTTCCTCATGGGCGGTGCTCAGGCGGTTGCCGCACTCGCTTACGGAACACAGCTCGTTCCCCGTGTCGATAAGATCGTCGGACCGGGTAATATATATGTTGCGACAGCAAAAAGACTTGTCTACGGACAGGTCGATATAGATATGATCGCAGGTCCGAGTGAGATACTTGTCGTTGCCGACAGCAGCGCAAAGCCCGCATACCTCGCAGCCGATATGATGAGTCAGGCTGAGCATGACAGACTCGCATCTTCGATCCTGCTCACAACCGATGAGGAAATCGCCATCAAAACAAAGGAAGAAATCGAGCGCCAGTCTAAGGAACTGTCCCGCCGCGATATAATTGTCGATTCGCTCAGAGATTACGGCGCTATCGTTATATGCCGCAGTCTTGACGAGGCGATCGACCTTGCCAACGAGCTTGCTCCCGAGCATCTTGAAATGTGCGTTGAAAATCCGATGGAATATATCGGCAGAATGGACAACGCAGGTTCCGTATTCCTCGGCGATTATTCTCCCGAGCCTCTGGGCGATTATTATGCAGGTCCCAACCACGTTCTGCCCACCAGCGGAACAGCAAGATTCTTCTCTCCGCTGTCTGTCGACAGTTTCCTGAAGAAGTCGAGCTTTATCTATTACAACCGTGCGGCGCTTGCCGATGTGGCACAGGATATCGTAAAAATTGCCGATACCGAACAGCTCACAGCACACGCAAACGCTATAAAGGTCAGATTCTGAAAAAACCAAGTTTAATCAAAGGGCGTGACGCCAATGGCTTACATACTCAACGAAAAAATATCGGGGCTCGAGCCTTATGAAACGATCCAGGGCGATTTCAGAATACGTCTTGATGCAAACGAGTCCTTTATCGAGATTCCCGAAAGTACAAAAAACGAGATGCTCGAGGGTATAGCGGAGCTTTCGCTCAACCGCTATCCCGACCCGAGAGCAAGACGTGTGTGCAGCCTTTTTGCATCATATTATAATGTCGATCCCGACTGCGTAAGCGCGTTCAACGGCTCGGACGAGCTGCTCTTTCTGATAAGCACCTGTTTTCTGATGAAGGGTGAGAAGGCGGTTTTTCTCGCACCCGATTTTTCGATGTACCGTTTTTACAGCGAGCTGGGTGAGGCACGCACTGCGATTATGCAGAAGAACAGCGATGCGAGCTTTACCGCAGAAGATGTTATAAGCTTTGTAAACGCCGAGAGGGCACGTCTGCTCATCTTTTCAAACCCCTGCAATCCCACAGGTGTGGGCATAGAGCGGCAGGAGGTCATAAAAATAATCGAAGGCTGTCCCGATTGCCTTGTTGCGGTCGATGAAGCTTATATGGAGTTTTGGGATCAGTCGGTCATCGATCTTGTATGCAATTATGATAACCTGATGGTGCTCAAAACCTGTTCCAAAGCGTTCAGAATGGCGGGCATCAGATGCGGATTCTGCGTTGCAAACAAAACGCTTACCGATGCACTTCTCGCGGTAAAATCCCCGTACAACGTCAATTCCATGACCCAGACAGCCGCCGCAGCGATTCTTTCCCATCCGGGCGAGCTCGATGCGGCAATAGCACATATCAAAAGTTCCGCAGCTTCTCTCAAGCAGGAGCTTTCCGATATGGCGGCTCAGTTTCCCGATAAGCTTTCGGTTCGCGACACCTGCGCAAATTTTTCCGTTATCGAAATGCCGGGAGACAGTGCAAAGCGTATGTATGAAGCGCTCAAAAAAGAGGGCATACTTGTCCGCTGCTTCGGAAGCTTCCTTCGTGTGACGGCGGGAAGCGACGAAGAAAACGCCGAGTTTATACGCGCGTTTGAAAACAATCTCTTCTGATAATTTATAAGAAAGGTGTGATGCGGTATGCGTTCATCAAAGATTGCAAGAAAGACCAAGGAGACAGATATCGAGCTTGAACTCTGCCTTGACGGCGGAGAGATAGATATTGATTCGGGTATAGGGTTCTTTGACCATATGCTGACAGCGCTTGCCATGCATGCGGGATTCGGACTCAAGCTCAGATGCAAAGGCGACCTTGAGGTCGACGGACATCATACGGTCGAGGACGTCGGTATTGTTCTCGGAAAGGCTTTCCGTGAGGCGGTCGGCGACGCAAAGGGCATCGCACGCTACGGCAGCTTCTATATCCCGATGGACGAAGCTCTCGGATTCTGCGCGGTCGATGTCAGCGCACGCCCCTTCCTTGTCTTTGATGCGTCATTCCCCGAGGAGAGGATAGGCGATTACGACACCTGCCTGACCAAGGAGTTTTTCAGAGCCTTTGCCGTCAACGGCGGCATGACTCTCCACCTGCGTGCAGAATATGGTGACAATTCCCATCACATCGCAGAGGCTCTTTTCAAGGCTTGTGCGCACGCGCTTCGCTGCGCCTGTGAGATAAAGGGCACAGAAACACTCTCCACGAAAGGTGTATTGTAATGATTGAACTCTTTCCCGCGATAGATATTAAGGACGGACAGGCGGTAAGACTTGTAAAGGGAGATTACTTGACAGCTCATAAGGTCGCAGAATGTTCGGTCGAGACCGCAAAAAGCTTCAAGGCGGCCGGTGCAAAATGGCTGCATATGGTCGATCTTGACGGTGCGAAGGAAAAGCGCCCGATAAATCAGGAGATCATATTGAAGGCCGCAAAGGAATCGGGACTCAAAACCGAGGTCGGCGGCGGAATCCGCGATATGGCAACGATCGAGAGCTATCTTGAAGGCGGAGTCGAACGTGTGATTCTCGGCTCGGCGGCACTTTCCGACCCTGATCTTGTGCGTGAAGCTGTAGAAAAATACGGCGAGAGGATTGCTGTCGGGATCGATGCGAGAGATGAAATGGTCGCGGCAGAGGGCTGGCTTGAAACAAGCAACGTAAATTACATCGAACTTGCCAAAAAGATGGAGTCAATCGGTGTAAAGACGATTATCTTTACAGATATTTCGAAGGACGGAACCCTCAAAGGACCCAATTTCGACCAGCTTGTGAGGATAAACAACGCTGTTTCCTGCAATATAATTGCAAGCGGCGGAGTCTCCTGCAAGGAAGATGTCGAAAAGCTTCGCGATCTTTTTGTATACGGAGTCATCTGCGGCAAGGCGCTCTATTCGGGTGCTCTTGATATAAACGACGCTGTTGCCGTTTCGAACTCTTCGCCCGATCTTTCGAGATTCTTTGCAAAGGATAAGCTTATTCCTGCGATCGTTCAGGAGGAGTCGACGGGCGATGTCCTTATGCTCGCATATATGAATGAGGAGTCGCTGAAGCTGACCCTCGAGACGGGCAATACGTGGTTCTGGAGCCGTTCGAGAGGCGAGCTGTGGAACAAGGGTGCAACATCGGGTCACTATCAGAAGGTGGTTTCGATAAGCTCCGACTGTGATGACGATACACTTCTTATTAAAGTCGTGCAGACGGGCGCCGCGTGTCATACGGGCGAGCACAGCTGTTTCTTCGGCAAAATAGTGAAATAGAGAAAAGAGTAAAAATAAATATTGAAAAGGGGATATTCTTATGACCTTGCGCGAGTTTATCGAATGGACAGCGTGGCCTATGGAACGCCCTGCGTCCTACGGAGCATTTCATCTGACGTTTCTTTTTGTCGGACTTGCCGTTGTCGCGCTTCTTTGTTTTCTTCTTCGCAATACGAGCGAGAGGGCAAACAAAGCGGTGCTCGTCAGCTGCGGAGCATTTCTTATCATAACCGAGGTCTATAAGCATCTTTTCTATTACTACGTTATCGGAAACGGCACATATCAGTGGTGGATATTTCCGTTCCAGCTCTGTTCCGTGCCGATGTATCTGTGCCTTATCGCACCCTTCCTCAAGAAGGGCAAGGTGCAGGACGCTCTGTATAACTTCCTGCTTGCCTTCAATCTGATGGGCGGTTTTATCTCGTTCCTTGAGCCTTCGGGACTTACCCACGAGTATTACACCCTCACATGGCACGCGTTTATCTGGCATATGAGCCTTGTGTTTGTCGGAGCCTATCTCGGAGTATCGGGAAGAGCCTGCAAAAAGCTCTCCGATTATAAAGGAGCCATCACGGTTTACGGTGTTCTGTGCGTGATTGCCTTTACGATAAACATTCTGCTTCGCAACAAACCGGGCGTGAATATGTTCTATATCGGACCTGTTCACGATTCGCCGATCATCGTGTTCAAGGAGATATCGGCGCGGTTCGGCTGGTATGTCAACACACCGATCTACATAGCCTGCACCTGTGCAGCGGCGTTTATCATCTATTTCATTTTCTATAAGGTCAAAAACCGCAAAAATAATGAAGGGACGGCAACCGAAAATGAGTGAAAAACAATCCCCCGATAAGCTTCTCGTGCACGTAGAGCTTGAGTACGAAGCTGTCACGATAGATGCAACCCTCAAAGAGAAGGGGCTTCCTTCCTACTGGAGAGCCACCCCGTCAACGGGAATCCTCGGGCTTCCGGGAGCGATGGGTGTTCCCGAAAACGGATACGATGTTTTCGTAACCGAGGAGAATTTCGATAAAGCGACTCAGGTAATAAACGGTCTCGGCTACGGCATGACCGAGGAGGAGAAGGAGCAGGCGGTCGAAGTCGCTGAGGGTGAAGAGCCCGATGTCGATCCTCCGAAATATACCGAGGAGCAGCTCCGCGAGGATATCGCACAGCTCAGCACGGGCAAGAGAATAGGACTCTACTGCATTGCGGTCGCTATCTTCCTCGCAGCAGTCAGTGTGTTTGTTCTCGGCGTGGATGCCGTGATAGCCTGGATAATAAGCTTGCTTGGCTGATAATAAAAAGGCTTTTGACCTCGGGTCAAAAGCCTTTTTGTATGCTATTCGTTTGCTGCAAGGAGTGCGATCAGGTTTTCCATTTCGGAAAAAGTCTGAGAGCCCGAGATGTATTCGTAGGAGTAGAGCATGAAACCGTCGGCTCTGACAGCGTCGGAGCGAAGATACTCTATCTGACGGGCGATTATGTTGGTCGAGCGTTTCCACTGACCTCCGTCAGCGTCCGAGCCAGCCTTGTAGAGCGCCAGACCGACGTAGAAATCGATGTCGTCGTTTGTCACCATTGCCTTCCATTCGCGGCAGCGTGCGTCAAAGGGCGCGACCTTGCTCTCGAATGTCCAGTATATCTGAGGGCAGATGTAGTCTATGTAACCGCCGCTCGAGCACCATTTGTATACGTCGGCGCCTGCGTTAAGGCAGTTCTGAATGTTTCCTGCGGGACTGATTCCGAATATGCACGAGCTGTCGGTCGCCTTGATGCGGCTGTAGCTCTCGCGAATGAGGGTGTTGATGTTTTCCGTTCTCCATTCGATGAGGGAAGCCGTGCCGCCCGATGCGGTGTAGGCGCTGTACTGAGCGCCGTCGCCGAATGATGAATCCTCGGCGGGATAGAAATAATCGTCCCAGTGAATGCCGTCGACGTTGTATTTTGCGGCGATCTCAACCATTCCGTCGATTATGAGCCGTCTTACCTCGGGGACGGCGGGATTGTAATACTTTCCGCCGTTGTAATCGACGACCCAGCTGTCGTTTGACGGGTCGGAATCGGTCCGCCATTTTGTGTAAGGATTGTCAGCCGAGAGGGGAGAAGGGGTGCCGCCGCTAAGTGATATTCGCAGAGGATTTATCCAGGCGTGCAGCTCCATTCCGTTTTCGTGAGCCTTCTCGATTACGTATTCGAGCGGATCGTAGCCGGGATCGGCGCCCTGCGTGCCCGTGAGAAGATGGGACCACGGGAAAAATTCCGAATCGTAAACAGCATCTCCGAAAGGACGCACGTGGAAGATTATGGCGTTCGCGCCGATGTTTCTGCAATCGGAAACTATTTTGTCGATACCCTCTTTTGTAAGACCGTAAAGCGACATATAAGGCACCCATACGGCACGCATTTCGCTCTCCGTCAGCGACTGCGGCACGGTATAGCTGTTTGTGCCGTAGGTCACGACCGAAGCCTCACCCGTAGTGACGGTCGTCTCCGGCTTTTTGCCGCCGCCGTCGGGCGATACCGTCAGCATAACGGGAGCGGAGGTGCTTCCCGTCGGCGCAAAAATAATTATTATCGCCATAAGTACCGCAATCACCGCAGCAGCGGCAATTATAATCCAGGCGCGTTTGTTGAGATGGTTCATAAAGGATCACCTGCATAATAAAATAAGAAGAAATATTTATTTTTTACTTGACATATTATATCAAAAAGTATACCATTTTATCAAGTGTTATAAACTCTCGGAAAGGAACGGGTGTTAATTATGGAACATATGGGCGTATGGCTTCTTATCATTTATCTTATACTGGTCAACGTGTTTGCTGTCGGTATTACCTTGTCCGACAAGCAGAAGGCAAAGGGCGGCAAATGGAGAGTGCCCGAAAAGACCCTGCTTCTCGTTGCGGCTCTCGGCGGCTCGATCGCAATGCTCGTCACGATGCTCAAGATCAGACATAAGACAAAGCATCCCAAGTTTATGATCGGTATCCCCGCGATAATCGTCGCTCAGATACTGCTTGTCATACTTCTTGCGGTCATCTTCTGATAAAGCTTATTTTAAGAGAATCTGTTTTATGCATCCCTCGCGGAATTTTCCGTGAGGGATTTTTTTATTATGCGGTTGACAAAAGTAAAAAAGCATGATAATATAACAAGTGTTATATAACGAGCGTTATATGAAAAGAGAAATGGGGTGAATACTTGCCGCCAAAAGAACGAATCACAAAGGAAATGATAATTGACGCAGCCTTTGATATCCTGTCTCAGCAGGGCGAGGAGGCGATAAACGTCCGCGCGATAGCGCAGAAGCTCGGTTGTTCGACCCAGCCCGTGCTCTATCGGTTCGGGTCGATAGAGGATATAAAAAGGGAAGTATATCTCAAAGCCGACCGATTCCATGCGGAGTACATAACGGATATACGCGGTCGGTATGAGATGCCGATGCTGGAGATCGGAGTTCTCTATATAAGGTTTGCGCTCGAACACAGAAATCTTTTCAGATATCTGTTCCAGTCGGACAAATTCGAACACAGCAGCCTTGAAGACCTTATGGCGCAGGACGATCTCGGTGAAATCATAGGGATAGTCGCGCAGGCTGTTGAGACAGATGAGGAAAAGGCGAGGGATATATTTGCGTCGCTTTTCCTCACAGCGCACGGCTTTGCGAGCCTGCTCGCAAACAATGCAATGACCTATGACGAACAATATGCAGTAAAAATGCTCAACGTCGCATTTTTCGGTGCGGTCGGGGCAGCAAAAGGAGAGTTTGAGAACAATGAAAAAACTTCGTGAAAAAAGTGAGATATGGTTTGCCGTTATTTCGATAATTATATATGTGGTGTCGTTCAGTATCGCCGATTCTCTGTCGCCCTCTCTCGGTATGGAAAAAAGCGCAACGCTGATATGGAGCGTTGTGATGCTTGCGGCAATGCTCATATTTATCGGTAAGAATTCGCTGTCAAAGTATTACGGTCTGTGCAAGGGTGAGTACAAAGTCGGAAAATGGCTGCTCTTTGTGCCGCTGATCGCAGTGACATCGACGAACTTCTGGAACGGTCTGACCCTTTCGGAAAATATAATCGAAACGGTCGTCTGCGCCGCAGCTATGGGTATCGCCGGAATAATCGAAGAGATTATTTTCAGAGGCTACCTCTTCAAGGCTATGAGCCGCGACAATGTGAAGAGTGCGATCATAGTGTCCTCTCTTACCTTCGGTATCGGACATATCGTCAACCTGCTCAACGGTGCCGAGCTCGTCCCGACACTTCTTCAGCTCTGCTATGCAGCAGCCGTCGGCTTCATGTTTACAGTCATCTTTTATAAGTCAAAGAGTATAATTCTCTGCGCCGTTTCGCATTTTATCGTCAATGCGTCGAGCGTGTTTGCGCTCGAGTCCGATATGCGCTTTCAGCTCATAACATGTGCAGTGATAACAGTCATTTCGGCAGGCTACGGCATATATCTTCTCTGCGCCGCAAAAACACCGCAGCAGGAAAACGAATAAGAAAAAAGACCTCACGGCTGTGAGGTCTTTTTTGTCCTGCAAAGTGATGCGATCTCCTCTTCGGTCAGAATGCCTTTTTCTATAAGCGCCTGAGTCATTGAGTTTTCAAGCATATAATCTACGCCGATCATCTGCATGATATGGATCGCTTCGATCATTTTCTGACCGCGTCTGTCTGTTGCGGAATATTCGACACGAAGCGGATAACCTTCAAAGGTTTTCTTTTTTACAAGACCGAACCCGATAAGCTCACGAAGCTGTTCGAGCAGCATTTTCTGACTTATACCCTCGATTTCACGCTCCAATTCCGACAGACCTTTCGGCCCGTCCCTGAGCTGATACAATATGATGGTTTTCCATTTTCCTTTGATGATATCGTGAACGATCTCAAGAGGACAGGTGTAGTCATTTCTTATCTTCATAATATTTCTCCAATTTCATAACCTTTGCGAATCCGTCGCCGAGTGATGCCATGTAAACTGCATGAACGGTTTGTGCATCAATACTTTTTCCGTTATATCTGAGTGCCATTGTGGTGCAGGCATCTTCAATAACGGTCACTTCATAGCCGTAGCTTTGACAGGCTCTGACCGTTGTGTCTATGCACATGTGCGACATCATACCTGCAACGACCAGATGCTTGATACCGTTCTTCTGCAGATGCTGGTGCAGATCAGTCCCGAGAAAGGAATCGGGATAGTCCTTGTGTATAACCTTTTCGCACTCCAAAGGTTTAACTGAATTATAAATTTCAGAAAAAATCGGAAAATTATGCTGTACGTGAATTACATCCTTTGCATCATTTCTGAATCTGCCCAATAACGAAGCGGCTTTATTTGCAGCATTTTTCGGTTTGTGCAAAAGCATGAGCGGTGTGAAATAAATATTCTGTATGTCGATCAGTAATAGTGCCTCTTTATTCATCTTTCATCATCTCCTGCCAATAAGCATAAATCAGGTGACGAAAGATGTAAATTACCCACTTTTTCGTGGGTATCTTTTATATCATTCCTCTTTCAGTACCGCCTCGCCGACGATCGATGGTATAAGTCCGCCTGCGATTTTTGAAAGCTGACCCGATACGGGACGCATGGCGCCCATCAGGTCAAAGAACATCTTGAGCGATGTCTCGAACGGCGGGTCCTCGTCGTAAATGAGGGTAACCCTGCCCCCGTCGAAGGCGAAGGTTATCCTTGCGTCGTGAGGTGTGTTTATCGGTCGGATATCGAGCGTCAGGGTCGTTCTTCCGCTCCATACCGCTCGCACGATGCATCGAAGCTCGGTGTCGCCGAAGTAGAATACAGTCTCGGTCTGACCGCCGTTTATTATGAGCGAAACGCTGTTGTCGCAATAGGATTCACGCCACGAGAAGGTCAGCTCGTCGTCCGTGATATCGAATTTTACCCATTCGATGCCGAGCGACGGTATCTTGTAAAGATTCTTCACGAGGAAGGGCATAAGACTCTGAGCATTCTGAGCAAAATAGTATGTGCGGCCGCTGATCGTTTCGGGCAGCCCGTCGGCACATTCGATGCCCGTCGGACGGTCGACGCAGAGACGCGAAGCCCTGTCGAGAAGCTCGATATGATCCTCGCCCGTCTCGCTGTTTTCGGTGATGGAATCTATCGCGGGTATGACCGAATCCCAGAGCAGATCGAGCACGAGCATCTGGTCGGGGGAGGCGGCGGTGGTCACGATGACAGCGTCCTTTTCGGGGAGTATTATGCCGTACTGACCGTACATGCCGTCGGCGCGGACAGAACCGTCGCGTCCGTGCCAGAAACAGTAACCGTAGCCCGAGCGGCTGTCGGGTCGGTCGAAGAATTTCGGGTCGCTGGTTGTGTCGATTCTTACGCCGAGAGCGCGCTCGACCCATTCCTCGGAGATGATCCGTTTGCCGTTCCACATACCTCGGTCAAGGTAAAGCTGAGTGAATTTTGCCATATCGCGCGGGCGCAGATGCAGTCCCCAGCCGCCGCATTCTATGCCCATCGGGCAGGTCAGCCATACGGGACGCTCGATGCCGAGCGGCTCGAAAAGACGCGGCATAAGATAATCGACAAGACCTTCACCCGTCGCCTTGCGGAGTATCGCCGAGAGCATATATGTGTCAAGACTGTTGTAGGCGAACTTCTCGCCCGGGAAACTGCCAAACGGGGTGTTGAGGAACCACCGGACCCAGTTGAACTGCTGGAGCATAGTGACCTCGTTTGCAAGCTCGATTCCCGCCGACATCGTCAGCAGATGCTCGACCGTTACAGAATATATTCTGTCGTCGCAGTCGTCCTGCATCATTCTCGGAAAGAATGACACAAGTCGGTCGTCGAGAGAAAGCAGCCCTTCCTCAACGGCAAATCCGACAGCGGTCGCAGTGACGCTTTTGCTGAAGGAATAGAGATGCTGAGGCTCGTCGGCGCTGTACGGGTGCCAGTAAAGCTCCAGCGCGGTCTTTCCGTGCCGCATGACAATAAGGCTGTGCAGACGGATATCCCGTTCCTGAGCCATATCGAGCAGATTGAGAACGGAGGCGGAGGTTATGCCCGCCTCCTCGGGTGTACATCTTACAATATAATCATCCATAAAAATCATCCTTCCCGTCGGGGACGGTAATTATTTCCATTTTGAGGATATCACCGCAACATTATCTATATAAAAAGAATCTGTGAACTTTCTTTTAATCGCTTGTTCTGTTCATATTTTAATTTTATAATAGGTAATATGTCAATATCAGTCAGCGAAAGGAATATAAAAAATGAATTTTCGCAAAAGCTTTTTAAGGCGAGCGGCAGCGCTTGTCCTTGTAATAATGACGGTCGTCTCGTGTGCAGCCTTTGAAGTGTCGGCGGCAAGCCTTACGGGTGTCGGAATGGCGGAATGGGCACTTCGCGCATATAACGAGGGCTGGGAATATGTCTACGGCGGCTCGTCGGAGGGTGCGGTCGACTGTTCGGGACTTATCCGTTCCTACATAAAGGGCGGCGGCGGAGCGAAGGCTCTGCTCAATGCCGCGTCAAAATCGGGCAATATCTCGAGTATGCCCAACGTCCACGGACTGGGTCTGTGGTGCGAGGGGCATGCAGGCGTCTATGTCGGCAAGAACGAGAGCGGTGTCAATATGGCGGTCGATGCGCGAAACGAGCGTGTTGACGTCGTCTATTCGACCATGGACAGCCGTTCGTGGAACCCCTGGGTAAAATGGTTCAAGATAAAGGGCGTCAAGTATCCGACAACGGGCTGGGTCACATACAACGGAAAACAGTTCTACTATCTCAACGGAGAATTTGTCACGGGTATACAGAAGGTCGACGGAAAGACCTACGATTTCGGTAAATCGGGTGCACTCATAGGCGAGATCGACCCGAGCAAGACCACAACGGCACCTCCAACCACCACCACAAAAAAGCCAACCACAACCACTCAGAAACCGACCACCACAACGACAAAATCGCCGTCACTCAGACAGGGTGCGAGCGGCAATGAGGTAACAAAGCTCCAGAAACGTCTCATCGAGCTCGGCTATATGTCGGGCTCTGCAACGGGCTATTACGGCGACAAGACGGTCGAAGCAGTCAAGAAGTTCCAGCGTCAGGCTGGTCTGACGGTCGACGGTGTTGCAGGCAAGGGTACGCAGACGGCACTTTACGCTTCCTCTGCACCGAAATACACCACAACAACGACCACAACAAAGAAACCGACAACGACCACCACTACAACCACGACTACGACAAAACCCACAACAACCACAACGCAGAAGCCGACCACAACGACACAGAAGCCGTCACAGACTCAGCCGACCTCTGCACAGCAAAGCCAGACCACAACGACTCAGCCGACAGCTGCCGAGCCGCCGACCGAGCCTACAACCACCACAACAACAGCACCGCCCGAAATAGTCTACAAGGACCTCGATGTCGGTTCAAAGGGCGATGAAGTAACGGCGCTTCAGATAAGGCTTGCCGAGCTCGGATATTTCGATCAGGAAATATCGGGATATTACGGAAGATTCACGCGAGATGCCGTTAAAGCGTTCCAGGCGAAGGTAATTCCCCTGCCGACGGGTATCGCCGACAGCGAAACACAGCGTATGCTCTTTGCGCCTGATGCCCCGGGAGCGGCCGATGAGGTCGACCTTGCGCTGATATACGGCGAGGATTATCTCGAGCTTCAGATGGACGGCGGCGATATGGACGCCGAGGAAGAGGTCGTCGAAGAGGTGCCGACACTGATGGAATCGCAGGGCATAGGCTCGCTTGAGAAAAATGCCGATCTTAGCGCATTTCTCAAGGATTACGGCAATTCGGGAGCTCTTGCAACATTTGGATTGTGGAGTGTATCCGAGCCGACGGTCACAATCTACCGCAACGGCACGTCCTATGAAATAAGCGAGGAGCTCAGCCGAGCTATTGATGAGTGCGTTTTCTTCTGATAAACCGTAATAATTTTAGGGGGTAAATGATATGAAAAAAATAATACTGATACTTGCAAGTCTTCTGATGGTGCTTTTGTGTGCGTGTGCCGATCGGACAGATGAGCCTCTTGACGCACAGGACAATACAGCGGCTGCATCGCAGAGTGACGCCGAAGTGCTGGAAGAGAATAAATACTACAAGATCACATCACAGGATTTTATGTACAGCTACCTGCTTTATGATGATGAGTCTGAGGTCGTAAAGACAGAAACAGTAAATAAAAGACCTCATATAGATGTTGTTGACGGCGATATTGTAAGGGTAGTGTTTCAGTCGGGAACAGGCATCGGAACACAGCAGGGCTATTATTACGATCCGAAAAATGATGTTTTTTCGCAGACGTTTTCTGCGATCTTTGATGATTGCAGCGGCGTTGTTGCACACGGGACAGGTAATAGGGTCATAGTTCGCGATATATTCTCCGATACGGTTTATGCTGAGATAGAAGCGTTTTCAAAACCGTTTGCAGAGGTTGCGTATCCTTTTGTCGGAGCACAGTTTTCTTCTGACGGATCATCAATAGATATAACGTATATTTCAGGAGATCATTACGAAGAGATAACAGAGAACTTCAAATTGAAATAGAAGACGATCGGCTTTTCGGAGATTTTACAAGCTTTAGACAATGACAGATACACATTCTTTTCACAATAGGATAAAGCGATCCCCCTCGGTCATGCCGAGGGGGATTTTTTGTACCGTCAGCAGGGATCTTCGCAGCAATCCTCACGCGGCGGGAAGAACGCCTCGGTCGGGAAGCTGATCTTGCTGAAAAGCTCGCAGGGATCGCTGTTTGTCTCCTCGATGCAGATCTTCTCGGGCATACAGAAATCGTAAACGGGAACGAGCATCTGAACCTCGCGCTCGACCTGAATTATCATAAAGATTCCGAGCGTGACCGTGACGGCCTTCTCGGAACAGCTGTGCTCGAAGCTGCCGCAGAAGCGTCTTGCGACACAGCGCGGGATACAGCAGTCGCAGTGACATTCGCAGGCTCTTGTGAGCTGTGAGCCGAGACATACGGGCTCTGCGATCTGGCATACGACCTTGGGGAGATTGCCCGACGGCGGATAGGGGATATCATCATCGTCGATAACGACGTCGGAGCTGAAGATCTTTACACTGCCTTCGCTGCCGAAGAGTATGGCCTTCTTGCGATAGACCGCAAGACCCGTGACTTCGCAGGGGGAGCTGATGGGGGAGACCGTAACGTCGAAAACCACGGAGAAATAGATCGTAAGATCGACGCAGTAATAACCGCGGTTGAAGGGGACGGGCTCGGTGTCGATGCCGACGTTTATGACTTCCGCACATTTCATTCTCACGCCGATGGCGTTGTTTATCATTTCCTGGTCGCGCTCGGTGAAATATACCGGTATGTTCTCAAGGCACTCTCTGTCACGGCAAGCGTCATAAACACGGCTTGCATTGATGCAGACAGCCTCGCGGAAACAGTCGCGGCGCGAATTGGTTTTGCATTCTGCCACTGTTATTCCTCCTTAGGATTATTGAAGCCGTAACATATTGTATGTACGTTTCGTCACATAATATGTGTCTTTTGCACACAATGTGACAGATTGCTCCAAAATCGTTGACATACGGCTTGCGTGATGATATAATATCGGTGAAAAGTGTATCATCTGAGACAGTTTCAGGTAGATTTTGAAAAGGACTATCGGCATATGGATGCAAAGAAAATGATCTCGGCAATAAAGGCTAACCGCATTTTTGCACGCTGTCCCGAAGAGGAATTGCTTTCGCTTATTGAAAAAGGAATGATAGGAGAGAGGACCTTTGAATCGGGCGAGGAAGCCGTCGGCGGTGAAGGCTTTGAGCGGTCGATGGGCATACTTGTATCGGGTAAGCTTCGTGTGGAGCGGCTCGACGACGACCGAAGGATACTGCTCAACATCATACGTCAGGGCGGCTGTTTCGGAGTGGCGTCGATGTTCGGCGGCGACGATGCTCACACGCTCGTGTCGGCGTCCTCGAGGTCGAAGGTGCTCTATATAAATGAAGAGGGACTTTCATCTCTGTTTCTTCGCATACCTGAGCTGAGCGTTGATTACATCGCATTTCTCACCGACAGGATACGCTTTCTAAATTCAAAGATACGCTCCTTCACGGGCGGCAGCTCCGAAGCGAGACTGGCCGCACTTCTTGCAGAATCGGCGGATGAAGAGGGTGTGTGCGCTCTGCCTTCGATGGCACAGCTTGCGCGCAGGCTTGATATAAGCAGGGCGTCGCTTTACCGCTCTCTCGCATCCCTCGAACAGTCAGGGTCTATCAGGCGTGACGGAAAGACCGTCGTGCTTGTTGACAGATAGATATTTCCTATAAAGAAAGGATTTGGAAAGAATGAAAAGAATTATCGCTCTTATGCTCGCTGCTGTTATGGCACTCGGTATCTTCGCAGGCTGCGCTCAGGAGCCTGTTCAGACTCCCGCTGACGATACACAGCCCGCAGTCCCCATGAACGTTGTCGCTCTCAGCGGTCCGACAGGTATCGGCATGGCAAAGCTTGCCGCTGACGGCAAGGAGAACGGCAAATACAACGTGACCTTTGCTTCCGCTCCCGATGAGATCACAGGTCTTATCGTCAACGGCGAGGTCGACGTTGCCTGCGTTCCGACAAACCTTGCTGCAGCTCTTTATGCAAAGACAAACGGCAGCATCAGCGTCACCGCTGTTACAACCATGGGCGTTCTTTATCTGCTTGACAAGACAGGCGGGATTGAAAGCATCGCAGACCTCGAGGGCAAGACTGTCGGCGCAACAGGTCAGGGCAGCAACCCCGAGTATATCCTCAACTATATCCTCGCTGAGAACGGACTTACCGTCGGCGAGAATGTCAACGTCAATTTCTACGGCGAGCACGCAGAGCTTGCTTCCCTTATGATCTCCGGTGAGGTCGATATCGCAATGCTTCCCGTGCCCTTCGCAACTCAGGTCGAGGGCAAGATCGAGGGCATCAATGTTCTCAATCTCCAGGACGAGTGGAACAAGGTTTGCGACACAGCGCTTGCACAGGGTGTTGTTATCGTCCGCAACGAGTATCTCGAGAACAACAAGGAGCAGTTTGATGCATTCCTCGACGATCTCAAGGCTTCCACAGAGTATGCCGTAAACGACGTTGAAGGTGCTGCACAGCTCTGCGGCGACCTCGGAATCATCGCACAGGAAGTCGCGCTCAAGGCTATTCCTTACTGCAACCTCACCTTCTCCGAGGGTGCTGAGATGAAGGCAACCGTATCCGCTTTCCTTCAGGTTCTCTTCGACGCTAACCCCAAGGCAACAGGCGGTTCGCTCCCCGGTGACGAATTCTACTATGCGCGATAGGAAGAGACTTTCCCCGACCGCAAGAGTGCTCGTATCGGTTCTCTCGGTCGCGGCGTGGCTCGGAATATGGCATTATTTCAGTGCGAAGGTAGGGCAGGAACTGCTCCTGCCTTCGCCTCGTGCTGTTTTTGAGCGTTTTTTTGAACTGTGCGGTCAGAAGGAATTCTGGCTCCAGACCTTCGGCTCGCTCGAAAGAATACTGACGGGATTTGCGCTCGCTTTTTTGGTCGGCTGCGTGCTGAGCGTGCTGATGCATCTTTCCGAATTTGTGAAGGAGTTTATGCGCCCCTTCCTGACGGTGGTCAAGGCGACCCCCGTGCCGTCCTTTATAATACTCGCTCTTGTATGGATGAAGAGCGATAAAATGCCCGTGTTCATCGCGTTTCTGATGGTGCTTCCCGCCGTGTGTGCAAACCTTTCGGAAGGACTTGCCAACGTCGATTCGCGGCTTGTCGAGATGGCGAAGGTGTACAGAGTCAGAGGCGCAAAGCTGGTCGGTGCGGTTTATATTCCGTCGGTCATGCCCTATATGCTTGCCGCCGCAAGAACGGGTCTCGGTCTTGCGTGGAAGGCGGGCGTTGCAGCGGAGGTCATCGGAAGAACTCGCGATTCGATCGGTCTTATGCTCTACGAATCAAAGCTCTATCTCGAAACGGTCGATCTGTTTGCGTATACGGTGACGGTCGTGCTGCTGAGCTGTGCGATCGAGCTTGTGCTCGCAGGTGCCGCAAAGCTTGCGGCGAGAATGGAGGTGACCTCGGGTGGCAATTGAGCTGAAAAATATCAGTAAAGCCTTCGACGGCAGAAACGTGCTCGACGGTTTTTCTCTTTCGATAGGCGAGAGCGGCATAATCTGCATCGGCGGCAGTTCGGGCAGAGGCAAAACAACCCTGCTCAATATCATCGCGGGAATACTCCTTCCCGACAGCGGCGAGGTCATCGCACCCGAAGGTCTGAGAACGGGCTTTGCTTTTCAGGACGACCGCCTGCTCCCGTGGAGAACTGCGCTCGGCAACGCCGCAATAGCCTCCGACAGGGAAAAGGCAGCCTTCTGGCTCGAGCGTTTCGGTCTCGGCGACAGTATGAAAAAGTATCCCGCGCAGCTCTCGGGAGGTATGGCAAAGCGTGTCAATCTCGCCCGAGCCTTTGCGAGCAACCCTCAGATACTGCTCCTTGACGAGCCCTTCAACGGTCTTGACGAGCAGCTCAAATGTAACAAAATCGTTCCGGCAGTGAAAGAAATTTCAGAAAAAATTCCGGTGATTATTGTAACGCATGAGGAGTCGGATAAAAAATCTCTTGGTGAATATACTGAAATAACGCTTTGAATGAATTTGTAAATTTGGTTATATCTTCCAAATAAATGCGTGAAAAGCGCGATAAAGTAACAAAAGTGTAACAACTCAATTACAATAAAAATTTGCTGTTTATCGATAAATACTTGCCGATAAAAATGACAAATTAGTGACAAAACGCCTTCTTCTATTGATTTTTGAAAATCGGGGGAGTATAATTTCCACAGAAAACGGGAAAAGTACCGTTTTGCGATTTTGAGAAGAGGAGGTGCCTGTGATATGACCAACGAACGCGAGGCTGTCGTCACTGTACCGCAGTACAATGTAAAACGCGCACGTCTGGGTTACAGATTCATAAAGCGCACCTTTGATATCGTAATGTCCGTCGTGGGCATCGCGGTCGCTCTCATTCCGATGGCAGTCATCGCTCTTCTTATCAAGCTCGACTCTCACGGACCCGTCATGTTCCGTCAGTACCGTGTCGGTCGCGACGGTGAGCTTTTCAAGATCTACAAATTCCGTTCGATGAAGACCTCGGCTCCTTCCGAGGTTGCGACAAAGGATCTTGTTGATTCGAGCAGCCACATCACAAAGATCGGCGCTTTCCTCAGAAAGAGCAGTCTTGACGAGATTCCTCAGCTCTTCAACGTCCTCAAGGGCGAGATGAGCTTTGTCGGTCCCCGTCCCCTTATCCCGGGCGAGACCGATATCCATCGTCTGCGCACACAGGCAGGTGTCTATGATGTCCGCCCCGGTGTTACCGGCTGGGCTCAGGTCAACGGAAGAGACGACCTCAGCGACGACCTCAAGGTCATGTACGACAAGGAATACATCGAGAGATGCTCTGTCGGCTTTGACCTTCTCGTTCTTCTCAAGACGGTCGGTGTTGTCACAACAAACGAAGGCTTCAGAGAAGGCGGTCAGGTTTCGGAAGAAACCGAGAACGCCGAGCTCGAAAGAATCGCATAAATAAAACACAATTGCTGCCGGTCGGAAATGTTGTTTTTCGACCGGCTTTTTATTATAATATCAATGATTTATGTGTCGGGAGGGAATCGAATGAAAATAATACGTATAATATCGGCGGTTCTTGCGGCTGTTATGCTTGCGTGTCTTTCGGGATGTGCTTCGGGAAGTGCGGCCGATCAGGGCAGCACGGCACAGAATACAAAGCTTGAAGAATTGAGGAGTGACAGCGTGTATATTCTCTTTATAAATGCGGGCAAGGCGGACAGTGCCCTTGTCGTATCGGGCGAAAAGGCGTATCTTGTCGATATGGGTGAGGAGAGCTCCGTGCCGTCGATTCTGTCGGCTATGGCTATGATGGAGGTCGAGCGCCTTGATGCGGTTTTTCTGACACATACTCACAGCGACCATATCGGCGGGACAAAGGCTGTGTGCTCGGTATATCCGACCGATACCGTGTATACGGCGCAGTTTTCCGAGGACGAAGAGAAGCTATCAAAACAGGCAAAGAAAGCTGATGCCGAGCAGGTTATCCTGCGCGCAGGCGAAAGGGTCGATATCGGAAACGGAAATTATTTCGAGGTGCTTGCCCCTCTTGAGAAAAACAGCGAGGACGATAACGATAATTCCCTTGTCATGATGCTTCATGCTAACGGGAAAAGGGTGCTTTTAACGGGCGATATGCAGTTTGCCGAGGAAAAAACACTGCTCGCGTCGGGTGCTGATATTTCCGCCGATATTCTCAAGGTGGGTAATCACGGAAACCCCGATGCAACGGGCGAGAGCTTTGCGAAGGCTGTATCGCCGAAAATATCGGTCATATCGACCGATACCTCGGTCGACGAGGATTCGGCAAACGAGCGCGTTTTTGATGCCCTTTCCATGAGCGAGATTTATGTGACGCAGGATTCTGATATGGGTCTGCTGACCGAGATCGACGCTGCGGGCAAAATATCGATATCGAGTCCGAAACGTCCGCATACGGGTGCCCGTCTCGAGATAGTCTCGGCGAGCAAAAGCGACCAGAGCGTGACGGTCAGAAACATCGGAGCGGACGCTGATGTTTCGGGATTCTTTATTTATTCGTCGAAGGGTTACGAGGTGTTCTCCTTCCCGTCGGGAAGCGTCATAAAAAGCGGCGAAAGCGTGACAGTTGCGGCATACGGCGGCGATTACACGTGGGGCGATGACGACAACATTTTCAGCAAAAAGAAAGAGGATACCGCCGTTCTCTGTGACAGATACGGCAATATCCTCTCATCGTGTGATTCAAAATAAATTATCTGAAATTGCTCTTCCATTTGAGCCGCCGATAGGTTCTCTTGATACCGCCGACGATCTCGTCGAGGAAGAATACGGCGAGCAGAGCGATCGAAACCAGCAGGCATATCTTTCCCGGCCACGGGTATACAATAAACATATAAAGGAAATATACCGCGTCGATGATCGCGAGATATTTCATCTTTATCGGAAGTACGAAAAATACCAGAACCTCGAAATCGGGATAGAAGAGTGCGAATGCGAAAAAGAGCGCCATGTTGAAAAAGTAATTGGTTGCAAATCCCGTGATAAGACCGACGGCGGCGGTCAGCAGAACGGAGCTGAAATAAAAGACGTTGAATCTGAACGAGCCCCATTCGCGTTCCATTGTCGAGCCGATCAGCCAGTAAAAATAAAGGGTGAACAGCATAAAGAGCGGACTCGATGCGGGATACTCGAAGGCGTAGGTCAGAAAACGCCACACCTGCCCCGAGAATATCGCCTCGCGGTCAAAAGAAATGAACAAAGTCAGCGGCGGTTTTCCTGCCGACTGAAGAAGAATGTCCATAAGGAATACAAATGCCATCGCACCGACCATTATGGTCATAAGATTGCGTACGGCGTATTTTCCGATTTTGCGGTCGAGTTTGTCAAGCGGTTTCATCGTTTACCTCCAAAAACTGAAATGTTGAGAGCTCAGCACTCTATCAGCTTGAGATAGTATTTGCGCTCGCGCGGTCCGTCAAACTCGACAAAATAAATATTCTGCCATATTCCGAGCAGAGGCCAGCCGTCCTCGATTATTATGACGTTGCTGCAGCCGATAACGCTCGAGCGGATATGAGCATATGAGTTTCCCTCGGAATGCTTGTAATTGTCCGATTCGGGGAAGGTGCGTGCGAGGCTTTCGAGAAGATCGACACCGACGTTGTCATCGGTGTTTTCGTTGAAGGTGATAGCCGCTGTTGTGTGAGGGCAGTAGAGAAGCGCAATGCCGCTTTCGACACCGCCTTCTTTTATTGCGTCGGTAACGGTTCTCGTAATGTTGTAAACGCCCTGCTTTTCGGTTTTGAGTGTAAATTCCATCGCACGTGCCATGGTCGATTCTCCTTTCCCGCGAAATGCGGCACAGTGTGTTTTTATCGGTTATTCCATTATATCATAAACCTCGCGAAATTACTATATATTGAACCATATTTATGTGTACTTTATAAGAACCGAAACACCTTGAAAAAAGAGCGGTTCGGTATTATAATAGTAATAGTATGTCGTTTTATGTCGAGACGGCAATTTTGAAAAAACGGAGGGTATATATATGATTTGTCCGGGATGTAAAGCAAATGTTCCCGACGGTTCGGCGTTCTGCGGAATATGCGGATGCAATATCGCGCAGGCTCTTGCGGAGCAGGCAGCTTTGGAGCAGACCGCTCAGGAGCAGGCAGCTCAGGCAGAGGAGATCGTCGAGCAGGCAGCAGAGCCCGCTGAGGAGGCTGTTGAGGAGGCTGTACAGGAAGTACAGGAGCAGCCCGATCTCGGTGAATGTACTGTCGATTTGTCGCAGTACACCGAGTTTGCGGAGCAGACGGTCGAGCAGCAGCCCGAGGAGACTCAGGTTATAGTACCTGCACAGACTCAGGAGATGGAGGCTCAGCCCGACTTTGCTCAGGAGTATCAGCCCTATTACGCTCCTGCGGCACCTGTTCAGAAGGAGAATTTCCTCGCAAAGCTCACAAAGAAGCAGAAGATACTTTTCGCTTCGATCGCGGCAGCGCTTATCATTGCGATTGCGGGCGCACTCATTCTCATAAATGTAATATTCACTCCCGAGAAAAAGCTGGTCGATTATCTTGCAGACGGCAGCTTCGATGAGGCTCTCGATTATTATTCGGATACATATATCGATGATGAAAGAGATACCGATAAGCTTGTCGAGGCTCTCAATAAGAGGATCGAAACGCTCAAGACCGATTGCGGCTCTGGTGCGATAACCTGCGACAGAGCGACCGAGGAGCTCGATACCATCGACGCGATGGATATCCCCGAAATGGACGATACCATCTATTCGGCAAGAGAGTTTGTCGGCAACGTCAGAATGTCCGAGGAAAACTACAATCAGGGCAACACCTATTTTGAAGCTGAGGAATACAAGACCGCGATCGAGTATTACAAGCTCGTCGTCGAGGGTACGCCCTATTATGATGACGCTCAGGAAAAGATGAAGACGGCAACGGAAAACTATAAAACCGACATCTTTGCAAGAGCTGATGCCTGCGCCGAAAAAGAGGACTACAAGCAGGCTATCGAGATTCTCGAGGAGTCGGGCGAGCTTCTTCCCGAGGACGAGGAGATCGCCGAAAAGCTCGACGATTACAAGAAGAAGTATACCGATAAGGTTTGCACCGATGCTGTTGCAAACGCCGACAGCAAGATAGCAGCCGAGGATTATGCCGAGGCTATAAGAATACTCGACGAGGCGATCGTCGAAGTCGGCGAGGACAGCAGACTTACCTCCAAGAAGAGCGATACGCAGACAAAGTATGAAAACTATGTCATCGCAAAGGCCGATTCCTATGTCGCACAGAATAACTATTCAGGTGCGTTCAGCGTTATAAACGAGGCGCTTGTCATCATGCCCGATAACAAGAAGATCCTCGACAAGAAGGAGCAGATCGAGGCAACAATGCCCATGGGACTCGACGATCTCAAGGTATCCGAGTGCGATCATTTCGAGCAGGTGACCGACCTTGTCGTCACCCACGACGTTGTCGGCGAGGTATACAGTCCGGGCAACCTCTTCATAATCTCCGCATACGATGACGGCTGGGGCGGCGGATACAGCGGCTACGGCAAGTTCTTCCTGTCGGGCTCCTATACCACGCTGAGCGGTTATATCGCGGTTGCCGATACAAGTGATGTCGGCGAATGTGTCCTCACCGTTTACGGCGACGACGATAAGATCCTCTACACAAGCCCCGTCCTTTCGAGAACGACCTCCAAGATCAAGGTCGATATCCCTGTCAGCGGTGTGCAGTGGATCAACGTCAAGCTGACCGTCAACGGAAGCAGCAGCGACATGGACGTTCTTCTTTCCGAGTTCTATCTTTATAAATAATGATCGGCAGATCCGAAATAATCGATACCGCTCTTGCCGCGCTCAGGCAGTACGGCGAGAGCGGCGATTCGAGCTTTGAATGTATCGGACTTCTTGCTGACGGCAGTTCGGTCAGGGGTATAAAAACCTACCGACTGTATCAGAAGGCGTCCTTTCTGAGAGCGGTCGAGCTCGGAGAAGCCGAGTCGGCTCTTTGCGAGAGAAAACAGGGTTTTCTCTCGCATCCTCATGTAAAGATATTTGATCTGTCCGAGTTTGAAGGCAGCGACGGGGAGAGGGCAAAGCGTATAGTGTTCAGCGTGCGGCGCGATGTTCCGTCGGCTGAAAGCTATGAAGCTGTGCGTATGTTCTTTGACGGAGGAGAACACAGGTGCGCAGATACCGTTATGAATATCGCAAAGCTCACCGAAGAGACGCTTTCCCCCGGTAAATCTCCCGTTGTTCAGATAGGCGCCGAGTATGACAGGTCGGGACGTGAGAGGGAGATAAAGGTCTATTATTCGCTCAACCGATGCCGCGATTTTCGCGACCTCTACGGTGTGCCGAGCGCGTACGGTGAGCTGAGCGAATACCTGAGAGAGACGGTCGGGCTGCTCGGTTTTGACGGGAGCGTGACCGAATCCTTTGACCGCGAGGCTCGCGTGATCGAAAGGTTCGGATATCACCCGACGATAATCGGCATAAATTTCAAGAAAGACATCACCGAGTTCAAGCTCTATTATCTCTTTGCGGGAAATCGGGAGGATTACAAAAGAGTGTGCGCTGAGGGCTACCCGTTCTCAAGGCTGGGCGATGATTATTCGGGTGTCGGAGACGAGCTTTTTGACGGCGGACTTTTTCTCAAGGGCATAGCGCAGAGCTGTGTTCTGCATGGCGGAAAATCGAGCGGAACGGACGATCTGAGGCTCTATTATTTCCGCGTGCCGAGACAGCTAAAAAACAGTTGACAACCATTGACATTTGTGATATTATATTTAGGCCGCGTATTCCGGGTTTTTAAGCGGTTTTGGTTAAAAGCTTATTTAGAAGCAGAGGTCGTGATGTTTTCGGTTTCGGCAACGCCGAAATTCAGGATTCAAATCCTGAAAGAAAACTCACAGCTAAAAAGCTTCGCTTTTTAGCTAACCCTCCCGGCATAGCGAGACTGTAAAAAAAGGCAGGTTATTTCATGTACGCAATTATCGAAACAGGCGGAAAGCAGTACAAGGTTTCCGAAGGCGACGTAATCTTCGCAGAGCTTCTCAAGGCAGAGGCTGACGAGACAGTAGAGCTCAAGGCTATCGCTGTCGGCACAGACGACGGCATCAAGCTCGGCGACGGTGTTGCAAAGGTTACCGGCAAGGTTCTCAAGGTAGGCAAGGGCAAGAAGATCAGAGTCTTCACCTATAAGCCGAAGAAGGGCAGCGCAAGATGCAAGGGTCATCGTCAGCCCTACACAAAGATCGAGATCACATCCATCGCTCTTTAATTTATGGTTTCTGTCTGCTTTATAAAAGACGGCGATGAAATTGCGGGATTCGAATTTTCGGGTCACGCGGGCGCCGGAAGACACGGCAGTGACATTGTCTGTGCGGCGGTATCCTCCGCAGCTTACATGACAGCCAACACCATCACGGAGATAATCGGCGCAAAGGCTGATATCGCGGTTGGTGACGGTGAGATGTCGCTTCTTGTTGATCGGGCGGACAGGCGGCTCTGCCGCGACATACTTAGCGGACTTATGCTCCATATGCAGGGCATAAGCGAGCAGTACGGCAAGAACATAAAGATTGCCGAAAAACATCTGTGATTGAAAGGAAGAGAATACATGCTTAAGATAAATCTTCAGCTTTTCGCTCATAAAAAGGGAATGGGCTCCACAAAGAACGGTCGTGACTCTGAATCCAAGAGACTCGGCGTCAAGAGAGCTGACGGTCAGTTTGTCCTCGCAGGCAACATCCTCGTTCGCCAGAGAGGAACTCACATTCATCCGGGCGAGAATGTCGGCCGTGGTTCTGACGATACTCTGTTCGCAACCTGCGACGGCGTACTTCGTTTTGAGCGCATGGGAAGAGACAGAAAAAAGGCTTCTGTCTATCCTGTTGAGCAGTAATCAAATATTGCATTCTGAAAGCCCGGGGATTTTCTCGGGCTTTTTTATATTATTTTTTTAGGAGAGATGAACGATCAATTATATCGAGATAAAAGACAGAAACAAATTATCCACCCTGTTTGAAGGGATAGATGAAAAGATCGTTGACTGCTGTCTGCAGGGGAAAAACGGCTCGGCGGCATTTGCCGACAGTGTCGATGCTCCGAAATGCGCAAAGCTGACCGTCGGCGGAAAGACTTCGGGCTCGGGCGCGTTTTCGATAATCGCGGGCGATGCCGATGCGGATTGTGCCGCAGAGCTGATTCTCGGCTGGCGCGAAGGCTTTGAAGGCAGCGAGCTTCTTGTGGGTCAGAACGAAAAATGGAACAGCCTTATAGAACAGACCTACGGCGAAAATGCCGTAAAGCTGACACGTTATGCGCTGAGCAAAACGGAGCATAATTTCGATATGGGAAAGCTCGAGCAGATGTCACGCTCCATTCCCGACGGCTATGTAATAAAGCTTATGGACGGCGCAGATTACGACCTTTGTGCACAAAATGACTGGTCGTACGATAATATAGCTAACTTTTCCTCGCGTGAGGAATTTTGCCGCGAGGGTGTCGGAGTGTGCTGTCTGTATAAAGGCGAGCTTGTCTGCGCGGCGACGCCGTACTGTCTTTTTGACGATGGAATCGAGATCGAAATCGACACTCACCCCGAGCACAGACGCAAAGGTCTTGCCCGCGCGTGTGCTGCAAAATTGATAATGGAATGTATCAATAAGAATCTCTATCCGAGCTGGGACGCGGCTAACAAAGCCTCTCTTTCGCTTGCTGTTTCACTCGGCTATGTCCCCGCGCAGCCGTATACCGCCTATTATATCGCACAGCCGGGCAAACGTCCGACGAGGAGCAAAGTTATCGCGGCGAATTTTGAAAATGAGGAAATTAGCGCAAAAATGACAACGGGTGAAGGCAGAGGTCTATGTGTCCTTTTCCCGGGCATGGGTTATACCTGTGACCGCCCGCTTCTTCATTTTACGCAAAAAATCGCCCTTTCGAAAGGCTATGACGTGCTGGCTCTCAGTTACGGAAAGATTCCGACTACCCTCAGGGAAGCACGCTGTGAAAGGGTAACACAGGAGGTCGTCGCAAAATGCAGAGCGCTTCTCGAAGCGGCAGGTGCCTCCCGATACGACAATATCATCTTTGCGGCAAAGAGCCTCGGTACGCTTGCGGCAGGTGCGCTGGGACAGGATGTGCGTCAGATATGGTATACACCCGTCGAGGAGAGCTTTGCAAATTTTGACAGCGATAAATGTATCGTGTTTACGGGAGATGCCGATCCTCTGCTCGGACTTGACCGCCTGCGCGAGCTCGGCTGTCTCGGCAGTGACAAAGTCACAGTTGTCGAGCGTGCGGGTCATTCACTTGACGTTGCCGACCCTCTTGCGAGCCTTGAGATACTGCGCTGCGTAACTGAACGGGTGCAGAAATTCTTTGACGAATAGGGAGATAATAATGACAGAGCTTACAGCATCGATGCTGCCCGAAGCGGCGCAGCTTTTCACACGTGTGTTCAATAATGAGCCGTGGAACGATTCCTGGACGCAGGAGCAGTCGCTCGAGCGTCTGACCGATATTTTCAATACGCCTCATTATGCAGGTGCAGCACATTTCGAAAACGGAAAAATGATCGGTCTTATTATGGGACGCGGCGAGGTCTATTTTGACGCAATGCATTTTCAGGTAATCGAATTCTGTGTCGATACCGAGATGCAGGGCAGAGGAATCGGCAGAAAAATGCTTGCTGATTTTTCAAAGCTGCTCAAGGATAAAGGCGTCGCGTATATCCATCTGATAACCATGCGCGATGCGAGAACCGAAGGCTTTTACGCAAAGAACGGCTTTTCGACAGACGAAGGAATGTGCCATATGACGGCAAAACTCTGATAATGGGAGAGAAACAGAATGAATATCTTTGATGCAATAAACGAGCGATTCAGCTATCGCGGAAAATACCTTTCCGATCCCGTCCCGAGAGAGCATCTTGTGAAAATAATGGAGGCGGGTCTTGCGGCGCCCTCGGGCTGCAACAAGCAGACCACAAGTCTCATCGCGGTCGACGATCCCGAGGTTCTCAGAAAGCTCCACGGTGTTATCGATCCGCCGCTTGGCGAGACCGCTCCCGCGATGATATGCGTGCTTACAAAGCGAATTGTCGCCTACCGCGACAGATGCTTTGCCGTGCAGGATTATTCGGCGGCGATAGAGAATATGCTGCTCGCAATTTCAGCGCTCGGTTATGAGAGCTGCTGGGTTGAGGGTCATGTCACCGATGTTGACGCGATAGGATACAAGATGGCGCAGATTCTCGGTGTTCCCGACGACCACGAGCTCATCTGTTATCTGCCCGTCGGAAAGGCGGCGGAAGAATACAGAAGGGTGCGCAAAAAGCCCTTTGAAGAGCGTGCGTGGTTCAATTCGTTTGAAAACAAGGAGTAACATATACGCAGGACGCTGTTTTTCTTGTATTTTCCACAGTTTTGTGGTATACTGAATAATCGGTCGGACGAATTTAATTGATCGTATCCGACATAATAAATGTGAATGGAATAGAATTATGTTTGTTGATGTAGCAAAAATTAAAATTATAGCGGGCGACGGCGGCGACGGTGCCGTTGCGTTTCACCGCGAGAAATATGTCGCGGCGGGCGGTCCCGACGGCGGCGACGGCGGAAAGGGCGGCAGCGTCATATTCAAGGTCAGCCCCCATCTTTCGACCCTTGCCGATTTCCGTTACAAGAGGAAATATGCGGCACAGCGCGGCGAAAACGGAAAGAGCGACCGCCGTACGGGCAAGAACGGAGCCGATCTGATCGTTGAGGTTCCCCTCGGAACGGTCGTTCGCGATACCGAAACGGGCAGAATAATCGCCGATATGTCCGACGATGAGCCGAAGGTCATCGCAAAAGGCGGCAGAGGCGGCTGGGGCAACAGCCATTTCGCCACACCGACTCGTCAGGTTCCCCGTTTTGCAAAGCCGGGAACCCCGGGAGAAAGCTTTGACGTAACCCTTGAGCTCAAGCTTCTCGCCGATGTCGGTCTGGTCGGTTTCCCCAATGTCGGAAAATCGTCGCTCATCTCGGTTGTCAGCGAGGCAAAGCCCGCGATAGGCAACTATCATTTCACGACTCTGACACCCGTTCTCGGCGTTGTCAGCCGAGGCGAGGGCAGAAACTTCGTCATGGCCGATATTCCCGGACTTATCGAGGGTGCAAGCGACGGCGCAGGTCTCGGTCATCAGTTCCTGCGTCACGTCGACCGATGCAGACTTCTTGTCCATATAGTCGATGCGTCGGGCAGCGAGGGAAGAGACCCCATCGAGGATTTCGAGACGATAAACCGCGAGCTTGAAAAGTTCAACCCCGAGCTTGCAAAGCGTCCGATGATCGTAGCGGGCAACAAGCTCGATATGGCCGAGGACGAACAGCTCGAGCGTTTTGAGAATTATATAAAGGAGCAGGGATACGAGTATTTCCCGATAATCGCTCCGATAAAGCACGGCGTGGACGAGCTTATAAACTGCGTGACGGAAAAGCTGTCGAAGCTTCCGCCTGTCGAGCGTTACGAGGCTGAGCCCGTACCGATGCCGAGTGCTGAGGAAATGAGCGGAAAGCAGTTCAATATCCGTGTTGAAGACGGTGTTTATATGGTCGAGGGCGAGTGGCTTATCCAGGTGCTCAAATCGGTCAATTTCGACGATTACGAATCGCTCCAGTATTTCGAGCGAATTCTCACCTCGAGCGGCATAATCGATGCTTTGCGCGAGGCGGGAATCAAGGAGAAGGACACTGTCAGCATTTACGATGTTGAGTTTGATTTTGTAAACTGATTTTTTGAAAGGTTGGTCTGTCATTGATTGAAAAGCTGTTGCCCGATGAATGCAGCGCGAGGTCGGTAAGCACCGCGGCGCTTGCGTTTGTCGGAGATGCCGTGTTCGGACTGCTCGCAAGAGAGCGCCTGTGCTGCACACATTCTCTGCCCGCGTCGAAGCTTCATTCGTCGGTGGTGTCGGTCGTGCGGTGCGAGGCTCAGGCAAAAGCGGTCGAACAGCTCATGCCGATACTGACCGAGGCGGAGAAGGCTGTTTTCATGCGCGGAAGGAATGCTCATTCGTCGCACGTCCCGAAAAAATCGGCAATCGCCGATTACCGCATGGCAACGGGTCTCGAAGCGCTTTTCGGCTACATATATCTTGACGGCAATATCGAGCGGCTGCGCGAGCTTTTTGATATCGTGTGGCAGAGCAGCTGCCGGGATTGATCTCTTTTAAGGAGCGCTGATTAAAATGAACGCACAGGAGAAAAAGCTTGCCTCGCGCGAGAGATGGAGCACAGTGCTCAGCTTTGCGCAGGATATGTTTTTCTATATCGTCGGCTCGATTGTCTTTGCGGGAAGTGTGGATATTTTCACATCGCCCAATAATATCGCGCCGGGCGGAATTGTCGGCGTCTCGACGATGGTCAACCACCTGACCGATATCCCCATAGGCGTGTTTGTCATGATATGCAACGTCCCGATATTCATTTTCGGCTTCTTCCTTATCGGCAAGGCGTATATGGCAAAATCGCTTTTTTGCACGGTATTTTCGTCGGTTGTCATCGACCTTCTCGAACCGATCCTTCCGAAATATACCGAAAACCCGCTCCTTGCGGCGGTGTTCGGCGGCGTCTGTTCGGGCATAGGTCTGGGACTCATCTTCTCGCGCGGAGGCTCAACGGGAGGAACCGATATAATCGCAAGAATTGTCGGAAAATTCAAGCCGCACATGACCCAGGGCAAGATAATGCTCGTCTTCGATTTTGCGGTCATAGGAATTTCCGCGTTCGTTTTCGGGTTTGAAGCTGCGATGTATGCCATAATAATGGTCTATGTCAGCTCAAAAATGATCGATATGGTGCTCTACGGCAAGGACGACGGCAAGGTGCTTTTCATCATAACCGACAACCCCGAGCCCATCAAAAAAGGACTGCTCAATCAGATCGAACGCGGCGTCACCCTGCTCAAGGGTGAGGGCGCTTATTCGGGTGCAGAGCGTGATGTTCTCATGTGCGCCGTTGCAATAAACGAAGTGTATAAGGTGCGCGTTATCGTAAAAAAAGCCGACCCCAAAGCTTTCATAATAGTCGGAAAAGCCGACCAGATACTCGGCGAGGGCTTCAAGGCCATCGAGCGCAACGAGTTCGGCGAGACGATACAGGACAAATAAAATATGCCGGAGCACCTGTCGGCTCCGGCATATTCCGTTATTTTCGGTCAGAGTTTACTTGCGGTTGTCGCTCTGTCTGTTGTTCTGATTATTGTTCTGGTTGTTATTCTGGTTGTTGTTCTGGTTGTTGTTCTGATTGTTGTTCTGGTTATTGTTGTTAGACATGAAGATTCACTTCCTTTCAGCAGTATCTTTACCCGTTTCGGCCCAATTATTCAGACAGAGGATGGTATTGTCGGATGATGCCCAAGGATGAATTTCTGAAAAGAGAAAAAGAATACCTGAGCGATTACGAGCGGTTTGAGCAGCTCCTGTCTCAGCCGCCCTTTAAGGGAATCAGGATAAATACGCTCAAGTTCGATATAAAAAGATCCGATGAACTGGGACTTTCGCTCGAGCCGACACCATTTTGCCCGACGGGATTCTACGTCGGCGAGGAGAGCGGACTCGGAAAGCTCGCGTGGCATCATGCGGGAGCTTTTTACTGTCAGGACCCGTCGGCAACAGCGGTCGTCGAGGCTCTTTCCCCGCAGCCCTTTGAACGTGTTCTCGATATGTGTGCAGCCCCGGGCGGCAAGACGACCCAGATCGCCGCACATATGAAAAATACGGGACTTCTCGTTGCAAACGAGGTCGTAAAGAACCGCGCACAGATACTTGTTTCCAATATAGAAAGGCTGGGCGTAAAGAACGCAGCCGTGACATCGCTGATGCCCGACCGTATCGCCGAGCTTCTTCCCGAGTTTTTCAACCGCGTGCTGGTCGATGCCCCCTGCTCGGGAGAGGGAATGTTCCGAAAGGAGGAGGCGGCCGTGAGGGAATGGTCGCCCGAGCACGTCGAGACCTGCGCGGTAAGACAGCGCAAGATACTCGACTGCGCGGCACAGTGCCTTTGCGACGGCGGAAAGCTGGTCTATTCGACCTGCACCTTTTCACCGCAGGAAAACGAGCTGTGCATAGCCTCGTTTCTGAGCGACCACCCCGAGTTTGAGCTTCTGAGCGTCGAAGGCTTCGGAAGATACGGCATGAACCTTTCGGACGCGTTTGACCTCACGCTGACAAAAAGAATCTATCCGATGGACGGCGGCGAGGGTCAGTTTGTAGCGCTGATGAGAAAGAGGGGAGAGTGTCCGCAGCAGAAGCTGCAGGCTGAGCCTGCGGCTCAGCTCCCGACAGAGCTGTCGGAGATTTTCTCTAATACACCGACGGGCGTTTATGCCGAAAAGGGTGATTTCTGTTATATTCTGCCGTATGGGCTGCCCGACGGACTTCCCGTTATTCGTGCGGGAATACTTGCGGGTGAGAAAAAGAAAAACCGCATAACGCCTGCCCATGCGCTCTTCATGAGCGGCAGACCGTGCGATTTTGCGAGATGTGTCGATCTTGCACCCGACAGCGACCTGCTTGCGGCGTTTCTTCGCGGTGAACAGCTCACCTGCGAGGGCGAGAGCGGCTTTACGGCCGTTGCCTGCTCGGGTGTTGTGACTGGATTCGGCAAACAGAGCGCCGATTCTCTCAAGAATCATTACCCGAAAGGGCTCAGAAACCGATGAAAGTTCATAGATTCGAAAAAATAGTTTAACTATTATTTTTTATATGGTATTATAATATATTATACAGTCGAAAATTATAAGCCTGTCAGAAAGGAATGGTATATACGATGGAAAACGAAAAGATTCTTATTGTTGATGACGACCGCAATATATGCGAGCTGCTCAGACTTTATGCTGAGAAGGAAGGCTATGCTGTTGCGATGGCAAATGACGGCAAGAGAGCGGTGGAGTGCTTTGATATCGAACAGCCCTCGCTTATCCTGCTCGATATCATGCTGCCCGAGATGGATGGCTGGCAGGTCTGCCGCGAGATCAGAAAAAAGTCCAACTGCCCGATAATCATGATAACCGCCAAGGGTGAGACCTTTGACAAGGTGCTCGGTCTCGAGCTCGGTGCCGACGATTACGTTGTAAAGCCCTTCGAGGCAAAGGAGGTCATGGCACGAGTCAAGGCTGTCCTCAGACGTTCGGCAAAACAGGATCCCAACGACAAGAAGGTGGTTTCCTTTGATCGCCTGACCATCAATCTCAACAACTACGAGCTCAAGGTCGACGGCAAGCAGATCGATACTCCGCCCAAAGAGATGGAGCTTATCTATCACCTCGCAAGCAACCCCAACCGAGTGTTCTCGCGCGATCAGCTTCTTGACGAGGTATGGGGCTTCAACTATTACGGCGATTCGAGAACGGTCGACGTTCACGTAAAGAGACTTCGCGAGAAGCTTGAGGGCGTCAGCGAGCAGTGGTCGCTCAAGACAGTATGGGGTGTCGGCTACAAGTTTGAGGTAAAGCAGTAAACACCCTCGGGTTGATATCAATTTATAGGAGAAGGCTCCCGATGGGAGTCGAATGACCGTTATGAGCATATTTGCCGATATCACCGACAGGATAGAGGGTGTGCGCCATAAGCTTGCGAGAACGATATTCACAAGATATCTGCTCGTAACATCGGCTGTGGTAATAATCAGCTTCATCATATTCGGCATCGTTGTTTCGACGATGATGTCGGTTCGCTGGCAGGACGAAAAACAGCAGCAGCTGTCCGACAATATCAGCAGCCTTGCGGAAAGAGCTGCGAGATACATAACCCCGATCGAGGTCGGGGAGGACGGCGTTGACAACTATCTTTTCAGCGAATCGGTCATAACCAGTATGAGAGCAGTTATGGCGACCGTCGGCTCTGGTCTTGATTCGGATATTTTCATGATAGATACGCAGGGCAACCTGTTCCTCTGCTCGGACGACGAAATGCGTACTGCCGACTCGGGCGCCTGCAGACACGCAGCAGCGCTTGATGCGGGAAAATCAGCCGAGCTGATACGCGCGGCTCTCGCCTCGCCCGAAGGGTATTACAAGGACGTCGGAGTCTTCGGCGGAGTATATTCCGAGGAATATTACATCGTCGGCGTCCCGATCGTCACAAAGGACGCAAACGGCAACGACGTGGCTGTCGGTATGGTTTATGCCGCATCGCCTGCGCGAAGCATGGTTCAGTTCCGTTCCGACATATATAAATTTGCCGTCATAGCCGTTATCATATCGTCTGTCGTGTCCTTTATTCTCGTCTATCTCATAACCTCGCAGCAGATAAAACCTCTGCGCGATATGACCGAAGCTGTCGCAAATTACGCGGCGGGTGATTTCTCCGTCCGAGTAATGGTAACCGACGAAACGGAGGTAGGTCAGCTCGCGGCGGCCTTCAACCGAATGGCCGATTCGATAGACCAGAGTGAGAATATGAGGCGGAGCTTTGTTGCGAACGTCTCGCACGAGCTCAAAACACCGATGACTACCATCTCGGGATTTGTTGACGGAATACTGGACGGAACCATTCCGCAGGAAAAACAGAACCAGTACCTCTCGATCGTCTCCGACGAGACGAAGCGCCTGTCAAGACTTGTCAGATCGATGCTCGACCTGTCAAAGATCGACAGCGGTGAGATGCGTCTCAATAAGAGCAAATTCGATATCACCAATACGGTGTTTGAAACGCTCATGGCGTTTGAACACCGTATCGAGGAGAAGAATATTGAAATACTGGGAATGGAAAGCGTCCGTTCGCTGATAGTCAACGGCGACCCCGACCTCATTCATCAGGTAATTTACAATCTTGTGGAAAACGCCATCAAGTTCACAAACGAGGGCGGATATATACGCATAAAGATATTCCATAAGGAGCGTCAGGCTCATGTCAGCATAGCCAACAGCGGAATCGGTATTCCGTCGGAGGACCTCCCGCATATATTCGAGCGATTCTACAAGACGGACAAATCGCGCAGTCAGGACAAGTCGGGCGTGGGTCTCGGACTCTATATCGTCAAGACGGTCATAAAACTGCATAAAGGCGGCATTGAGGCGAGAAGCTCGGAAGGAAACTTCTGCGAGTTCGAGTTCCACATTCCGCTTTGATATTCTGTTTATCGAACACAGCGGCCGATATTAGCCGCTGTGTTTTTGCGTGTGCATGAAATGACACTATATATAGTATATAAAACCGAATTTGTGGAAAATCACAAGCGTATAGTGTATATAAGGTTTGGTAAAAAGGCTAATGGAAAACTGATTTGAAAAATGATATAATATACATACGGTGATAACCGTCGTGAGAGTGCATCGCAGTCTGTGAAATCCGTACCTGTACATGATTTTGCAAATGATCCGACTCAATCATCTCTCTGTCGGATTTTGCCCTTACCGGGCAGATAGGGAGGTGCAAAGGGTTACTTTAAGCAGGTAATTTCAGTTCGGATATTTACATTATCACAGAAAGGGTTATTGAAGATATGAAACGAGTAAAATCGGCGTGCATTATGCAGACACTCATATTTATGCAGAAGGATGAATGCGGTTATTCAAAGAACCGTATGCTGCAGCTCAACCGTGAAGAGGTCGAAAAGTACAAGGCCACACTTGACAGAGCCCGCACAAGATATCAGATTGTTGAAGAGAATGAACAGGCTGACGGTTCAGTGATCGTAAAGGTTATAAAGCAGTATAACGACAAAGCTGATGTGAGCGAATACTTCAAAAAGTAATGATCGCAATAAAAGGTTTTCCACATCAAATATAAAAATCAAAGAAGCGCTCTGTGCCGAAAATACAGTCGGTACAGGGCGCTTTTTGACGGCAGAGAAAGTGACGATTGTGGAAATTGTGGAAAAGGTACAGTTCAAGCGGCATTTGCTCCGAATTAACCCCACAAAGAAAAGAAAATAAAAGTAAATAAAATCAAATCAAACAAAACAAAAGAAAAGAGAAAGTGAAATAAAACTTTCCTGCGCTCAGACGTGACTTTTCCACATTTTCAAAAAAACAAAATCGGGAAACGCAAAGGAGCGCTCCCCGATAAACAGCTTTATTTCTGGAAAATCTTATGCTTCTGATAGATGGGCTCACAGGTGATGTTGATACCGAGGTTCTTGAGAACGAGGTCGTCGACGCTCGAAAGAATAACGGTCGAATGAGCGTCACAGCCCTTGAGCTGGCTGAGCTGTTCGATAGCGCGTTTTGCGTTTTCGTCCGTAACGGCGCATATCGAAAGGGCGAGAAGAACCTCGTCGGTGTGCAGACGCGGGTTGTGGTTGCCCAGATATCCGACCTTGAGCTCGGTCATCGGCTGAAGAACGGTCTCCGAAATGAGCTTGACCTCGTCGGGAATACCGCCGAGAGCCTTGAGCGCGTTGAGGAGAAGAGCTGACGAAGCTCCGAGAAGGGTCTTGTTCTTGCCGATAATGATGCGTCCGTCGGGAAGCTGAAGCGATGCCGCAGGCTCGCCCGTCTCTTCGAATGCATCGAGAGCGGCGGCGATAACGGGACGCTCGTCGGGAGATGTTCCGACCTGGCTCATAAGAAGCTTTATCTTGCTCGCCGTCTCGCCGTTGCCGTAACCCTGACGCTCGGCGCAGAGAGCTGCGTAATAACGTCTGATGATCTCCATTTTTGAAGCGTGGCATACAACGTCATCGTCGATTATGCAGTTGCCGACCATGTTGACGCCCATGTCTGTCGGCGATTTGTAGGGACACTCGCCGTATATCTTGTTGAAGATTCCCTGAAGAACGGGGAAAATCTCAACGTCTCTGTTATAGTTTACGGTTACTTCACCGTAAGCCTGCAGGTGGAACGGGTCGATCATATTGAGATCGTTGAGGTCGGCGGTAGCCGCCTCGTATGCGATGTTGACAGGGTGCTTGAGCGAGAGGTTCCAGATGGGGAAGGTCTCGAACTTTGAATAGCCCGCCTTGATTCCTCGCTTGTGCTCGTGGTAGAGCTGGGAGAGGCAGGTGGCCATCTTGCCGCTTCCCGGACCGGGTGCGGTGATGACTACAAGCTCGCGCGAGGTCTCGATATAATCGTTCTTTCCAAAGCCCTCGTCGCTGATTATCGTCTCGATATCGGAAGGATATCCGGGAATTGGATAGTGGATATAGACGGGAACGCTGATGGCCTCGAGACGCTTGCGCAGACTGTCCGCCGCAGTCTGTCCGCGGTACTGAGTGATGGCGACGCTGCCGACAAAGAGACCGATGCCGCGGAATGCCTCGATGAGACGGAAAACCTCCATGTCATAGGTAATGCCGAGGTCGCCGCGCTGCTTGTTGCTTTCGATGTCGGAAGCGCTGACCGCAATAACGATCTCAGCCTGATCGCGCAGGGACAGGAGCATATTGACCTTTGAATCGGGTGCAAAACCCGGAAGAACTCTTGATGCGTGGTAATCGTCAAAAAGCTTACCGCCGAATTCGAGATAGAGCTTACCGCCGAACTGCTCGATACGTTCTTTGATATGAGCAGACTGCATGGCGATGTATTTGTCGTTATCAAATCCCTTGCTAAGCATAATGAACCCCCAATACTAATTTATCAATAACAGATATTATACACCCTAAAATCTTCAATATCAACTCACATTGCGAGTTTTTTTTACAATTGCGGACAGAGTATCAAAATGCCTCGCTTTTCGTCGCTTCTCAGGTTGACAATAGTGCACTGTGTTTTTATAATATAATGGGTATGTACAGCAGTTTTATAACAAGCTTGGGAGAATATCGATTATGAAATCAAAATCGTTTTACATAAAATCGCTTATATGCATGATACTTATGGCAGCGGCAATGCTTTCACCGCTGGAGGTCTTTGCCGTGACACCGACTGAGGATACGCCCGTTCCGTCGGCTATACTCATCGACGCCGAAAGCGGAATGACACTCTACGAGAAGGACGCCGACAAGCAGATCGCGCCGGCAAGCACGACGAAGGTGCTGACCGCCCTGCTTGTGTTTGAAGCGGTTGAATCGGGTCAGATAACGCTCGACGATCAGATAACCGCAACCGAAGAGATCATCGCAAAAACTCCCTACGACGCGAGCAAGGTCGTGCCGAACATTCAGGCAGGGGAGACCATGACGGTGCGCCAGTATCTTTACTGTCTGCTGATGGTTTCCGACTGTACCGCCTGCGATATACTCGGCGAGTATGTCTCGGGCTCGGTCGATGAATTTGTCGCTCTCATGAACAGGAGAGCGGCCGAGCTCGGCTGTACGGGAACGAATTTTGTCAACACCCACGGCTATCCCGACGCAAACCATTATTCGACCGCCAGAAGCCTCGCGATAATAACTGCCGAGGCGATGAAGCACGAGGGCTTCTGTGAGATATTCGGTACGATAAAGCTCCAGCTCGATGCGACAAATATCAGCACCTCGAGAATGCTCTACAATTCAAACTGGCTGATATGGAATCCCGAGAAGATAACCTCCATCTACTGCGTCCATTATTACCCCTACGCAACGGGCGGAAAAACGGGTACCTCAAACGCTTCGGGTCATTGCCTTGTTTCTTCTGCCGAGAAGGACGGAGCGCGTCTTGTCTGCGTCATAACGGGCGGAAAGATAGTCCTCGACTCCACGGGACAGAAATATATATACCAGCACTATTCCGAATCGGCACGCCTTTTCGAGTGGGGCTTTGCAAATTATCTCAGCAGCCCGATAATCGCCGAGGGCGAGGTCGTGACCGATATGAAGGTCTCGGGCGGAGAGAAAAAGAAGATCGAGCTTTATGCACAGGAAAGGCTTGACCTGCTCCTTCCCGTCGATGCCGACCGTACAAAGATAGAATATGACTATGTAATATACGATGGCGAAAACGCAGCTCCCGTCTCGACGGGCGATGTTGTGGGAGAGGTTGTCGCAACCTACGACGGCGTTGTCAGTGACAGCGTGCCCCTCTGTGCATCGCAGGACGTAGCGGTCAGGGTCGAGACCTCCTCCTGCAATGCGGGCGGATTTATAACGACTGTGCTCGCGGTGCTTCTTGTCATAACTCTTGTTCTTTGCGCAGCGCTGCTCTTCCTGCTCAATTCGCCGAAATATTCCAAGAGAACAAAATATGTCATAAACGGACTTGTCGAGGATCTTTCAAAGCGTAAAAAGAGCGGATATTCGGCTAAATACCGCCGATGAGCTTTGACATATATGAGGTTTTGTGGTATACTGATATGAATGAATTTTACGGGAGGTAGGCAGGGTATGAAACTGCTTGTCGTGTGCCAATACTATTATCCCGAGCCGTTCAGGATCGCCGATCTGTGCGAGACTCTCGTCGCAAAGGGACATGAAGTGACGGTGCTGACAGGAATCCCGAATTATCCCGAGGGTGTCGTGCCCGAGGAATATCGCGGCGGAAAAAGACGCGATGAGATGATAAACGGGGTTCACGTAATAAGAAATTTCCAGATAGCAAGAGGAAACGGCACGATAAAGCGTATCCTCAACTATTTCTCCTTTGCAAAGCTTGCAAAAGGAAAGGCGAAAAAGCTCGGCGGCGATTTTGACGCTGTTTTTGTAAATCAGCTTTCGCCCGTTATGATGGCTGAGCCTGCGATCGCGTGGGCGAAGAAATACAAAAAGCCGATGCTTCTATACTGTCTCGACCTGTGGCCCGCAAGCCTTGCGGCAGGCGGAATAGGTGAGGGCTCGCCCGTGTACAAGCTTTTCGGCTCCATCTCGAAGAAGATATATTCCTCGGCCGACAGAGTGCTTGTCACCTCCGCGATGTTCGAGGATTATTTCAGAGATGATCTGGGACTTGACCTCGATGTCGGTTATATGCCGCAGTATGCGGAAGGTCTTTTCGATAAAAAGGCCGAGCCGAAAGAGAGCGAATATAAATACAATCTCGTTTTTGCGGGCAATATCGGCGATGTCCAGTCGGTCGATACCATCGTCCGTGCAGCGGCAAAGCTTTCCGATATAAGCGACCTCTGCTTCCATATTGTGGGCGAGGGCTCGGCGCTTGCATCGCTGCGTCAGCTCCACGGCGAGATCGGCGGCAATGTCATATTCCACGGCAGACGTCCCGTTGAGGAGATGCCCGAATATTACGCAATGGCAGACGCGCTTCTCGTCACGATGAAGAGCGACCCCGTTCTCAATCTGACCCTTCCCGGTAAGGTTCAGTCCTATATGGCGGCAGGCAGACCCGTTATCGGCGCTGTTGCAGGAGAGACGGCAAAGGTTATTGCAAAATCGGGCTGCGGTCTTTGCTGTGAGCCCGACGACCCCGAAAAGCTCGCGCAGACGGTCAGAGATTTTATCGCCGACACAGAGCGTGAAAATATGGGCAGACTCGGCAGAGAGTATTACGAGCGGCATTTCTCGAAAGAGAGATTCTTCCAGACGCTTGAGAGTGAGCTTTGCGCTCTTATCAATAAATAACAGTTATTGCGCATGAAAGGAAATGATTTATAATGTTCAAAGGCAAGACCCTTCTTATTACGGGCGGCACAGGCAGCTTCGGCAACGCGGTGCTTGAGAGATTTCTCGATACCGATATCGCCGAGATAAGAATCTTCTCCCGTGATGAGAAAAAGCAGGACGATATGCGTCACTTCTACAACAACGATAAAATCAAGTATTATATCGGCAATGTGCGCGACCTGCAGTCGATAAAGGACGCTATGTACGGCGTCGATTATGTCTTCCACGCAGCAGCACTCAAGCAGGTTCCTTCCTGTGAGTTCTTCCCGATGGAAGCCGTTATGACAAATGTCGTCGGTACAAACAACGTTCTGACCGCTGCAATCGAGTGCGGTGTCCGTAAAGTTATCTGCCTTTCCACCGATAAGGCTGCATATCCCGTCAATGCGATGGGTACCAGCAAGGCTATGATGGAAAAGGTCTTTGTCGCAAGAGCAAGAACTGTCGATCCCGAGAAGACGCTCATCTGCGGTACAAGATACGGCAACGTTATGTGCTCGCGCGGATCGGTCATTCCGCTCTTTATCGATCAGATAAAGAACGGTCAGCCGCTCACCGTCACCGAGCCCGAAATGACAAGATTCATTATGAGCCTTGAGGAGGCTGTCGACCTCGTGCTGTTTGCGTTCGAGAATGCCCAGGCAGGAGATATCCTTGTTCAGAAGGCACCCGCCTGCACCATTGAAGTGCTTGCACAGGCTGTAAAAGAGCTGTTCGGCGCAGATAACGAGATAAAGGTCATCGGTATCCGTCACGGTGAGAAGATGTATGAGACCCTGCTCACAAACGAGGAATGTGCTCATGCGGTCGATATGGGCGATTTCTACAGAGTCCCCGCCGACAACCGCGACCTCAACTATGACAAATATTTCAAAGAGGGCAACGCCGAGCGTGCAAAGCTCAGCGAGTTCAACTCCAACAATACCGAGCTTCTGACCGTCGAAGAGGTCAAGGAGAAGCTTCTCACCCTCAAATATATCCGCGATGAGCTTGCCGAATGGCAGAGCAGATAACAAAAACCCGAAAGGAATGGTGTGAAGTGAAGATACTTGTCACCGGCGCAAAGGGCTTTATGGGCAAAAATCTTGTCTGTTATCTGAAAAGTGCCGGATATGATACGGTTTATGAGTATGATGTGGATACACCCGAGGCGGAGCTTGATGCTTTCTGTGCCGATTGTGATTTTGTTTTCAATCTTGCGGGCATCAACCGTCCGAAGGAAGAGTCGCAGTTTATGGAGGGCAATTTCGGTTTTGCCTCCCTGCTGCTCGATACCCTCAAAAAGCACGGCAACAAATGCCCCGTGATGGTCTCGTCCTCGACTCAGGCTGCGCTCGATAACCCGTACGGCAGATCAAAGCTTGCGGGCGAAAATCTTCTGCGCGAATATGCGAAGGAAACGGGCGCGAAAATATATATCTACCGTTTTCCGAACGTTTTCGGAAAGTGGTGCAGACCCAATTACAACAGTGCGGTCGCAACCTTCTGCAACAATATCGCAAACGATCTTCCGATAACGGTAAATGACCCGTCCACCGAGCTGACCCTTGTCTATATCGATGATATTCTCGAGGAGCTTTTGAGAGCACTCGGCGGCAACCCGACCGTTGACGGAGATATCTGTGTCGTTCCCGTTACATATAAAGCAACTCTCGGCAAAATCACCGAGCTGCTCTATTCCTTCCGCGACAGCAGAAAGACTCTCAGCGTCGCAAACCAGCGCGACGGATTTGAGAAAAAGCTCTATGCCACATATCTGAGCTATCTTCCCACAGATAAATTCTCCTATCCGCTCGAGATGCACTGCGACAATCGCGGAAGCTTCACCGAAATAATCAGAACTGCCGAGCGCGGTCAGTTCTCGGTCAATATTTCAAAACCGGGAATCACCAAGGGCAACCACTGGCACAACACAAAGAACGAGAAGTTCCTTGTCGTCAGCGGAAAAGCGGCCATCAGATTCCGCAAGCCGGACAGCGATGAGGTATATGAATACATCGTCTCGGGCGATAAGCTTGAGGTGGTTGATATTCCCACAGGCTACACCCACAATATCGAAAATATCGGCGAGGGCGATCTTGTCACATTCATGTGGGCAAACGAGTGCTTTGACCCTGACAAACCCGATACGATATTCCTCGAAGTTTAATTTAAGGAGCAGGCGAAATGGCTGAAAAACTCAAGCTTATGACTATTCTCGGCACCCGTCCCGAAATCATCAGACTTTCGGCGGTCATAAAGTGTGCCGACAAATATTTCGATCACATTCTTGTTCATACAGGTCAGAACTGGGACTACACCCTCAACCAGGTTTTCTTTGAGGATCTCGGTCTGCGCGAACCCGATTATTTCCTCGATTGCGCAGGCGGCAACCTCGGCGAGACGATGGGTGCTATCCTTTCGAAGTCCTATGACGTAATGGTCAAGGAAAAGCCCGATGCGGTGCTTGTTCTGGGCGATACCAACTCCGCTCTTTCCGCAATATGCGCAAAACGTCTCAAGATTCCCATTTTCCATATGGAAGCGGGAAATCGCTGCTGGGACTGGAACGTTCCCGAGATGATAAACAGAAAGATCGTCGACCATATTTCCGACATCAATCTTCCGTATACGGAGCATTCGCGCCGTTACCTCATCTCCGAGGGAATCGACGGCAAGACCATGTTTGTGACAGGCTCGCCCATGCGTGAGGTTCTGCGCGATCATATGGACAGAATCAACGAGAGCGATGTTCTCGAGCGTCTCGGTCTTGAGAGCCGCAAATACATTCTCCTGTCTGCTCACAGAGAGGAGAATATCGACAACGAAGAAAATTTCATGTCGCTTATGACCGCGGTCAACAATATCGCCGAGCGTTATCAGATGCCCGTTATCTATTCGACCCATCCGCGCAGCAAGAAGTTCATCGAACAGCGTGATTTCAAGTTCCATCCCCTTGTACAGAGCATGAAGCCCTTCGGTTTCCTCGATTACAACAAGCTTCAGATGAACGCTTACTGCGTCCTTTCCGACAGCGGAACCCTTTCCGAGGAGTCTGCAATGCTGTCCTTCCCGGCTGTTCTCATAAGAACATCAACCGAGCGTCCCGAGGTTCTTGACAAAGGCACTGTCGTTGTCGGCGGAATCACGGGCGGCGACGTCGAGCAGGCTCTTGAGCTTGCCGTATCGATGTACGAGAACAACGAAGAGACCGTTATGGCTGAGGATTATGCCGATACAAACGTCGGCGCAAAGGTCGTCAAGGTCATTCAGAGCTATGCAAAGATTGTTCGTATAACCACCTGGCAGAACACAACAAAATTATAATTGCAACAAAACTCCCTTTACCGTACGGTAAAGGGAGTTTTTTATCAGTTCCTGTGGAGATTCAGGCTATTTCATATTTGCAGTAAAACCATTGCTTATCGTTTTTCGATAAAAAATCATTGACAAACGATATACGGCGTGATAGAATCTACATAACAAATCTCGGTAAATGATTTTTTTAACAAGTCGGTTTTAATCAGCTTGATGTTATGGGGATGGGATTATGTATATAAAATTGATTCAGCCGAAAATGATCAAACGACCGATGGATACTGATATCAAGATACATATGGCGCCGCCTTTGGGGCTCTTTACGGTGGCAAATATTCTCCGAAATGAGCATACCGTTGTCGTGGAAAACGAGAATATCGGACCGATAAATTTTGATGATACTCCCGATATTGTCGGGATATCGGTGACGGTTGATGTTCTCCCGCGTGCTCAGGAGATCGCGCGAAGGTTTCGCAGCAGGGGCGTTGTTGTAGTAGCCGGGGGAATACATATAACCACAGCTTTTTCCACGATTGCGCAGGACGCTTTTGATGTGCTTTGTGTCGGACAGGCTGAAGGAACGTGGCCGGATATCGTACGCGATTACGAAAACGGCAGCCTGAAAAAGATTTACACCTGTAAAGGTCAGATATCGCCAAGCGATATTGTATCACCTGCGTATGATATGATTACCGATGATCCATACCTGTACTGTAATGTAATTCATACAAGCAGAGGCTGTCCGTACCGCTGTGATTTTTGTTACAACAGCAGCAAAGCACACCAATATATCAATCGGGATATCGACGATGTTATAAGAGATATTGAAGCGGTAGGATCGCGGCATATAATGTTTATCGATGACAATTTCACGGGCAACCCGAAATGGACATACGAGTTTTTGCATGCTATAATGCCGATGAAATTGAAGTGGAATGCGGCTGTGTCCATCAATGTTGCGAACAATCCCGAGCTGCTCGATCTGATGAAGGAGAGCGGGTGCCGAAGTCTGTTTATCGGGTTTGAAAGTGTTAACCCGCAATCCATTGCAGATGTACACAAGGATCATAACAGCCTTATCAAATATGAAAAAGCGGTTGAGGAAATACATCGACGCGGAATAATGATTAACGGTAGTTTTGTGTTTGGTCTTGATGCGGATACAAAGGAAACTTTTCAGGCGACACTGGATTGGATAGTCCGCAATAAGATAGAAACCGTAACATCTCACATTCTTACGCCGTATCCCGGTACAGTGCTGTATGACCGCATGAAGGCTGAAGGCCGCATTACTTCGGATGACCTGTCAGAATATAATACAGCTCATGTTGTATATGAGCCGAAGAATATGACACCCGACGAGCTTTATGAAGGCTATCTTTGGATATATCGGCAGGTTTACAGCCTTAAAAACATCTTTCGTCGTTTGCCGGCTGCCAAAGATCAGAGAAGTACCTATCTGCTGTTTAATCTGCTGTACAGAAAATACGGACGTTTTACGGACTGGCTGTGCAAAAAAATTACATACAAACGCATAGGCGCAATTGCTCAGAAGATAACACGATATGTAAGATAAAAAGCCGTACCTGTAAAAAAAGACCCACTGCAGTTTTATACCGCAGTAGGTCAAAATTATTATACGCTTATTTTACGACCTTGCTCAAGAACTCGCGCAGACGGTCGCATTTGGGGTGCTCGAAGATTTCCTCGGGAGTACCCTGTTCTGCGATGACACCCTGATCCATGAATATTACTCGGCTTGCAACCTCGCGTGCAAAGCCCATTTCGTGAGTAACGATGACCATTGTCATACCTTCGTTGGCAAGATCCTTGATGAGATCGAGAACCTCACCGACCATCTCGGGGTCGAGTGCGGAGGTGGGCTCGTCGAAGAGGATAACCTTCGGGTTCATGGCGAGCGCACGAACGATCGCAACACGCTGTTTCTGACCGCCCGAAAGGGTGGAGGGGTAAACGTCAGCCTTATCCTCAAGACCTATTCTGCGAAGAAGAGAAAGTGCCTTCTCGCGTGCGTCCTCCTTGAGCTGAGCGATCTTTTCGCGCTTCTGCTTGAAAGAGAGACCGCGTTCCTTGTTTATCGCCTTCTTGCCGATGTGGATGGGAGAGAGGGTGATGTTTTCAAGAACGGTCTTGTTGTTGAAGAGGTTGAACTGCTGGAAAACCATTCCGATGTGCTGGCGGTGGATATTGATGTTGACCTTTGGGTCAGCGATATCTACGCCCTCGAAGATGATGCTTCCGCTTGTCGGGTCCTCAAGGCAGTTGAGACAGCGCAGATAGGTGCTCTTGCCGCTTCCCGAAGGACCGATTATGGCGACCTTTTCACCTTCGTTTATCGTGTCGGTTATGCTGTTGAGAACGTTGAGCTTGCCGAAATTCTTAACAAGATCAATTACTTCTATCACTCTTTTTCAGCCTCCTTTCCATAAGTCTGATAAAGACTGCGATTACAAGAACTATCAGAATATATATAACAGCCATTACAAGATACGGGATCATAAACTCGTAGTTGTTTGATGCGATATATCTGAAAGCGTTGGAAAGATCGAGCGCGCCGACGAAGCTGACGACCGATGTTTCCTTGACGAGGGAGATGAGCTCGTTGCCGAGGGTGGGAAGAATATTCTTGACAGCCTGCGGAACGACGATTTTGAGCATTGTTGCCCAGTAGCTCATACCGAGGGCACGGCCTGCTTCCATCTGACCGGGATCGACCGAACCGATACCGCCGCGCATTATTTCGGAAACGTAAGCGCCGCTGTTGAGTCCGAAAATCAGAATACATACTCCGACGGGCTTCATCGATACACCGAGGAGCGGGAGCAGAACGTAATAACCGAGAAGAAGCTGAACGACTATCGGAGTTCCTCTGAAAAATTCGGTATATACACTGCAGATGCCGTTAAGTATTTTCGGCAGAACGCCGTATTTCGGCATAACCCTGACGACTGCTATGAGAGTACCGATCGCAATACCGATCACAAGACCGACAAGAGCGATCAGAAGGGTGTTCTGGAGTCCTTCGAGAACGCGTTTGTAACCTTCGTTGTCAATAAACGAGCGTACAAACACTTCCCATTTCTTATCAAAATTAGGCACGGTCGGCTCCTTTCATTAAAGAAACAAGCCCCGCCGATAACGGTAGGGCATTGTATTCTTCAAATGTTAGTTATAAATTAAAATCCGAATCAGTTTACAGCGTTGACAGCCTCAACGATGCTGTTTGCGGGAGCTTCATCGATGATTACGAGATCGATGTTGCCGTTGAGCATATCCTGAACAGCGAGAGCGCCGGAGGTGTAGCCTGTGCAGGTAGCAGCAAAGCCGTCGAAGCCCCAGTCTGCATCGCCTTCAACATAATACTGAGCGGTGGTGCCGTTCTGAACGCCGATGCTGGTCTTGTCGTCGAATCCTGCGAGGATAGCCTCAACGTCAGCAGCGGTCTTGCACTCGTCGAAAGTGGTGTCGCCGTTCTTGACGATAACCATCTGGCAAGCGGTGTAATAGGACTCGGAGAAGGTGACGAACTCGGTTCTTGTCTCGTTGACGGTCAGACCTGCCATAGCGATGTCACCGTAGCCTGCGTCGATCTGGGAGCAGACAACTTCAAAGTCGACGTTCTTGATAACGAGCTCTTTGCCGAGATAGTCAGCGAGAAGCTTTGCAAGCTCCATGTCAACGCCGTAGAAGGTCTCGCCCTCGAGATACTCAAAGGGAGCGAACTCTGCGTTGGTGATAACGATGAGCTGATCCTTTGCGGGATCCTCAACAGCGGAGGTTACGCCCTGGGGCTTGCCGTCGCCGAAGTAGTTGTTGAGGATAGCATCGAGCTGTCCGTTGGACTTGACCTCGCCGATGAAGGTGTTGACCTTGGAGAGGAGATCGGGATCGTCCTTCTTAACGCCGAAAGCGTAAAGCTCGTCGGTGAGGGGGATGTTGATGACCTTGACGCCTGTTGCGCCTGCTGCTGCACCTTCGTCAGTACCGCAAGCGGTAAGAGCGACCATGCAGGAAACGATCATAACGACTGCGAGAAGAATGCTGATAACTTTTTTCATTTCTTTCAATCCTTTCGGTTTGTTATGTGCATTATTATACATGAGTATTCATCGGATTGCAATAGTTATTTCAAAAAAATTTTGAGAATTTAATTTTTTGACGAATATATCGAGAATTTAAGGGTCGATTTGTCTGTTCCGACCATGTGCGAAGGGCTTTTGCGAAGAATTCTGCCTGTGTATAATATGCAAAAATTATGCATATTTATTTAACGTTATACTTTGCCTTGCGTTCCTTGAGGGTCAGCTTGAGGTCGGCGGGCTCGGTTATGACGCTCTGCCTCGAGCAGAGAATGTACCTCTCCTCGCCGAAGCCGTAGAGCCCGAAGAAATATTCACACATAGCGCATTTGGTTTTAATATAACAGTAAATTCCGTCGGTGCGCATTTTTGGTATAGGGCACCCCATCGTGTAAATGGCGTTGTCTGTGCCGCTGACCGAAAGCTTTGAGCATTTCGCGGTCATAGCGTCCCATATGCTTTCGGCTTTCTTATTATATACCCAGTAAACGAGGTCGGACTGGGCTGTCAGCAGGCGATTGATAAGCTCATCGTTGATATCCTCCTCGCGGCTGAGGTCTATCTCGATAACGGGCAGACCGACAGCGCGGACCTTTGCCATATCACGCGACTTTTCAGTGGAATATGAGGTCAGAATATTTATTATCAGCGGCTTTGACTTGTAGTATGCCATAAGTCCCATGACAGCACCGCCGCGTTTTGTTATATCGACCTTTTCGATGGCGATTCTCGATTCGGGGATAATGACGTGAAGTCCGCTGCCCTCGTCGGTTATGGTGCGGTTTTTCATGAATGCGGGCAGATATATGCGCCCGAGACGGGCGATTGCCTTTTTGAATGCAAAGCATATTGAAGCGAGATATCCGTTTTCGCAGTCGTCCTTTGTTGTGTGGGCGAAATGGTGTTTGACTTCGTCGCCTTTTCGAGCTACGAGCAGGTCGCCGCAGGCAGGGCAGACACAACCGCACGAAGCACCGCGCTGCGCCTGTGAAATATGTACGGTGCTGCCCGAGCTGTCGACAGCATATAATAGATTGTAAGACATTGTGTTTTCTCCTTAAAAACGTATGGATAATATTATATACTAAAATGCATGATAGTTCAATGTTTACATAATTTTGAAACGAGGGAATATTGACAACCGATTTGCCTGATGATATAATATAGATGCAGCAAAATACTTGGGAACGTAATGGTTTCGACGGGGATTTTGAACTGCGGTAAGCGAGCAGCGGTGAGGCGCCGCTATAAAAGCTTCAACTTATAAATTAAACAACAATAATACTGTTGCTTACGCTGCCTAATTAGGCGCGTCGTCCGACCTCAGAGTACCGCGGCTTTGGAAGGGCGTCATTTAGCGGTGAACGTGAACGGGGGAGCGGCTTGGCTCCCGTCACGCATTAAAGCCTACCGAAGCGTGCAGCCTGTCCGAAGGCGTCACGTCGGGGGAATCCTAAAATTCGGAATACGCTCGTAGAAAGCTGCTCGGATGAATTTTCGGACGCGGGTTCGACTCCCGCCGTTTCCACCAAATAAGACCGATCATTTTGATACGAAAGTATCTGAATGGCCGGTCTTTATATTTACAATTTTTCGGAACTATGATACGATCAGTTAAACAAACTTGAATTTGAAAACTAACTTTTCTTAAATCATTATCGCTTATTGTAGGGCGTTAATGAATTCCTCTAAAAGCCTTGAAAATAAAGG
>SVPG01000034.1 GCA_015065975.1 Oscillospiraceae bacterium | reverse complement strand
TACGCTATAAAGACACCTGACGGGTCAAACATTTCGGTAAACTTTGCTTTTGCCACGGGTTCTCCCCCTTTCCGATTCGCAATTATCCATATTGCATTATATCAAAAAAAACACCTCTTGGCAACATCAATTTGCGTCTCGTCCGCAGGGCGCAAAAAACACACGTATTTCTCCCGCTTTCAATTGACTTAATACGGCGTTTGTTATATAATTGAAAAGAACGTCCTTATGCGTTTATTTCAATTTCTCGGAGGAACAAAATGAAACTTGTGAGATCAGCTCTTGCCGCGGCACTTCTTGCGGTATGTTTGCTTTTCAGCTCATGCAGCTTCCCGACCGTTGCGGTGGACAAGCTTGAAAATCCAAAGAAAGCGGTCTCGGATTTTATCGACTGTCTGTCGGATAAACGCTTCGGCGAATATCAGAAATACATATACAATTACGCCTCGCTCGGATTCGAGACTCCTCCCGAGGGCGGCGATATCGACCCGATGACCGAATACATTCTCGAGAATATATTCGACAGCTATTCGGTCAGTTTTGACGATCCTTCACTCGACCCCGTTTCGGGCGACTGTGTCGGCGCCGATTTCTCCGTCAGCGGCAGAACGGCAACCGTCACCTTCACGTTCACCGCACTCGACGCTTCAAAGCTCCAGCGCCGCATCACGAGTGAAGCCGAAGAGATCGCCGCTCCCCTCCTTCCCACGGGATACGTCTACGACACTGAGGAGAAGGCGTTTGAGCTTATCGAACAGGCTATCGCGCAGATTGAGGACGTCGACATCGACGAATTCCTCTCCGACAACACCATCACCGTCAACCTCAAGTACATCGACGGTATGTGGAAAATCGAGATGACAAAGGAATTTTTCGCCGTGCTTACGGGCGATTCCATTGGATATCCAATCGCTGACGATATGGCCGCCGGCTTAGACTATGCACTTTCTACGGAGGATTAGAATGAACAACTTTAACGATAATACTCCCGAAAAACAGCATCCGCTCGCTTCGAACACGATCTTCAAGACGGCGGCTCTGCTGCTCATGTGTCTTTCCATAATACTCTCGGTGCTTCTTTTCTCGTCAGGCGGAATCATCACCGAGCTGGAAGGCTCCGCCGAATCGATGTCATTCTACGATGAGCTGGACAATCTGACCTATACGCTCAACAGCGACACGGTCTCTTTCGTATACTCGATGCCCATTGTCTACACTCTGCCGTGGAACGAGGAGCCCGCTCCGAAGCCCAATCCCGAAAATTTCACCGATACCACCTATGAGGACGAGACCATAAGCGTCAAGTACTGGAAAGAGCGTCTTTACGATTCCGACGCGCATTTTGCCGAAATCAAGATAGCTCACCCCACACAGATACGCACCATGCTCGCGGGAGGAAAGTACAACTCCAACGTCAGATTCATCCCCGAGACTCTCGCCCGTCAGTGCAACGCGGTCGTTGCCTGCAACGCTGATTTCTACGCTTACCGTTCGGGCGGTATAATAATCCGAAACGATGTCGTTTACCGCCAGAGTGTTCTCGGCTGGGACGTTCTTCTCATCGACGATGCGGGAGACTTCCATATCATGAGCGACAAAAAGGTCAAGTCGAGCGGAATCCTCGACGAATACCACATCGTAAACTCGCTCCATTTCGGACCTTCTCTTGTCATCGACGGCAAGATCGATTACACAAACGTCAACAGCGGCTGCGGAGACGAATGGAACTTCATCGACTCTCCCCGTACCGCTATCGGTCAGATAGACGAGCTTCATTATCTCATCTGCTGCGTTGAGGGACGTACAAAGACCAACCGCGGCGTCTGCGTCGACGAGCTGGCTCAGGTTATGTACGATCACGGCTGCACTCAGGCGTACAACCTCGACGGCGGTCAGTCCACCACCATCATATTCAACCGCAACGCTATGAACAATCCTCTCTGGGGCGGTCAGCGAGTAATGTCTGACATCATCTATTTCGCCACAGCTATTCCCGAGGAATAATCATCAAATGGTTTAGAAAGGCAGGATGGCTCAATGCCCGACTCTGTTGCTCTTTTCGGAAACGAAATAACCGTATACTGGCACGGTATAATCTTTGCCGCTGCCGTAATGTCCGCGATCCTGACCGCTCAGATTCTCTGGTCGGTCAACAAGGAGAAAACCTGCGGCTCGTGGGCTATGATAACCTTGAGCGCATTCGGATTTATCCTTGCGCTGCCTCTCGCGAGACTGCAGTACTGCTACTTCAACCCCGAGATATATCTCGCTCACCCCGAGAAGATATTCCAGCTCGCAAACGGCGGATACGGACTTATCCTCGGTATGCTCGGCGTATTTTTCGCCGCGCTCATAACCTGTTCCATCTACAAGGTAAAACTGTCGATGGTGCTTGATGCTCTCTCCCCCGCCGCAGCTCTCGGAATATGCATCGGACGTATGGCTTCCTATTTCAGCGGCGACGATCTCGGTGTTATCGTTCACGCCGAAAAATGGCATTTCTTCCCGATATCGGTATATGTTGAGAGCACAAAGAGCTGGCAGATGTGCGTATACCCCTTCGAGGCTGCCGCTGCCGCCGTCGCTTTCATCGTATCTCTGTGCGTATACCTTTCGACCTACACTCCGAAAAAACGCACATATCGCACAGGCGACGCTTTCATCTCATTCATTCTCGTATACTCCACCTTCCAGATCATGCTCGAAAGCTGGAGAAACGACGCTCTCTTCCTCAACCTGCTCGGATTTGTCAGATTCACCCAGGTTGCCTGTGCGATATTCCTCGGCGCGATACTGGTCATCGCAAGCGTACGCATATGCAAGCAGTACGGCTTCAAGCCGATCTACATATTCTACTGGCTGCTCGCCGCAGGTATGTTCACTCTTGCATTCTTCATGGAGTTCAGACTCACCTCCGGCACACTTATCAGAAATTACAGCTGGATGTTCTTTGCTCTGTGCGTAATCGGCGTTATGACGCTTATCATGATCCTCAAAACGCGCACCATTCCCGTTCAGAAGCAGGCAAGCGCACCCGCTGCACAGATGCCCGTCATACAGCAGGCTGCACCCGTTTATACTCAGCCGGTCGCTCCTGCTGCACCCGTTTATCCCGCATCGCCCGTACCTGTGTACAACTATCCGCAGCAGTACAACGAGCAGACTGCACCCGCAGGAAACTATGCTCTCTTCCGTCCTTTGATGGAACGTCAGCGCACGCAGCAGCCCGTTGTCACTCAGCAGCCCGATGCTCCCGTTGACGATTCTGCACGCCTTTCGCAGATACTCAACAACTACTACGATTCCCAGCCGACCTACAACGGCGGCTCGAGACCTCTTCCGCCGGATAACAGATAACAAAACAGGAGATATCCGATGAACGTATCCTTCAACGCCTTCGATTTTGACAAGACCATATACAAGCGTGACAGCACGGCTGATTTCTATTTCTACACCATCGCCCGTCACCCTTCCGCACTGGTCGAGCTGCCTGCAACCGCATGGTATTTTCTTCTTTACAAGCTCGGACGGCGCACAAAGACTCAGTTCAAAGAGGTCATGTACAGATTCCTTCGTCACACGGGCGGCACCGAAGAGCTCGCTGAGAAGTTCTGGGAGGAAAAGCAGGTCGGTATAAAAAAGTGGTATCTCGAGATGAAGCGCGACGATGATCTTATCATCTCCGCATCGCCCGAATTCCTGCTTCGCCCTATATGTAAAAAGCTGGGCGTAAGGCTTATCGCTTCTCGGGTCGACCCCGACACGGGAAAGTATGAAGGGCTCAACTGCTGGGGCGATGAAAAGGTTGTTCGCTTTAAAAGCGATTATCCCGATTGTAATATAATCGAGTTTTATTCCGATTCGTATTCAGATACACCGCTCGCTGAGATCGCCGAAAGGGCATTTCTGGTAAAAGGCGACCGTCTGAGTGAGTTTTTCAAAAAACGATAAAGCAAAACAGCAGTCGTGCCGACTGCTGTTTTTTTCTTGTAATCTCCTGCGGCACTGTTGCACCGCAGGCGCAAATCATTCAGTTATTTGACCGTTCGCCTGCGTCCGAAAGCGACGGACGGAAGAGGAGCGAGACGCACCACAGTCCTGCGAGACCGACAAGCGTAAACACGATACGGCTTATAACCGAGGTCTGACCGCCAAACAGCCATGCTACCAGGTCGAATTTGAATATACCCACCAGACCCCAGTTTATGGAGCCGATGACGACGAGCAGCAGAGCTATTCTGTCGAGCATACTGTTCACAAAATACATCCTTTCTGCGTCATGACGCAAAAAATCCTGTAACAGTTTGAAATTTCTTCAATCGTTACAGGATTATTCTTTGTCGACATTGCGGCATTTATTTTTGGTAAATCCTGTACGCCGTTCAAGAACGGCGTACAGGATTTTTAAATTTAAAAAAACAAAAATTTATTTTTTCTGCATCTTGATGACCTTCATGCGTGAGAATTCCTCGCGCTCCTTTTCTTCCAGAGCTTCGGTGATTTCCTTGACCTCGGCTTCAAATTTCGGAATAAGGATATTCTTGAGGGCATTCGCGCGTTTCTGCGTCCTTCCGATGGCGTCCGCAAGGCGGTAGACCGAATTCTCCACCTCGGCGAGCTCGACGGTAAGCTTCTTGACCTCGACAAATTTGAGATATGCGTCATCGAGCAGGGAATCCGATGTCGAGAGACCGAAAGGAATACCAATGTCCGTCTCGTCGAGGGTGACTGTCGGCAGCTCAACACCCATTACGGAGCGGAAAGAGAGCCTCAGACCGTCCTCAACGGGTATCGACTGTGCGAGGGGCTCGCACACACCGAGCACCGTCTGAGCCCTTTGCAGGGCAATATAAGCCGATGCGTAGGTCGAGTCGATCTTCTCCTGAATCTGCGAAGCCTTGCTGATAAGGGACATCATTTCACGGATAAGGATATTTCTCTTCCTGTCGAGCAGCTCATAGCCGACGCCCGACAGATCCAGAGATTTTTTTGTCGCCATAAGATTGCTTTTGGTTGGCACGACGGACATACGGCTTCACCTCACAAACAAATTATTGCTCACTGTCGCTCTTATTATGATAATATTTTTCGAGCATTTCGTTGTCAACGCGGTCGAGCTCCTGAGCGGGAAGGTCGGAAAGCAGCTTCCAGCCGAGCGAGAGACTCTGTTCCATGCTGCGGTTCTCGTTCATTCCCTGATTGACAAACTGTTTTTCAAACTTTCTGCCGAATTCGAGCAGACGCTTGTCTGACGCCGAAAGCTCGTCCTCACCTATAACCGAGGCAAGCGAGCGTGCGTCCTGAACCTTTGCGTAGCAGGCAAAAAGCTGGTTGGCAAGGGCTGAATGATCCTCACGGGTGTAGCCCTCACCTATACCGTCCTTCATAAGACGGGAAAGGGACGGAAGGACCGACACGGGAGGATAGATTCCCGAACCGTCAAGCGCTCTGTCGAGAACTATCTGACCTTCGGTAATGTAGCCCGTAAGGTCGGGTACGGGGTGTGTTATATCGTCGTTGGGCATTGTTAGAATCGGGATCTGAGTTACCGAGCCCTCACTTCCCTTTATCATGCCTGCACGCTCGTAAAGAGAGGCGAGGTCGGAATAGAGATATCCGGGATATCCCTTTCTGCCGGGGATTTCCCCCTTCGAGGAGGAGAACTCACGGCACGCCTCAGCATACGAGGTCATATCGGTCATAATTACGAGGATGTGCATATTGTGTTCGAATGCGAGGTATTCGGCCGCCGTGAGAGCACATCTCGGTGTAAGAATACGCTCGATGATCGGGTCGTTTGCAAGGTTCAGAAACATTGCAACTCTGCCGAGAACGCCCGATTCCTCGAAGGAACGGCGGAAATAGTCCGCAACGTCCTGCTTTACGCCCATTGCCGCAAAGACTATACCGAACTTTTCGTTCTCTGCGCCCGATATCTTTGCCTGACGCACTATCTGCACAGCAAGCTCGTTATGCTTCATGCCCGAGCCGCTGAATATCGGCAGCTTCTGACCGCGGATAAGGGTGATGAGGGTATCGATCGAGGATATGCCCGTCGAGATATAGTTTCTCGGATAGATTCTGGACACGGGGTTTATCGGCGTGCCGTTTATGTTTCTGCGGCATACGGGATAAATCTCGCCCAGTCCGTCTATCGACCGACCGACACCGTTGAACACTCTTCCGAGAAGCTCCTCCGAAAGAGCCATCTCCATCGGACGTCCCGTCATACGTGTTCTTGTGTTGTCGAGAGCGATGCCCGATGTGCCTTCAAACACCTGTATCACGGCCTTGTCTCCCTCACAGGTGACTATTCTTCCGTTTCTGACCGAGCCGTCGTCCAGCTTTATCTGCACGACCTCCTCATATGACGGGTCGTCAACGCCTTCCAGCACTATGAGTGAACCGTTTATTTCTTTGACTCCAACGTATTCAAGTATCATAATAAATCATTCTTTCCTGCGGCAATCAGACAGCTTATCTTTGGCTGAGTGCGCTTATTGTCTCATCAATATCCCTGGGATATCTTTCGAGCGCCGAAAGATCGTCGTTGGGGATATCGTATTTAATTCTTGTAAGGCGGTCAAAAAGTCCTGTTTCCAGAATCATGGAAAGGGGAACTCCGACCGATATCGCCGTCACCGAACGCTTATGGAGATAAAGTATCGCGCGCATCATAAGGAGCTGTTTTTTAAGCGGAACATATGTATCGTCCTTATGGAAAGCGTTCTGCTGAAGGAATCCGACGCGGATAACCTTTGCAGTCTCGATTATAAGCTTCTGATCGTCGGGAAGAACGTCCGAACCGATCAGCTTTACGATCTCCATCAGCCTTGCCTCCTCCTGGAGAAGGAAGGAAAACTGCGTTCTGCAGCGCATAAAGTCCTCGCCGACATTCGTATCATACCAGCGCTCGAGGTCGCCTGTATATTCGCTGTAGGAATTGAGCCAGTTTATTGCGGGATAATGTCTTGCATAAGCGAGCGATTTGTCAAGCGCCCAGAAGCAGCGTGTGAAACGCTTTGTGTTCTGTGTGACGGGCTCGGAGAAGTCCGAACCCTGCGGGGAAACGGCTCCGATTATCGTTACCGAGCCTTCCTCGCTGCCGAGCGTCTTTACAAGACCCGCACGCTCATAGAACTCCGAAAGTCTCGACGGGAGATATGCGGGGAAGCCTTCTTCAGCCGGCATCTCCTCAAGTCGACCGCTTATCTCTCTGAGCGCCTCAGCCCAACGGGAGGTCGAGTCGGCCATTATTGCGACGTGATAACCCATATCGCGGTAATACTCGGCGAGGGTTATTCCCGTATATATCGAAGCTTCACGGGCTGCAACGGGCATATTCGAGGTGTTTGCGATGAGAACGGTACGGTCAGTCATCGGACGACCCGATTTCGGGTCGATAAGCGACGAGAACTCGTTGAGGACCTGACTCATTTCATTTCCTCGCTCACCGCAGCCGACATAAACAATAATATCTGCGTCGCACCATTTTGCGAGCTGGTGCTGGGTCATGGTCTTGCCCGTTCCGAATCCGCCGGGAACTGCGGCTGTGCCGCCCTTTGCGATCGGGAAAAGGGTGTCTATGACCCTCTGACCCGTGATGAGAGGAACGTTTGCATAAAGCCTCTGAGCCACGGGACGGGGCGATCTTATCGGCCATCTCTGACAGAGGGTGAGCTCATAAAGCTGACCGTTGTCAAGGCGCAGCTTCACAACCGTGTCGTTTATTGTGTATTTTCCGTTCGGCGCTGCCCACTCGACCTTGCCCGAAACGGAGGGCGGCACCATACAGCGGTGCTCGATTATCGAGGTTTCGGGGCATCTTGCGTATATCTGACCGCCCTGCAGGACGTCGCCGACCTTTGCATCGACGGTAACATCCCACTGTCTTTCGACATCGAGCGCGGACATCGAAGCACCTCTCGCAATAAACGCGCCGCTCTGCTTTTCAATATCTCTCAGCGGTCTTTCGATACCGTCAAAGATATTGTCGAGTATACCCGGTCCGAGGGTTGCGGCAAGTCTTGCGCCTGTGGAATATATGGGGTCGCCCGGCTTGAGACCGGTCGTTTCCTCATAGACCTGAATTGTAGTGAATCCGTTGTCGAGCTTTATGACCTCGCCCGCGAGCTTCTGCTCACCGACATAGACCATCTCCATCATGGAAAGCGATGTCGCTCCCTTGACGGTAACGACCGGACCGTTTATACCGTAAATTACGTTGGTCGACAAAACAACCAACCTCCTTAGCTTGCTCTAATATCGTCGTCAGCAAACGAGCAGTCCGCTCGTTTCGCAGAACCATTCCTTCTGCTGCTCAAGTCTCGAGCCGAGTGTCAGGTCAAGCGCCAGACCCAGCTTCTTGTTGAGCGCAAGGATTCCTCCGACAGACACACCCGCGTCCTCTTCAAAGCGGCACTGTGCGCCGAATTCGCGTCCGATAAGCTCGGAATATTTCATATCCTCGGGACGGATACGGAAAACCGTATCATCGGCGGCTTTTCTGAAGGTTGATGCCGCCGCCTTTGCACAGCCGGAGAGATATTTTGCATAATCTTCGGTCTTTACAAACTCGCAGAGCTTTTTGCCCGCCGCTTCAAAGACCTCGCGTTCTATGGCGCCTCTCTTTTCGAGAAGAGCCTTTCTGCTCGAAAGCTCCCTGCTGGAAAGCTCTCTTGCAATCGAGCTTCTCACGTCAGCAGTGTGACGGCTTATCATACGGTATGTGTCGGCAAGAGTCTCCTTCTCTGCCCTCTCGAGCTCGATGCGGTTCTGCTCCTCGACCTCCATAAGAATAAGCTGGCGCTGCTTTTCGGAGTATTCATTTATAGCCTGCAGGAACTTGCCAAGCTTTTCATCCTGTGACTGCATGACTTCGACCACCTTTTTCCAATGCGTTAAATCTTTATACCGATGGATTCGCGGACGTATCTCGAGATAGCGTCCTTTGTTCGTCCGCCGCCGTGGCGGTCTGGAACTTCAACTATCAGGGGACGGCGTGAATTGAGCTTTAGACGGCTCACAAGCGGCTCGCACAACGAACCCAGCCGCTCGGTTATCAGAACGACTCCGATATCTTCATCGGCGATTGCCGACTCGAGCGCTGCGGTAACCTCGTCGGCTTCATGCACGACCGTACCCTCTATGCCGGCAAGCCTCATGCCCACCAGCGTGTCAATATTGTCGCTTATAAGATAAAATTTCATAATAAACTCACTGCACCCATCAGAATTCGGGCGATGTTTTTCGGTTCGGCGCAAGCCGAATCGGGAAACTCGCTGTTAAAAAGTCGCAGGCTTTTTAACTATGTCGCTGATTAGATAAAATTTCATATAATCTTTTGGCACAGATTGCCTTAATACTTACCGAGGATCATGATGGAGATAACAAGTCCGTAAAGAGCGATGGACTCGCCGAGAGCAACGAAGATAAGAGCCTTACCGAAAGCCTTCGGGTCCTCACTTGTTGCACCGATAGCTGCGGGAGCTGCAGCAGCAACGGCTATACCGCCGCCGATACCGGAAAGACCTGTAACGAGCGCTGCACCGAGCATACCGAGACCCTTTGTCGGGTCGTAGGAAACAGCCTCAGCAGTCTCACTCTCGCCCTCTGCGACAGCTGCGGTCTGAGCGTCAGCGCCTGAAACCTCAGCAGCGTTTACTGTCAGAGGAGCGATAATGCATACAGCAAAGAGAAGAACCGCCGTGATAAGGTTGATTCTGACCGCTTTGCCTGCGTTGCCTGTCTTTCTGAAAGAGCGGATGGAAAAATAAACTGATGCTGCAATGACTGCTACGGGAATAAGAAGTGCAATGTACTCCATGATTTTATACCTCCAAAATTTATCAGTTGTGTGCCGGAAGTCTTGCTCCCGACGGTGTGAACGCGCGTCCCGAACCCGAATAGAATCGGCTGAACATCTCATAGAATTCAAGTCTGAGCGCCTGGATTCCGACGAGAAGACCTTCAAGTGCGATTACGATACCGTTGCCGATAATAACAACCGCGATATATCCGAAGGACCATTCGGGACTCATTTCGGCCAGTGTGAAAACGACCGTCATCATGCCGTAATGGACAAGTATAAACGCGCCCACTCGCAGGAAGCTGACGGTATTTGAAACGTAGGACAGCAGAACCTCGAACAGCTCGAAGAAGTTCTGCATAAGGAACTCGCCCGGTTTTTCGGGGAGCCAATGCTCCTTGCCCTCGATAAGCTCTCCGAGAGGCTCTCTGAGGAAAATGAGCAGAAGCGGAATAACTATGAGACAGATTATGTACGGGGTGGTCATCACGCTGTAAAGACCGGTGAGCATACCGACCGCACCCGCGATTACCGAAACATAGAACACAAGACCCGCGACGCCGTTCTGACCGAACAGTGCATCTCCGTACATACCCTGCTTGAGCTTTGTATAGATATTGAGGAGCATTGCTATCGACACGAGCACAGCGCCTATACCTATCGTCGCGTAAATGAGGTAATTGACCACCTCGGAATCCTCGACGTTTATAAGCTTTCCGTGGTTGAGCGGTATTCCCGTCTTTGAGCTTACCCAGCCCCAGAAGGGATTGAGCCATTCCTCGAAGCCGAACACCGAGCCGAGGAGCACACCGAATATCGCAGACGATATTCCGCATATTCCGACGATTCTTCCGAGCTCCATGTTGAGCTTCTTCCACATGATGAAGTATCCGATGAGCGAAAGCACAAGGCCCTGACCGACATCGGCAAACATCATTCCGAACAGGATAAAATACGTCCACGCGACAAACGGCGTCGGGTCGATCTCCCTGTATGCGGGAAGTCCGTACATCTTTACGTAGAATTCGAAGGGCTTGAACATTCCCTTGTTGCGTATCTCGACGGGGGGTGAGTGTTCGGAGTCCTTGTCGGGCTTTTCGATATCGATATCGAGGTCTCCGATCCTCTCAAGCTTTGCCCTGAAGCTCTTTTCCTCGCGCTTGGGTATCCAGCCTGCAAGGAAGAAGGTGCCTCCCTCCTTGTATCTTGCGACCGAGCGGCGAAGCTCAAACCGCGAGCTTCTCTTTTCAAGATAGGAAAGTATCCTGCTGCAGTCGCCCGATTTGACCTCCCAGTAGCTCTCTATCCTGCGCGAAGCCTCTTCCTTGCGTGCCATGAGCTCTTCGCGTTTCTGCCTGAGCGCCTCGCACGCCTCCTCGGGAGTACCGACCGCATCGGGAATCATCAGCCTCTCCCAGTAAAGGCTCTGGAATATTCTGTCGACCTCCGCAACGGCCTCTATCGGCGCGCAGTAGACACCCCAGACATATTTTGAATCCTTTGTACAGGGGAAGAGAATAACAAACGGGTTGTCGCTGTAAAGGCTGAGCTTGTCATAGCTCTCTCTGGGCAGTCTGCCGAATCTTACCTTTATGTATTCGCAGGCGAAAACCTCGTCAAGCTTGAGTTCAAGACCTTCGAAGTGTTTCATCTGCTCCATCTCACGCTCGACCCTTGCAAGCTCGGTCTCGATATTCGTTCTCTCCTCGCTTGCCGCTCTCATGGTATTTGAGAACTCCTCGACAAACTCGGCTATCTGCGAATCGGGCATAAGCGGAGCGCTTTCCTCGGTGCTTATCGGCTCAAGCCTTGCACCCGCAAGCGTATCCTTAAGTCCGGTATACAGAGGACTGTAAGGGTTCTCGTCATTTATCGACGTAAAATCGGAGCTGTTGTGGAAGAAGCTGGTTGCCTGCTCGATGTGAAAATTCTCACCGCTGCAGCAGGTATCGAGCACCGTGTCAAGCTTGCTCATCGAGCCGACCACGCTGACAAGGCTCATTTTCGTTACAGCCATATATTACCACTCCTCTCTCATTGAAAATATATCAGATCAGGTCCTTCATAACGGTCAGCCTGCGTATCTCGTCGGGCTGCATACCGTATCTGACACCTTCGATTATCGTTATAACATCGTGCATCTGCGCATCGGCGAGTATGCTGAACGCCTTGAGCACGACCGGCGGACTTATCGAGAACCGCAGAAGATGTCTCGCCTTTGCGGCAAGTATCCTCGAGCTTTCCTGCTCAGCGTAGCCGTCAACAACCATATCCTCGTTTACCTGTCTGCCGTAGGGCGTCTTTTCGTACAACAGCTCAAGCACCTCGTCGGAGCTCTGTGCCGTCGCCATAGCCTCGGCCGTTTTAGCGCCGAGCTTGTAATGGTGACGGAAGGTCATACGTCTCGTCATATCGGCAGTTGCGCCGTAATATCTTTTCAGCCTGTAAATATGGCTGAAATTGATAAGATCAAGCTTTGTTCCGACAAGCTCGAGCATTTCCTTCTCCGCCTTGCCGCTCATATGCTTCTCTATCATGCCGAAAAGCTGATCGTACAGCTTTTCGTAAAGAGCGTGCTCGATCATCGCAAAGTCAAACGGCTGACCCTCTTTCGGTGCAAATCCGACAAGCACCTTTGCATATTCCGTACCTTTGAGCGCCGACAGCATATCGGAATAACTCCTCGCCATCGCAAGTCGGTTGAGGTCGAGCTCGGTGTGCTCCCTGAAATAATCGGGAAGCGAAAAGATATACTCGCCCGGTCTGCCCGCTGCGAGCATCTTGAGAAACTCGAGCAGCTGCAGAATCTCACCGCGCATCATGATATAGTTGCTCATCCATACGCCGAGCGACCGCTCGTATCTGCACAGCGACGCAAACTCCTCATAGAGCATTGCGTTGAGCGCCGCTTCAAGCTGACCGCGGTGAATCGAGCTCTGATCGATCTTTTCCAGAGCGGCTGCATAGCTCGTCTGTTTGAGCTGAGCGGCAACATCCGAAACGGTACGGCAGGATATGAGCGTATCATAGTCCTGCGCGCTCAGTCTGCGCCCGTATATTGCACGGCATTTTGCCAGCAGCGCATTGGAAGCATTCGAGGGCATCTTCACAGCAGCCCGTCTCCCTTCGTGACACGTCTGACAAGCTCATCGACCCATTCGTCCTTCTTCTCGGCATATGTTCTGTCGAGACGGTCAGCAATCTCTGCATGACGGGCCTCTATCTTCTCCCAGTCCTCCTGAGCATCACGCATCTCGGAGCGTTCGATGACCTCGATACGTTTGCGGGCAAGGTTTATATAATTCTGTCTGACCTCTTCTTTTTTCTTTTCGGCAGCCTCGACCGAACCGGCTCTTCTGAGCTTTGCCTGCTCGGTCAGCTCTCTTGCGCGCTTGTCCATATCGACAATGCGCTTTATCATATTCTGCATAAATGTGACCTTTCCTTTCTCCGAAGAGATTGACGGCTTTGACTCAGTTCTTCAGGCTCTGCATCGGTGCAGGGATTCTTCCGCCTCTTGAGATGAATTTTGCGGGCGAATATCTGTTGACGGGCATTACGGGACCCGAGCCGAAGAGTCCTCCGAACTCGACCTCGTCGCCTTCCTTTTTGCCTATTGCGGGGATGAGTCTGACCGCGGTGGTTTTTGAGTTGACCATGCCTATTGCAGCCTCATCTGCGATGATTGCGGAAAGTATCTCGGCCGAGGTATCTCCCGGCACGCATATCATATCAAGACCGACGGAGCAGACCGCCGTCATGGCTTCAAGCTTCGAGAGGGTGAGCGCACCGCAGCGTGCGGCATCTATCATGCCAGCGTCCTCTGATACGGGAATGAACGCACCCGAAAGTCCTCCGACGTGGGAGCTCGCCATTACGCCGCCCTTCTTGACCGCGTCGTTGAGCAGTGCAAGACAGGCAGTTGTTCCGTGAGCGCCGCACCTCTCAAGACCCATCTCCTCAAGGATATGTGCAACCGAGTCACCGACCGCGGGAGTAGGTGCGAGAGAAAGGTCAACGATTCCAAACG
>SVPG01000033.1 GCA_015065975.1 Oscillospiraceae bacterium | reverse complement strand
GATTGTGGCAGAGAGCCGCAAGTTTAGCGGTCTCGGCTTATGCCGAGATTTGAGTCGCATCGACTCAAAAGAAAAACTTGCAGCTCAAAAAGATCCCAATCTTTTTGAGCTTCCGCTGCTGCTCCTCGGACAGGGATACAGCGCGTTAAAAATTTTTATAAAAAAACCGTTAGCGGTTTTTTACGTAGATAAGACGCAGACCGATGAGTATAAGATTTTCGCAGGACTCAAAGCTGCGTTTGCAGTGAGCGGTCACAGAGGTGCTCAGACCTCCTGTCGCAATTGCGGTGACGGGTTCTCCGAGCTCAGCTTCGATGCGGTCGATCATTCCGTCGAGAAGGGAGGCGGCGCCGAAGATAACGCCCGACTGCATACATTCTATCGTGTTGCTGCCGATGACCTTTTTCGGTGCGTCAAGGCTGACGAGCTGGAGCAGCGAGGTCTTTGAAACGAGAGCCTCGAGCGATGTGCGCACGCCGGGATAAATCACGCCGCCGATCATATTTCCGTTCTTGTCGAGAACAGTAATAGTGCTTGCGGTGCCGAGATCGCATACAACGTTCGGGCAGGGGAAAAGCTCCTTTGCCGCAACCGATACCGCAACGAGGTCGGCGCCCGTCTGAGCGGGATCGTCGATGAGAATGTTCAGTCCCGTCTTGACACCCGGTCCGACGATTATTGCGTCGATACCGAAGATCAGCTTGATGGCATTGCTGACGGAACCCGTGAGAAGAGGTACGACAGATGAGATAATGGCGCAGTCAACGTCGTCCTTTGTGACACCGTGAAAGCCGCAGATACTTCCCAGATCAGCGGCATACTGATCGGTAGTGCGGTGAAGCTCTGAAGCAAGGCGTGATGTAAAAAGCAGTTCGTTGCTGCTCGGGTCGGGAAAAACTCCCATAGTGATGTTGGTGTTTCCTATATCGACCGCCATGAGCATAATATCTGTCATTCCCTTCCTGATAATACAGTAGATGTTGAAAAAAACTTTAGGTTATTGTATACTTATTATTTAGAACTGTCAAGTCAAAAATGTCGAAAGGAATCGTGCTTGTTATGGATTACAGTATCATTGAAAAGTATAAATCGGAAATTATGAAAGACCTCGCGGAGCTTGTGTCCATTCCTTCCGTTGCGTCGGAGGAAGAGGACGGCTGCCCGTTCGGAAAAGAGGCTGCGAGAGCACTCGATTATATCCTCGAAAGAGCGAAAGAACTCGGTTTTTCGGTGAAAAACATCGGAAATGCGGCGGGCTATGCCGAAATGGGCGAGGGCGAGGATTATGCCGCCGTGCTCACTCACGTCGACGTTGTGCCTGCGGGTGACGGCTGGGATACCGACCCGTTCACGCTGACCGTCAGGGACGGACGTCTGCTCGGACGTGGTGTTGCCGACGACAAGGGAGCGGCGGTCGTCGCTCTTTGGTGTATGAAAGCCCTTGCCGATGCGGGAGTTGTCGGAAAACGCAGATTCAGATGCGTTTTCGGCTGCGGTGAAGAGGTCGGAATGGGTGATATGGAAACTTTTTTTGCTGCCGAACCCCTTCCTTCGATGGCATTTACACCCGATTCAGCATACCCTGTTTGCAACCGCGAGAAGGGAATCTTGCATTTTAGTATGTCTGTACCCAATGACAGCGAGGCGGTAAAAAGCATATCGGCAGGCACTGCGGTCAACTGCGTTGCGGAAAAAGCGCAGGCAGAGCTTGAGTGCTCCGAGAAGGAAATCGCGGACATTATGGAGTTTGTGAAGGAGCGCGGCTGTCAGTTTGACCTGAGCATGAACTGCAACAGATATGTAGTCGGTGTTTACGGTAAATCGGCACACGCAATGGAGCCCGAATCCGGCGTCAATGCGGCATCTGCGCTCATCTGTGCGCTTGCTGAAAAGCTCGATGGCGCAGGCAGCTTCATCAAAAAGGCGGCAAAGACCGTTGCAGCCGATTACGACGGTATCGGTATGGGAATAGACTGCAGTGACGAGCCTTCGGGCAAGCTTACTTTCAATCTCGGAAACATCCGCGAGAAGGACGGAAAAACGGTCTTCGGAATGGACGTGCGGTATCCCGTGACGAAACTCGGCAGCGATATAGTTGCAATTCTTGAAAAAACGGCGGCAGATAACGGATTCGAGCTTTGCGTTGAGAGCGATGTCGCGCCGATATATATGCCCGAGGACGATAAGCTTATCCGAGCCCTCTGCGACTGCTATGAGGAGATAACGGGCGAGAAGGCCGAGCTTTATTCAACGGGCGGCGGCACCTATGCGCGCTCGCTCGGCGGACGCGGCGTCGCATTCGGAATGGAATTTCCCGACAGTCCGCCGACCCTTCTGCATCAGGCGAATGAAGGCTTCGGCGAGGACGATATGATGCGCCACGCAAAGATATGTCTTGCAGCGATGCACAGACTCTTCACGATGGATGATTAAACGCGGAGATGCGGTGATAATCGCCGCAATACTTGTGATATCCCTGCTGCTCGGTGTTGTGTTTCTGCTCGATTCGGGGCAGGAAATGAGCACCGTTGAGATATCGGTGAACGGTGAGATGTGCGCACAGCTCGACCTGAATGAGGATGCTGTGTACACAGTTTCCGAAAACGGGCATAATAATGTTATTGAAATCTCGGGCGGCAAGGTGCGTATGCGAAGTGCTGACTGCTCCGATGAGATATGCGTCGGGCAGGGGTGGATCGATTCGCAGGGCGAGACGATAGTCTGCCTGCCCAACCGGGTGACGGTGACGCTTAAAAACACAGACACGCAAATCGATGCCGTCGCGCAGTGATTTTTGCAAGTTTTTGCTAATTTTAATGCAAAAACATCTTGTAACGCAATGGCGCGTGTGATATAATATCGGGGCAATAATGGTCTAATCATAAGCTTTGCCGATTATCGTTCGGCGGCTGTCGGAGGATACGATGGACAAAGCAGAAATCAAAACACTCAGCTTTTGTGCATATCTCGGACCGCTCTGGCTGATAGGTTTGCTCGGTGAGGGCAAAACCAGCCGTCGGCTGAGGTTTCATCTCAATCAGGGCGCCTGCCTATTCATATTCGAGATGCTGGCGGCGCTGGCTGTGGTGATCGTGTCGGCTCTTGTCGGTCTGATACCTGCGGTCGGCGGTATCATGTCGGCGGTGATTTCGTGGGTCGGCGGCGCGGCCGTTTTCGGCTGTGCGCTCTGGCTGACCGTGTGCGGAATGCTGGGCGTATATAATGAAAAGACCGAAAAGCTTCCGATAGTAGGCGGATTTTCTGTAATACCCTATTGAACTCGGCTGAGTCGGAAAGGATTAAAAAATGCTTAAAAAACGCCTTTTGTGCCTGATGCTGTCGATGCTTCTTGTGCTTGCGGCAGCGGGCTGTTCCAAAGAGGTGGAAGCCAAAACCGTCACGCTGAAAACCGTCTCGATTCTCGGCGGAAGCAGTGAGATGGACGTTTACGGCGGTGTGCTCGCGGCGTTTTCGGCTGAAAACAGCAGTATTTATGTGAGAGATACCACCGTCAACCGCAGCGAGGCGTATAAGCTTGACGCTGCTCTTGAGGCAACATATACAGGCACCGATTCTCCCGATGTTGTTTATTATTACGCACAGGAGCTTTCGGGCGAGTCGCTGAGGAAATATTTTGTTCCGCTCAGCGAGATCAGAAAGGACTATCCCGATTTTGCGTCGGGTATAAGCGACAAGGCGCTTGACTGCGTGCGCGCGGACGACGGTGAGGTTTACTGTATACCGTGCTTCGGCGAGTTTTCGGGCATCGCGGTCAACACGAAGCTTCTCGCCGAGATACCTTCAGATAAAACACAGCTTGTTTCCGCGGCAAAGGAGCTCGCGGCTTCGGGTGTCATTCTTTTTGCAAACCCTGCAGATGACTGTGCTGCCGTAATTCAGCAGATTCTTCTCTGTACGGGCGGTGAGCAGTCGGTCGCCGATGCGCTCGACTGTGTCAGCGGAAGTGATGTTCTTTGGAACGGGACGCTTGCGATATACGACGAGCTTTATAACGCGGGGGCTTTCCCGCCGGCAGCGATAACCGATGAGCTGGCGCAGTATGTGTCGGCAAGCGATCTTCACGACGCTATCCTCGGCGCTGACAGGGACAAAAAGAACCGCACTGACGCATTTGAGCTGTTCAACAGCGGCAAGGCTGCGATGATAGCTTTTTCGACAGAGGATTATAACAGGATAACCGTAACCGATTCTGTGGAGCTTGTTATGCTGCCCTTGTCGCCCGTGAACTGGGTGACCGCGGCGTACAGTGAAGGCTTTTTCATAACACGCACAGCGTATAATTCGACGGTGAGACGTGATCTTGCGGTCGGTCTGGTCGATGAGATGGCTTCGGCTCAGAACTGTGCCGATTATGCAAAAGCGGCTGGCGGAGTGAGCGCGAATACCGACATTTCACCGCTCGGGAATACGCTTTCGGCATCGGCTTCAAAGAGAGTGTTCGAGTCATCGGTTATATATAAAAACAGCGTATCCGATCTTGATACAACAAGATGGAATGAAATAGAAAGTCATATTGCGGCTCATTCGAGCGGCGCGGTCGATGTCGGGCAGACGGTCACTCTGCTGACCGATCGCACGGTCGATCTCAATGAGCTCAAAACGCAGGAGATGCAGCAGAACTCCGTTGTATCCGCGAGCGATGTGCCCGCGGTGCAACCGGCAGGCATATAATAATTGAGGATTTATACCTAGGAAAGGAATGGTTATAAATATGGGTCTGATAGTTCAGAAGTTCGGCGGCTCGTCAGTAGCAAACGCAGAGCGTGTGATGAATGTTGCGAAGATCGTAACAGACACATACAAGGAAGGCAACGACGTTATCGTTGTTGTTTCCGCTCAGGGCGACACTACCGATGATCTCATCGCTAAGGGAAAGGAGATAAATCCCAAGGGCTCGAGACGTGAGATGGATATGCTCATGGCAGCGGGCGAGCAGATATCTATTTCTCTGCTTGCAATGGCTATCGAGAAGCTCGGTTTCCCCGTTGTTTCGCTGCTCGGCTGGCAGGCAGGTTTCAGATCAAGCTCCGCCTACGGCATGGCTCGAATCAAGAATGTCAACTGTGACAGAATGAACATGGAGATCGACCAGCACAAGATCGTTGTTGTTGCAGGTTTCCAGGGTCTCAACAAGCACGATGACATCACCACATTCGGTCGCGGCGGCAGCGATACAAGCGCTGTTGCGATTGCTGCAGCAATGCGTGCCGACAAGTGTCAGATATTCACCGACGTTGAAGGCGTTTATACCGCTGACCCCAGAAAGGTCAAGAACGCAAAGAAGCTCGATGAGATAACATACGATGAAATGCTTGAGCTTGCCACACTCGGCGCACAGGTTCTCAACAACCGCTCTGTCGAGATGGCAAAGAAATACAATGTTGAGCTCGAGGTTCTTTCCTCGCTCGTAAGAAAGCCCGGAACAATAGTCAAGGAGGTCGTTAAAGTGGAAAAAATGCTTATCAGCGGCGTTGCAAAGGATTGCGACGTTTCAAGAATATCGGTTATCGGTGTTGCGGATGAACCCGGCATCGCATTCAAGCTCTTCTCCCGTCTCGCTGCAAAGAATATCAATATCGACATCATTCTTCAGTCGGTCGGCAGAAACAACACCAAGGACATCACCTTCACCGTCGCAAGAAGCAACGGCGAGGAGGCTGTCGAGATCATGCGCCAGTTTCTCAGCAACGTCGGCGGCAGCGATATCATGATCGACAACAAGGTCGCAAAGGTATCCATCGTCGGTGCAGGTATGGAGACACACTCCGGTGTTGCAGCAAAGATGTTCGAAGCACTTTATTCCGCTCACGTCAACATCTCCATGATTGCAACAAGCGAGATCAAGATCTCCGTTCTCGTTGATGAAGAGGACGCAGACAAGGCTGTTGCAGCTATCCACGACGCATTTATAAATTAGTATAGGGCGGGCAGAGCCGATTCGGCTCTGCCCGTTTTTTGTATATCCAAATTTTTTCGGAGGTGCGTTATGAAAAATCTTCTGGTAACAGGCGGTACGGTGTTTGTGAGCAGGTTTGCGGCGCAATATTTTGCTGAGCACGGCTACAATGTCTTTGTGCTTAACAGAAATACAAAGCCGCAGCCCGAAAATGTGACACTCATCGAAGCGGACAGGCATAACCTCGGCGATAAGCTCAAGGGGCATCACTTTGATGCTGTGCTGGATATTACGGCATATGACCGCGAAGATGTTGCCGATCTGCTGGCGGCGCTCGACTCGTTTGACGACTATATTTTCATAAGCTCAAGCGCGGTCTACCCCGAGACTCTCGAACAGCCCTTCAAAGAGGAACAGCAAACGGGTGCAAATTCCATATGGGGCAAGTACGGCACGAACAAGATCGAGGCCGAAGAGTATCTCAAGGAATATCTGCCGCAGGCATATATACTCAGACCGCCGTATCTTTACGGACCGATGCAGAATGTATACCGCGAGCCCTTTGTGTTCGACTGTGCAAGAGAAAAGCGCCCGTTTTTCATTCCGAAGGACGGAAAGATGAAGCTGCAGTTCTTCCATGTCGAGGACCTGTGCAGGTTTATGGAAATACTTATGGAAAAGCACCCCGTAGAAAGAATTTACAACGTCGGCAATCCCGAGTCGGTCGATATAAACACGTGGGTCGGTATGTGCTATGATGCGGCGGGGGAGAAGCTCGAGAGTGTCAATGTCACGGGAGACCACGAACAGCGAAGCTATTTTTCGTTTTATGATTACGAATATGAGCTGGACGTTTCAAGGCAGTCGCAGCTTTTACCGCAGACGAAATCTCTTGCGGAAGGATTGAGGGAATCCTTTGAGTGGTACTGCGAGCATGAGAATGCAGTCACGAAAAAGGCTTACTTTGAATATATTGATAAAGAGCTGAGATAAATTCGGAAGCGTCGGGAGAGCCGCAGGCAAAGAGGCTTGCAGTCCTCCCGACGCCTGCTCAAAAAATAAATTAGAAAAAATTTGATTTTTATAAAAATAAGTGTTGACAAGTCTGATTCTATATAGTAAAATAATTAAGCGCTGGAGAGAAGGAAACGAAAATCCGGCAAACCCAGTACACGGGAGCATAGCTCAGCTGGGAGAGCACCTGCCTTACAAGCAGGGGGTCACAGGTTCGAGCCCTGTTGTTCCCACCATAATGTGGCCCAGTAGTTCAGTTGGTTAGAACGCCAGCCTGTCACGCTGGAGGTCGACGGTTCGAGCCCGTTCTGGGTCGCCACATTTGCCTCGGTAGCTCAGTTGGTAGAGCAGCGGACTGAAAATCCGCGTGTCGCCAGTTCAATTCTGGCCTGAGGCACCATTTGCGGAATTAGCTCATCTGGTAGAGCGCCACCTTGCCAAGGTGGAGGTAGCGAGTTCGAGCCTCGTATTCCGCTCCAAAAGAAGTTCAAAACGGCGCTTATCGGCGTCGTTTTGAACTAATATGGCGCCATAGCCAAGTGGTAAGGCAGAGGTCTGCAAAACCTTTACGCCCCAGTTCAAATCTGGGTGGCGCCTCCAGAAAAAAGAGCAAGTCGCAAGACTTGCTCTTTTTTTCAATGAAATAAATCCCTTTGGGATTTGTGAAATTGCCTTCGGCAGTGAAATATTGCTTCGCAATGTGAAATGCGCTGCGGCGCATGATGGATTTATTTCATTTCACTTTCTGTGAAACAGTAAATTTCACAATGACCGCAGGTTATTATTTCACATTCGGCAACGCCGAATATTTCATTCTTTTTCTTGGTTCTCCGCTGCCGATGTGCTATAATAAACTTAAGGTGGTGGCGAAATGGAAATATTATTTGAAAACAGCTACGTCAGGAACAAGGAACTTGCGAAGGAAGTATACCGCTATTATTATTTTCAGCGCAAATGGCTTGTTGTATGCTATGCTCTGATGGCGATTTCTTTTTTCGTAAATCTTTTTATCGGCATATTTGAAAAGACAACAAATATTGTTGTTTTGATTGTTGTTCCGCTGTACTTATTGATCCCGATTTTTTGCTATTTCAATCAGGTTAACGCGATGGTCAAACGGGATAAGGAGGTTCACGGAAAAGAAATTTCGGTTGAAACGATCGTCACCGAAGACTTTATTCAGAACACGGCATCCACAGGTTCTGTCAATAAGCTTGACTATGTTAATGTCAGAAACGCAGCACAGACAAAGAATCTGATTTTGCTTCGGTCGAAAGCAAATCTTATATACATATTCAGAAAAGATACTTTTACAAAAGGAAGCAAAGACGACTTTATTGCGTTTTTGAAAGGAAAGGGTATTAAGATAAAATAATGTCGGGCGTGATCGGTCTTGTTGAGCATAAAAAATGGAACGGGTAAAGAGCAGGTTTATTACCTGTTCTTTTTTTGTTGACTAAAAGAAAAAATATTCATCGCCATGTATGAATATAATTGTAAGGCTTATTTGTTGTTTTTGCGGACTCCTGAGGGAAAGAAAGGTCAAAATATGCGAGAATAAATATGCAGAAAAGTGTTGACAAAAGGGGCTGTCGAGCGTATAATTATACGTAAATATATAATCGGCGATAGTATTTCTGATAGAGAAAGGAACGTTTGTTATGACACTTAAAAACAGAAGCTTCTTGAAGCTGCTTGATTTTACTCCGGAAGAGATAACAGGTCTCATCGATTTTGCGGCTCAGCTCAAGCAGATGAAAAAATCGGGCGAGGAGCATAAACTCTGCCGCGGCAAGAATATTGCTCTCGTGTTTGAAAAAACAAGCACACGTACAAGATGCGCGTTTGAGGTGGCTGCAGCCGATCTCGGAATCCATCCCGTTTATCTTGATCCGTCAGGTTCTCAGATAGGCAAGAAGGAGAGCATCCCCGATACAGCCCGTGTTCTCGGTCGTATGTTTGACGGAATCGAATATCGCGGATACGGTCAGGAGATAGTTGAAGATCTTGCAAAGTATGCGGGTATTCCCGTATGGAACGGACTTACAAACGAGTTCCACCCCACCCAGATACTTGCCGATCTTCTTACGATCCGTGAGCATTTCGGAACACTTGAGGGAAAGAAACTCGTATATATGGGTGATGCAAGATACAATATGGGCAACTCCCTTATGGTTGGCTGTGCAAAGATGGGTATGCACTTCGTTGCCTGTGCCCCGAAAAAGTATTTCCCCGCGCAGGAGCTTGTAAAATCCTGTATGGAAGTCGCTGCTCAGACGGGGGCTGTCCTTGAGTTTATCGAGGATCCCATCGAGGCAACAAAGAATGCCGACGTCATCTATACCGATGTGTGGGTATCCATGGGCGAGCCGGCTGAGGTATGGCGCGAGCGTATAGAGGAGCTTTCTCCCTATCGCGTTACAAAGGAGCTTATGGATAACGCAGGAGCACAGTGCCGCTTCATGCACTGTCTGCCCGCATTCCACGACCTCAAGACCACAACAGGCAAGGAGATATACGACAAGTTCGGTATCGACTGTATGGAGGTCACCGATGAGGTGTTTGAGAGCGAGCAGTCGATAGTATTCGACGAGGCAGAAAACCGTATGCATACAATCAAAGCTGTTATGGCAGCGACCCTTTCGTAGGAAAGAAGTGATATAATATGGCATTTTTGGTATTGAGCAACGGCACAGTTTTTGAAGGTGAGCGCATAGGCGCGCACTGTGACAGTGTCGGTGAACTTGTTTTCACAACGTCTGTTGTGGGATATCTTGAGACGCTTACAGACCCGCGTTATGCAGGTCAGATCGTGGTGCAGACATTTCCGCTGATCGGAAATTACGGCGTTATCGAAGAGGATTTTTCGGGCGAGTTTGCGCTTGGCGGTTATGTTGTGCGTGAGCTTTGCGATACCCCGTCAAACTTCCGCTCGCAGTACGACCTCGATACCCTGCTGAAAAATAAAGGGATCTGCGGAATCTGCGGTGTCGATACAAGAGAGCTGACCCGAATTATCCGTGATGAGGGTACAGTTAATGCTATGATATGCGACGAGGTTCCGTCCGATCTTACCTGTCTCAAGGCGTATTGCGTCAAGGGTGCAGTCGCAAAGGTCGGCAGCAAGGAAAAGAAGGTCTATGCGCCGACGGTCGAAAAGAAATATGATGTCGCGCTTGTGGATTACGGCACACAGCTTGCGGTTATTGACGCTCTGTGCGGTATGGGGTGCGAGGTGACCGTTGTGCCGAGCGATACATCTGCCGAAGAAATAATCGCATTGTCGGCGGATGGAATCGTTCTTTCAAACGGTCCCGGCGATCCTTGCGAAAACACATTCTGTATCGAACAGATAAAAAAGATAATGGGTAAGGTGCCTGTTCTTGCCATCGGTCTCGGTCACCAGATGGCGGCGCTCTCCGTGGGCGGTACTGTCTCAAAGCTTGAGCAGGGACACAGAGGATCAAACCAGCCGGTCAAAGACGCGCAGGGAACACGCACATACATCACCTCACAGAATCACGGTTTTGCGGTTGATTACAAGAGTGTTGCCGATAAGGCAAAGCAGACCTTTGTCAATGCAAACGACGGCAGCTGTGAAGGTCTTGAATACACGGGAATGTGCTGCATCTCAGTGCAGTTTGTGCCCGAAATCGGTGCAAGCTCGTGTGACACATCATTTATTTTTGATAAGTTTGAAGCGATGATGGGAGGGAAATCGGATGCCGAAGGATAATACGATTCGCAAGGTTCTGGTCATCGGTTCCGGTCCTATCGTCATAGGTCAGGCGGCCGAGTTTGACTATGCAGGTGCGCAGGCGTGCAGAGTGCTTCGCGAAGAGGGCATAAATGTCGTGCTGGTCAACTCAAACCCCGCGACCATTATGACCGATAAGAATCTTGCCGATGAGATATATCTCGAGCCGCTCAATGCACAGACAGTGCGCCGCATAATCGAGAAGGAGCGCCCCGACGGTCTGCTTGCAGGACTCGGCGGTCAGACAGGTCTGACAATTGCGATGCAGCTTTCGCGCGACGGTACACTGAAAAAATACGGCGTACGTCTGCTCGGTTCTGATGTCGAGGCGATAGATAAGGCTGAGGACAGAGAGCTTTTCCGCGATACGATGAAGGAGATCGGTCAGCCCGTTGTCCCTTCGGACATAGCACAGGATGTGGAAACTGCGCTTGAAATCGCCGATAAGATAGGATATCCCGTCATAGTACGTCCAGCATTCACACTCGGAGGCTCGGGCGGCGGTATAGCGAATGATAAAAAGGAGCTCGAACTCATCGCAAAAACGGGACTTGATATGTCCCCGATAACTCAGATACTGGTTGAAAAATGTATATCAGGCTGGAAAGAGATCGAGTTTGAAACTATGAGAGACAGCGCGGGCAACGCCATAGCTGTATGTTCGATGGAAAACTTCGATCCCGTAGGTGTTCATACGGGTGATTCGATAGTTGTCGCTCCCGCACTGACACTGTCGGCGAAGGAATACGGTATGCTTCGTGCAGCAGCGCTTGATATGATATCGGCAATAGGTATCGTCGGCGGCTGTAACTGTCAGTTTGCGCTCGACCCGAACAGCTTCGAATACGCTGTTATCGAGGTCAATCCCCGTGTTTCGCGTTCTTCCGCGCTTGCCTCAAAAGCCACGGGTTACCCGATTGCGAAGATTACAACGAAGATAGCGCTCGGTTATACGCTCGATGAGATAAGAAACGACATAACGGGCAAGACCTGTGCCTGCTTTGAGCCGACGGTCGACTATGTTGTTGTAAAGTTCCCCAAATGGCCGTTTGATAAGTTTGCAGGTTCCAGCCGTAAGCTCGGAACTCAGATGAAGGCAACGGGCGAAGTTATGGCGATAGGTCAGAGCTTTGAAGCAGCACTGATGAAGGCGGTAAGAGGTGCAGAGATATCTCTTGACACACTCAATGCACCGCCCTGCTCCGATAAACCTTTGCGTGAACGTCTGACAGAGCAGAACGACCGCCGTGTGTTCACGGTGTTTGAAGCCATCAGGAGCGGCATCACAACCGACGAGATTTACAATGTCACAAAGATAGACCGCTGGTTTATCGAAAGACTCAGAAATCTTGCACAGTTTGAAGAAAAGCTTGAAAAGGAAGGTATCAGCGGCAAGAATTACGAGCAGGCAAAGAAGCTTGGTTATACCGATGACGCAATAAAACGCATAACGGGTGCACAGGAGCTTCCCGGTATGCCGTTCAGCTATAAAATGGTTGACACCTGCGGTGCCGAGTTTGACGCCGTAACACCGTATTTTTATTCCTGCTGCGACAGTAATTGCGAATCAAGGAGATTTACGCGCAGCGGCAAACCTGTGATAATGGTTCTCGGTTCGGGTCCGATACGTATCGGTCAGGGTATAGAATTTGACTACAGCTCGGTCCATTGTGTGTGGACACTGCGCCGTATGGGCTACGATGTTGTAATAGTCAACAACAATCCCGAAACGGTATCGACAGACTATGACACTGCCGACCGTCTGTATTTCGAGCCGCTCTGTCCCGAGGACGTAATGAACATCATAAAGGTCGAAAATCCGATAGGCGTTGTTGTCGCATTCGGAGGTCAGACGGCAATAAAGCTGACACAGTTCCTTGATAAAAACGGAATAAGAATTCTCGGAACATCGGCCGACGGCATCGATATGGCGGAAGACAGAAGCCGTTTCGATGCGCTTCTGGAAAGCTTCGGCATATGCAGACCGAAGGGCATGGGCGTTTCGACGATAGATGAGGCGGTTGAGGCTGCCGAGACTCTCGGATACCCCGTACTGCTCAGACCGTCCTATGTAATCGGCGGTCAGAATATGACCATCTCACGTTCCCGCGAGCACACGGTCAGATATATGGAAACCATACTTTCGGGCGGAATAGATAACCCTGTTCTGGTCGATAAATATATGCCGGGTACCGAGCTTGAGGTAGATGTCATTTCCGACGGTGAGGACGTTCTCATCCCCGGAATAATGGAACATATCGAGCGTGCGGGCGTGCACAGTGGTGACTCGATCGCTGTTTATCCGCCATACAATCTCAACGATAAATTCCTCAAAAAGGTGTGCGACTGTTCCGAAAAGCTGGCTCTTGCACTCGGAACAAAGGGACTTGTAAATATTCAGTATCTCATTTACGACAACGAGCTGTATGTTATCGAGGTCAATCCCAGAGCGTCGCGTACCGTGCCTTATATCAGCAAGGTGACCGATGTTCCCATGGTTGATCTTGCATCGAAGGTTATGCTCGGCGAGAAGCTTGCCGATCTCGGATTCGGCACGGGACTTTACAGAACGCCGCCCTATTTTGCGGTAAAGGTTCCCGTATTCTCGTTTGAAAAGCTCAACGACGCAAACTCCATTCTCGGTCCCGAGATGAAATCAACGGGTGAGGTGCTCGGTATCGGTAAAACTATGGCGGAAGCTCTTTTCAAAGGACTTACCGCAGCAGGTTTCACCGTTCCCTTCACAGGCGGAAACAACAGTGCAGGTGTGCTCATCAGCGTTGAAGAGAATGATTATCAGGAGATCATCTCGCTTGCAAAACGCTTCTATGATATGGGCATGACCCTTTATGCGACCAGCGGCACGGCAAAAGCCATCGGTGAGCTTGGAATCGATGTTGTGTCGGTTGCAAATGCCACCGAATCGGGCGAAATAACCGAGCTTATGGAGAGCGGCAAGCTCAGCTATATCGTTTATACGGGAGCGGTTAAGGACGCTACCGTCGGCGATTATACAAAGCTTCACCGCCGTGCGATGCAGCTTGCGATCCCGTGTCTTACATCTCTCGATACGGCAAATGCCCTGGCTCAGATAATCGAGAGCCGATTCAACTGCGCAAACACCGAGCTTGTCGATATCAACGCTATGCGCAAATGGCGGCAGAAGATACATTTTGCAAAGATGCATTCCTGCGGAAACGATTATATCTTCATTGAGAATTTCGACGGCAAGATAACCTGTGCGGAATCGCTGTGTGTAGGTCTTTGTATGCCTCATTACGGCATCGGCGGCGACGGCATAGTGCTCATTGAAAAATCGAATGTTGCCGACGCGAAAATGAGAACCTTCAACCGCGACGGCAGTGAAGGCAGAATGGCGGGCAACAATATCCGCTGTGTCGGAAAATATCTCTATGACAAGGGTTACGTCCGAAGCGAGTATATCACGATAGAGACCGTGAGCGGAGTACACAGTCTGAGGCTCTACCTGCGCGACGGAAAGGTCAGCTCTGTATCGGTAGATATGGGCAAAGCCGATCTGAGAGCGGCATCGCTGCCTGCGGCGGTCGAGACGGAGAAGATGATCGATTATCCGATAACCGTCGGCGGCAAAGAATACAGAGCCACCTGCATGTCTGTAGGAAATCCTCACTGTGTAGTGTTCAGTGACGGCATCGACGGACTTGATCTTGAAAAGATCGGACCGCAGTTTGAATATGCCGACATCTTCAAAAAGAGGGTCAATACAGAGTTTGTCCGCGTGGTCAACAGAACCAACCTGCGCGTCAGAGTTTGGGAGCGCGGCAACGGTGAGACGCTTGCCTGCGGAACGGGTGCCTGCGCTGCAGTTATTGCAGCGGTCGAAAACGGCTATTGCGACAAGGGCGCCGATATAACAGTCAAGCTGCTCGGCGGCGACCTGACTGTCAACTATACCGATGACCGCGTCCTTCTGACAGGAAACGCAGTTATGGTTTTCGAAGGCGAATTTGAATATTAACAACAATAGAAATGTTGCAAAGCCGCTTTTGATACTTGTGTCAAAAGCGGCTTTGCGTTTCTCGTGTCGTTGATTTTAAAAGGAAGCTTTGTTATAATTAACTCAACGATAAATTTGAAGTTGGTGGAGAATAATTATGAGAAGAAAAGATAGGGAGATTACAGACAGCAGTATAATTTCGGAGTTTATTCGTAAGGAACAGATACTGAGAATTGCCTTTTATGATGAAGGT
>SVPG01000008.1 GCA_015065975.1 Oscillospiraceae bacterium | reverse complement strand
CCATGAAAAGATCGTTCTGAGCGCGAACCATTGACGCAACCTTTGTGATAGCGGGCTCGCCGCCGTCCTCTGAGCCTGCGGCCCACCAGTCGGACATGACGATGCCGTCGTATCCCCATTCACCGCGCAGAACGGTCGTAACAAGATCGTAGTGACTTGCAGTCCAGCAGCCGTTGAGCGGATTGTATGTAGTCATGATTGAGCGGGTGCCGCCTTCCTTGACGGCAATCTCAAAGCCCTTGAGATATATCTCGCGAAGAGCACGTTCGGAAACGACAGCGTCCACCATACGGCGCTCGGTTTCCTGATTGTTGCAGGCGTAATGCTTGATGGTACCTGTGACACCGCTCTTGTGGAGTCCGTCGAGCTGAGCGCAGGCCATGCGTCCCGTGAGCAGCGGGTCTTCGGAAAAGTATTCGAAGTTGCGTCCGTTGAGAGGGTGACGGTGAATGTTCATACCCGGTCCGAGGAGATTGTCGACCTGATATTTTCTCATCTCAAGTCCTTCAAAGGCATAAAGCTCGGATATGAGCTCCTCGTTCCATGTGCACGCCTGACAAGTGCCGTTGGGGAGGGAGAACGCCTTGTTGCCGCAGTCCATACGAATACCGCTCGGGCCGTCGCTGCAGCAGGCGGTCGGGATTCCGAAGAGGTCGGTAAGCCTGTCGGAAACGCCGCCGATCGCACCTGCTGTTCCGGGAGTGACACGCGGAGAGCTCATGCCCTCACCGCGTACGATACAGCAAAGATCGTCGTCGTTCATCTGTGCAATGAATTCCTCGAGAGTACATTTTTTAGAGGCGACGTCCTCAAGACGAAGACCCTTGAAGTCGGTGGGAGTTATCTCTTTGGGAAGTCTTCTGAGTCTGCGCACGCTTGGGTGTTCGATTCTGAGAGGTGCAGGCTCGTAGGCGGCACAGCCGTCAACAGGGTGGAGTCTGTCGAAAGCCATTGAGGGAGCGCAGGCCTGCTCGAGTTGTGCGGTCACGATCGTTTTATCGAGGCTGAACGATCCCGCTTCTGAAAGACAGCGTATGCTGTGACCTGTGAAGAAGCTGTATGTTCCTTCTTCGAGTACATAGCGGTAGTTGTTGTCGTCATAAGATGTGAAACGGTCGACGGGAACGGTTATCTCTATATCGACCGATTCTCCCGGCTCGAGTTCCTTTGTCTTTGAAAATCCGCAGAGTGTGAGATCGGGCTTTCCGAGCTTGCCCTGAGGAAGGCGTACGTAAGCCTGTACGACCTCTTTTGAAGAGCAGCTGCCGATATTTTTTACTCTGTGCGAGAGTGTGACGGTTTTGCCGTCCCAATTCATAGAAAGAGGCTGATGTTCAAATTCGGTGTAGGACAGACCTTCGCCGAATGGGTAGAGAACGTCGTCCTTTGCGAGAGTCTCAAAATAGCGGTAACCGACGTATATGTCCTCACAGTAAAAACAACGTACTTTATCGCCGAAATTGCTGTCGGAAGGATATGCCTCGACGGTCTTTGCAATCGTGTCGGTCAGACGACCGCAGGGGGATACTCTGCCGCAAAGGACGTCGGAAACGCCGCTGCCGCCCTCCTGACCGCCCTGCCAGACGTACATGACGGCGGAAGGCTGATACTTTTCCACCCATGCCATATCGATTATGTTGCCGACGTTGAGAAGTACGATGGAACGGTCGAAATGACGGCATACGAGCGAGAGCATATTCTCTTCGTCCTGAGTGAGGAACCAGCTTCCCGCCTCTTTCATATTGTCTCGGTCTTCACCTGCTGTGCGTCCGATTATGACGACGGCGGCGTCGTTTCGCTCGGATGCCGCGCGGACAGTATCCTCGTCGAGCGGCATCTCCTCCTGATACCACGGGTGTGTTGCCCAGCCGTCACCGATCTCAAAAGCGTGAGATGTCGACCAGTTTTCGTAAATGCTGCGGATCTCCCTGTCGAGAATATAGTCGCCGCTGCTCTGCATGGCTTCGTAAATCCCCGTGACATAACGGGTGTTGACAAGACCGCCCGAGCCGAGTCCGCTTTTGTAATAGTTCATCTGAGTTCTGCCGAAAACAGCCGTTCTCGTTCCCTTGAGAAGGGGGAGAGCGCTGTTCTCGTTGCGAAGAAGTACGCAGCCTTCCGCCGCGACCTCACGTGCTTTTTGGGCAAATGCCTCTATCGAAAAAATTGTATTTTTCATGTTTTTACCTCAATTCAGTTTTGTAAAATCAGTATATCATATCGCGGTATCTTTAACAAGGAGAAAAGGGCAAAAGTAAAACCCAAAAGAGCATGGAAACTCTTTTGGGTTTATGCTATATTCCGAGTACCGTTTTTGCCACACCGAAATAGATGAGCAGCGACAGCGCGTCAACGATTGTCGTGATGAACGGGCTTGCCATAACGGCGGGGTCAAATCCGAATTTTTCCGCAAGCATCGGGATAAGTGCACCGACAAGCTTTGCGAAAAATACTACAAAAATAAGTGTCACACATATTGTGAGAGCGACGGTAGCTTCGAGTCGGTCGATGAGAAGAAGCTTCAAAAAGTTTACGATAGCGAGCGATGCACCGCACAGTACCGATACACGTACTTCCTTCCAGAGAACGCTTGCAAGGTCGGAAAACTCGATCTCGCTCAGTGAAAGACCGCGCGTTACCGTGACGGAAGCCTGACTTCCCGAGTTACCGCCCGTACCCATAAGCATCGGGATATAAGCCGTCAGAACGGGAACGACAAGCAGAGCACCTTCGAACGATGTGAGAATGATGCTTGTGAGGGTTGCCGAGAGCATAAGCGCCATCAGCCAAGGGATACGGCTCTTCCAGATTTCGAATACCGAAAGCTTGAGATAAGGCTTGTCGGAGGGCGTAACACCGGCCATCTTCGAGATGTCTTCTGTAGCCTCTTCCTGAATGATGTCGATAGCGTCGTCAACGGTAACGATACCGACCAGACGGTTCTCTGCATCGACAACAGGCATAACCGTGAAGTTGTACTTTGCGAACATCTGCGCAACGGTCTCCTGATCCTCCTGAGTTGTAACGGAGAGAATGTTCTCGTCCATTATCTCCTCAATGACAGCGTCCTCGGAGGCGAGAATTATTGCGCGAATGGAGACAGCACCAATGAGCTTTCTCTTGCCGTCGATTACGTAACAGACGTTGATTGTCTCCTTGTCAACGCCGGTGCGTCGTATGCGGAGGATAGCGTCGGCGGCGGTCATATCGGGAAGCAGGTCGACAAACTCGGTTGTCATAACGCTTCCTGCGCTGTCCTCTGGATATTTGAGCATTTCGTTTATCAGACGACGTGTATCGGGGTCAGCCTGCGCAAGTATTCTGCGAACAACGCTTGCGGGCATCTCCTCGACAAGGTCAACGGCGTCGTCGAGATAGAGCTCGTCAATAATTTCCTTGAGCTCGTTATCGGAAAAGCTCTTTATGAGAGCCTCTCTCGAATCGTTCTCCATTTCCACGAAAACTTCAGCAGCCAGCTCCTTCGGCAGAAGGCGGAATATAAGCGCAACCTTCTGGATAGGCATTTCCTCCAGAATGAGAGCGATATCTATAGGCTGAATCGTTGTCAGAATATCCTTGAGACTGTTGTACTTTTTGAGCTCAAGGAGACTCTCGATGGTAGCGGAAATGGTGGTGGTGATTTCTGCCATTTATGTGCCACTTCCTTTCTCTAATCTTGCGAATGCAATACAGATTTGTCAAATCTGTATGTCAGACAGAGCAGGACACAAAGGCCGACGGGAACATATCAGTTCTCAGACAGAAACGGACACGGACGCTCCGCATAACGGAACGGTGAGTTTGCTGTCCGATTTGTTACTTCGGCCTGCGTTTGTGCCGTTACTACTGCCAGCGTCCATGATCTTCACCTCACAAAAAATAATTTACCGGAAAAATAAAAGCTGTGCAGCCCAAAAGAGCTGCACAGCAAAGCAATCGCCATTAGCAGCGCCGTTTGAGCTTTAGCATCGCAGGGCGGTGAAATTGCGTTAGATTATGCCTTGTGTTCGACATAGCCTGTTCAAACCGACTCACAGTGTCTCCACCGTTTCGCGGCAGCAATCCATATCCCTGCGGTAGCCTTACCTACCGGAGCCTTTTTATTGTATCACTTGTTCGTGTTGTTGTCAATAAGCTGTATGCTGATTTATTGTTCGCTGTCTCTTATTACAGCCTCCGCAACGGCGATGTCTATAGGGGTTGTTATCTTTATGTTCCCGGTACTTCCCATAACCATTGCGACAGGCTGACCTGTTTTGCGGAAAAGTCCCGAAACGTCGGTCAATGTCTGTTTTTCACTGTCGGACAGAGACGAGAAAGCCTCCTCGAACAATCCTATCCTGAATGTCTGCGGAGTCTGCGTGTTGTAAAGAAGCGCACGGTTGAGTACGGTGTCGGCAAACTGTCCGTCAGACGAGGACACGATGGTGTCGGTCGTCGGAACGTAAACACCCGATGCACCAGCCTCCTCGGCACGGATAATGCATTCCTTTATCATCTGAGTGCTGACAAACGGACGTACGCCGTCGTGCGTTACAAGAAGATTCTCGGGTGAAGGGTCATCGGCTTTTGCTGCGGAAATGATGTTGCAGACCGAACCGTTTCTGTCGTTTCCGCCCGCGATGACAAAGACGTTTGAGTCGGTGCCGATATGCTTTTCGATAAGCTCACGTGTCATAGCAATATGGTCCTGAGGCACGGCTACAAATATCTTTCTGAAAACTTCACAGCTGACAAATTTTTCGATAGTGCGGATAATGATGGGTTTGCCGCAGATTTCAATGTACTGTTTCGGGATCGGTGCGCCCATTCGCGTACCCGAGCCGCCTGCGACTATTCCTGCATATACCATTGCGGATAACTCCTCTCGGATCAGTTTTCTGTGATGAATCGGGCAAGCTCGGTGAGCTGCTGCATGGTAAGCTTTTCAGCTCTTACGGAAGGCTCGGCGCCGATGTGTGAGAGTGCTTCGAATATGGAATCCTTTGAAAATTCGCCCGTTGAAGTGACCGAGTTGACAAAGGTCTTTCTGCGCTGGAGGAATCCCGCTCTGACAAGCTTTCTGAAGGTCGGCTCATATGCTTCTTCAAGCAGAGCATCTCGTCTGATATTGAGCTTCATAACGGCCGAATCAACCTTTGGCGGAGGCAGAAAGCTTCCCGGAGATACGCGGAAAAGAAGCTCGGGGTCGCTGTAATAGTTTACCGAGACCGTGACCGCTCCCGATTCTCTGCTGCCGACCTCGGCACACATTCTCTGAGCGGCTTCGAGCTGAACCATAACGGTTATGCTGTCGAGCGGAAGCCTGTCCTCAAGAAGCTTCATGATAACGGGAGAGGTTATGTAATAGGGGAGGTTTGCACACACACATACCTTGTCGCAGTCGGCAAATTTCTCCTTGATAACGGCGTGCAGATTGAGCTTCATCGCATCGCCCCAGATTATGTCGATGTTGTCAAAATCGCTGAGTGTCTCGGCAAGAACCGGCTTGAGACGTCCGTCAAGCTCGATTGCGACAACGCGTCTGGCGAGCTTTGCAAGCTCGACGGTCAGAACTCCGATTCCGGGGCCGATCTCGATAACACCTGTTGTGTCATCGATTCCCGAAAGCTCAGCCATTCTCGGGCAGACGGAAGGATTTACAAGGAAATTCTGCCCCATCGATTTCTGAAGAACGATTCCGTTGCGCGAGAGAATGTCTCGTACAACGGCAATATCGGTAAGTCTTGGCATAAAATGTCTCCTTGGTGTCGGTGATTATTTTATTCGCAGTGTCCGAAGATAAGCTTTTTTGTCGCTCGCAATGCGATAGCTTTCCACGGCTTTCTGAATGGTTTTGTTGTGAGTCCATTTATCGAGTCGGTTGTCGGTAAGATAAGAGATGACCGATTCGTATTGTTTTGCGAGAGCGGTTGAAAAATACCACGCTCTCATCATATTGACGTAATACTCGTCCGATTCTATCGATGCGACCATATCGCAATACAGAACATCAAAGCGGTCGCCGAGAAAATGATCCATAAGCATCTTTATCGCAAACCGTACCGCATACGTGTGACCGTCTGCAATCCATTCCCTGATTTTTATAAGTAAAATATCGGGCTTTTTTGCAAGCGCTTTCGGCGACATCAGGTCGCACGTTGCCCAGTTGTCCACAAACGGAAGAAATCTGTCGATATGCTCTGCAGCCTCGTCGAAATCCTTTATTTTTTCGATGAGAAAACCGTGCAGGTTGTTCTCTTCGTAATATCTGTGCGGAAGCGATGCGAGAAACTGTGCACTTTCGGGAGTGTTTGCGAGCTGTTTTGCGTATGCGCGCAGATGCGGAGTACGAATACCGATGACCTTTTCCTTGTCGACCGTCGGCATCAGGCGGCAGTGAAAATCGCGGTAGGATTCATCTCTGAGCCCGAACAGATCACGGCGTATAGACTCGATCGTTTTATCCATTGAAGGTCACACCTTTCAATATAAAAATATATCAGTCCGATCGCGTAAAGTCAAGATATACGGCTCCTTTGCGGTCAAACTGAAATAATACATTAAAATTGAAAATAGCTATTTCATTTTATGGGTGTTTATGCTACAATAAATCTGTATATATTAAAGCATTGGCCTTCGGGCTTTGTTGAGGATGTGTATTTATGAAGGATAAAAACAGTGTTGGCAATTCTGATTCAAAACAGAAAAAGCGCGGCGCGAGAAAAAGTGTGTTTCTTTTGACCCTGTTTGCACTGCTTTTTGTATTACCGGTCATTATTTCATTTGTCCTGTTGTTTTTCCTGTCTGAGGATTCCAAAGGTGTCATAGTGTCGCAGCCTCTTTCGATGCTGATTCCTGCGGCATCGGTGATTTTTGGTGGCGGTATTGCGCTGCTTATCTGCGGTATTGCTTATAAAAAGCGCTGCAAGGAATTGGTAAAATGTACTGAGGAACTGATTGACGGCAGTTTTCAGCCCGCCGATCACGAGTGCAGAGACAGGGACGAGCTGAAAGCAACGGCGGGTATTGAGAAGATATCGCAGCAGCTTGCCGAGCTGAGAGACGGAAATGCCGTTATTTCCGAAAAATGCTCCGATCTTCAGAATGAGTGTGACGGTCTGCGATTCTCACTGCTTACGGCAAAATCGGGTCCGATGCTGTTTACAAGAGCGATGGAAAAGCTCAATAAGCTTGCGTCAAAGGGTGAGACCGAAAAGCTCGCCGAGCTGACCGAGACCATGACCAATATCATGGAAACCACTATGCTTGACGCTCAGACGATGGTGCCGCTTGCACGTGAACTGGAACTCATCAGAGGATACATCGATGTCAACGATGCCGTAACGGGTGAGAAGACCAATTTCAGAATGTCTATTATGTGCAATATAGTAAGCTATAAGATTATTCCGCACATCGTTTTCCCGATAGTTGAAAGCTTTTTCGAGTTTGCGAACAGATCGGGTGTTGAGCGTTACGAGATAGGTGTTGAGGTAACATCTTCCTCAAAAAATATGCTCGTTATCGTGCGTGATAACGGAGCGGGAATTTCCCAGTCGACTCTCGAACATATGCAGAGTGAGATCGACAGTGATATTGTTGATGCCGACAGCAATGTTATTTCCCTGCCCAATATAAACAGACGACTCAAGCTGTATTACGGAGATCCCTACGGGCTCAAGATTTCAAGCTCCAAGCTCGGAACAGTCGTGCGTATTTATCTTCCCGCAAAGGGCAACGATTTCTGATTTTGAGGTAAAGAATGAAAAGAACAGGATTTATTGGAATTATTCTCGCGTTTGCCGTGCTGCTTTGCTGTGTGGGATGTGTTTCGTTTGATGAAAAAGAGGTCGAAGAAGAAAATCTTGAGACGGTGCTGAGCATTGCCGACGAGTATTTTGACGACAGCTTTGAATATGATTACGTGTTCTATCACAATGCGGGCGAATTCGGAGTCAAGCAATATATCTTTGTATTTACCGACGGCGAAACGATCAACTGTATCGGTCTTCCTGCGCTTGAGGATTCATATGGCATAAACGTCTATTACGACTGTGCTTTCTACGAAAGAGATTCCGAGATGGTATGGTTCGGTGAGTATGAAGATAATGTGTTTATAGAAGAATGGTAATGTGAAATAATTAAAAGACCTCGCAGAGAATTGTTCTCTGCGAGGTCTTTTTTGAAGTTATTTTCCGTAGAACATTTTCATTGTGTTTTTGATAGAAGGCTTGAAAACAGTGTCGTGATCGTATCCTTCGATAACCTCGTAGGTGAGTTCAAGACCGCTGTAATCGTGTTTTTCTATATCTTTCACAAAGCTTTCGATGGTTGCGATGAAATCAAATTCTTCATCTGCTCCGACTGTTACATAAACTCTGCAGTCAAGCTCTTTGCAGCGTTTGTAATATTCGTTTTCGAAATAGAATATCATCTGTCCATAGGACTTTTCTCCGATTGAGGGACTTCCGATATAATAATTCTTAAAGGTGTTCTTTCCGATGGTATCACTGTTGAACAGTGCGTAATATGCCCAATGACCGCCGTATGAATGACCCGTAAGAGTCATGTTTTCAGGATCAACCGAGTATATCTCAGAAAGATAGGGAACAAGATTGTCAACGATAAAATGCAGATAGCTTTCGGGATCGCGTACAAGATCACGCTCTCTGATCTCGTTGTAATTATAGTCGTTGGGATAACCGATACTTACCATTATAACCGGCTCGATCTCGCCATTGACCATAAGTGGACGAAGCTCCGGATGGTCGCTCAGTCTCCATACGCCGTCGGTCATAACAATCATAGGATATTCTTTAGATTCATCGTACTCGGGCGGAAGAGAAACATGAACGATGAATGTGTCATCGATCTCCTTGTCGTATATGGATATCTCGTTGATGTATTCGGCACATTCGGGATCCAATGTGACAACTTCGCTGTAATAGATGTGTTCTGACGAGAGCTTTCCGATTGTTATGCTGCTGCGTTCCTCGTCAAGGAGCTCGTCGGAATATGTCTTTCCGCTTCCGACGGTTACCTCCGGTTCCTGAGGTGCTGGAACAACATCGTCGGGAGTCTCAGTGCTTTCGGGTGCGGAGCATCCGCCGAGAACCAGCAGGCATATCAGCAGAAGACTGAGCAGGCGATAAAACCTATTATGCCTCATAGAATAATACCTCTTTCCGAGTTGATTTTTTTAATGCAGTACGAAACTTATATCACACTCTTCCGCCGAAATAGTTTTCGTAGGAATCGATATATTTCTTTATTGTTGCAACAGCAACATCGCGTCCCTGAGGAGCGCCTTCGATGCGTACGGTCTTGCCTTCGAGAGTCTTGTAGAACTCAAAGAAGTGGATCATCTTTTCGAAGGTGTGTGCGGGAAGCTCGCTGATGTCGTTGTAATTGCAGTAAGCGGGATCGCCTACGGGAACACAGACTATCTTTTCGTCGTCGCAGTCACTGTCGGTCATAATAACCATACCGATGGGCTTGCATTTGACAAGTGTCATAGGACGAATGGATTCCTGACAAAGAACCATAACGTCAAGAGGGTCGTTGTCAGCAGCAAGTGTACGGGGGATAAATCCGTAGTTTGCAGGATAGATCATCGATGTGTAAAGAACACGGTCAAGCTTGAGCAGACCTGTTTTCTTGTCAAGCTCATACTTGTTTCTGCTGCCCTTTGAAATTTCGATACAAGCGTAAAATTCTTCGGGCTCGATCCTGTCCTTTTCGATGTGGTGCCAGATGTTCATATGTTTCAAACCTTTCAAACTGAACTGCAAAGCAGTTCATATAATTTTGTCTAAATAAAAAGATGTTATGCCTGCTGTTTTGCAGAATACTGCTCTTGGATCATCATATCCTTGACCTTCATGAGACGTGCGGTGTTGCTTCGTTCATTTTCGTCAAGTTTCATGGTTATCATTCTGATGGTGTCAACATATCGAGGTATCATAACGTGCTCAAGAGCATTGACTCTTCTGCGCGTTTTTTCAATTTCAACAGCCATCATCTGAACTGATTTTTCAACCTGTGCAAGCCGCAGAAGATCGGGAAGCAGCGAGTTGAGCTCACTTATTGCGCTGTCCAGCTCAACGGGTGTGAAAGCCAGTCCGTAACAGAAGATGTCGTCCTCGTTCGGGGTGCGGGTTTTTGCGGTGTAAACGGGAACGTCAACACTCATGATGTTCTTTGAACCAAGCTCGAGGGTGACCTCCTGACTCGGACAGAGCAGTGCCGTTTCGGCAACCTGATCGCTCATAATGCCGCGAGCAAGAGCGAGACTCTTGTTAGCCTCTCTGAGACCTTCCTCAACCTTTTTTCGCAGTGTTTTGTTTTCGCGGACAAGATCGAGGAACTGACGCATCAGCTCATCGCGCTTATCCTTTAACAGCTTATGTCCTCGCCGTGCGGTAGCCAGACGCTTTTTCAGCTTCGAAAGCTCCATACGGGTCGGATTTACATTGAGTACCTTAGCCACGCCAACACCTCAAATCAAGTTTGTGCCTGATAATATCTGTCGAGATACTCGTCTTTGATTCTCTTGAGTTCGGAACGGGGGAGAATGGAGAGAAGCTCCCAGCCGACCTCAAGAGTCTCTTCGATAGAACGGTCTGCGTCAAATCCCTGAGATACATATTTCTTCTCAAATTCATCGGCAAATTTTGCATAAAGCTTGTCGATGTCGGTCAGAGCAGCCTCTCCGAGAATTACCATGAGCTCCTTTGCGTCCTTGCCTCGTGCATAGGCGGCGAAGAGCTGGTTCATTGTGTTTGCATGGTCCTCTCTTGTTTTGCCTTTACCGATGCCCTTGTCCTTGAGTCGGGAAAGGGAGGGGAGAACATCAACGGGCGGCTGAATGCCCTTGCGGAAAAGCTCACGGGAAAGAATGATCTGTCCCTCGGTGATGTAACCCGTAAGGTCGGGGATGGGGTGGGTCTTGTCATCTTCGGGCATGGTAAGAATGGGAATGAGGGTTATGGAACCGTCTTTTCCCTTGAGACGACCTGCGCGCTCATAAAGAGAAGCAAGGTCGGTGTACATATATCCGGGATAACCGCGTCTGCCGGGAACTTCTTTTCGTGCGGCGGAAACCTCACGAAGAGCATCGGCATAGTTGGTGATGTCGGTTATGATGACAAGAACGTGCATACCCTTTTCAAAAGCGAGATACTCAGCGGCGGTCAGAGCCATACGCGGAGTGGCGATACGCTCGATGGCAGGGTCATTTGCGAGGTTGACAAAGAGAACAGTACGGTCGATAGCGCCTGTCTCCTTGAAGGAATTTATAAAGAAGTTTGATTCCTCGAATGTAATGCCGACAGCGGCAAAAACAACGGCAAACTGCTCGTCCTTGCCGCGAACCTTCGCCTGCCTTGCAATCTGAGCAGCGAGGTTTGCGTGGGGAAGACCGGAAGCGGAGAAGATGGGAAGCTTCTGTCCTCTGACCAGTGTGTTGAGTCCGTCGATAGCCGATACGCCTGTCTGAATGAACTCCTGCGGATAGTTTCTTGCAGCAGGATTCATCGGCTGACCGTTGACGTCACGCCGAAACTCGGGAATTATTTCGGGACCGCCGTCAATAGGACGGCCGAGTCCGTCAAAAACACGGGCAAGCATGTCCTCGGAAACTGCAAGCTCCATGCTTCGTCCGAGAAAACGCACCTTGCTGTCGGAAAGATTTATACCGGCAGATGATTCAAAAAGCTGAACCATAGCATCGGTGCCGTTTATTTCAAGCACCTTGCAGCGGCGTCGCTCGCCGTTGGCGAGCTCGATCTCGCCGAGTTCATTATACTTTACGCCCTCAACGCCCTTGACGAGCATAAGAGGTCCGGATACTTCTTCTATTGTTCTGTATTCTCTTGGCATTGGTTCAAACCCTTTCGTTTGAGTTTACGCGAGTTTTTTAGCAGCCTCGCGTCCGAGATACGTTTTGCTGCCCTTCTGAGCAATTACGGCAAACTGCTCGTTTGCGGCATCTGTTTCCCCGAGAGCCAGACAGATGCGCGCGAGTGCATCGCGATAGCTCAGCTCGGCGCGTGTGCCGGTGGGAAATTCAAGCTGCTTTTTGAAAAATTCACGGGCAGATTCAAGATTTTTGCTTTCATCGATATCTATTGAGTGTTCCATACAGCAAATTATATTATGATAGGTTGGAAAATTTGTCGACAGAGTCGGCTGCAGCTCACGAAGAAGCTCTTTTGCTGTGGAAAGCTTTTCGCGGGCTGTTTCAATATCACCCTCGCCTGCACGTGTTCTGTAAAATGAGGCAAGATTATGGCAGCCCATCATTTTGATTATGCGATATTTGTCTGTTGCCGCAAGAGACAGGACTTTGTCTGTCTCTTCGATAGCTTCGTCAAATTCGCCGAGACAACTGAGCGCAACAGCTCTGTTGAGCCGAAGCATAGCTCCGTAATACGAAGCACCGTTTGTTATCTTTTCTACCTTCATCGCCCTTTTCATCATAGGAGAGAGGGAATCGATATACGCCTGCGGATCACATTGTTCGTCGAGTGTTTTCTGTATTCGGTTATGCTCTGAGAGTGCAAGCCTTGAAGCGAATTTTCCTGCAAAGAGGATAATGCACAGCATGAACAGATACAGAATAAGGCAGACAAGAAAAGGAAGATCGTCGTTTGGTATCACGCACACAAGAAACAATACGAGTGCGAGAGTGCATAGCATAATATAAATGCCGGTCGGCTTTTTATAATATCTGAGCATCTTATACCTCTGCGAGCTGGCGGTCAAGATCACCTATGATAGACTTGAATTCAGCATCGACCTGTTTCTCAGTTACATATTTGATTCTGCCTATACGCTCTCTGACAGGAAGAGCAACAAGCGTGTCGATTCCGATGCCCTTGTTGAGAGCTGCGGAGCACTTGTCGTAGTATGCAAGAACAAGACGCATCATAACAAGCTGCTTGTGCAGGCTTGTGTATGTGTCGACCTCGTGGAAAGCATCCTGGTGGAGGAAGTCCTCTCTTATCGAACGCGCTGTTTCAAGCTTGAGACGGTCGGGAGCAGAAAGAGCGTCCATACCGACGAGGTTGACAATCTCCTCGAGTTCCGATTCGTCCTGAAGCAGAGCCATTATTCTTGAACGGCAGTCCATCCAGTCGGAACCGGCCGACTTGTCAAACCATTTGCCGAGGAAATCAAGATAGAGAGAATATGAGGTCAGCCAGTTGATTGCAGGGAAGTGACGCTTGTAAGCGAGGTTTGCGTCAAGTCCCCAGAAGACTTTGACAATTCGCAGTGTTGCCTGAGAAACAGGCTCGGAAATATCGCCGCCGGGAGGTGAAACCGCACCGATGACCGAGAGTGCACCCTCTCTGCCGTCGGAACCGAGGGAGATAACACGGCCGGCACGCTCATAGAACTGTGCAAGACGTGAACCGAGATATGCGGGATAGCCTTCCTCACCGGGCATTTCTTCAAGACGACCCGACATCTCGCGCAGAGCCTCAGCCCATCTGGAGGTGGAGTCGGCCATCAGAGCGACCGAATATCCCATGTCACGGAAATATTCCGCAATGGTTATACCTGTGTATATAGAAGCCTCACGGGCAGCAACGGGCATATCGGAAGTGTTTGCGATAAGCACAGTGCGCTCCATAAGTGATTTGCCTGTTTTCGGGTCGATAAGCTCGGGGAACTCATTGAGAACGTCGGTCATCTCGTTTCCGCGTTCACCGCAGCCGATGTAAACAACTATATCAGCCGTAGCCCATTTTGCAAGCTGATGCTGAACAACAGTCTTGCCGCTTCCGAAAGGTCCGGGAACGGCAGCAACGCCGCCCTTGGCGATGGGGAACATGGTGTCTATAACACGCTGTCCCGTGACGAGAGGAACCTCGGGAGTCAGTTTCTTTGCATAAGGACGTCCGCGTCTGACAGGCCATTTCTGAGCAAGTGTCAGAACCTTTTCGCCGTCGGCGGTGTCGAGAATACATACCGTTTCATCAACAGTGAACTCGCCCTGGTTTATTTTTTTGATTGAACCGCTCATTGTAGGCGGAACCATTATTTTCTGTTCAACGACCTCGGTTTCCTTGACGGTACCGATGATGTCGCCGCCCGATACCTTCATTCCGACTTTTACGCAGGGCTTGAAATACCATTTCTTGCTTCTGTCGAGAGAAGGAACCTGAACACCTCGTGCGATGTTGGTGCCCGATATGCGCATAATAGCGTCGAGCGGACGCTGAATACCGTCGAATATACTGCCTATAAGACCCGGTCCGAGCTCGACGCTCATGGGTTCACCGACCGATACAACAGGCTCACCCGGTCCGAGACCGCTGGTTTCTTCATAGACCTGAATGGATGCGGCATCGCCGTGCATCTCGATGATTTCGCCTATGAGGTTTTCGTTGGAAACGCGCACAACGTCAAACATATTTGCGTCGCGCATACCGTCCGCAATAACGAGCGGACCGGCAACTTTTCTGATAATGCCATTGCTCATATCAAATACGCCCTTTATCAGTTATTGATTTTGTTAATTGGCGCCGATTATATCCGAGCCGACTGCTCTTTCCACGGCAAGCTTGACCGATTCCATACCGATACCCGTGTTTCCCAATATACCCGGAATGGGGATGATTGCGGGTACAGGTGATTCTGTGTATTGGCGAAGTTCGTTTTCAAGCTGGGAAGCAAGCTGTTCCGTAATATAAACGACGGCATACTTTGTCAGATCCAGTCGGGAAAGGAGCGAGAGAGCCTCCTCCTTGTCCTGAGCCGGCATGACGTGTAGTCCGAGTGCCGCGAAAGCATAAACGCTGTCGCGGTCACCGATGACCGCTATATCATACATAAAGAATATACCTCACTGTTAAACTTCTCTGAGCATTGTTCTTATCCGTTCGTCGGGAATACAGTTTCGTTTTCCCGTAAAGATGAGACGAACGTTTCTTATTTCGTTCTCGCAGGCGATCATATATGCAATAAGCGGATCGACTCCGAGCGGGGTATATTTTGCTTTTGTGAGAAGCTGTGTGCGTTTGTTGTCACAGGCTTTGTCAAAGCCCTCAACACCCTCTTCAGAGAGTGCTTTTTCGAGTCCGCTGTCGATGCTGTGGAGCAGTTCGATTACAGCGTCTTTACCCTCAAGAGATGCAGCAGTGAGCTGCGCTGTGTCAGGGCTGCAGCCTTCGGCAAGAGCCTTTGCAATAAAGTTTGCCGAACGTTTCTGAAGAGAACAGCGCCAGGCTATTTTAATGTTTGATCTCAGTATGGAAAGCTTGGCGAGTTCAAGAAGCGTTCCGCCGTATTTTTTAGCATTTTCGAGCGAAGCCTCCAGGGAAGCTTTGTCAATAATTATGTCGCAAAGCTGACCGTTTCGCTGCTCGAGAAGCGTGCGGAAGGCATCCTGCGCCGCTGTCTGCATATGCTCGGGGAGCAGGGAATAATTTCGCTCCTTTATCGCTTCGGTGATAACCGAAGGCTCAACAGTATAAGGTGTGATAAAGAAACGATCGGGCTCCTGACCTGTTACAAAAGCCTTTATTGCCGCTTTGAGATTGTGATAATCGTTTGGAATGCGCAGAGAATCAAAAACGCTGAGGTCGGGAGCAATCTCGCCGATAAGACTCCACATACGCTCACATTGAGCGTCGATCATTGCGCTTTCGTTTTCGAAGCGCCGGCCCTGACCGCCCCAGCCTTTGCCCGCAAGACGCGACAGGCAGGCATCGCAATCGGGTGCAGCCATAAGAGAATCGATATCCTGTTTTGTCAGAAGATTACATTCGTTTGATCTGACACGCGCCACGGCATAGGCATAATCGGTATCACGCATAAGTAAACTTCCTTTCAATGCCGCGTTACCGGGCCGCTGTATTTCCGAAAAGCATGGAATTAAGCTTATCGGATATTTCGTCTTTTTTGTCCTCGGCAATAGCCTCGAAGGAACAGTTTTCCTCGATTCCGCCGTAACGGAGAATGAAGCCGCCGTCGATACGGGCACAGTCATCAGCTATTGCAAGCGATGCACCTGTCGAAGAAAGAGCCTTTTCGAGTTTTGCAGAGAAATCGGAAGGCAGTCTTGCCTTGTCCTTTTCTGAAAGGACAAGCTGACCGCTGCCGTGAGCATAACGGACGCACAGGCTCGTGACAATGTCAAAGTACTTGTCATCAGGCAGTGAGCGAAGCTTTGCAAGAGCCTGGGCGATAACGTAATCGACAACCTCACGCTGAGCGGAGAGCATTCTCTTGCGTCCCTCCACCTGAGCGCCCGAGACTGAAATTTTGCTGAAAAGAGCAGCTTTTTCTCTTGCGTCCGTAACTATCCGTGCGCAGTCAATCTCAGCTTTTGAATAGGCGTCGTCGTTAATTTTCTTAGCCTCGATGCGAGCGTCGGCAATAATACGGTCGGCCTCACGCTGAGCGTCGTCGGCTATTGTTTGAATTATTTTATCCAGTCCGGTCATATGTGAAAGTTCCTTTCGGAATAGATACTTTTATTATCAGATATTGAGGTTGTTGATACCTGTGTTGCCGAGCATGGAAATAAGAAGAGCAAGAATAGCATAGGTCTCAACCATTGCGGAGAAGAGCATACCCTTGACCATCTGATCGGGACGCTTTGCAACGAGGCTTACGCCTGCAGCAGATGTCTTTGCCTGCTTGATTGCGGAGAAATAACCGACAATGGCAATGGGGAGACAGGAAATAAGATATGCAAGACCCTTTGCAACGGAAATCTCAACGGGAGAGCCGCCGATGATGCCGAGGCTGCTGAGAAGCAGGAAGGATGTAAGCATGCCGTAAATACCCTGAGTAGCGGGAAGGAGCTGAAGAATAAGGAGCTTTGAGAACTTGGAGGGGTCCTCTGCGGTAACGCCTGCACTTGCCTCACCGACGAGACCGACGCCTGCTGCGGAGCCGATACCGGGGAGAAGAGTTGCAAGAGCTGCACCTAAGATTGCGAAGATGATACCGTGGGGGGACTGAAGAAATGCCATCATTTTAATTTTCCTCCTTGAATTTGAAATATTTGTTGTTAGCTGCGAGGGGGGTGAATTCACGACCGCCGCCCTCGTAGAATTTGCCGAAGAACTCAACATACTGCAGACGGCAGGTGTGGACATAACAGCCTATAAGACTGATGCCGATGTTGAATGCGTGACCTATCAGGCAGATGATTACCATGAATATGATACCGAATACACTGCCCGAACCGCCTGCCATTGCGCCCATCTGGTTGAAAACCTGGCTTATAACGCCTGTTGCAAGACCGAGCGCAAGGATTCGCGAATAAGACATGAAATCGCTGATATAGCTTGTAACGCCGTAGAGTGCGTAAGCACCCTTCATAATGCGCACAATGAAGTTTTTGGAGCTTCTGCCGTTCATAAAGAGTATTGCGGCAACCGAAGCGAGTGCGATGCCGATGAGTATTTTTGGCAGAATGGCGGGAACCTCAAAGGGCATCGGTACAATAGAGAGAAGTGCCCAGCCGATGACCGAAAGAAGCATTGTCAGCCACGCAAGATAATCGAATATTGCCGCGGCAATGTCCTTGTTTTTCAGAGCGGTGACAACGCCCATAAAAAGTCCCGTGAGAACGTGAACGGCACCGAGAGCAATCGATACATAAAGCATGGTCATCGGATCACTTATCGGGTCGAACAATATCGGCGTTACGATGTTTTCCGTTGCGCCGAAAAAAGTTTTTGCAATGACGTTCGGAAGATCTCCGAAATAGCTGCCGAAAAGCACACCCCAGAAAACCGAACACAATCCCGAATAGAAGAAGAGCTTCATGGTTCTGCGCTTGGCAGCTTCAGGCTTGAATTTAAGCATAACAAAAGCGGTTGCCAGCACCATTATCAGACCGTATGCGGCGTCGCCCAGCATTATGCCGAACAGCATATAATAGAAAAAGGACATGATACCCGTCGGGTCAATATCGCTCTTTGAAGGCAGTGAGAACATCTCAACGATCGGAGCACCGCCTTCCGTAAATGCGTTGTTTTTCAGCGCAACGGGCGGATCGTCATTCTTTTCGGGCTCGAGCTTTTCGCAATAAGCACCAATCTTTTCAAGCTCTTCGGCGACCTTGTCGTATTCCCGGGCAGTTGTCCACCCCTCGAGAACGAAGGTGTTCCGCGAGCTTGCGAGTTTTTCGATAGCCTCGTATTTCTGAAGCCTCATTTCGTAATAACCGAGCAGATACTGGAACTTCTGCCGTCTTGAGGCGCGTTCGCGTATCCTGTTTTCAAGCCGAACGATTTCTTCCTCGTGCTTTTCGATTCGTGAGCCAAGCTCTCGTGTGCATTGCAGGGGAGAGGATTTGCTTATTTCAGCAGGACGGGTGAATCCCATCATTCGCAGAGCAGATTCAAACCGTTCTTTTTCCTCCCTTAGACAGAATGCGTATACGCAGGTCATTTCGGAAGAAGTTCCGACAATGTCGAAATGTACCGCTTCAAGCGAAGGATCGGTTTCGGCAAGCGTCGTCAGAATATCCTCGTTTGAAAGAGCGTCGGAAAAATATCCCGTGAGCATAGCCGTTTTCGATGTTCCGTCGAGTATCATCGGAACATCGCCGCCAAGCCAGGGAGAGAGAGCATCGATGCGAAGCCTGATGCGGGCAATTTCCGCACGGAGCTCGTCTATGCGCCTCTTCTGGGTGATAACCTCACTGCATCGTCTCAGGTTGCGGCTGTCGCTCTCGATAATATAGTCGTAATCGCTGCGCGAAATTTCGGGACGAGGTTTGAAGGAATCGAGCAGACCGCTTTTTGCGGGTGCATATTCATCGATTATTTCGAGGGCACTGCCAAGCGTCCGAATGGCGCTTGTAAACCGTTCCTGCTGCTGAGAGGTGCTTATTGATTCAAAGACGTCGCCGTCGGTCCCGACGGGCTCGGCCTGCACACACTCAAGCCGCTGCAAAAGCTCAAGAACGGCTTTGCGGTCGCTTCGCATACCGCAGATGCGCAGCTTCTGCATTTTTACCTTTGCCATATTAACCTTCTTTTCCGCCGATTATTTCGGCTATAACAGCACTGATGGCGTCGTCGAGTTTCGGCTCGATGTCCTTTTTCAGTTTAGCGCAGTCCTTTGCGCTTTTTGAAGCCTCGTCGGTGAGCAGCTTTGAATTCTCATCTCTTGAAGCATCAAGAGTGATATCGGCAGCCCTCTGCGCGGCTGATATGGCTTCATTGTACTGGGAATCGGAAAGCTCTCTCGAATCGGCGATTGTTTTCTCAGCCTCTTTGTAAGCTGCGTCAATAACAGCCTTTGCCTTCTCTTCAGCTTCCCTTATGCGGTCAATGGTTTCCTGTGCCAAATTATTCACCACCATATTAACAGATGATATAGGTATTTTGAATTCAGTATATCATAATATTCCATAGTTGGCAACAAATATGAGCGGTTTTTTTGTGCGAAAGGGACGATAATTTGTTTTATCAGGTTGACAGAAAAAAGGCTCTAAGTTATGATAAAAAAGAATTGCTGCTTGCAAAAAATTCTTAAAGCCGGCCGAAATGTAATATTCGCGTAATATAAGGGTGATAATATAAGCTCGAAACAGAACGGGGCGCAATGTTCTCTGCCGATTATGGACTTGCAGATCCCTGTTTTCAAAGATCCGCTTGAATTCTCTCCTTATCAATGCTAATTTGCCGGTTAGTTTTTGACCTTTCGGGTTGCCAGCCCGAATCCTCAGGCGGATGTGTACAGAGTCGCAAGCATAATGCTTCTGCGGCTCTTTTAATTTATTCAAGGGGGAATACTTATGTTCAATGTTCTGGTCGTTGAAGATGACGGCAGTCTGCGCAAGCTCATGTGTGCCGCTCTGCGTCAGAACGGATATAATCCGTTGTCTGCGGATAATGGAGAAACGGCGCTCGATGTCCTTGATACGGAACAGGTCGATCTTGTCATTGCAGACATTATGATGCCCGTTATGGACGGGTTTGAACTGACCGAAGCGCTGAGAAGCTCCGGGTATAATATGCCGATTCTCATAGTCACCGCGAAAATGGATTTTTCAGACAAACAGAAAGGATTCATGCTCGGCGCCGATGACTATATGGTAAAGCCCATTGATGTCGGTGAGATGATACTGCGCGTGGGTGCACTGCTCAGACGCGCACAGATAGCTCACGAGCATATGCTCACGGTCGGCTCGGTGACACTTGACTACAATGCTCTTGCGGTCAGGAGAGGAAGCGAAACCGAAACATTGCCCAAAAAGGAATTCTATCTTCTGTTTATGCTGCTGTCTTATCCTGATGTTATTTTCACAAGACGCCAGCTTCTTGATGAAATATGGGGTATGGAGCATGATGTCGACGAGCGTACGGTCGATGTACATATACGCAGACTGCGTGAAAGATATGAGGATAATCCCGATTTTGAGATTGTAACGGTTCGAGGACTCGGTTACAAGGCGGTAAAAAAAGCGTAGGAGGGATCCTGTGAAAATCGGAAAATATGTCAGATCGCTCAAGGATAATATCGTAAACGCGAAAGGAAATCTGCGTTTCAAATTCGTTATGAATTTCTTCCTCACGATGCTGCTTTCGGGAACGCTTGCAGTGCTTGTTGTGGTGCTGTTTATCGGTTTCGGAATAAGCGGAACTCTTCTTGAAAGTCAGGAAAAGGCTGCGCAGACGGTGCGTGAACTTGTGAAGGAAGACGTAAACAGTCATACAATAAACGAGATAATCGAAATGAGCACTATCGGTCTGTACAGCATCAAAGAGGTATCGGGAAATGACGAGAGGGTAATCAACAATCTCGAACAGCTCAACAACAACGAGGTCGTTGCGGTAAAATACCCGTCAATTCCGCTTGCAGGTACGCTTTTCAAAATAAACGACAGCTATTACGAAATATCCGTTTTCCCTAATTCCACGATGATGGTTCTGATAATGATAGTAATCGTGTTTGCGGTCGCGAGCGTTATAGCTATCGGAACGATATTGTCAAGCTATGTCGGAAAAAGATTCCTGCGTCCGATAAGAGCGCTTGCCGAAGCGACGGAAAGCGTGTCGAACGGTGACTTCTCGGTCGAGGTAAAAATGCCGACAAACCGTGAGCTGCGTGAGCTTGTCGGAAACTTCAATCATATGACGAAAAGTCTCGGAAGCATCGATACTCTCCGAAAGGATTTTATCAACAGCGTTTCCCATGAATTCAAAACCCCCATCGCATCGATAAGAGGTTTTGCGACGCTTCTTCGTGATGATAAACTCAGCGAGGAGGAGAAGGAGGAATATCTCGATATCATCGAGAGCGAAAGCCAGAGGCTTTCGGTGCTGTCGTCAAATATTCTCAGCATATCAAGGCTTGAGAATCAGACGGCGCTTACCGATTGTGCGGACTTTTCGCTTGATGAACAGCTCAGAAGGGTAATACTCACGCTCGAGCCGCAGTGGAATACAAAAGCAATAGAGATGGATGTTGAGCTTTCACACATTACCGTTTTCGGCAGTGAGGAGCTGCTGTGGCAGGTGTGGATGAACATAATCGGAAATGCAGTGAAATTCACGCCCGATAACGGAAAAATATCCGTCTACCTCACGATGGAATCGGACGAAGCCGTCGTCCGTATAGCCGACAGCGGAATCGGAATGAATGAGGAGCAGAAGAAGAGAATATTTGAAAAGTTCTACCAATGCGATAAATCACATTCAGGTCACGGAAACGGTCTTGGACTGCCGCTGGCAAAAAGGATCATCGACCTGTCGGGCGGAAGAATCGAGGTCGACAGCAAACCCGACAACGGCTCTGTTTTTACCGTGTATGTTCCAAATGCACAGGAGACGAAAAAATAATAAAAAACAGCTGTGCCGCGCACAGCTGTTTTTTTATTATTCATTGAGATTGATTACTTTATAACCTTGAGGAAAACGAGAACTGCAAGAACGATACCAACAAGTGCGTAAGTATCATATACACCGTTGATGACTTTAATAAGCAGGCCGATTACCGGGATTTTGCCGAGTAATCCAACGATGATACCGAAAACAACGCCGACAACAACATAGATGATGATGGAAACGATAAGACCGGTTACGTCCTTAGCGCCAAAGCTGAAGGGGAACACTTTTTTGATAAGATCCATGACAAAAATCCTTTCTTTATGCAGAAGAAATTATCTTCTGATTATTTCATGTAAATTTTAACACAATTACATCGAGTTTTCAATCGATAGGAAAGTGTTTTTTGTGTGATAACAGGCTGAATTTTTGTGCAATTTGTCAGCGGTGAATCAGCAGGAAAGAAGCTTTATTACTGCGGGGAAGGCGAGCAGTGCGAGTGCGATTATTATCATAAGGATAATATCGCCTGCGGCTCTTGCCCGGCTGCATTCCACGCGATCCCAGAGTTGCGGAGAATCTGAAGATTCTTTATCTTCGCTCTCGTCACCGCCGTCGTTTTCGTCCGATTGCTCTTCGTCATCATCTTCTTCTTCGTCTTCGTCAATGATGTCTTCTTCGACGGATTCCGCCTCTTCTTCAAAGAGGTCGTCGAGCTCGGGCTTTTCACGCTCGGAATTTTCGTAGTCGGCTCGGTCGGCAAAGCAGTCCTCGCCGTCGTTGCCTTCGTAAACTTCGTCAGAATCATCATTTTCCGAATCGTCATCATCGACAGTCTCACCGCCGAGACAGCGCTCCAGCGCAATTCCGAACGGACGCATGAATGCATAACGCTCTTCGGGGTCGGAGGAACACGCCTTGCGAAGCACATCAATGAGTCCCTGCGGACAGCCGTCGATCGGCTTGAGTTCTTCTCCGTCTTCGATGTTGCCGCCGAGCAGACTGTAGATGGAAAGAGAGAGGGAATATATATCGGAGCGATGGTCGAAATCCTTCAGTGCTCTGTATTCGGGTGCGGAAAAATCGTTGGGACGCGGGTCGATGCGTACGGTACCGAAATCGGTAATTTTATAGGACCCGTCGTCGGCACGGCGCAGGCTTGAAGGCGTGATGCAGAGATGAAGAAGTCCCGTCATGTGACATTCTTCAAGAGCAGAGGTTATATCAGTGCCGAGCTTCACAGCCTCTTCGGGAGAGAGGGGAGCCTCGATACGCTGTGCCGCTTCGCTTACGGTCAAAAGATAACCGCGCTTTTTTGAGAGCTTTGCATATTCCCATTTGTCGACTCTGATAACAGAGTTGGTTTTGAGAAAACCGAGAAGACTTGCCTCGGATGAGCAGTCCTCAGCCTTTTCAAAATCTGTTTCGAAAACCCTGAGCTCGGATTTTTTGCCTTCCTGATCGGATATAAGATAAATATCCTCGTCTTCGATTTTCTCATCAACAGAGTATTCGGCGAGCAGAGAAAGCTTCTTCTGCGATTCGAGTTTGCGCAGCTCGCCGATCAGTTTGTCTGTATACTTGTCAGACATCATATCACCTTAATATAAATATTTGTGTTCCTTTTATCCAACATATGCAGAGACTTCGTCGAGAATCTCTGCCATGGCGTCGGTTATCTCGGCAGTCTTGCTTATACCCTGATAGAAACCGCCGGAAGATTTGCAGATGGTGCTGAAACACGATTTTACATCGGAATCATTTGCCGAGTCGATAACAAAAAGGGCGATGTTATTCTTCTTGAGATAGGATTTAACGTCGGAAGATGTATAGCCTGTTGCGTATTCGGGATCCTGAGCGGGAGCGTCAGTGACGATTATTGCAACACGAACAGCGTCTTTGCGCCAGGAAAGCTCGCTGCAGCCGTCGATGATGGCAGAGAAAGCGGTCTCTTCCCAGTCTCCGCCGTAGCCGAGATGAAGGTTGCCGAAAGCGTTGTAGATTTTTGAGGTCTTGTTGGAGAAATCAAGCTGTACCTTGTAGGGATAGTCGTCGCTGTCGAAGGTGTTCATTGCGAAATCTCTGTAATCGATAAGTGCTATTTTGTAATCATCGGTACACTTCTGCTTGAGAGCGGCTATGTAAACAGCAAGATCCTTGTTGAGCTGTTCAACGTCGTCGCCCATGGAAGAGGTGGTGTCAACGATAAAGACAACGTCTATCTTCTTGAGCTTTGCGGCAGCGTCGGAATATTCATCGATAAGATCGCCCGCATCGATCGTGCCGTCGGAGGAATCGGAAGCCGGTGTTTTTTCGGAACAGGCGTCTTTGTTGAGCTTTACCGTTCCCGTTGCAGCGAGAAGGAATACAACAAGAGCGACCGCAACGACTGCAATGAGTGCGATGAGAACCGTTCTTTTGTTGTCGCGTACAGGCTGCTGCGGAGCCGGCTGGTATACGGGAGCGTACTGAGGAGCAGCGTTGTCGTATGTTATGGGAGAAATATCCGTCTGTGAATATGGGGTTATGGAAGTTGTGCTCTGATTAAGAGGTGTGCTGCAGGCAGCGCAGAAGGACGCGCCTTCGGGATTGGAAGAAAAACCGCATTTAGGACAAGTCATATATTTTACCTCCCTGTTATATTTGGATAAATCCGGTAATCATATTATATCACGCATACAATGATAAAGCAAATTATTTTATCAAAGTAAAGCCCGCTTTGAAACATATGTATAATTTTCCATCCGCTGCAAATTATAAGAGCGGGACGAGATCCCCGTTATGATTGCCGTGCCTGACGGTGAGGATGGAGGTGACACGATGAGTCCGAAAGAGCTTCAGTATATCGAAGATGCGCTGGGACACGAAAAATATCTTATAACCCAGTGCACATTTGCAGCAGAAAGACTTGAAGATGACACTCTCAGACAGGAAGCAAAAAAGCTGTGTGAAAAGCATCAGCGCATATTCAACAGCCTCTACAGTCTGGTCTGATGACAGGAAAGGATAGAACATGGACGATAAAAGTATTATGGAAGGCGTGCTCCTGACAACAAAGGGAGCGTGCGATCTTTACCTTCATGCAACCATCGAATCGAGCAGTCCGGAGACTCATAAGGTTTTCTGTTCTGCACTCAACGAGACCCTCTGCATGCAGGATGACGTGTATAACAAAATGGCGCAGAAGGGCTGGTATCAGAAGCAGAACGCCCAACAGCAGCAGATACAGCAGGTAAAGCAGAAGTTTTCGGCAGGCAGCTGATATATAAAAAAGCGACACCGCAGGTGTCGCTTTTTTTTGTGCGATATTTTATCAGACCATCAGATCACAGATGGAAGATGCAAATTCGAGGGGATCGTCGAGCGGAAGATCCTCGATGAGAAGTGCCTGATTATAGAGAAGCTTTGCATATTTTGAAAGCTTGGCCTGATCGTTTTCATAAAGAGCTGAAAGCTTTTCAAAGATCGGGTGAGATGCGTTTATTTCAAGCACACGCTCCGCCTTGACCTTCTGGTCTCCGGGTGCGGCGTTGAGAACACGTTCCATTTCAAGAGAGACCATACCGTCGGCAGTTATACATACGGGACAGCTCATCAGACGGTTTGAAGGACGAACTTTTGCAACCTTGTCGCCGAGCGAATCCTTGATGAAGGAGAGCATTTCGGCGTTGTCCTTCTCGAGCTGTTCGGTGCTTGCGGTATCGTCGTCCTCGATGCCGAGATCGTCGCCCGAAGCCGAGCGGAATTCCTTGCCGTCCCACTCGTTGAGCACGCGGAAGGTGAACTCGTCGATATCATCGGTGAGATAAAGAACCTCGTAGCCCTTGCTGAGCAGACGCTCTATCTGAGGCATTCTTGCAATCCTCTCGGCAGACTCTCCGCAGGCGTAATAGATGTATTTCTGATTCTCGCGCATTCTCTCGCAGTACTCGGCAAAGGTGGTCATGCCGTCGGAGTTGGAGGAGCGGAAGAGAAGAAGATCGGAAAGAAGCTCCTTGTCTCTGCCGTAAGAGCTGTAAATACCGTACTTGAACTGAAGACCGAAATTTGCAAAGACCTTTTCGTAATTCTCACGGTCGTTTTCAAGCATTTTCTTGAGCTCAGCCTTTATCTTCTTTTCGAGACTTGTGGCGATCAGCTTGAGCTGGCGGTCGTGCTGAAGAAGCTCACGGGATATGTTGAGCGAAAGGTCCTGGGAATCGACGAGACCCTTTACAAAGCTGAAACAGTCGGGAATGAGATCCTTGCACATATCCATGATAAGAACGCCGTTTGCGTAGAGTTTGAGCCCCTTTTCGTAATCACGGGTGTAGTAGTTGTAGGGTGCTTTTGACGGGATATAAAGCAGGGCGTTGAAGGTAGCCGTTCCCTCTGTTGCAATATGTATGCTGCGGAGAGGATCGGTAAAATCAAAGAACTTTTCTTTGTAAAAATTGTTGTAGTCCTCTTCGGTGAGCTCGCTCTTGCTGCGTTTCCAGATGGGGACCATGCTGTTGAGGGTGTCGACCTCGGTGTATTCCTCGATCTCCTCCTCGTTGTCAGCCTTCGCGCGGGTCTTTGTGCGCTCCATTTTAATCGGATATCTGATGTAGTCGGAATATTTTCTGACAAGCGATTCGATTGTGTACTGCTCGAGGAAACGGCCGTAATCCTCCTCTTCGCTGTCGGGCTTTATACTGAGCTTGATTATCGTGCCGTGACCGTCCATGTCACACGGCTCGATGGTGTAGCCGTCAACGCCGTCCGATTTCCAGAGATTGGCGGTGTCGCTGCCGAATGCACGGCTGGTGACTTCGATGTGATCAGCAACCATGAATGCGGAATAGAATCCCACACCGAACTGACCGATGATGTCGATATCCTCGGCGGCCTCATCGCTGTGGTCAGCGTCGTTTTTGAATGAAAGAGAACCGCTCTTTGCGATTGTTCCGAGATTGTTTTCGAGTTCCTCGGCGGTCATGCCGATGCCGTTGTCGGAAATTGTAAGTGTGCGTGCCTGCGAATCAATATCGATGTTTATCTCGAACTGCTCTCTCGCAAGTCCGGATATGCCGTCCTTGAGCGAGTGATAATAGAGCTTGTCGATGGCATCGCTTGCGTTTGAAATGAGCTCTCTGAGGAAAATTTCCTTGTGAGTGTATATGGAGTTTATCATAAGCTCAAGCAGACGCTTTGATTCGGCTTTGAATGCTTTTTTTCTCATTTTGTTCCCTCCGTGAAATGCAGTAATAGCGTCCCGTTTGAGGGACGCTATTAAATATAGTCGGTTTATATGAATACAGTATTAAAAACTGTTATTCGTACTTTGTGCCGCAGCCGGAGCAGAAAGCAAAACCGTCGGGAATGACCTTGCCGCAAGCCTTGCAGACTCTTGCTTCGGAAACGACGGTAGCCTCGCCGCCGTCAACACCGTAGGAGGTGTTCTGGGGAACGGTGTAGCTGGGGGTCGGAACGGAATACTGAGCGGGAGCAGCAGCCTTGGTTGCGTTCATGACCTGGAATGCGAGGTAAGCAAGAAGAGCATAAACTGCCCAGCTTGCAAGAGCTGTGATAAGGAAGAAGGTGAAGTTCTCATAATAGCTCATGATGTAGATAGCATCAACAATGCCGATGAGTACGACAGCAGCTGCACCGAAGGTGATGAGAGTCATGCGGATGTCAGCGCGCTTGTCGAGGAAAAGAAGAATGCCGCCGGCAGCGACAGCTGCGAGAGCTGCAAGTGTGAGATAAGCGCAGATGATCTCGAAGGTAAGCATATCCATCTGGTTGTCCTCGCGGAAATCCTCTTTAGCGTCCTTGATGTCGGACTTGCTGTAGCCGTAGTCCTCCCAATTCTCAACGCTCTCGCTGAGCTCCTTGTTGAGAACGGACATGTTGTCGGTCAGGTTTGCGGTATAGCTGAGGATAGAAGTGCCGATAAGCTGGTTGGAAGAGCCTGTTACAGCATAGCCGTCTCTTACATAACCGTTTGCTCTGAGCATCGGGTTGAGTGTGCCGAGAAGGAGAGTGAGCAGAGCAACGACACAAAGGATCTTGATGATCTTTGTAGTCTTTGCAACGTCAAGCGGCTTCTTTGCCGCAGGTGCATAAGTCTGATAGTTTACAGTCTGATTGTTCATAACGGGCATCCCTTTCTTATATATTAAGTAAGATTATATCACAAAATCTCGTTATTTCAAGACGGATTGGGACAAGATATGATATTTTTTGAGCTTTTTCATGAAAATATATCATAGCCTTCCCGTCTGCAATAATTTATGAAAAGGAACCGCCCGATAGAACAGAATATTTTTCCCGATTGCCTATTGACAAGTGTGAAAGTGTGTGGTATAACCTAAGTGTACTAATAGTCATAGTACACCAATGACTGAGACTATGAGAAAGGAGCGAAAAGGAATGTTCTTGATAGACAACCAGTCGAGGCTTGCGGTTTACGAGCAGATCATCGCACAGGCGGAACGGTTTATTCTCACGGGAATACTGAAGAGCGATGAAATGATGCCGTCGGTTCGTTCGCTGTCACTCACTCTGGCTATCAATCCAAACACCATCCAGAAGGCGTATTCCGACCTTGAACGCAGAGGAATAACCTACACGGTCAAAGGAAAGGGCAGTTTCGTATCGCCGAGTGCCGCCGAGATACTCTCAAGGGAGCGACTCAAGGAACTCGATCGCGTCAGAAGTCTGTCGCACGAGCTTGCCATTGCGGGAATAGACAAAAAACTTGTATATGAAGCTGTTGATAAAGGATACAGTGAAAAAGGAGATGAACAGAATTGATAAGTATAGAAAAGGCTACGAAGAAATTTGAAAATTTCACGGCGCTGTCGGAAATATCCTGTGAGATACAGGAGGCGGGAGTTTTCGGACTTGTCGGTTCAAACGGAGCGGGCAAATCCACTCTTGTAAGACTTATCGCAGGTGTTTACAGACCGGACGGCGGAACAGTAAAACTGGACGGCGAGGATATATATGAAAACTTTGCGGCAAAATCGAGAATAGCATATGTTTCCGATGAGCTGTATTTTCTGCCCGGTGCAAACCTTGCGCGTATGTCGAAAATGTATGAAACCGTTCGTCCGGGATTTGATTCGGATAAGCTTCTGGAATATGCAAAAATGCTCGACCTGAGCATGAAGAATCCCATATCCCAGTTTTCGAAGGGTATGAAACGTCAGGCTGCAACGATACTCGCTCTTGCGTCAAAACCCGACGTTATGCTTTTTGACGAGACATTTGACGGACTCGACCCCGTTATGAGAAGCGTCGTAAAGAGGCTTGTTTCCGAGGACGTTATGGACAGAGGCGCCGCGGCGGTCATAACCAGCCATTCGCTCAGAGAGCTTGAGGATACCTGCGACCAGCTCGCACTGCTCCATAAGGGCGGTATTGTACTGCAGTCGGAGGTTTCACAGCTCAAGACCTCGCTCTTTAAGGTTCAGATAGCCTTCAGCCGTGATTTCACCGAAGAGGAGCTCGCGGTCGAAGGAGCAAATGTCATAAACTGCGCAAAGAGAGGCTCGGTTGCAAATATGATAATAAGCGGCGACAGAGACGCTGTCTGCAACAGACTCAATGCCCTCGGACCGGTCATTCTCGAGGTGCTTCCTCTTTCTCTCGAAGAGGTATTTGTCTATGAAATGCAGCTTCGCGGTTACAGCTTTGACAATGTATTTGATGAAAAGGAGGTTGAGGCAAAATGAAGATAAAGCTTTTCTCAAAGGATCTTTATAAAGAAGGTCTGCGTCAGACCCGCGTTGTCGGTATGACATACCTTCTCATAACGTTCCTGGTTTATCTGCTGAGTTATACAGACAGCAATCTTTACGACAAAAATGCATCGAGTCTTCTGACAGCCTCGTACGAGCTTGTCGGACTTGCGATAGGCTTTGTCGTTCTTGCGCCGATAATGACGCTGTCGCTCTTCCATTTTCTCAATACCCGTGCAGCGTCCGACTATTATCATTCCATACCACAGTCGAGAGAACAGCTTTTTGTGAGCTTTTTCCTCGCAATTCAGACCTGGCTGACAGCTCCCGTGCTGCTCGGACTGCTCAGTGAAGGTATAAAATTTGCTGTATTCCCCGGCGTAGAGGGCGATTTTGTTCAGTTCATCACCTATTCGCTGAGTATGATTGCCTGCAATCTGCTTGTTTCGGCGGCTGTGCTGCTGGCGATGAATCTGAGCTCGACCCTTTTCTCTCAGCTTGCAGTGTCGGCACTTATCCTGTTCCTGCCAAAAGTGCTCTCGATAGTATTTTATGAGCTCGTTCACGAAAAGAACGAAATCATTCCTTATTATGATGAAGCAGGCGGACTTTTCGGCGACATTTTTGCAAACAAAGGCAATCTTGTAACAAGCAGTACCTTCGATGTTCTGTTTGGATACGGGGACAGCAGTTGGGGAGAGAAGGTCGGTCCGATCGTCTATACAACCGTGCTTGCTCTTGTCTATCTCGCAATTGCTCTTGTCCTCTTCAGAAGAAGAAAGAGCGAAAAGGCAGCAACCTCCGCAACCAACGAGATCGTACAGACCGCAATACGTGTGTGCATTTCGTTTATCATATGCCTGCCGTGCTGTATCGATATAAGTATGCAAGACAGACATTTTACTGTTAATATTGGAATGGTATTCCTCTATATTCTGGCAATCATAGCGTATTTTGTCTATGAGCTTATTACAAGAAAGACACTCAGAGGCTTTGCAAAGAAGATGCTTCCCGGTCTTGTTGTGCTTGTGCTTCTCAATGTCGGTCTGATTTTCGGCGTCAGAGCGGCGTCCGAAATCATCTATGCGATTCCCGTCGAGACGGATAATATAAAATATGTCAGACTGGTCTACGATGATGATACAAGCAGGTATGCTCAGGCTCTTGCGGCAGATAAGAAGATAACCAACCCGAAGGTAATCGAAATGACCGCGGATTCTCTTGAAAGTACCATCAGGTCTGAGAGAAATCGTTCGTTCGGTGATAATTATAATGAGATCACTGTGGATATTACGCTCGACAGCGGCATCACGATCCGCAGAAATATAAGCTACGGACGCGATATCTATAATCTCGAGAGAACTCTTTATAATGACGACAGCTTCAATCCGCTGCTTACAACACTTGTCGATCCCGATGATGTTCTTGAGGTCGAAACGGGACATTCTCTGACTCAGAAGCAGAACAAGGAAATATATGAGCTGTTTGTCGAGGAGGTCAAGGGCCTTGATGAGAACCACAGAAACTTTATTTTCGGAAATGTCTATGGCGATGTTATGCCCATCGGCAGCTTCAGACAGCCGATGGTGGGAGATGTCGATATAAGCTATATCTATCTCACGCTCAGACATAACGGCAGACTGATGTATGTTGAGTACCCGCTCGGCTTCTTTACTCCGAAGGCACTGTCGCTTTATATGGAGTACGCCAATGACAGAAATAAAGTCTCACTTGAAGAAATAATCGCCAAGGATGAGGATTATTATTTCGACCTGTCTCTTACTGCTTATGTTCCTCAGGGAACATCGATGTATACTCACGGTGTATATTTTAACGGCGAGGAAATGAGCGGTGAAAAGGAAGTTCTTGAAGGTTACGATATTGAAAAGTATATCGATGCGGTAACGGGTGATAAGCTGCCTGACGATTTCGATTTTTCAAGACCGTTTGTTATGGTGAACTATTACTATGAGCATTATGTTCCCGAGGATGACGGATTCTACGTCAACAAATTTGATGACGGTGTCATGTTCCTCGAGGTGGAAGATCTCGATCTTCTGATGAAGAGAAACAATGACCTTGTGGAATATGAGGACTGAGCTTTAGGATAAAAGAAAAATCACTTTTGGAATCGAATGATTTCAAAAGTGATTTTTTTATGTATTTCATCGCGGCCGGAAGAAATTCCGACCGCAGCAGCGGGAGAATATCACGTCGCCTCCGACTGCCGATAATATTATATGTAAGAGAAAAGAGAATTATACCTCGCTGTCGGGGTTTGGGACATAGCTTCCGTCTCTCGGGATTCCGAGAAGGACCATAACAGCCTCTTCCTTTTCGCGCATACGAACCTGTTCAAGACCGCCCTCTTCGTGGTCGTAACCGAGCAGATGAAGCATTGAGTGAACGGTGAGATATCCCATCTCGCGCTGGAGCGAGTGACCGAAACGGTCGGCCTGCTCGACGGCACGCGGGACGCATAAGACTATATCACCGAGCTGCTTTGCACCCGTTGCGGGGTTTATGTCATAAACTCCGTTTTCGCCGAGAGGGAAGGAGAGAACATCGGTCACAGAGTCAACGCCGCGATGCTGAAGATTGAGAGCGTGAATCTCCTCCTCGTCAACAAAGGAAACGCTTATCTCAGCGGGTCCCTCGAACTTTTCGAGAGTGAGGGTCGCGTTGCAGCAGCGGCGCAGAAGAAGTCTTATGCCGGTCGGAATTTTAACTTTATTCTGTCTGTTGTCGATAATTACTTTTGTCTTATCCATTTTACTCACTGGCCCCGAAAACGGGCTCTCCTTTCACAAACCTTTACTTTTTCCTGTTCTGAGATGAAGCCTTTTCGTAGGCAAGAATTATATCCTGAACAAGCTTATGTCGGACAACATCGCGCTGGTCGAACTGAACAATGCCGATGCCGTCGATAGAACCTAATATTCTGGAGACTTCTATGAGTCCCGATTGTTTGCCGTCGGGCAGATCGATCTGAGTGATGTCGCCGTTGACGACCATTTTTGAATTGAATCCAAGACGTGTGAGGAACATCTTCATCTGTTCGCGTGAGGTGTTCTGCGCCTCGTCGAGTATTATAAAGCTGTCGTCGAGGGTACGTCCTCTCATATATGCGAGCGGAGCGACCTCGATGGCACCGCGTTCCTGATATCGCTGGAACGATTCGGCACCGAGCATATCAAAGAGTGCGTCATAAAGCGGTCTCAGATAGGGGTCGACCTTCTGCTGAAGATCGCCGGGAAGGAAACCGAGCTTTTCGCCCGCCTCGACAGCAGGTCTTGTGAGAATTATTCGGTTTATATCACCTGCGCGGAATGCGGCGACCGCCATCGCAACAGCGAGATAGGTCTTACCTGTACCCGCAGGTCCGACACCGATTGTGATGGTGTTTTTTGCGATTGCTTCGCAGTAATTGCTCTGACCGATGGTCTTTGGTTTTACGGGCTTGCCGCGAGCGGTTATGCATACACATTCACGCAGCATCGACTCCATTCTGTCGGTCGTTCCGTCCTTGACGGAGGAAATGCAGTAGCGTACATTCTGCTCGTTGAGCGTTTCACCCCTGTTGAGAAGCATGAGCAGAGTGTTGATGGCGCGCACAGCGTTTGCGACATTTTCAGCCTCGCCCGAAACTTTGACCTCAGAGCCGCGGCTGACGATGCTGACATCGAAGGCCGACTCAATCAGTCTGATGTTTTCGTCAAAACTGCCGAATAAGCTGACCGCGTGTTCCATGCGGTCAAACTGCACCGTTTGTTCGTACATCTGATCGTCCTTTTTACATAGTTTTACGTTTGTATTATACCACATTGAAAATGGCAAGTCACTACTTTTTGTTAAAATTTTATTGAAATTTTTAAGTTTTTTATGAATTATCCCCGAATAATATCAATTCCTGCTTTGCAATGTTTTCTTTTGCGGTTATTTTCAGAGTTACCGTGATACCCGTTTCATCTGTTTTGACGTTTTCGACACGGGACAGGATTTCGATGCCCGAACAGCTTTCAAGCTGAGCTGAAATGTCCTGCCTTGCGATGGCAAGCGCCTCGTCTTCCGATATCATTCTCATAAGATTGACGGTTTCATATCTGTTTTCGGTTATGAGGCTGAAGGGGAGCTCTACCCCTAAAACGTTGAGAGTCTGCTTTGAAACCTCGAGCTCACATTCACCCTCGTATTTGGTATAACCGAGCGGTATTTCGAATCCGAGCAGGAAAAGCCTTCGGTTGGTCGTGACCTTTCCGCTTCGCTCGACCGATGTATAAAGATAGGGGACGGTGCAAGAAAACTCATAATCGGTCCTTGCCCATACATCACCCCATGCGTGAAGCATGGATACCGACCCGTTCTGATATTCGACTATACCGCTTATGAGAAGGTCGCCCGCCGCAACGGTCTGACCCGCGCTTACCTGAGCTTCGCCGCCCATCGCATCAGCCGATATTATGATGCCCGGTTTTGCGGCGACAACGTTGCACGGCTCGTCGTTTCCGACAACGGGATTCAAAGTCTGAATTTCACGCAGGTCGACGGTGACACTGCTGCCGTAGGTGTTGACAGTTATCCACATTATCCCCGGAAGCTCAAGCTCGAGCTTTGTCGCGATAAGGCTTCCGTCCACTCTTGAGGTCAGAGCCCCCGCACGAACTCCGGAATCCTCGAGCGCCTGTTCAAGCTGAGGTCTGAGCTCGGGTGATACTTCGGGGAGCTGAATGAACCATACAAACTGCGACATGAGCCATATTATGCCGCAGAAAAGAAAAAGCCCGAGCACAAAACCCGACCTCTTTCGGTAGGGGATAAGCGTGAAGGGAAGTCCGTGCTTTTTCTCGACGTGCAGCCTGAGCGAGCACTTTTTTGCCAGCGGACGCAGCTTTTTGTAGCGTGATGCGATTATATGAGCCTTTATACCTGTTTTTGTGCGTTCTATCTGCCACAGTCCCATACCCGCACCTGAACAGAGATTCAGAAATCTCTCGGGGAAGACACCGTCTGCCCGAAATTCGCAAAAGCCGCGAGCCTGAGTGAGAAGATCTGCTTTAGGCATTGCTTTGCCTCCCTTTATATAAATTCGACACCCGTGATATGTCCCTCGATCGATACGGTCGCACCGAACATCGAAGCGATGACAAGCTCACTGCCGTTCACTGCAACATAGCGGCTGCCGATGCTTATTCTGATGTGCTCGCTGCTGCAGAAGGCAACGCCGCGGCACCCGTCTATCATGATGGCACGGCTTGAATAAAGCTCTATGTGACATTCCGAGAGCGGCGCGGGAAATGGGGAGTCGAACAGACCGTTGCGTCCGAAGTTGCTGTTTTTCTTCATTTTTTCGGTTTCTCCCTTGCTGATGATTGCTTTTGAATTATATGCCCCGATAATCAGGATAATTCTGAAATCTGCGGCATATTTATCCTATGTAAAACCGTCAGAGGAGAGAGTTATATGAAAAAGTATGCGGGAACTTTTGCGGCGATTATGCTGATCGTGATGTGTACGGTCTATTCACGGGCGGCGGCGCAGGGGGTGTATGAAGGCGTTTTGCTGTGTGCAGATTCGCTGATACCGTCTCTTTTTCCGATGCTTTTTGCGTCTGTTTTTATGGTGGAAAACGGCAGCGCACGTATAATCGGAAAATGGCTCAGTCCGATAACGCAAAAGCTGTTTGCGCTTCCGGGTGAAGCGGCAACTGCGGTAGTGGCGTCCGTGACGGGAGGGTATCCTGCGGGAGCGTCCGCAATATCATCATTATATGAAAACGGAATGCTGACACAGGCGCAGGCTCGCAGAGCGGCATGCTTCTGCGTCTGTGCAGGACCGGGATTTCTTGTCGGCGCTGTCGGAGGAGCGATGCTCGGCTCACCGTCCGTCGGAGCGCTGCTGCTTGCGATACAGATATCGTCGGTGATTATTTCGGGAGTTGTGCTTCGTTTTATATATGGAAAAGAAGAGTGTTTCTGCCCGGCAGAAACTGCGGCGGAGAGGAAAAATATGGCGCAGGCACTTACGGTATCGGTCAGAAGTGCGGGTGAATCGATGCTCATGATATGCGCCTACGTGCTTCTTGCGGGAGCGCTCGGGGGAGTGCTGGAAGAGGCGGGGATAACCTCTGCCGTGTCGGCTCTGCTGCAGGGTGTTGGTATGGAAAAACAGATTGCACAGGCTGTGATACCGTCGGTGATAGAGGTCGGCAGCGGCTGTGCCGCTGCGCGTTTTGCGGGGATTCCTATGCTGGCGTTTGCGGTCGGTTTCGGAGGTCTGGCGGTGCATATGCAGATATTCTCAATACTCTCCAAAATAAAAATCAGCCTGCTGCCGTTTGCGGCAGTCAGGCTGATGTGCGGTTTGTATTGCAGTGCGGCGGCAAAGCTCCTTCTCCCGATACTGCCCGACAGCGTGATATCTGTCGGTGTGCAGTACAGCCCGCAGCTTGCTCAGAAAAGCGTTGCGGGTTCGGCGGCACTGATAATAATGTGCCTGATGTGCGTGCTTTGTATTCCGCGAACTAAATGTAAAAACGTCTCTTGAGTTCGTCCTTGAGCTGCTTTTTGCGTTTGAGAATGACGCAGAGAAGTGCAAGCAGAGCGCAGGGAGCAAGGACGATGAGTGACCAGAGGAGACTGACTCCGCCGCTTATATAAAGGTCGGTTATGACCTCAAGAGCGACGATGAAAGCTCCGAGCGAGAGGAAGAATACCGCCGCTGTGGTAAGACTGCTGAAAGAGTTCGAACGGATCGAAGCGGCGAGTATACATATCATCGTGAACGCAGAAAGCGTTACGGGTACGGCAAGTGTGACGAACCAGTTGCGCTGAGCGTTATCGTATTTATAAAGGATAAAGAGGAATAACAGCACAGCGGCAAGATCGATCAGCAGTATGTTTGTTACCTTCGGCTTTTTCATAAGGAAAAACGGGGTGACAAAAAGCCACAAAAGCGACATTATCGCAAGCACCAGAAGCGACCATGTGAGCGACTTCGAAATACCGTAGTTTGTTATCAGACAGACCGATACGGGAATTGCAATCACTATGCTGATAATCAGTGCTGTAAGGCGGCGGTTTTCGCTGCCGTCTCCTCCTGCGTTTTCACCGAGTTTTGGGAAAACGGGCTTTGCGTTGTCGTCAAATGCTGCGGCAGGGTTGAGCACGACGGTGTCACAGAGCGGACATTTCTTTTCGCTCTCGTGAAGCTCAACACCACAGTTTACACAATAGGACATATAATATTGTAATGCCTTGCGGGAAGGCATATCTCCTTTCCGAAAATATGAGCGGATTACTGATTGCTTTCGATTTTAACGGGAATGCCCATTTTGATGAGAGTTCTGAAAAACTCACGCTCACAGTCGGTTTCCTTTATGGAACGGCCGAAGCTGATGGACATTATACCGTTAAAGCTTGCAACAGCGCAGTTTGTCGGCATTATATACGGACGGCCGAGAATAAAATCGGCGCGTTCGATATACGGTTTCATTTCCTCGGGCATTTTGAACTCGCCGAGATTCGAAATCGTAGAGGAATACTTGTCCTCACCCGAAACGAAATACATATGAAGAACGGGTGTCTTCAGAAAGAGCGGAACGGCTCTTATAAAGGGGTTGATCTCATCGCCGAGATTTGCGCTCATATTTGCGTTGAGAAACTTCTCTTTGTTGTTAAGACGGAGAAAATGCTGAACGTCGGAAACGATCTCGTCAAAATCCCAGTCGCCGTATTTCGGCTCGATTCCTGGGTTTATGAAGAGCGAAAAGTTGCGCAGTGTTTTGCTCGGGTAGTGGTTGCGCAGATTTATCGGGATCGTAACCTTTATTGCGACTTCCTTTTTGCTGTGCTCCTTCTGATGGAGATAAAGTGACCATACGAGCACGGCGGTCAGGTATTCCGTGATCGTCGCGTTGAACTGCTTTGCTTTCTCCTTTACGGCGGCGACGGGGACACGTCCCGTGATTATTCCGACCTCACCGTGCGGCAGCTTTGTGCCCTTGATGTGATAGGCGCTTGTTTCCTTTCTTGTTCGTCTTGCCTTGAAACGTGTGTATTTGCGGAAGCTGTCCTCCATCTCTTCGGGGCTGGGCTTTGCCTTGAGGTCGATTATGCCCGGACCGCTGTAAGGAATTTTCTTGCCTGTGAGTCTGAGGTATTCGGCGACAAGCGTGCAGAGAAAATACGTTGCACCCGTGCCGTCGGTTATGACGTGCATTACCTCAAGTGCGATTCTGTTTTCGTAATAACAGACGCGGAAATGGAAACCGTTGTTGTACTTGCTGATAAGGGGGCGCATGGGGAAATGGGAATCGTATTCAACAACGGGAACATTGTCGTTGTGTTCAAGATAGTGCCAGAAAAGACCCTTTTTCAGAGTTGAAGAAAAGTTCTCAAATCGCGGAAGACAGTTCTCTGTTGCCTTCTGAAGAATCTCGGGGTTGACAGGCTCGCTGAGCGAAAGCGAGACTCTGAAATTGGGCGTGAAATTGCGGCTTATGAGCGAGGGATAGATGTTTGCCGCGTTATCAAGTTTGAGCCAGGTTTTATTTTTGGAATCGTTCTTTGATTTCTTTTTCTGCATTGGGTTTATTTGCCGTCCTTTCAAACAGGGACTCAATCTCCGAAGCCTATACCCATCGAACGTGCGGTAGTGACCATATCACCGTCGGTGGGAACAAATTTAGTTTTTCCTGCGACCTCGGAAAGAGGATTGTGGACAACCGTGTTGCCCTTCATGGCAACAGCGTTTCCGTAGTTGCCGTCCTTGATGAGCTGAGCGGCATATGCGCCGAACTGTGTCGCGAGAACACGGTCGTAGGGTGAGGGAGAGCCGCCTCTCTGATAATGACCGGGGATTACAACGCGGGTATCAAGTCCGGTTTTGGACTGTATTTCATCGGCAATTCTGTAACTGACCGAATGATAAGCCTCTTCGCTCCTCTTCTGAGCGCGCTGCTTTTTCTTGAGAAGAGCCTCTTCTTTGGTCATTGCGCCTTCCGCGACGCAGAGAATAGAGAAGTTTCTTCCCTTACCGCCGGAAGAAGCACGTCTTTCGACGGTTTCGATGACCTTGTTTATATCATAAGGAATTTCGGGAAGAAGAATAACGTCAGCGCCTCCGCCGAGACCCGCATAAAGTGTCAGCCAGCCTGCTTTGTTGCCCATGATCTCGATGAGCATGATTCTGCCGTGGCTGTTTGCTGTTGTGTGTATGCGGTCGACGACATCTGTCGCGATGTCAACAGCGCTGTGAAAACCGAATGTTACATCGGTGCCGTAGATATCGTTGTCGATCGTCTTGGGAAGACCGATGACGTTGAGTCCCTCTTCGGAAAGAAGGTTTGCGGTCTTGAGTTCCGTTTCCTCCGAGGGTTATGAGACAGTCAAGCTTGAGATCCTTGTAATGCTTTTTCATGGCAGCAACCTTATCGGTGCCGTCCTGCTCGATAACGCGCATGTTGCGGTAAGGGGTACGGCTTGTGCCGAGAATGGTTCCGCCGAGTGTGAGAATGCCCGAGAAATCCTCGCGCTTCATCTTCTGGAACTCGCCCTCGATGAGTCCGGAAAAGCCGTCGTTTATACCGATGAATTCGGCGTCAAAAAGATTATATGAAGCGTAAGCAACGCCTCTGATGGCTGCATTGAGTCCGGGACAGTCTCCGCCTGCTGTGAGCAGACCGATTCTTCTTTTTGCCATTTTCAACACTCCTTCTGATTGAAAGTATCTGTGGAAAGTGCAGTGTTATTTATCCTCTTCGACCTCGTCATTTTTAATATCATCGCTGTATTCAAGAGCGGTGTATTCATAGATGCAGTTGGAGGGAGGAGTGGGATAGTTCTTCTCGCGTACAAAAACGCGCTTGCCGTCACTTGCGACAAAGATGTTTGCCATGGCAACACCGACATCGATTGCCTGCATCATCTCAAGCTTGTTTATCGAGATGAGAGGAGCCTTGCGGTAAACGTAGATGTTGGTGCCCTCGGTGATGTATCGGACAGGCTGCATGTTCATGCTCGACGGAGCAAGTCTGCCTGCGTTGAGAAGATCGAGCAGCGAGGGGTGGCTGATCTTTCCGAGAACTATTTCGTGAAGAAGCTTTCTGTTGGCTTCGTCGGGCGAACGTCTGAGCGGAGAGTTGTCAGCACGTCCGAAACAGATGGTAATGACATATGGAAGCTGTCCCGATACCTCCTGCTTGGGGGTGACCATTCCGAGCCAGCAGCTTCCGATGTCGTGCTCTGTGAGATAAAGGATTATCTGCTGACCGATAAAGCCCGCGTTTTCAAGCCAGCCGTCCTTCTTGACCGAACGGATGACAAGATAATGCGAAGCATTGGCAGCAAATGTGGTGCGGTAATTCTTCTGAAAATCCGCACGGGACAGAATGTTGATGTTGATTTTTATACTTGCATGCAGCGGGTGAAGAGTGCCGATAAAACGGCGCAGATCAAGAAGCTGCTTATCTTTGATGGGTTCTTCGGTGTAGGTGCGCACCGAGCGGCGTGCAATAATAGCGTCCTTGCGTGTCATACAAAACCGTTATCCGCAGAGCGTTGAGCTGAGCGGAATACCTTTCTCCCCTTAAAATTGCAGGCAGAGCGTTTCGGGGCAAAGTCTCTGCGTAAACATACAAGATCAATTATACAATAACGAGTCAATAAAATCCAGTATTATTTTTATACGAATACAATGTGAAAATGAGAGATGAAAAGCGGTCGGCCGATTGTGTGGTTTGTTAAAGGAAAAATTGAGGTTGATATTTGAGCAGAAATAATGAAAAAAACCGATAAAAAAAGCAAAAAAAAGTAAAAATGCTTTTGACTTTAACGATAATTTGTGATATTATATATTCCGAATTGGTTTATATTATTTGTGTTTCGGCATTGTGCTGATTTGACGGAGGACGTTTTGGGATTTATTCTTTCCGTATCTGACCCTTTCGGTGCGTTCGGCTGCGCCGATGTTTCGCGCGGTACCGCAAAGGCTCTGGCTGATCTTTATAAAGATGCCGTGCTGCTTATTGACTGCTCGCGCGGATTTGATATGGTCTCATGGATGGAAAAGGAACAGCCGGGGATCGCCTACGATCTCGGTGATGTCCTTTGCGACAGATGCGATCCTTCGGATGCAGTATACAGAAGCGACGGCGGATTTTTCATAATGCCTGCCGCGTCCGATGCGTCCGAAGTCGGAGCGGCTGAGGTCGGGCTTCTTGCGTCTGAGATATCGCCTTCCTTTGCGGCTGTTGTGATATGCTGTCCCGCGGCGGATTTTTGCTTCGCACAAAAGATATCGGAATTCGCTTCGCTGACGGCTGTATGCTGCAGTGCGGACGAACTCGGTATCTCGGCTGCGGCAAAGCTCAGAAGAATGCTTCCGGAAGAGGCTTCCGGCTGCGGAATTGTCGTTGCGGATTATTCCTCCGAAGCTGTCAAAAAAGGCGAGCTTCTCTGTCTTGATGACTGTATCGACACCGCTCAGGCGAGACTGCTTGCGGTAATACCGAAGAAGCAGACAATGCGTGCCGAAGCATTCGGCAATTTTGCAAAAAGATTATCAGGGGTAAAGACACCGCTTGTAAAGCTGTGATTTTATATTTTGTTGAAAGGTTGGTTGTTTAATGAATATTGCGCTTATTGCACACGACGCAAAAAAAGAGCTTATGGTTCAGTTTTGCATTGCTTACTGCGGCATTCTCAGCAGACATAATATATGCGCTACCGGTACCACCGGTAAGCTGGTACAGGAAGCGACCGGCCTGACTTTGCAGAGATATCTTACGGGATCGGCAGGAGGCGGAGAGCAGATTGCGGCAAAGATCGGCTGTGAAGAGGTTGATCTTCTTCTCTTCTTCAGAGATCCGCTCAGCCCGAAGCCCCATGAGCCGAAGGACAATAACCTTCTCAGACTGTGTGATATGCACAACATTCCCGTTGCAACAAATATCGCAACCGCAGAAGTGCTCATTCACGGTCTGGAGAGAGGCGACCTTGACTGGAGAAATCTTGTCAGGACCAACTGATTGAGTTAAAATAACACAGCCGCCGGTTGTCGGACTATGTTCGGCAACTGCGGCTTTTTTGCAAAAATGAAAGGAAAATAGATTTATGGCACTCATCACAAAATCCATTAAAGGAACGCAGGATGTCGTTCCTGCCGACAGCGCAAAATGGCAATATGTTGAGAAAACCTGTCTCGAAACAGCGAGACTTTCGGGCTTCGGTGAGATACGCACACCGGTGTTCGAGCACACCGAGCTGTTTGAGCGCGGTGTCGGTGATACCACCGATGTCGTTCAGAAGGAAATGTATACCTTCAGCGATAAAGGCGGACGCTCAATAACACTTCGCCCCGAGATGACTGCAAGTGCGGTCAGAGCGGCCATCGAGCGCGGACTTATATACGATGCTCTTCCCGTAAAGGCCTGCTATGTTGCAGCCTGTTACAGAAGCGAAAAACCGCAGGCAGGAAGACTCAGAGAGTTCCATCAGTTCGGTGTCGAGATGTTCGGCGCAGCCACACCCGCGGCCGATGCCGAGGTTATTGCTCTTGCGGCATCTGTTTTCAGAGAGCTTGGAGTCAGCGGAATATCCCTCGAGCTCAATTCCATCGGCTGTCCCGAATGCCGTGCAAAATACAACGAAGCTCTCAAGGAATATTACAGACAGCATCTGGATACAATCTGCGATACATGCAAGGATCGACTTGAGAGAAACCCGATGCGTCTGCTCGACTGCAAGGCTGATTGCTGCAAGGAAACAGCGCAGAATGCACCGCGTATAATCAACTATATCTGTGATGACTGCAAGGCTCATTTCGACGGCGTGAAAAGCTGTCTTGAGGCTATGGGCATCGAATATACGATCAATCCGTCGATAGTCAGAGGACTCGACTATTATACAAGAACCGTTTTCGAGTTCGTTTCAAACGATCTCGGTGCACAGTCGACAGTCTGCGGCGGCGGAAGATACGACGGTCTTTTCCGTATCATGGGAGTGCAGGACACACCGGCAGTCGGTTTTGCAATGGGACTTGAGAGACTGCTTATGGTTATGGAGGCACAGGGCTGCGAATTTCCGCAGGCTGAAGCACCGACCATCTATCTCGCTCCCATGGGTCAGGCAGCTTCCGTAAAATGTATGGAGCTTTGTGCGAAGCTGCGTGAGGAAGGATTCTCGGCAGAGACCGACCTTTGCGGACGCTCGGTAAAGGCACAGATGAAATATGCTGATAAGCGCGGATTCAAATATACCTGCGTCATCGGTGATACAGAGCTCGAGAGCAATTCGGTAAAGATCAAGGATATGAACAGCGGCGAGACGTTCGAGACCAATCTCGAAGAGGGCATCCTTGACAGATTGTATGATATCGGAATAAGCAGCACTCTCGAAAACCTCAACGCCACCATGGAAGGCTTTGAAGGACTTGCGGGACTGTTCGGTGCCGAGGAATAATTGGAAGGAGCAAAAAGTTATGGCAGATACAATGCAGGGAATAAAAAGAACGTGTTACTGTGCCGATCTTCGCATGGAAAATGTTGGAGATAAGGTCTGCGTCTGCGGATGGGTACAGAAACAGAGAGATAAGGGTGCGCTCATCTTCATCGATCTGCGCGACCGCACGGGCGTTGTTCAGCTCGTTTTTGATGAGAATACGGACAGAACCGTTTTCGAGAAGGCAGGCTCTTGCAGAAGCGAGTTCGTGCTTGCGGCAGTCGGAACTGTCAGAGAGCGTGCAGCAAAGAATCCCGAGATCCCGACAGGCGATATCGAGATAGAGGTCGATGAGCTGCGAATCCTTTCCAAGGCTCAGACACCGCCGTTTGAAATCATCAACGGCTGCAAGACCGCAGAGGAGATAAGACTCAAGTATCGTTATCTCGACCTCAGAAGACCGGAGCTCAAGGATAATATCCTTCTCAGACATAAGGTAATGCAGGTCACAAGACAGTATTACAGCGATCAGGGCTTTATCGAGATCGATACACCGATGATGATAAAATCCACTCCCGAAGGAGCAAGAGACTATATCATTCCCAGCCGTGTGCATCAGGGAAGCTTCTATGCACTTCCGCAGTCTCCCCAGATCTACAAGCAGCTTCTCATGGTTTCGGGCTTTGACAGATATTTCCAGCTTGCACGCTGTTTCAGAGATGAAGACCTCAGAGCTGACCGTCAGCCCGAGTTCACACAGATCGATACCGAGATGTCCTTTGTCGATGTCGAAGATGTCCTCGCAATCGGTGAGGGTTATATCAAGCGCCTTTTCAGCGAGGTGCTCGGTATGGATATCCCGACTCCTTTCCCGAGACTTACCTACAAGGAAGCTATGGAGAGATTCGGCTCCGATAAGCCCGATACACGTTTCGGTATGGAGATTGTCGACGTTTCCGATATGGTAAAGGATTGGGGATTCGGCGTGTTCTCCTCCGCTGTTGCGGATGGGGGCAGCGTCAGAGCGATCACCGCAAAGAATGCAGCTTCCGTATACACAAGAAAAGAGATCGATAAGCTTGTCGAGACCGCAAGAGGTATCGGTGCAAAGGGACTCGCATGGATACGTTGGGCAGATGAAGCTCCTTCCTGCTCGTTCGGAAAGTTCCTTGAGGAAGGTCAGCTCGAGCAGCTTCTCGAGAAGACGGGTGCCGAAAAGGGCGACATCGTGCTGTTTGTTGCAGACAAGAATAAGGTCGTTCTTCCTGTTCTTGGTGCGCTGAGACTCAATGTTGCAAAGAGACTCGATATAATTCCCGATCAGTTCAACTTCCTGTGGGTCGTTGAGTTCCCCTTCTTCGAGTGGGACGACGAGTGCGAGACATGGGCCGCAATGCACCACCCGTTCACCTCTCCGCTTGACGAGTGCATTCAGTATCTCGATACCGATCCCGGCGAGGTAAGAGCAAAGGCTTACGATATGGTTCTCAACGGAATCGAACTCTCGAGCGGCTCTATAAGAATCACCGATCCCGAGCTCCAGTCAAAGATGTTTGCAGCGCTCGGTCTTTCCGACGAAGAAGCAGAGACAAAGTTCGGATTCCTCACAAATGCATTCAAGTACGGTGCACCGCCTCACGGCGGAATGGGCATCGGTCTTGACAGACTTGTAATGCTTATGTGCGGCGCCGATTCTCTCAGAGATGTTCTTGCATTCCCGAAACTCAAGGATGCAAGCGAGGCTATGACGGAAGCTCCCGCTCAGGTTGATGAAAAGCAGCTTGCCGAGCTTGGAATTTCGATAGTAAAAACTGAAGAGTAAAAACGTATCCCCTGATTCTGAAATGTGATTTCGGAATCAGGGGATTTTTTTGGGGATTACATCTTGAGCCACGACCAGACGGTTTCGTATATTCTCCCGCGCAATGTCTCATAGACAAGGTCGTCGGATTCTTCAGCATTTATTGCCGTTACGGTGAATTTTATCGGTTGACCCGAACGGGTGGTGCTGCCGTCTTTCAGATACCATATCTTGACGGTTTCGGAATCAAACTGCGGGAACCAGTCGAAGGAATCCATGATAAGATTGGATAAAGCTGTTTCGAGATCAGAAAGCCTGAAAAGATGTCCGAGTACGGTTTCGAGATAATCCGTGTCGGCAACAACGTTATCGACCAGAATGCTTATCTGATACTGCAGAGTCGATTTTGTTTCATCGCTGAAAAGGGCGGGGGAGACACAAACGGAAAATACCCTGCCCTCAAATTTTTTGTTTTGCTGTTCGGGTGTGCCGAATACAGAAAAAGTGTTTGTCATAGATTCAGATAATCCTCCGCTGACAGATGAAGTGAAAAATAATTCTATCACAAAAATCGGGAAAATTCAACGGATTTAATGTATGAAAAGTTTTGAGATAACCGTTTCGCGGACGTGAAAGCTCAGACGCTTGTGACGGTTATTCCCTGTTTTTTGGCGATTTCTCTGACGTTTTCGATCTTGTCGTTGGGAAGAAGAGTCATTGCTTTTAAGTTCGGAAACTGTTTTAATTCATCGGGCGAAACCTCGGTGATATCAAAACGGTCGTCCTCACCGTCCCACATCGGGCAGATGTTCATGTATATCTCGTTTCCGCCGTCCATATTTATCTCTTCAATTTTATCGGCAAGTGAACGTGGTATCTGCAGATTCTTAAAGAAATCGACAGCAGGCTTTACGTTTTTGAAGGATTCGGTGTTTGCCTTGCTCTTCTTGAATTTCAGATAGTCGTATATATCAAAATACGGCTTGAGCAGCTCCCGGGTGTACATAAGCTCCTGTATAACAGCGAGCTTGAAATTGAAATGCTCAAATTCGAGAGAATCTTCACCTGTTTCGGTAATATTATAGTTTTCCGTGCTCTTCGGACGAACAGGCTTGAATGAAAGATAGACGGTTTTGTTGAGCTTTCCGTCCGTGTAATTCGGCTCGTCCTTTTTGCCGCGCATTATCACTCCCATGTGCGAGGTTTTCCAGGTATCTCCGTCTTTCCAAAGAGCTTGCTGCTGACCGAGGAAGGGGTCGAAGCTGTCCCAGCATTTTCCGAAAAAGGTCAGCGTTCCGCGATAAGGGACTGCTGCGTGCTCACCGCTCAGACACCCCTCTTCACATACGAATATCGTACAGTAGGTCACAAGATGATGTCTGTCGATAAAGCCCTTGTTCTTTTTGAGATACAGGGAACTTCCGCACTCAAAAGAAATGCCGAGCTCGTCGTAAATGTAGTTCGCTTTTTCTCCTTCTCCAACGATTCTCGGTTCGCCAAGAGCTTCGGTCAGCTCCTGAGCGGAAGCGGGAAATCTTATTATCTTTCCGTTTATCTCGATTTCGTAGTCGCGCACATCGATTGTGTTCATTATTGTTCTCCTTTGGCAAGCAAATCGGAAATTAAGTCTGTTGCTTCAAGTAATGCATTGAGATAGCGGTTTTCCAGAACCTTGTGCAGACAAAATGTGTCCGAATCGATTCGGTATTTGTGCGGATCTTCTGTATCATAGGAGACCATTCCGATCTTCTCGCTGCCGTGATATATTGTGCAGGGAACAACAGGGCCGAATCCGTATTCGCATTCAAGATGATCGTAAGAATGACAGTTCGGGCAGAAGGTTATGAGATTTGCAGCCTTTTCGTGGTCGTATTCATATTCAAATGAACAGTGTCTGCATTGCCGTTTAAACATAATCATAGAAAATCGCACCTTCTCAAGATATATAAACCGCATATTATTATATCATAATAATAAATACTTGAAAAGAAAAAACGGCAAAGCGGATTTTCTGCTTTGCCGTTATGAGGATCAGACTCTGCTGATTTTGTTTTCGCCTGTCGGGTGAGCGTCTTTGCTCACTGTCGGTTTGCCGACAGCCAGTGCAATCTGGAATTTATGAGTTTCGGGGAAGGCGAGCTCTTTTCCGAGAAGTTCACCTTCTTCGCCGTCAAAAGCGGAAGCGCACATTCCGATAATAACCGAACCGAGAGAAAGGGAATGAGCGGCAAGAGCAAGATTCTCAACGGCAATACCTGCGTCGACTGCGCTCCATTTACTGTTTGCATCAGATGAAATGAAGATAACGAGCGGAGCGTTGTAGAAAACCGAATTGTTGCGCTCCTTCATACGGCTGATAAAAGCCTCGTCGCCCGACTTGTGAATCAGTTCAACGACACGCTTCTCAACCGCCGATATCTTATCCCTGTCGGTTACAAAAGAAAAGTGCCACGACTGCATATTCATTGCAGTGGGGGAGGCGAGAGCACACTGCTCGAGAACAGAGATTATCTCGTCGCTGAGAGGCTCCGATTCAAAACCTCTGGTGCTGCGTCTGTCAAGAATTGATTTTACTGTTTCATTCATTTGAATCATCCTTTGAATTGTTGATTTCGGTGTCCGATTCAATCTTCATACGGAAAGAGAAACACACGCCCGAATCCACGTTTTCGGCGTGATACTGCGCGCCGTGTGAATTGAGAATGGTGCTCACGATTTTCAGACCGAGCCCCGAACCGCCGTAGCTTCTTGTGCGTGATTTGTCCACCTTGTAAAAGCTTTCCCATATGAGGTCGAGACTGTCATCGGGGATATGCTCTCCTCGGTTGAAAACACTGCAGACAACATCGTCGTCCTCGCGCTTGAGCGAGAGGGAAATGTGCCCTCCGTCGGGAGAATGGTGGATAGCATTCGAAAGAAGATTGTTGAGAACATCCTCGATCTTGAACCTGTCGGCATTGATGAAATAATCGCCGTCAGCGTGAAAATCGGTTGTGATGGAATGTTCCTTTATAAGATATGATATCTTTTCGAATCGGTCGCGGGCAAGCTCTGTCAGGCTGAACCGTGACATCTCAAGAGAATCGGTTCCCGATTCAAGCTCGGCAAGCTTCAGAAGCGTCGAAACGATGCGGCTCATATGCATAGCCTCGTCCTCAATGACGCTGCAGTAATACTCCCTGTCGTCGCTGTTCACGTTTGCCTGAAGACCTTCGCAGTATCCGAGGATTATTGAGAGCGGGGTCTTGAGATCGTGCGATACGTTTGAGATCAGCTCACGCCGCATGAAATCAATTTTCGTCTTTACCTTGATATCTTCCTTGAGCTTTTCGTTTGCGAGACTGAGCTCGTTGATTTTTGATTCAAGCTCGTTTGAAAGAATATTCACGCTGCCTGCAAGCTCGCCCAGCTCGTCGCGTGAATTGATGGCGAGCGTTTCGCTGAAATCAAGCTGCGAGATCTTTCTTGCGGTCTGATTGATCTTGAGTATCGGTTTTGTAAGCTGATTGCCGAGGAAAAATGTAACGATACTTCCGATGAGGATTGTGACCATTCCGATGATAAGCGCAAAACGGTTGGCGATTTCTACACCGTCTTCGATAGCAGCCATCGGAGTGTTGATTATAATATAAAACGGATAAGCGGTATTGTCAAATGTCTTGGTCGATTTTGCGTAAAGACTGAGATACTGAGCGGCGAGCTCCTCGTTGTATCGCCAGCCGAGCTGAGGCTTTGAAGTGAATATTTCAACAGAGCCGCTCTCGTAATCCTCGGGCATAAGCCATTCTCTGAACCATCGGATATCAAAATCTCCCGATTCGTCGACGGGAATAAAAAGGGCATCGGGGATGCCCTTGCTGCAGAAAAAGACTCTCCTGCGGTAATCGATTATGAGAATCTCGATATTCTTGTTTTCCTCGAGCGATTCAAGCCGTTTGCCGATGTCGTGCTCATTGAATGTAAGCGAAGAAATGTAATTGAAACATTCGGTGAGCATGGCTTCCTTTTTGCTTGTGTAATACGATTTGAGGAAAAGCGTGTTGAAAAGTATGGTGAGAGAAACAAAAAGAATGACTATACCGAAAAGGACGAGAAAGAATTTTGTTTTGATAGAGGTTTTCAAGCTACCTCACCTCAAGTCTGTAACCGACGCCTCTTACCGTGACTATCATATCGCCCGAGTCTTTGAGCTTTGCCCGGAGCTGTTTTACGTGGGTGTCGACCGTTCTGAGGTCTCCGAAATAGTCATAGTTCCATACGCCGTTGAGTATTTTTTCGCGTGAGAGTGCGATGCCCTTGTTTTCGATGAAATACAGAAGCAGATCGTATTCTTTTGGCGTGAGTTCAAGCTGCTCCGAGCCGAGATATGCGGCGTGAGCCATCTCGTCGATGTGAACATTTCCGCACTGGATACGCTTTGTTCCGAGCTTTCCTCGTCTTCTGAGAATTGCCTGTACTCTGACAACGAGCAGGCTGGGGGAGAAGGGCTTTGTGATGTAGTCGTCTGCGCCCATTCTGAATCCGCCGAGCTGATCGCTTTCGGAGGATTTTGCAGTCAGAAGAATAACGGGAATGTCGGTTGTGCGACGAAGCTCCTCGAGTACCGTCAGACCGTCCATGACGGGCATCATGATGTCGAGAATGACGAGGTCGGGCTTGTCCGATTCGGAAACACCGCTGCAGAGCTTGAGAGCCTGTGCACCGTTTGACGCCTCGATTACGGTGTAACCTTCCCTTGTGAGAAAATCGGTAATTATCTTTCGTATTCTTTCTTCGTCATCGGCGACGAGTATCTTTATCTGTTCGGGAACGCTCAAGTGTATCACCTCAGAAATTAAATTGTGATATAACCTATTATATCACGGCGTGTGATGAAAATGTGATACGGCCCGAGACGAGGATTTATCCGTTCCTGCGGAATGTTTCAAAACCGCCTTTTGCGCTCGATTTCACGTCGTAAAGGGCAGTATCGGCTTCTTTGTAAATCTGCTCAAAGGGCAGCGTGCTGTCGAAAAGTGATGCGCCCGCACTGACCGAAAGCGACGGGAATCCCTCTTCGGTCTCGGCGTAATTTTTCAGTTTCCTGCATATACGGTCGAATTTTCTGATAAGAATATCTTCGCCCGGAATGTTTTCGAGATATACGACGAATTCATCGCCGCCGAAACGCCCCACGATATCCGAATGGCTGAACTGCGATCTGATCACGTGTGCGGTCAGAGCGATGGCTCGGTCACCGATGTCGTGACCGTAAAGATCGTTGACCGATTTGAAATCGTCGATATCGAAGAGGATAAAAGCGGAATATTTCGAACGGTTGGTGTTTTCGAGCCTTGTGCGGATATTGCTCTCGCAGGTTGCGCGGTTGAGCAGACCGCTAAGCATATCAATCTCTGCACGGCTGCGCAGATCGGCCGTTTCGAGATACTGCGTGTTGATGTCGCGAAGCGAACCGAGTATCTTGATCGTTTCGCCGTCGTTTGATCTTATCGGAGTCAGAGTGGCGATGTACCAGTTGTATGTGTTTTTACCGTTGAGTCCGCGCATTCTGACCTCGCACCGTTCCTCGTCGGAGCCGGAGAAAACCCTGTCGATCATTTGCTGAACCTTTTCGCGCTCGTCGGGGTGCAGTCTTGAAATTATAGAATCGAAGGAAACCTGGGTCAGTTCGCCTCTGCTCAGTCTGCCGCTGCCGCTGAGGATTATTCCTTCCTGCGAATCGACGTCAAATTCGAAAATTATGCTCGAGCTGTGGACCGATGCGATACGGAATCGCTCTTCACTTATCCGAAGCTCCTTCACCGTTTTTCTCAGTTCGCTTGCCTGAGTCTCGAGCTTTTTTGTCTGCTCGCTGACGAGGCTTTCGAGATGATTCTTGTAGGTGTAGAGCTCGATGGCGTTGTTTACGCGCTGCTTTACTATACTGATGTCGTAAGGCTTTTCGATAATATCAAAAGCTCCACGCGAGTAACAGGACAGAGATATGTCGGGAGTGAGCTGACCCGTGACCATAATGACGGGGATAGCGCTTATAAGAGAGGTCTTGTGCATATGGTCGAGAACGTCGAAACCGTCCATGACAGGCATGATTATATCGAGGATTATCAGAGCGATATTATCCTTTTCGCAATCGATCAGATTGATCGCCTCGAGTCCGTCGGAAGCCATGAGAATACGGTAGTCACGGCTGAACACCGCGGCAAGTATATCGCGCCCTATATCCTTGTCGTCAACTATCATAATAGTGTTTCTGCTCATAAAGATACCTCCTTAAGAAAAGCAGAAAAGCCGATGCAGCTGCATCGGCAAAACCCGTTTGAAAGATGCAACTGGCTGGCATTCGTAATAATACGGGAAGCCCCTTTAGCTTTGCGTCATCGGTTTTCACCGATTTTGCTGATATTCAATTCGTGATTGTGTCTACATTATACGATATTGTTTGCAAGTTTTCAATAGGTGAGACGGAAAATGTTATAAAAAATTATGAAAATAGTACTAAAATGCTGTAAAAATGTCACCTCTGTGAAGCCGAAGTAAGGTTTTATCGGTCTAAGGATCAAAGTGCACGCAAAGTCTTTTTTTAATCCAGAAAAGATTGACAATAAATGAGCTGGGTAATATAATTAGATATTGTCTGGTACTGCGTTTTGACGGTGCCGTTAAATTAGTAATTAAGGAATGATTTTCTATGCGTTGGACAGGACTTAACGAGCTTCGCGAGAGCTACCTTTCTTTCTTTGAGAGCAAGGGTCATCTCAGACTTCCCAGCTTCTCGCTTGTTCCCAAGGACGATAAGAGCCTTCTTCTTATCAATGCCGGTATGGCACCGATGAAAAAGTATTTCACAGGTGAGGTAACTCCGCCGAGAAAGAGAGTAACCACCTGCCAGAAGTGTATCAGAACTCCCGATATCGAGCGTGTCGGTATAACTGCAAGACACGGTACATATTTCGAAATGCTCGGCAACTTCTCCTTCGGTGATTATTTCAAGAGAGAAGCTACCGCATGGTCGTGGGAGTATCTTACAAAGGTTCTCGAGATCCCCGAGGAGCGTCTCTATGTCTCCATCTATCTCGAGGACGACGAGGCATTTGACATCTGGACAAAGGAAGTCGGCGTTGACCCGTCGCACGTTGTCCGTTTCGGCAAAGAGGACAACTTCTGGGAGCACGGCGCAGGTCCCTGCGGTCCCTGTTCCGAGATTTATTTCGACAGAGGCGAGAAGTACGGCTGCGGCAAGCCCGACTGTAAGGTCGGCTGTGACTGTGACCGTTACATCGAGGTCTGGAACAACGTCTTCACTCAGTTTGATTCCGACGGCAAGGGTACATACACTCCGCTCAGCAACCCCAATATCGATACAGGTATGGGTCTTGAGCGTCTCGCCTGCGTCATGCAGGATGTTGATAACCTCTTCCTCGTCGATACCGTTCAGAATATCATGAAGAAGATCTGCGCCATCACAGGCGTCGATTACGGCAAGGACGAGAAGAGCGATATTTCCCTTCGCGTTATTACCGACCATATCCGTTCCACAACCTTTATGATCGGCGACGGCGTTATGCCCTCCAATACGGGCAGAGGCTATGTTCTCAGAAGACTTCTCAGACGTGCCGCAAGACACGGAAGACTTCTCGGTGTGGACAAGCCCTTCCTCACAGAGGTCTGCGATACGGTTATTGAAGAGAACAAGTCCGCATATCCCGAGCTTGAGGAGAAGCGCGATTTCATAAAGAAGATCATCTCTGTCGAGGAGGATAACTTCGCAAAGACAGTCGATCAGGGTATGCAGATACTCGATAAGTTCATTGCGGAGAATCCCGGCGGAACACTTTCGGGTGAGGCTGCGTTCAGACTTCAGGATACCTTCGGTTTCCCGATCGACCTCACTGTTGAGATTCTTGCAGACAAGGGTGCAAGCGTCGATACCGAAGCTTTCAGAAAGATTTATGACGAAAACAGAGCTTTCTCGAGAAAGCAGCGCAAGAATGCAGGTGCCGAGGCATGGGAAGGCGAAGCTGACCCGACAGACGGCCTTGATGCAACTGTTTTCGAAGGATATACAGTCGATGTCGTTGACGATGCAAAGGTTGCTGCAATTATTGCAGGCGGCGCGCTTGTTGATACTGCTGCAGAGGGCGATGAGGTTGTCATCGTGCTCGACAAAACTCCTTTCTATGGCGAGAGCGGCGGTCAGATAGGCGACACAGGCGTTATCACCTCTGATACGGCAGAGCTCAATGTTGTCGCTACAAACAAGAATCACGCAGGAATCTTCCTGCACAATGCGGTCGTTTCCTCGGGCGAGATTAAGGTCGGCGATACCGTAAAGGCTGCGATAGATTCTGCACGCCGTATGTCCATCAGAAGAAACCATACCGCAGCTCATCTGCTCCAGGCAGCACTGAGAAATGTCCTCGGTACTCACGTTGAGCAGAAGGGTCAGATGGTGGACGAGAATGTCGTCAGATTCGACTTCGCTCATTTTGCAGCTATGACCTCTGAGGAGATACGCAAGGTCGAGGATATGGTAAACGATGTTATCCTCAGCGGTATCAAGGTCACAAGCAAGGAAATGCCCATCGCAAAGGCAAAGAAAATGGGAGCAATGGCTCTCTTCGGTGAGAAGTACGGTGACGTCGTAAGAGTTGTCAAGGCGGGCGATTTCTCCGTCGAGCTTTGCGGCGGTACACATATAGACAACGCAGCCAAGCTTGGTCTGTTCAAGATCAAGTCCGAATCCTCCGTTGCTGCGGGTGTCAGAAGAATCGAGGCTGTCACAGGTGCAAACGTGCTCGCTCTTATAAGAGACAACGAGGCTACGATTGAAGAGACCTGCGCAGCAATGAAGCTTGGCAACAGCGCAGATATAGTCAAGCGCAGCACACAGCTCATGTCCGAGCTCAAGGAGAAGGATCGTCAGATCGAACAGCTCGGCTCCAAGCTTGCAGGTATCCAGATCGATTCGCTTATGAACAGCGCAAAGGATATCGGCGGAGTAAAGCTTGTTGTCAATAAGTTCGGCGCAGTTTCGGCAGACGAGCTTCGCACAATGGGTGACAAGGTCAAGGATAAGGATTCCTGTGCGGTTGCAGTTTTTGCAGCTGTCAACGGTGAGAAGGCAACGCTCTTTGTCTGTGCAGGCAAAGACGCTGTCGCAAAGGGTGCAAATGCAGGTCAGATCGTCAAGGCTGTTGCACAGCTTACAGGCGGCAACGGCGGCGGTAAGCCCGATGCAGCTATGGCAGGCGCTAAGGATATATCCAAGATTGATTCGGCTCTTTCCGCTGCCGAGGGTATAGTCTCGGGAATGCTTAAATAAAGGAGGCAATATCATTGGATTGCTTGTTTTGTAAGATTGTTGCCGGTGAGATTCCGTCAACAAAGGTGTATGAGGATGATACCGTGTTTGCTTTCAGGGATATTTCCCCGCAGGCACCCGAGCATATTCTCATAATCCCCAAATGCCACATTCCGTCTCCCGCTCATATCGATGAGAGCAACAGCGCGGTTGTTGCACACATCTTTGAGGTTGCGGCAAAGCTCGCAAAGGAACTCAAACTCGAGAACGGATACAGAATGGTTGCCAACTGCGGAGAGGACGGAGGTCAGACCGTAGGTCACCTTCATTTCCATATGCTGGCGGGCAGACTTCTTGCGTGGCCTCCGGGCTGATAAAAGGAGAATGAAAATGTTTGGATTTGGATCAAAAAAGAAAAAGGAAGCACAGACCGAAAAAACAGAAGGAAAGGCGATTACTGATATGAGATTTCATGAAATGACCATAGCGGGCTGTAAAAGACAGCTTCCCCTGTGTGCAATCAATGATAAGCTTGATATAGCGGCATTTCTTATGTTCGGAGATGTGGAGATCACCATTGCAGCGGCAAAGGAGCTTCTCGAAAAATCTCCCGAGTTTGACATTATCCTTACACCGGAAGCAAAGAGTATTCCTCTTGCGTACGAGATGGCAAGACAGAGCGGCAAAAAGTATTTTGTTGCACGTAAAGGTATGAAACTTTACATGACCGAGCCGCTCGAAGTGGTGGTAAAATCTATAACAACAGCAAATGTCCAGCATCTTTTCCTTTCTTCGGAAGAGGCTGCACAGATGAAGGACAAGAAGGTTCTCATTGTTGACGACGTTATCAGCACGGGCGAATCTCTCAAAGCTGTTGAGGCGCTCATCGAGAAGGCAGGCGGTATTGTTGCCGCAAAGACAGCCGTGCTTGCTGAGGGCGATGCCGCCGACAGAACGGATATAGTTTTCCTCGAGAAGCTTCCGCTTTTCTTCAAAGACTGAAAATAATAATATAGATCGGTAAATAATTATTATGATGAAACGACCGTTTGCGACAATAGGAATAACCTATCTTGTATCGCAAGCGGTCGCTGTTTACTTCGGACTCGATATTTCGCTGATGTTGGCTGCTATAAGCGGCATAGCACTTATAATCTATCTTTTTATAATGGACGGTCGTCGGTCGGGAATAATTGCCGTGCTCATATCGGTCATATTTTCGATGGGGATATATTGTGCATATTATTCAGTAAATGTCAGACCGTCGGAAATTTTTGACGGACAGACGTGCGAGATAACAGGTACGATAACCGATTGCGGCGGCGTGTCGTATGGTCGGTATCAATATGTGATCGAAACCGAATCGATTGCAATTGAGGGAGCGCCGCAGAATGTCAGAATGAGACTGTCCTCTTCCTATCCGATAGAAGCGGATATGTGCGATAATATCACGACCGTTGTGTGCTTCAATCAAAGGACGTCGCTGGAACGTTCGACCGAAATGAGACTTTTGTCCCGGGGAATCACCGCAACGGCATATATTCCGAAGGATACGGAAATCTTTGTGTCATCGGGAGAGAAGAATATCAACCGGTATTTTTACTCCGTGCGTCGTGCTATGGGCAGCGGACTTAAAAAGCTGCTCCCGCAGGATCAGTACGCAATGGCGACAGCGATGATGTTCGGTGACAAATCGGAGCTGAGCGAGGACGTGGCGGAACAGTTTCGCGCGTGCGGTCTGTCACATTTGTTCGCTGTGTCGGGAGTGCATCTTTCAATAATCGTGTCGGCGTTGGCTGTTCTGCTCTCAAAACTGCGGATAAAAGGTGCACCGCGCAATCTGATAATGATTTTCGGTGTGCTGTTCATGATGGGAGTTGCAGGCTTCTCGTTTTCTGTTATGAGAGCAGGCATAATGATGATAATTGCGTTGACGGCATCTTTGATAAAACGCGATGCCGACCCGATCAATTCGCTCGGAGCGGCAGTCTTGCTGATATGTGTTGTCAATCCCGCCGCAGCGGTCGATATAGGACTTCAGCTGTCATTTTCGGCGACTCTCGGAATACTTGTCCTGTACCCGAAAATTTACGGAAAGCTCAGCAAAATGATAAAAACAGAGAACGAATTTCTCCGACGTGCAGAATACTATCTGGCTCAGTCTTTGAGCGCGACTCTGGCGGCAACGCTTACCGTCATACCCGTGTCGTCGCTGTATTTCGGTGAGGTTTCACTTGTTGCCGTTCCTGCGACGGTGCTGTGTCTCGCAGCCGCAAGCGTGTTCCTTGTTTTGTGTATTCTGACATCGCTTCTCGCGCTCGTCCAATTTCTGGTTCCGATAGCAACTCTCGTCTCTTATCCCGTGTGGCTGCTCGGCGGATTTCTTCTGACAGTCACGAGGATTCTGTCGGCTGTTCCGGGAGCGGTTGTGAATGTCGGGAACAACTTCTATTTTGTGTTTGTGGTGCTGTCGGCGGTGTTTGTGCTCGCGTGGCTTGCCGTGCGCCGCGGTCGACCGAAGGAAAGCATATCGTTTGCGCTGTGTCTTGCACTGATTGTTCAGATGTTTGTCTGCGGCGCGGTATCACAGCGTGTGATGAGCGTGAACGACAGTTATATAAAGGTGTACAATGCGGGTGACGGTGTTGCTGTGGCAGCGGTCAGAGGTGACAGCTGCATCGTGGTCGGAACGGGCGGAGACGAATATCTTTCGTATAAGATGTCGGAGGATATCGGTGATGCGGATGTCGTTTTCTTTCCCGATACCTCGTCGATATACGCCTCAAACGGCGACGGATTTATCGGAGCGTGCAGACCCGATAAGGTTTTTATCGGAGAATGTGAAAGCGCTTCCGATGATAAAAGCTTTGTGATATGTAACCGTGCAAAGGAACTCGGGTGCGAGATTTACAGCTCGCACAATGCGTATTATTCGGTTTGCGGCGGCAGGCTTTCGGTTGAGATGTTTGAAAGTGAAGACGGATTTGTGTGGACGTATGTTATATGCGATGATCTCGAGCTTCTCATATGTCCGCAGGACGGCGACGTGCTCACTCTGCCGCAGGAATGGAGAGCACCCGATTGCGCAGTGATAAACGGTGACGATATCGTAAATGTCACAAGGCTTGATTCTGTGGTAATGATAGTCAGCGATGAATATGCCGAATGCGCCGATATGGCAGGCCAGCTTCGTATGCGCGGATGCGGGAATGTTCTGGCGACGGCGATAGACGGAGATATGAAACTGACGTCGGATATGAACGGCGTGCGTGTTGAATGTGCGGACGACTGAGTTTTGAAAGGGAGAAAAAATTATGGCTGAACTGAATATGCTGTCTTTGAAAAAGCTCCTCAGAGAGGGAACGGTATCGGGAACATTTTTTGTTTACGGCAGTGAAGCTTTTCTGAAAAGACGCGCCTGCGAGCTTATCGGTGAGCAGTGTATGCCCGACGAGTTTCCCGAGTTCAACTATGAGAAGCTCGACGGTCAGAGATGCGGCGTGGATGCAGTCATAACGGCTCTCGGTCAGTTCCCTCAGTTTACCGACAAAAGATATGTCATTGTCGACGATTTTTCTTTTTCGGGCGTATCCGACGACGATATAAACTATATCTGCGAATATATCGAAAAACCGACTGAAGGCTGTACGACAGTTTTTCGTTATATGGCCGAAGGCTCTCATAATGACGGCGGGTTCAGAAAGGTGTGCGAATGCTGTAAGAAATTCGGATACACGATGAAGCTTGAAACACCCGACAGGAACGGTCTTTGCGACATATTGTGCGAAGAGGCGGAGATAACGGGTGCAAGGCTCAAGCCCTCGGATGCGCTTTATCTTGTGGACAGATGCGGAAACAATCTGTCGGCTCTTGTCGGTGAGCTCTCGAAACTCGCAGCGTTTGCGGGAAGAAAGAATATCACAAGAGAGATGATAGACACCCTCTGCAGCGCATCGCTCGAATCAAAGGTTTTCAATATCTCAAAAGCGATATTGCGCGGAAGAGCCGATGAAGCGTTCAGACTGACGGAAAATCTTCTTCTGCAGAGAACCGCGCCCAATGAGATAATATCGATAATGTCGGGCGAGTTTGTCGATCTTTACAGAGCAAAGGCTGCAAAAGCGGCAGGGGAGTCCTCTGCGCAGGTGGCAAAGGCCTTTGAAGCCAATTATAAAGGAAAAGGATTCAGAGTCGATAATGCGTTCCGTGATTGCGGGAACTATTCTCAGGCTCTGCTCGCAAAATATATCAGACTGATAAACCGCACGGCGGTCGATCTCAACAGCTCAAAGACGGATAAGAATATCCGCCTTGAACAGCTCATATCCGAGCTTTGTCTTGCGGGGAGAGAGCTGCGATGATAAAGATAAACGAAGCAGTTATAGTCGAGGGAAAATACGATAAGATACGTCTGGAATCGCTGCTTGATGCGCTGATAATAACGACAGAAGGTTTTTCGATATTCAGCGACAGAGAAAAGCAGGAGCTTATAAGAAAGCTCGCCGAAAGACGCGGAATACTCATTCTTACCGACAGTGACAGCGCGGGCTTCATGATACGCAATTTCCTGTGCGGCTGTGTGCCGAAAGAACAGATAAAGCACGCATATATCCCCGAAATTGTCGGCAAGGAAAAGAGAAAGAGCGCCCCGTCAAAAGAGGGCACTCTCGGTGTTGAAGGTATGTCGGGCGATGTGATTGAATCGGCTCTGAAAAGGGCAGGCGTTGTCTGCGGCAGCGGCGAGATGACCGAGCCGATAACAAGAAGTATGCTTTTTGAGGACGGTCTTACGGGCGGACAGGACAGCTCGTCGAAAAGAAAGGCTTTGCTCGGGTATCTCGGACTGCCTCACAGACTTTCCACAAGTGCGATGCTCGACGTGCTCAATTCGCTCATAACCCGCGAGGAATATCGGAAGATTATTGAGAATCTGTCGGAGAGCTGAAAGCGGTTCCCGTGAGCTGTGACAGAGCAAGGCGGTAGATCGTTGCAGGTGCGTCGAGGAACCGTTCCTTTACGAGCCTTGCGGTGTGTTCGTCGGGCACATAAAGGGAAATGCTCATAAGCTCAAGTCCCGCGCTCATGACCGTGCAGGAAACGTTACAGCCCGTATCGAGCTTTTTGATCTCAACTTTGTTTTCGCGTTCGCTGTGCTTTCTGAAAATAAGCTTTTTGAGAGCGGTCTCGGCTTTTTCGCGAACGGTTATCGGCAGAGTGTCATAGAGATTTTTTGCAACCTCAAGACCGTCATCTGTCAGAGTGAGCAGACCGGTATCCGTGTCTTCCTTTATATTCTTCTTTGTGATGAGGGAAGAGATAGCGTCGCACGCTTCGAAATAATTCGCCAGCTGCTGATCGCAGATGAGATCGATCAGATCTTCCGCGGCAAGAGGCTCGGTTGCGTTGAATATAAGAAAACAGATCAGTATGCGAAGTTCGCGCCTGTTTTTTATTCCGTCCGGACGAACGCCGGCGGTGAGTGCGTCGTTTTGCATAGGCAATCTCCTGAATTTTAGTATTACAATTATATTTTACTCAGAAAAAGAAAAATTTTCAATAGCTTCTCTTGACAAAACTTAAAGAAATTGCTATAATATACAGGCAATATGAAACGCGGAATTAGCTCATCTGGTAGAGCGCCACCTTGCCAAGGTGGAGGTAGCGAGTTCGAGCCTCGTATTCCGCTCCAAAAAACATCGTTTTACGATGTTTTTTTTCTTGCCTTTTTTCACAAAGACTGATATAATCATAAATTTATTGTTGTCTTATCGGAAAAAATGGTATATAATATCAGTATGAAATTTCGTTGAGAGGAGTGTATGCATTTTGGCTGCTGACCTTCATTGTCACACAAAATTATCGGACGGATCGATCAGTCTTGATGATCTTATCCTGCTGGCAAAAAAGAGAAAGCTTCAGACCATTGCCGTGACCGATCACGACACATTGGCCGGAGTGACGAGGGCAAAAATTCTTGGAGATCGATTCGGCGTGAAGGTCATTCCCGGAGTTGAGTTTTCGTGCTATGACTACAAAAACGGGAAGAAGGTCCATCTTCTTGCATATCTTTTCTCACATCCGGACAGGCTTGAGGGTTTGTGCAAGAGAACGGGTGAAGCCCGCAAAAAGGCTTCGATGCAGATGATCTCAAAGGTCCTGCGTTATTATCCCATTTCACCCGAAATGGTTGCAAGAATCGCGACGGGAAGCACAAATATATTCCGTCAGCATATCATGCATTCGCTTATGAATGCGGGCTATTCCACATCTGTTTTCGGTGAGCTTTTCGATAAGCTCTTTGATCCGCAGACGGGAATATGCCGTGTGGAGCCGGAATACCCCGATGTCTTCGAGGTGCTCGAGCTTCTCAAGAGTGCTGAGGCTGTTACGGTACTTGCTCATCCTACATATTATGGAAATACGGATATTCTCCCCGAGCTCATCGAAAAGGGTCTCTGCGGAGTTGAGGCATGGCATCCGAGAAACAGCGAGGAAGATACCGCGATGCTGCTCGATATCGCGAAGGAGAACAAGCTTCTCACGACTGGCGGCTCTGATTTCCACGGTATGTATGCAAAGAAACCCATACCGCTCGGTATGTGTACAACGCCTGACGAATGTCTGCAGGCGATGATATCCTTTAAGGATAAAATGTCAAAAAAGTAATCGGCTTTGACAGTATGATAAGGAGGGAAAACGATGGTCGAAAGATTTGACGACAGCGATATGAAAATCGTCGGCAGTGCGCCTTCAAAAGCGGAGGAGCCGCGTGACAATGAGACAGTGAACCTTTACGAGGAGCAGAAGCAGAACGGAAACATTGCAAAGGCTCAGAGGGTAGGAGCAACACTTGCGGGTGATATTGACGCTCTTTCGGTCGAGTGTGAAGCTGCTCTCCCTTCCGATGATATGCTTGCTGTTCAGAAAAAGCTGCTTATGATATTCAGCTTTGTTGCAGGAATTGAGGAGTTCTCTCCGAACAAGCTTATTGTGAGAACGACTCTCAATGTGTTCTATGACACCCTCAAGAAGGAAGATCCGGCACTGTATGAATCAATGGGTCTTACGGGTGCATTCTCGTTCTACTATCTCGAGTACAGAAGGTCGGGCGATGCAACCGCGAATATAGCAAACGCTTTTGCGATGCTCTGCGGTGCTGAGAGCGACAGTGCTTATGTCGAAACGGGCTCGGCAGTTTTTGAGAAATATTATTCCTTCGTAAAAGAGCTCATTGCTCAGGTCGAATACGCAAACTGAAAATGTGAAATTCTTAAGACGTTCCCTTTTGCGGGGAGCGTCTTATTTTTTTGTTCTAAATCAGCGTCGGGTGCCGTATAAATCTTACAAAGAGACCGAAAGGCAGGGACGTGCAGTGAAAACGGAGTTTGACAATGCTCTGTGCACAATGGGTGCGCAGATACAGAAATTATTTTCCGTAATGCCGGAAGAGGACAAGCGTTCAGCGTGCGAGATAAGACTTCGTACGGGGATACCGCCTTCCATAACCGACAGCAGCGGAAGGACGATCTCTTACGGCAATGAAAGGCTGACACCGTATCAGGTGGAGGAAGCCTTTATGCATCTTTGCGGACATTCCGTGTACAGCCATACTCAGGAACTGAGAAACGGGTTCATAACCGTGAAAGGCGGTCACAGAGCGGGATTTGGCGCGAGAGCGGTGTATGACGGGGACAGGCTTACGGGGATTCGGGAGATATCCTCGATCAATCTCAGAATAGCGAGAGAGGTGATCGGGTGCAGCACACAGCTGACCGACAGAGTCTTTTGCGGAGGTCTGTGCGGACTGCTTGTCGTCGGCGTGCCGTCGAGCGGAAAGACCACGCAGCTGAGAGATATAGCGAGATATCTGTCGGAATCGGGCAGGCGCGTTACTGTGTGTGATGAGCGAGGCGAAATAGCGGCGATGTGCGGTTGTGTGTCGCCCTTCAGGCTTGGCAGATGCTGTGATGTGCTGACAGGTTTTGCAAAGGCCGAGGCGATGCTTCGTGCCGTCAGATGCCTCAATCCGCAGGCGATCATATGCGACGAGATAGGCTCGGGTGAAGAGGTATCAGCTCTGTGCGAGGCGGTAAATGCGGGCGCCTGCGTCATAGCCTCTGTACACGCTTCGCACGAGGAGGAGCTGATGAAGCGTCCTCAGTGCGTGAAACTGCTGAAAACAGGAGCTTTCAAAAGAGTAGCATTTCTCCCGAAAAAATATCTGTACGATGAAGAAATAAAAGTAAAGGATGCAGGTGATCTGATTGAAAATCATAGGAGCGTTACTGATCGTTATATGCGGAGTGCTGATAGGCTCGGAGCTTAGAGAAAGACTGAGGTCACGGGTGCGGATACTTGGAGAATATGAATCGGTTTGTCTGAGAATGATTAGCATGATCAGGTTTCAGCATACACCCCTCGACCGTCTGATAGTAAAGCTTAAAGACAGCGACTCAGACGTTATATCCATGTGCGGACTTTATGTCGATGAAGGGGATGATTTTCGCGAGGCGTGGGAAAAAGCGGTTGCGTCGAGCGGTGAGATACAGCTTCTTCGCGAAGAAGAAAAAAAGCTCATCAAAGAACTCGGCGAATATATCGGAAGAAGCGACAGCGACGGAGAAATAACCATGCTTGGCGGTATGAAAGAAGAATTCGGCAAAGCGGCAAAACGGGCGCAAAAAGAGCTCTCGGAAAAAAGCAGGGTGTACAGCGTGTGCGGAGTTCTCGGCGGAATAATGTGTGCGCTTATGGTTATATGACCGAAGCCGCAGCGAAAGGAATGATACAGTTATGGATGTTGATCTTATTTTCAAAATTGCCGCTGTGGGAATAATTGTGGCGGTGCTCAATCAGGTACTCATCAGAGCGGGCAGGGAAGAACAGGCGATGATGACAACTCTTGCGGGAATAATAGTCGTGCTTATGATGATGATCGACGAGATAAAAGACCTCTTCGATACGGTCAAATCCGTGTTCAATCTTTGAAACTATGGACGCTTTACTGATTGCGACTTTTGCGGTGGCGGCGTGCATAATTGCCGTGACTCTGAAGGACTGGCAGCCGAATATCGCCATTCTGATATCGGCAGCAGCGGGAGTTATGCTGACCGTGTATATCGTCTTGGGGTTCGTGCCCTACATATCTTCGATAACCGCAATGACGGGAATACCTGACGGAAGTATTTATATGACTACGCTTCTGAAGGCGGTCGGCATCTGTGCGGTTGCGGGAACGGCATCTGATGTGTGCCGCGATGCAGGACAGAATGCTCTTGCTTCAAGGGTTGATATCGGGGGAAGAATATGCGTTGTGATCGTGTCTCTTCCGCTGTTTTCAAAACTGCTCGAAGAAGCGACGGGGATAATAAACGGATGATGTTATGAAGAAAATAGCAGGAATATTTATTGTGTTATGCTTGATGTTTGTTTCGTTTCCGATATACGCGTCGGCGTCCGTTGCCGAGATTTATAACGGTCAGTATCAGGCGAGCGGAGCAGACGGACTCAGAGAAGAGGTTCCTGACGAAACGCTTGATTATATGAGCGATGCGGGGGTTGGCAATCCCGATAATACACTCGGGGACGGTTTCGATACCGAAAAGATCATTTCAGTGATAAAAGAGATGACAGACGGTTCGGTTGCGGCGCCGTTTGCCTGCTGCTGCAGTGCGCTTGTCATATCTCTTCTGTGCTCCATGTGCGCAGGTACATGGAAATCGACAGCGCCTGCGGTGAATACGGTGGGAGGTTTGCTCGTCTGTCTCAGCTCAGCTCTTCCGCTTGTGGAATTCATCGCGCAGGCGGGAGAGACCGTTGAGAAATCGTGTGCTTTTACGGCGGCGTTTGTGCCGATATATTCAGCGATAATGGCAGTCGCGGGACAGCCTGTGACCGCAGCGGGATACAGCGGATTTGCACTTGTGCTCAATGATGTGTGCGTGATGTCGGTCGGCGGCGTGGTGTTTCCGATTCTGAGGATTTTTCTGGCGATGTCGATAGTTGCGTCGGTCGGAAACGATGGAGCACTTTCGAGAGTTTCGGAGCTTGCGGGAAAATCTGCAAAATGGATATTCGGATTGAGTGCAGCCCTTCTCGCCGGGATTTCCGCTCTGAGCTCCGTGACAGCGGCGGCAACAGACCACGTGACCTATAAAGCGGCGCGATATGTGCTTTCGAGCACATTGCCGATAGTCGGCGGCTCGGTCAGCGATGCGGCGGCAGTCGTGCAGGGAAGCGTCGGCGTGCTGCGAATGTCGGTCGGTTCGTTCGGGATAATTGCGATCGCGTTTATTTTCCTGCCGCAAATAATCAAAGCGTGCGTGTGGCTTGTTTTTACAAACGTGAGCGTGCTTCTTGCGGAGCTTCTGGGAGCAAAAAATATAGTCTCGCTGTACAAATCGATGTCGGCCGTGCTGTCGATGATTCTGTCGCTGCTTGTGTTCACGGCGTTTCTGATGATAATTTCGGCGGCGATGACTCTGGGGCAGGTGACGTTGTGATGGAAGAGATAAAGAGCTTTGCCGTGACGGTCTGCGCCGTATCGATTCTCAGCGCGATTGCGGGAGGGATATTCTCCGAAGAAAGATACGGGAAACTTATACGTCTTGTTGTGTCGGGGGTGCTTGTGTGCGTGCTGCTTGCACAGATTCCGTCAATCGGCGATTGCTCGTACGGACAGGGGAGATATACGGCAAACGTGAACAACGAGCGGCTAAATGAGGAGATTTCGGAGCAGACTGCCGATATGGCGGCTGATATTATTTCGCGGACGGTGGCGTCTGAGCTTGCAAAATACGGATACAGCGTGGAAAGTGTCGAAACAGTCGTGGATATATCCGACGATGGCTGCATAACTATTGACAGGGTGGACATAGCTGCCGACGCGAATGAGGAAAGAATAAGGAGCATCACGGCGGGACTGCTTGCGCTTGATGAAGAGCGAATAACGGTCAACTGAAATCGGAGAGGATGATAGAAACGGAAGCTGTTGAAAAGATCAGGGCTTTTTTCAAAGACCCGAAAAGTAAGGATACGAGAGTCAGGCTGATCGCGGCTGCGGGAATAATTGCGATGCTGCTGCTCCTTCTTTCGGATTGCTCAGGAGGGTGCGAAAAGAAAGAGGTATCGGCAGGCGCTTCGGTCGGCGACGGCAGCTATGATGCTTATTCGCGGCAGCTTGAAGAGCGGCTTGAGGCGATCGTGTCGAGCATAGACGGTGCCGGAAAAACGGAAATAATGGTGACCTTGCAGAATGGCGTCAGATACATATATGCAAGCGCCGACAAGACCAGCATCGATACGTCGGAGAAGGGCGAAGAGAGCCGTGAATCCCGCGAGAATACGGAAAATTCGTATATCATAATGGAAACCGATAACGGGGAGGAGGCGCTTGTCTGCACACAGCTCATGCCGTCGGTCGAGGGCGTGGTGATAGTGTGCGAGGGGGCGGGCGATCCTCAGGTTGCGGAGCAGATACGTGCTGCCGTTACCACTGCGCTTGGTATAAGCCCTAACAGGGTTTGCATAGCATTGATGAAAGAATAAATTTACAGGAGGAACACGACATGACAATCAAGAAAAGACATTGGGCACTCGCAGGACTGGTACTTGCACTGGGTACGGCGGTCTATCTCAACTGGCAGTTTTCGCCGTCGACCGAATATGTACAGAGTGCTGCTGACACCTCGGCAAGTCAGGAGGAGTATTTCGGAGACGCGGCACTCGCGGGAGCGACGCCCGTGGAAGCACCGACATCGTCTTCCGATACCGTTTCTGCGGCGGCACAGACCGATTCCCTTGAAAAATTCAGAGGCGAAAGAACCACCGCAAGAAACGAAGCGCTCGCAACGCTTCAGGATATTATCGACGATGCTTCTCTTTCCGATTCGGAAAAGAGTGCAGCGGTCACGGCGGCAGCTCAGATAGCAAAACGCATGGAGGCTGAAAGCGCGGCAGAGGCTCTGATAAAGGCGAAGGGATTCAAGGATTGCGTGGTAATAATCAGCGATTCTCAGGTCAATGTAATACTTTTGCCGAGCGGAAACGGGATCGATGCTTCCACCGTTGCGATCATTCAGGATATCGTGATGGGACAGACGGAAATTTCGCCTTCCGCGATAAAGATTATTGAAGCAAAATAGTTGTATTATTTTTCATTATGTGCTATACTTTGTATGCGGCGAAAATGCCGTTTACATGGTAAGTTTTGAAAACATAGTATTTGATGAATCAGGGCTTTCCGTATAATTATTTATTTCGGAAAGCTCTTTTATTTTCGGAGGAATTATGCAGTCGAAAAAGAACAGCCTTGTAAAAGAGGCACACGCTTCAAGAGAACAGGCTTTTGCACTGATCTTTGAAAAATCATTCTCGGAGGACTCGGTCGACGATATTATCGAGGGCGCAGCCCAGGCGAGAGATATCGTTGTAACCGATATGGCCCGCGATTATGCCGTTGCTGTTTTTGAGGATCTCGAACGGATAGACGGCACTATCGAGAAATTCCTTGTTGCAAGAAGCAAGGCGAGACTTTCCAAGGTCGTCCTCGCGGTGCTCAGACTCTCTGTCTATGAGATACTTAACGGCAAGGTTGATGCCCCCGTTTCGATAAACGAGGCGGTCGAGCTTACAAAGACATACGCCAGCGATGAAGAGGCAGGCTTCGTAAACGGAGTTCTCGGCAGCCTTGTTAGATCACAGGGCGAAAACTGATGGCCTTTCTCGGAATAGATACAAGCAACTATACAACCTCTGCCGCGATTTTTGACGGCAAAGACGTTGTGCAGTCGAAAAAGCTGCTTCCCGTCAAGGAGGGTGAACTCGGTATCCGTCAGAGTGATGCCGTTTTTCATCATGTCCGCCAGCTTCCGCAGATTGTCGAGGCGCTCGGTCGTACGGATAAAGCTGAGATAGAAGCCGTAGGAGTGTCGGTAAGACCCCGTCCGATAGAAGGTTCGTATATGCCCTGCTTTGAGGCAGGACACAGCACTGCCCGTGTTCTCGCGTCGGTGCTTGGAGTTCCGCTTTACTGCTTTTCCCATCAGGAGGGGCATATCGCCGCCGCAGCCTATTCGGCAGGATTTTCGCCGAATGTCGGTGACAGGTTCTGTGCGTTCCACGTTTCGGGCGGAACGACTGAGGCTGTTATGGTAAAATGCGGTGAGTACGGATACGAGACCGAATATCTCTGCGGCTCGCTTGATCTCAAAGCGGGACAGGCTGTTGACAGAACGGCAAATATGCTGTCGCTGCCCTTCCCGGGAGGTGCCCATCTTGAAAAACTCGCACTTTGCTGGAATGAGCCTATAAAGGGTCTGAAGGTTGCGAAAAAGGGTATGGATATATGCCTGTCAGGCGTTGAGAATATATGCAGGAAGATGAAATCGGACGGTCAGCCCGATGAAAAGATTGCACGTACCTGCATCGAATATATCCGTCGTGCGCTTATGCATATGGCGGACAGTATTCTTGAAAAATACGGGGATATCCCGCTGCTGTTTGCTGGCGGTGTCATGTCAAACAGCATAATAAGAGAAGATTTTACGAAACGTTACGGGGCGTATTTTGCAAAACCGGAATTCTCGTGTGACAATGCAGCGGGAATTGCAATTCTTGCTTCCCGTGCTTTTGAAGACCGCAGCGGTCGGTGAAAGGTTATGATGCCTGATGCAGGTTTTTACCGTAAGTGAAATAAACGGGTATGTAAAGTCAATATTTGATGAAGATGCAGTGCTGTCCGAGGTTGTGGTTACGGGTGAAATCTCAAATCTGAAAAATCACAGCTCGGGTCATATGTATTTTACCCTCAAGGACGAATCGGCGGCAATTTCCGCAGCCATGTTCAAATGGAACAGAAAGTGGATGAGGTTCGTTCCCGAAAACGGAATGAAGGTCATTGCACACGGCAAGATAACGCTTTATGAGCCTTCGGGTCAGTTTCAGCTCGTCGTAACGTCGCTTCAGCCCGACGGAGCTGGAGAGCTTTTCCTCGCGTACGAACAGCTTCGCAGAAAGCTTGAAGGAGAAGGTCTCTTCGACCGGTCGAGGAAGAAGCCGATTCCCGAATATCCCGAAAGGGTCGGTGTTGTAACGTCAAAGACGGGCGCCGCGGTTCAGGATATTATAAACGTCATATCGAGGAGATATCCTCCTGCCGATATAGTGCTCTGTCCCGTGCAGGTGCAGGGTATCGGCTCATCGCAGCAGATCGCGGCGGCGATAGCCTTTCTCAACGAGACGAACGCGTGCGACGTTATGATAGTCGGACGTGGAGGCGGCTCGATCGAAGATCTGTGGTCGTTCAATACCGAGATTGTTGTAAGAGCGGTTGCAGCGTCGGATATCCCCGTGATATCGGCTGTCGGTCACGAGACCGATTTTACCCTGTGCGATTTTGCGGCCGACCTTCGCGCACCGACACCCTCGGCAGCGGCTGAGCTTGCGGTGCCTGACGGTAATGCGCTGCTTGATTATATACGCTCTCTGAGCTATACCTGCCGTGAGAGTGTGAAAATGAGAATAAAGCATCTTGAAATGCGGACGGATAAGGCTTCTCATATCTGTGAGGCAAATTCTCCGCAGAAACAGCTTCAGTCGAAGAAATCGTCGCTTGATAACGCTTTACTGAGAATAAATGCAAGTGTTTTTTCGAAATACGAATCCGCGGTTTACAGATTTTCCTCCGTCTGCGCAAAGCTTGCAGCACTCAATCCGCTGTCCGTGCTTTCGCGCGGATACTGTATAGCGTCCGACGGTGACAGGACTCTTTACAGCGCGCAGGAAGCAAAGGAATGTGACAGAATAGAGCTGACCTTTGTGGACGGAAGTATAAACTGTACTCCGATTGAATAAAAGGACGGAAAAATAAATGGCAGAAAAAAAGACATTTGAAGGTGCGCTTTCGCGTCTTGAAGAGATAGCGGCACAGCTTGAATCGGGTGAGCTTACGCTCGATCAGTCGCTCAAGCTTTATGAAGAGAGCTCGAAGCTCGCGGCTTTCTGTTCGCAGAAGCTTGAGAGCGCAAAGATAAAACTCAGCGAGCTTGATAACAATACGGAGGACGCACAGTGATGAACAATAAATTACAGATGATAGAAAACAGACTGGACGAGCTGACGGCATCGTGCGGAGCTCTTCATCCGACCGTCTGCGATGCGATGCGCTATTCGCTTCTCGATGCGGGTAAAAGAGTCCGCCCTGTGTTTACGCTGTCTTTCTGCGAGGCACTCGGAGGAGATGCTGAATCAGCGCTTGATTTCGCCTGCGCGGTTGAGATGGTTCATACATACTCGCTTATTCATGACGATCTTCCCTGTATGGACGATGACGATATGAGAAGGGGAAAACCTTCGTGTCATAAGGTGTACGGTGAGGCTGTCGCGCTTCTTGCGGGCGATGCACTGCTTACGCTTGCTTTCGGAACAATTGCTCAGTGCAAAACGGTCAGTGCCGATAAGATAGCTGCTGCAGCGGCAGAGCTTGCAAGGCTCAGCGGTGCGGCAGGCATGGTCGGCGGTCAGGTCATTGATCTCGACAGTGAGGGCAAGAGCGTTCCGATTGAAACTCTGCGTGTGCTCGATGCGGGAAAGACCTGCGCTCTGATAGAGGCTGCATGCGTGCTCGGCTGTATCTGTGCAGATGCAGATGAAGCTGCACTTTCCGCTGCGAGAAAATATGCGTCGGGTGTCGGAATGGCGTTCCAGATAGTCGATGATATCCTCGATGTTACGGGTGATGAAGCAATACTTGGCAAGCCTGTTGAGAGCGATGCCGGGAATAATAAATCCACATATGTTTCCCTGATGGGAATTGAAGGAGCCTCGGCTGAGGCACGCAGATACACTCAGGAAGCGACAGCGGCCCTTGATGTTCTCGGCGGCGAATGCGAGTTCCTCAAGGATTTTGCGCAGAAGCTTCTCTATCGTATAAGTTAGGAGGGCGCGTACCGTGCCTGAAACAATGCTGCTTGACAGTATCTGCAGCCCCGAAGATATAAAAGGGCTGTCATACGATGATACGGCTGTTCTTTGTTCGCAGATCAGAGAGCGGCTTATAAGTGTTACCGCAAAAAACGGCGGTCATCTTGCCTCAAACCTCGGCGTGGTGGAGCTTACAGTTGCTCTGCACAGAGTGTTTGATTCCCCGAAGGACAAGATCGTTTTTGATGTGGGACATCAGTGCTATACCCATAAGCTTCTGACAGGCAGAGGCGGAGAATTTGCGTCGGTGCGTACCGAGGGCGGACTTTCGGGATTCCCGAAACCGACAGAGAGTGTTCATGACCCGGTTATCTGCGGTCACAGCAGCACCTCGATATCGGTCGCCTGCGGACTTGCAAAGGCGAAGGCTCTGAGTGGGGAGGAAGGCTTTGTTATCGCAGTTATCGGTGACGGAGCCCTGACGGGCGGACTTGCCTATGAAGGACTCAACAATGCAGGGCGTGAGCTCAAGAATTTTATTGTTGTGCTCAACGACAACAAAATGTCCATATCGAAAAATGTCGGAGCCGTGGCGAGATATCTTGCCGTTATGCGAAGCAAGACCTCGTATGTCAGATTCAAGAACCGACTGGCAAAGTTTTCGGGTTCGATCCCTCTTGTCGGGAAAAAACTCAGGGGCGCGATGTTCCGTTCGAAAAGAGCGCTCAAGAACGCGATATATAAAAGCACGCTTTTTGAAAATATGGGATTTGCATATCTCGGACCGGTTGACGGTCATAACCAGAAGCTGCTCGAGCAGACACTTTCGCTGGCAAAGACGCTCAACCGCCCCGTGATAATTCATGCCTGTACGCATAAGGGCAAGGGCTATCCCTTTGCGGAGAAGCATCCGCGCGTTTTCCACGGTGTCGGAGGATTCGATATCGAAACGGGTGAGCCGAAGATATCGGGCGATTCCTATTCCGATGTGTTCGGACGAACCATGTGCGAGCTGGCAGAGAGCGATCCGAAGCTGTGCGCGGTTACCGCGGCGATGAAGGCGGGAACGGGTCTCAATGATTTTTCTCTTAAATTCAACGACAGATTCTTTGACTGCGGTATAGCGGAACAGCACGCTGTCACATTCTGCGGCGGTCTTGCGGCAGGCGGAATGAACCCCGTTTTTGCAGTCTATTCGAGCTTTATTCAGCGAAGCTATGACCAGATAATACACGATGCCGCGATTGCGGGGCTCAATGTCACGATAGCTGTCGACAGGGCGGGAATAGTCGGTGAGGACGGCGAAACCCATCAGGGTATATTCGACTGTGCCATGTTCAATTCCGTGCCGGGAGTCAGCATATACACACCCGCGCTTTTTTCTGAACTGAGCGAGTTTACAAAGCGTGCGGTAAACGAGTCGGGAGTCGCTGTGGTGAGATATCCTCGAGGCGGAGAATGCTCTCTTGGCGATGATTTCGTACCGTCCTTTGAAGCCTTTGATTTCATAGGTGAAAAGGGAGCGCAGGCTCTTCTCGTAACCTACGGAAGGATCTCGGCAAATGCAGCAAAAGCTTGTGAGCTGCTGCGCGAGAAGGGAATTTCATGCGCGCTGCTCAAGCTCAACAGAGTGCGTCCGATAGACCCAAAATGCTATGAAGCGGCAAAGGCTTCACAGCTTGTATATTTCTTTGAAGAGGGAATTCTGCAGGGGGGAATCTGCTGCAGCTTCTCGCAGGGACTGCATCAGCACGGATTTGGCGGAATATATCGCGTCAGAGCGATTGACGATACATTTGTTCCGCAGGCCTCGGTCGCAAGTTCGCTTGCGTCGCTCGGGCTCAGTGCGGAAAAAATGGCAGATGCAGTGGAAACGGAGTTAAAAAATGGCAAATAAGAAAAGACTAGATATAGCTGTTTTTGAAGCGGGTCTGACCGAAAGCAGAGAACGTGCAAAAACGGCGATCATGGCAGGACAGGTATATGTCAACAATCAGAAATCGGACAAACCCGGTACTCAGGTTTCCGATACCGATAAAATCGAGCTGCGCGGCGAAACGCTGCGCTATGTCAGCAGAGGAGGTCTCAAGCTCGAAAAGGCGGTCAATGTCTTTTCGCCCGTGCTTGAGGGTCGGGTGTGCATAGATGCAGGCTCTTCCACAGGCGGATTTACCGATTGTATGCTGCAGAACGGAGCGGCAAAGGTCTTTGCGATAGATGTCGGATACGGCGATCTCGCGTGGAAGCTTCGCACGGACGAGCGCGTTGTCAGCATGGAACGTACCAATATCAGATATGTCAAACCCGAGGATATCGGCGAGCAGGCCGATTTCTGCAGTATCGACGTTTCTTTCATATCGCTGACTCTGGTCGTTCCCGCGATCCGTGAGCTCCTCAAGGATAACGGAGAGCTTGTGTGTCTTATAAAACCGCAGTTTGAAGCGGGCAGAGAGAATGTCGGCAAAAAGGGTGTCGTAAGGGATCCGGCCGTACATATAGCCGTCATAGAAAAGATAAAGAACTTCCTTCTCGAAAACGGATTTGATCTTCTCGGTCTTGATTATTCTCCCGTAAAGGGTCCGGAAGGAAACATTGAATATCTCGCATATGCGAAAAAATCCGAAGAACCGAAGGACTTCACACAGATATCGGTTCCCGATCTTGTAAAGAAATCGCATGATGAATTGGGGTGAGAGCCATATATAAGCTTCTTATAATGCCCAACACGGACAAGCCGAAAACTTATACCTGTGTTGAGCGTCTTTTCTCGGTGTTTGAAAACAGTGAGTGCAGACTTATGTTTCATTCAAGATATCGTGAAGCCTTCGGAAAATATGATAATGCATATTTCGGCGACGATTTTTCCGAGCTTCTTAAGATGTGCGATTCCATCATTGCGATGGGAGGAGACGGAACGATAATACATGCGGCAAAGCACGCGGCTCAGGCGGGTAAACCCCTGCTCGGAGTAAACGTCGGCAGACTCGGGTTCAATGCAAATCTCGAGCCGACCGAGCTTGACAGAGCGGCGGCACTGCTTCGCGGCGACTATCATATCGAAAAGCGAATGATGCTTGAGATTTCCGTGAGCGACTGCGAGGGCAGGCTGATCGACAGATGCAGCTGCATAAACGATGCTGTTGTTTCGAGGGGATCGGCGTCGAGGATCGTCGATATCGATATAGTTATCAACGGCTGCAGCAAAATGAATTACAGGGCGGACGGTATAGTTTTCTCAACACCTACGGGCTCGACCGCATATGCACTTTCTGCGGGCGGACCGGTGATCGACCCTTCGGTGAGCTGTATCGAGCTTACACCGATATGCCCCCATTCGCTTATGAACAGACCGATAATCTTTTCCGCAGATGCGGAGCTTGATGTTACCGCACGTCAGCGGAATTTCAGCAGCGGACCTGCGAGCGAGGTTTTTCTGACGGTGGACGGCGAGAAGGTATATCCGCTCAATAACGGCGAGACGGTGCATATATGCCGTTCGGGGATAACGGCTGATTTCATAAAGATAAAAGATTTGGGCTTTTCCGAAGTTATTCAGCAGAAAATTATAAATAACAACAGAAAGGTTGATGACCTTGAAAACACGAAGACAGTGTAAGATACTCGAGCTTATTCAGGAGAAGGATATAGAGACTCAGGAGGACCTGCTCAGATATCTGTGCGAGAGCGGATACAACGTGACTCAGGCGACAATATCGCGTGATATAAAGGAACTGAGACTTGTAAAAACTCTCGACCATAACGGGAAATATAAATATGTTTCGGCAAAGGCGGATGCTCCCGCGACTTCGTCGCAGTTTTTCTCGCTGTTTATAAATTCCGTTGCATCGGTCGATTATGCGATGAATACCGTTTGCGTAAAATGCCATTTCGGAACAGGTACCGCTCAGGCTGTCTGTGCAGCTATCGATACCATGCAGTGGGACGGCATTGTCGGAACGATTGCAGGTGAAGATACCATCTTCATCCTTTGCAGAACCGAGAATGCGGCAGCAACGCTTGTCGGCGAATTCAGAAAGCTTTTCTCAAACAGTAATCAGATTAACTGATCTTATCGGTGGTAATTTATGCTTTCAAAGCTTTATATTGAAAATATAGCTGTCATAGAACGTGTCGAGATTGAGTTTTCGAAAGGACTCAATGTCCTCACGGGCGAAACGGGTGCGGGTAAATCGATCCTGCTCGACTCCATCAGTGCGGTGCTGGGTGAGAGAACAAGCCGTGACCTGATAAGAACAGGGGAACAGACGGCGTGTGTCACCGCCGAGTTTACCGATATCGGCAAATCGGTAACGGATATGCTCGAAGGACTCGGCATTGAAACTGAAGACGGAGTTCTTATGCTCTCGAGGGAGCTGAGTCTTACGGGGCGCGGAGGATTCCGTATAAACGGCAGACCGACGAGCGGCTCGATCCTCAGGGAGCTCGGCAGCAAGCTTATCAATATTCACGGTCAGCACGACAATCAGGCTCTGCTCGATCAGGCGTCTCATCTGAGATATATCGATCTCATGACGGACGGTGGGCTGATCGAGGAGTTTTCCGCGCTTTACGGTGAATATACACAGGCTCAGGAGGAGTTTTCAAAATTCTGCATAGACGTCTCGACAAAACAGAGAAGAGTCGACCTGCTCAACTACCGTGTTGCTGAGATCGAGGATGCAGACCTGTCTGTCGGCGAGCTTGCACAGCTCCTCGATAAGCGCAGAATGTATCAGAATTTTGAGAGGATCGCAAACGGACTGTGTGAGGCCGATGCCTGCCTTTACGGCGACGAGAACAGCTCGGGCGGCGTCGGAGAGATCGCAACGGCGTCGGAGATTCTCTGTGATATGGAGGACCTCTATCCTCAGATACTCCCGATATCAAAAAGATTTCTCAACATTCTCTATGAGCTGAAGGATGCGGCGTCCGAGCTGCATGAAATGTCATACAATATGGAATATGATCCTTCGGCGCTTGAAGAGATTGAGAACAGGATAGAGCTGCTTAAAAAAATAGTCAAGAAATACGGCAGTGAGGAGGCGGCGCTTCGTTTCCTCCGAAAAGCAAAACAGGAGCTTTCCGATCTCGAGAATTTTGAAGAGCATAATGTCATGCTCGAGGAAAAGCGTGACAAAGCGCTCGAGGCGGCTCTTGCGGCTGCAAAAAAGCTTTCTCTGCAGAGACAGAAGGCGGCGCAGGATTTCTGTGACCGTGTCGGTCGGGAACTGAGTTATCTCGATATGCCGTATGTTTCTCTTTCGGCATTCTTTGAAGAGAAGGAGCTGTCGTCGGACGGCGTCGACAAAGCGGAATTCCTTATCTCGGTCAACCCTGGTGAAGCGCCTCGACCGTTGGTCAAGGTTGCGTCGGGTGGCGAGCTGAGCAGAATAATGCTTGCGATAAAGAACGTCCTCTCCGAAAAGGACGATATAGATACACTCATATTCGACGAGATAGATACAGGAATAAGCGGCAGAGCGGCGCAGAAGGTCGGAGAGAAGCTGCTCGAGACCTCCCGCAGCCGTCAGCTTATCTGCGTTACACATCTGGCTCAGATAGCCGCATGTGCAGATAATCATCTGTATATCGAGAAGAATATTGAAAACGGACGCACCTGTACAAATGTCACCTCGCTCGAAAGAGAAGGACGTGTCCGTGAGCTTGCGAGAATAAACGGCGGCGGAAGCCTGACCGAAGCGATGCTGCTTTCGGCGCAGGAACTGCTCGATATTTCGAGAGGTAAAAAAGCGGATAATTGATGTCATAAACACCTCCTCTTTTCCATAGAATTCAGAGAAAAGAGGAGGGTTTTGCAATGCTGAGAATAACAAAAAAGCATCTTTGGATAGTCGTGACTGCGATGGTTCTGATCGCGGCGCTGGTGATAAGCGTGCCGTCGGAGGCGGAAAAACAGACGGGCTCAGTCGGCGTGAACGAGCGACCGATAATAATCATTGATCCCGGTCATGGCGGTGTTGACGGCGGAGCTGTCGGCGTCGGCGGAACGGTCGAGAAGGATATAAATCTTCAGATCGCCCTGCGGCTAAGAGACGTGCTGTCTCAGGCTGGCTTTACCGTGATAATGACCCGCGATACCGATATATCGATTCACAGCAGCGGCGCGGATACCATACGGGAAAAGAAGGTAAGCGATCTTAAAAACAGGCTCGCCATGACCGAGCTTTATCCCGATTCAATACTTGTAAGTATCCATCAGAACACGCTCGACAATCATTTGGTAACGGGAGCGCAGGTCTTTTTCTCGCCGAACGATCCCGAAAGTCAGGTGCTTGCGCAATATATTCAGAATGAATTCAATTCAAATATTCAAAGTAAAGACAAGGAAATAAAATCGGCAGGCAAGAATCTATTTTTGTTCTATTATGCTGAAAACACCGCAATACTTGCGGAATGCGGTTTTCTCTCAAACAGCGAGGAGGAAGCCTTGCTCAATACGCAGCAGCATCAGGATAAAATAGTGTATTCCATATATTCGGGACTGATGAAATATCTTGCCGATAAATCCTGAGACTATAAACTGTTCAGGTGAAAGGAAATCAGGGAATGTCAAAGAATACTAATATATTTGTCTGCTCGCAATGCGGTTACGAGACGGGCAAATGGCTCGGAAAATGTCCCTCCTGCGGAGAATGGAACAGCCTTACCGAAACGGTCAGAAGCAGTGCCCCGTCGGCAAGTGCCGTGTCGGCATCTGTGATGTCGTCACAGCCGAAAAAGCTTGCGGATATCGATCTTTCCGATGAGCTGCGTTATGATACGGGTCTGTCTGAGCTCAACCGCGTCCTCGGCGGAGGAATAGTAAAAGGCTCGCTTGTGCTGCTCGGCGGTGACCCGGGAATAGGTAAATCGACCTTGCTGCTTCAGATATGCGAGCATCTCGGAAAAAAGCTCAGAATACTTTACGTGTCGGGTGAGGAATCGGGCAGACAGCTCAGACTCCGTGCACAGCGTCTCGGTGTTACGAGCGATAACCTTCTCGTCCTTTCGGAGACCGACTGCGAAGCCGTGATAAACTGCATACGCAAACAGAGTCCCGATCTTGTCATAATAGATTCCATACAGACGATGAACCTCAGCGGACTGTCGTCGTCACCGGGAAGCATAGTGCAGATAAGAGAATGTACCAATGCGCTCATGTATGTGGCAAAGAGTATGGAGATACCTGTTTTCCTCGTCGGTCACGTCAATAAGGACGGCAATATTGCAGGTCCCAAGGTGCTTGAGCATATAGTCGATGCGGTTCTCTATTTTGAGGGCGACAGGAATTTGTCCTACAGAATCCTTCGTGCGGCAAAGAATCGTTTCGGTTCAACAAACGAAATCGGTGTTTTTGAGATGGGAAGAGACGGACTCAACGAGGTTGAAAACCCGTCGATGATGCTTCTTTCCGGACGACCTGTCAATGTGCCGGGCACCTGTGTTGCCTGCGTGATTGAGGGAACACGTCCGATCCTGTCCGAGGTTCAGGCGCTTGCCGCGGCATCTTATTATAATAACCCTCTGCGTATGTCGGTCGGATTTGACAGCAGAAGGGTGTCGATGCTTCTTGCGGTGCTTGAAAAGAGAGCGGGATACTTCTTTTCAAAGGTCGATGCTTATGTCAATGTTGTAGGCGGACTCAAGCTCGATGAACCTGCAGCCGACCTTCCTGTCGCTCTGGCGCTTATCAGCAGCCTGACCGATGTGAATGTCGACGGCGGCATAGCCGCTTTCGGTGAGGTCGGTCTTGCGGGTGAAGTCCGTGCCGTAACGGGAGCTCAGCAGCGTGTGCGTGAGGCTGCGCGACTGGGTCTTACAAGATGTATTCTCCCCGCACATAATGCAAAAGACTGTGAAGCTGCGGCTAAGGAACTCGGTATAGAGCTTGTGGGTGTGCGCACGGTCAGAGAGGCCGCCGAGGCTCTCTGATAATATGGCAGGCGGACCGCGGCGGCAGATAGACTCCTTCGGATTTCGGAATATAATGAGGGCAGGCGGAAGAGTAATTTGTAACACTTCCCACTTTGCTGAGCCTGCACCAGCCGTCCTGCTGATAGAAACATTCGCTTGTACATTCGATCACAATATCATATCCTTAAAATTTATCACTCCGATGTAGTTTTTGCACATCGGAGTGATTTTATTATCGGAGAAAAAGTAATAATTGACATTCTAAGCGGCAAAGTATTACAGAACACTTTGGTGAAAGGAATGAAGATGATGAAGCTGTTTTCAAAGGTGCTTCTTTTGCTGGCTTTGCCGACTGCCGTGTATTTTGCCGTCAGTTTTCTGGCGGGAAGTTTTGACGAGGAGATGCCGAGCGTATCGGTGATAAGGCTTTCGGGCTCTCAGCAGGGTGATATTGTGGTGCCTTTCTGTGCGGTCAGACAGGACGATGAGGGTGAATTTGTCTATCTTCTCGAGGAGGGTAAGGCAAAGAAAAATTATATAACAACCGAAGCCGAATGCGACGCAGGATTCAGGGCATCGCACGGAATAGAAGAGAATATGCTCGTGATTCTCCAGCCCGACAGTATAAAAAATGACGGTCAATGTGTTGTTGCAACCGCAGGAAAGGCGGAGATGTAAATGCTTCAGTCTGTAAAATCGGCAATCAGCTGCCTTGCCTGCGCAAGGGTAAGAACGATACTGACGGCCGTTTCGGTCGCAGTCGGAATCTTTGCCGTTATAGCCGTTGCGTCAGCGGGTGATTACGGTACGCAGAAGGTGTCGCAGGAGCTCGACAGCCTGGGCCTGAGTGGGATAGCTGTTCATGCAAACGAAGAGGACCGTCCTGTCGGTATAACCGATGAGGAGATAGAGGTCGTTCGTTCTTTGCCGTATGTAAAATCTGCAGCGGCAATCTCGGCAAATACCTGCCCGATAGTTTATCGGTCGGATAAGCTTGAGAGTATGGTGTGGGAGGTGAGCGGAAGCGCCGCCGATGTTATTTCGCTCGAACTGCTCTACGGAAGAATGACGGGTGACAGCGACAGCGGCAGCAGAGTGTGTATGGTTGATACGACAGTCGCTCAGGAAATATATCAGCGTGACAATATTGTCGGAAAGACCATAACCGTTGTTCAGGGCTCGAAGAAATACGAGTTTGAAGTGGTGGGAGTTGTCGAAGCGGGAAGCGGACTTCTCGGAAGCTTTATGGGAAGCGTTGTCCCGTCGTTTGTGTATATCCCGTCGGGTGTCTTTGAAAAGAAAGATGAAGGCAGCGATCAGATAATCGTAAAAATAAACGAAAACGAAGATGCACAGCTGTGCCGCGAAGGGATAAGCCGGGCGCTCGAAGAGTCACAACTCTATCCCGACAGAGAGTATACAGCTACCGACCTTGCACGTCAGAGAAGCGCGCTCAGCTCGATAATAAACACGGTGTCGATGGTTCTGACTCTTGTCGGAGGGATATCGCTGTTTGTGGCGGGAATAGGAATTATGACGGTAATGACCATTTCCGTGTCGGAGAGAAAACGCGAAATAGGCATAAAAATGGCGATAGGTGCAAGGCGTGTAAGAATACTTCTTGAGTTTATCCTTGAAGGACTTTTCATAAGCGCTATCGGATGCATTGCAGGAACGGCGATGGGATATCTGCTCGAATATGCACTGTCGGTATTCTCGGATATAAATATCACCTGCTCGGTCAGCGCGATAAAGACCGCGTCTCTGGTTGCCGTTGCGGCGGGCGTTGTGTTCAGTGCTTTTCCCGCGTTCAAAGCCGCCTCGCTCGACCCTGTTGCGGCGCTGAAAACAGGCGATTGAAATACGCTGCGGCAGGTAGTATAATCGTTATATAAAATCACGGGAGGTGTCACGGTATGCCGAGCTATGTCAATCCGTCGCTGCCGCATTCAAAGGTTCTTGAAGCGGTCTGCGGAGACAATGAAGAAGCTGTCAGAATGCTCGAGGGTTTCGGTATATCGGTGATATCTCCCGAGAGTGACAGCCGTCTGCCGAAACCCGTCCGCTCGCACGCCGATATGCTGTGCTGTCATATTGCGCCGGATTTTGTGTACGCATACGATAAAGAACTGCCGCGAAAGCTCGAGTCGTTGGGAGTTAAATGCGCTATGGCGGAGCATATTCCGTCGGACGTTTATCCCGAAGATGCGGCGCTCAATTGCGCCGTGCTCGGGAAATATCTCATCGCAAACGAAAAAACTGCAAGCGTACAGGTGCTTTCTCATGCAAGTAGTGTCGGTCTTGAGATTATAAATGTCCGTCAGGGCTATGCTCGATGCACGACGGCGATCATAGACGAAAATTCCGTAATAACAGCAGATAGGGGAATCGTTCGGGCACTGAGAGAAAAGGGGATAGATGTCCTGCTGATAAATCCCGGAGGGATAGAGCTGCCCGGTTACGGCTACGGTTTTATCGGTGGTACCTGCGGAAAGATTTGTGATGATACGATACTTTTTATGGGTGATCCGATGACGCACCCCGACGGCGGAATGATATGCGATTTCATATCATCGAAAAATATAAAAATCGTACATACCGAGGGGAATCTCTTCGATTTCGGAGGATTTATCCCCGTCAGATGCCAATAAAATAAAAAACAGTTGCCAACGCACCCAAATCGTGTATAATATATTAGTATTACTATTATATGTGATTGAAAGGTGCGTGCTTTTTTTGCCTGAAAACACAAAACGCAAATCGGCGCCGAAAACTCAGCAGTCGCTTGTTGAGGGCGCATTTATTCTGACAATCGGAATAGTTCTTGTCAAGCTTATCGGTGCAATATTCAAAATCCCCCTCACAAACATAATCGGTGAGGCGGGAATGGGATATTTCAACTCAGCCTATTCGCTGTATCTGCCTGTTTATACGGTAGCGGCATCGGGATTCCCCGCAGCGCTTGCGCGTCAGGTTTCGGAGAATATGACCCTCGGAAGATACCGTGACGTTGAAAAGTGCAGACGCATTGCGAGAAACATCTTCCTCATCACGGGAAGCCTCGGATTTGTCGCAATGATCGCGATAGGTTTTGTTCTGACAAATCTTTCGATAAGCAGCAACGCGATATACTCCATACTTATGATGAGCCCGTCGGTCTTCTTCTGCTGTATGATGAGCTCTTACAGAGGCTACAACGAAGGTCTGCGCAATATGATACCCACAGCGGTATCGCAGGTCATCGAGGCTATCGTAAAGCTGATATTCGGACTCGGACTTGCAATCATCATCGTAAAATACGGTGAGAATCAGTTCTATAATGCGGCTGAGATCGCCGGTGCTGCGGCAGGCGGCGGAGTGAGCGTCAGGATTTTCGGACGAGTATGTCATACGCTCAACGACGCACGCAATGCGGTATATCCCTTCGCATCGGCTGCAACGCTGTTCGCGATTTCGATGGGTTCCGCGTTCGGACTGCTCTATATGGTTATCCGAACAAAGAAAAAGGGCGTCGGCTTCACAAAGGAACAGCTTGCGGCAGCTCCCGAGCCAAAGCCGACAAAGGATATAGTCAAGACCTTCTTCAAGATCGGTATCCCGATCGCACTAGGTGTTCTGGCTCTCAACCTGACCCAGCTTATTGACCTTCTTACGATCCAGTCCCAGCTTCAGACTCTCGATATCGGTCTGCTCAGAGAGCAGTACGGAAGTCTCCTCGATTCGGTCGATGATGACCCGAAGGAGATATCGAACTTCCTTTACGGCGCATACGGTCTCGGTGTTACCATCTATAACCTCGTTCCCTATGTTGTCCAGTCGCTCGGAACAAGCGGTCTGCCCAACCTTTCGGCTGCCTGGGTCGTAAACGACAGAGCAAAGATAAAGGAAAACATCAACGCAGTTATCAAGATTTCCGTTCTTATAGCATTCCCTGCAGGCTTCGGTCTGTTTGCACTCGCACCCGAAATCCTCAGCCTTCTTTATGTCGGCAAGGCAGGTGCGGTCATATGTATTCCGATGATGCGTGTCCTCGGTATAATGGTCATGGTCGGCTCGCTTGCAGCACCGCTCAACAGCATGCTTCAGGCTATCGGAAAACAGGATGTTCCCGTCAAGCTTATGCTCATCGGAGCGGTCATAAAGATCTCTCTCAACTACATTCTTGTAGGTACTCAGACCATAAATATCAAGGGCGCACCCTACGGTTCGGTCGCATGCTACGCATTTATTGCGGTTCTGAGCATAATTATTCTCTGCAGAACCTCGAAGGTTTCGCTAAATATTATGTCCACCTTTGTGAAACCTTTTATAGCCGCGGGATTGTGCGGATTGGCGGCATTTGGTACTCAGCAGGTGCTTAATATGTTTATTTCGTCAAGAATTTCGGTAGTTGTTTCGATAGGCGCTGCAGTTCTGGTGTACATAATATCCCTGTTTGTGCTCAAGGCTGTTTCAAAAGCAGACATTGAAATGCTGCCAAAAGGCGAAAAAATAGCAAAAACACTTGAAAAACGCGGATGGATAGTATAAAATATGTGACGAAGGTCAATTCTGAAAGTTAATTTACTTTTTTATACTGACGTTCAAATCGCTCGTGCCTATCGGCAGCGAGCATATCAACATGATTCAAACAGGAAAGGTTTTCTGTTGAATGATAAATTTTTTGGAGGTAAAACAATGAACAAGACAGAGCTTATTGCTGCAGTAGCAGAAGAGGCAAAGCTGTCCAAGAAAGATGCGGAAAATGCGCTCAACGCTATTGTTAAAACCATCAAGGACACAGTTGCTGACGGTGAGAAGGTACAGATCGTAGGCTTCGGCACTTTCGAGACCCGTACCCGCAAGGCAAGACAGGGCCGCAACCCCAGAACAAACGAGCCCCTCAACATTCCTGCAGGCAAGAATCCTGCTTTCAGACCGGGCCAGCCCTTCAAGGATGCTGTTGACAAATAATCAGTCTGTTAGTTTTTGATTTGCATATTGAGCCGGTTTACAGACCGGCTCTTGTGCTTTTATGGGAGGTGTTTTCTTGAGGCTTGATAAGTTTCTAAAGGTTTCAAGAATAATAAAAAGACGCACTGTTGCCAACGAGTATTGCGATGCGGGACGTGTGGAAGCAAACGGAAAGATCGTCAAGGCGTCGTATGATGTCAAGGAAGGGGACACTCTGACGGTACGTTTCGGCGAGCAGAGTATGAGTGTGCGCGTTCTTACCGTCACCGAATATGCAACAAAAGAAACAGCGTCGCAGATGTATGAGATATTGAAATAAATCTTTGTAATAAAACTCCGGGTTCGAGCATACCTATTGGTATCTCGAATTTCGGAGTTTTTTATTATCCGATACAACTGAAAGGAACGGTAGCGATGGCAGAAAAAGAAAAAATGCAGGCAAGACCGGCACACAATATAATTATGGAGAACAGAAAGCTGCTCAATCTGTCCGGGGTAAAGGATGTGGACAGCTTCGACGAGCAGACCGTATGTGTGCAGACACAGCTCGGAAACCTGACGGTAAAGGGGGACGGGCTGCATATAAGCCGACTTGACCAGGAAACGGGCGAGATGAGCATTGACGGTGAAATATCCGAGCTTGTATACAGCGAGATAAAAGACGAATCACAGGGCTTTTTCGCACGGCTGTTCAGATGATAGGGATAACAACGCTGTCGGGGGAAGCGGCAGGAATAGCGGAAGCAGCGGCGATAGGAATACTTCTCGGAATTTATTATGATCTGTTTCGCATTTTGAGACGAGTTTTTCGTTTTCGCTATGCTACCATAGTTTTCCAGGACCTGTTCTTCTTCATAACATCGGCGATACCCGTGTTTTTCTGTGTGTGCTATCTGTGCGGCGGGATAGTGAGAATATATATCGTGGTGCTTGCGCTTCTGTGTGCGCTTTTATACTGCTCGACCTTTGGTACGGTGATAGTTTTTCTGGTTTCCGCGCTGCTGAAATTTATCGGAAAGGTGCTGAATTATGTCTATCGGCATACATTGAAAAGGGCGGGTGTGAAGCTGACAGGGCTTGTGAAGGGATTGTATAGGGCATTTTGCGGGTTTTTTAAAAAAATTTCATCAAAAAACAGTGCAATAAATAAAAAAACTTCTTGAAATTTATGTAAATTACTCGTATAATATAAAATACAGTCGGAATGTGTCGATATATTATGACGTTTGAGGATAATTTTAATGAAAATATTTGGCAAAAAATTCGAGCCTACAAGACAGATGCTTGTTTTTGCCGCAGTAGCCGTTCTCGTTGTTTATGCGGTCATTATTTTGATCCAGCAGCAGAGTTCGATAAATGCAAAGAAGGATGAGCTTGCGGCTATTGAAGCGCAAATTGAAGCGCAGAAGCTTCAGACCGAAGAACTTGAAGAGATTCTTGAAAATAATAACGATGAATATATAATCCGTATGGCACGCGAAGAGCTTGATCTGGTATTCCCGGGCGAACGTGTGTATTATGCGAGATAAATCACGTTAAAAAGATATCTGAGGGGGATTTATTAACCAATGCAGCTTGAGGTTGGTTCTGTTCTTGAAGGTAAGGTAACAGGAATTACAAAATTTGGAGCTTTTGTTGATCTCGGTAGCGGAAAGACCGGGATGGTACATATTTCAGAAGTAGCTTCCCAGTATGTTAATGACATAAACGAACATCTGACAGTCGGTCAGACGGTTAAGGTCAAGGTTATGACTGTGGCGGACGACGGAAAGATCAGCCTTTCCATAAAGAGAGCTGAGCCCCGTCCCGAGAGACCGCAGGGTCAGCAGAATAATTCCAACTATAACCGAGATAACCGTGAGCGCCGTGACCGTCCGCAGACATTTTCTTCTGCACCGCAGACAGGCGGCAGCTTTGATGATATGGTTAGCCGTTTCCTTCAGAGCAGCGATGAAAAGATGACCGCTCTCAGGAAGAACGGCGGTTCCGAAAGAAGAAGCAGAAGAGGCGCTTATTCAAAGCAGAACCAGTATTATGATTGATTTTATCAGGCAGCGGAGTGTTATGCTCCGCTGTTTTAGTATTCAAAGAGGAGAAAACAGATGACACTGATTAACGCGCGCATATATACCTGTGAGGATAGAATAATCGAAAACGGCTTTATTTCTTTTGAAGACGGAGTTATCACGCATATAGGGGATATGAGCGGATATACACCGTCTCAGAGTGATGTTGATATCTGCGGAAAAAGCATTTATCCGGGTTTTATCGATGCCCATACTCATCTTGGAATGTGGGAGGATTCTCTCGGCTTTGAGGGCGATGACGGCAATGAAGAGACCGACCCCGCAACACCCCAGCTTCGCGCCATTGATGCTGTCAACGGTTACGATAAATGTTTTTCGGAAGCCCTCGCGGGAGGCGTGACGGCTGTTGTAACAGGACCGGGAAGCGCAAATCCGATAGCGGGTCAGAATATCTGCATAAAGACCACTCCGGGCAGAATCGATAATATTATTGTGAGCTCTCCGATGGCGATGAAAATGGCTTTCGGTG
>SVPG01000007.1 GCA_015065975.1 Oscillospiraceae bacterium | reverse complement strand
GTGCGTAACCCTTGCAGGCGGCAAGGCGGTTCATTATATCTGCGATGAAGAGTCGGACTGGTATCCCGATATTGCAGATATGAGAAAAAAGGTCAACTCAAGAACCAAGGCAATTGTTATCATAAACCCCAATAACCCCACAGGCGCGCTTTATCCGAAGGCGATGCTTGAGGAGATTGTGGAAATCGCGAGAGAGAATCAGCTTATGATATTCTCCGACGAGATTTACGATCGCCTTATTATGGAGGATGAGGAGCATGTTTCGATTGCGTCTCTTGCACCCGACCTTTTCTGCGTGACATACAGCGGTCTTTCGAAATCGCATATGGTGGCGGGTTTCAGAATCGGCTGGATGATACTCAGCGGCAACAAGGCTATGGCGAAGGATTATATTCAGGGAATCAATATGCTTTCCAATATGCGCCTGTGCTCGAATGTTCCCGCTCAGTCGATCGTTCAGACGGCTCTCGGCGGATACCAGAGCGTAAAGAACTATATCGTCCCCGGCGGCAGAATCTATGAACAGCGCGAATATATTTACAAGGCGCTCAACGATATTCCGGGAATTACAGCGGTCAAACCAAAGGCAGCATTCTACATATTCCCGAAGATCGACACAAAGAAATTCAATATCGTTGACGATGAAAAATTTGCGCTTGACCTTCTGCGCGATAAGAAAATCCTGCTCATAAACGGACGCGGCTTCAACTGGCCCGAGCCCGATCATTTCAGAGTGGTATATCTGCCGCGAATCGAAGTTCTCGAGACTGCGATGGATAAGCTCGGAGATTTCCTTTCTTACTACAAACAGAGATAAAAAGAAAAACAACGATAAGCGGAAGCTTATCGTTGTTTTTTTATATCAGTCAAAGTTCGGTTCAAAGCTGGGCATGAGCTCGAGCTTGAACTTGTTTATACGGTTGAGACGATCGATGCGAGCCTTGGTCTCTTCGTCCTCACAAACGCCCGTGCGGATATATTTGTCGAGTGTGGCGTAGGTGAAGCCGAGATTATCCTCGTCGGTTTTTCCGCAAAGTCCGTCGCTGGGTACCTTTTTGACAAGATATTCGGGAAGTCCGAGTTCAAGTCCGATCTCGATTACTTCCTGAACGGTCAGCTTTGAAAGAGGACTGAAATCTCCTGCCGAATCACCGTATCTTGTGGAATAACCGACCCAGTCCTCGGAAAGGTTGCAGGTGTTTGCAACACGTCCGTTGTTGCACTGAGATATAGCGTAGAGCGTGGTCATTCTGACGCGAGGCGGCAGATTGATCTGCGCCTGACGGGAAAGCTCGGGCTCGCCCGAGGCGATAACGGCATTTATCAGTCCGTCAACCGCGTCCTTTATGTTGACGACGATATATTTTATATCAAGGAAATCAGCAACTGCCTTTGCGTCGTCAATGTCGGGCTGTATGCCGTTGGGCATGGAGACGCCGATGACTCTTTCCTTGCCGAGCGCTGCGGCGCACAGTGCAGCAACCACCGTTGAATCCTTGCCGCCGGAAAGACCTACAACCGCGTTGCAGCCTTTGCCGTTGGCTTCAAACCAGTCGCGTATCCATTGGAGAAGATCGGCAGTGATCTTTTTGACATCAAATTTCATGTTTTGTCTGCTCCTTTCGGGTCAGAATGGTAAAATCTTACGAATATATTTTACCACAATGCCCTATTCCTTGCAAGGTCAAATAGCGTAAAGGAAGATCGAAAAGAACTGAAAAACGCTGCCGGCGAGGACGAATATGTGGAAGATGGAATGAAAATATCTTACCTTTGAGCCGATACCGTAAAGTATAGCTCCGACGGTGTAAAGAATACCGCCTGTCAGCATAAGTGAAAAGCCGTTTGAGGTGAGAGCGGTCATCGCATCACCGATAAAGGCGAGTATGCACCAGCCGACAGTTATATAGCATATCATGGAAAAAACGCTGTATTTTACAAAATCGATTGCCGTAAAAACCGCTGCGATAATGGATACGCCCCAGACGAACAACATCAGGATCAATGCGGTGGAGGGGGAGAATCTTCTTATCGCCATTATTACCGGTGTGTATGTTCCGGCAATGAGAAGATATATTGTGCAGTGATCGACGATACGCATGATCTTTTTGCCGAAGCATTTTGGAAGTCCGTGGTATACGCTCGATACGGAATAGAGAAGAATGAGTGAAATGCCGTATATGAGGCATCCGACGAGCATATATGTGTCGTGTTTTATCAGAGAATATCCACAGCAGAGAACCAGTGCGGCAGCGCCGAAAAGTGCGCCGACAAAGTGAGATGCCGTGTTGACGATCTCTTCTCCGACTGTGTAATCGACATATTCCTTGTCGCAGGGTCTGACGTTTGTCATTGATTTATCTTTCCTTTCCCAAGAAGAACAGAGCGAGAGTGCCCGGTCCGGAATGAGCTCCGATAACGGGGCCTACGTAGTTGATATATACATTCTTTATGCCGCATTCCTTTTTGAGGATATCGGCGAGCTCCTTTGCGTCATCGATGCAGTCACCGTGGCTGATGAAAACTGGAGAGCCTGTGGGATCTATAGCGGTGCTGATAAGTTTGTCTGCAAGTGCGCGGATAGAGGTCTTGCGTCCTCTTACCTGGCTTACCTTGATAAGCTTTCCGCAGTCGTCAACGTGCATGACGGGCTTGATCGAAAGCATACTGCCGATAAGAGCGACCGCGCCGCTTACACGACCGCCGCGCTTGAGGAACTGGAGATCGTCGACGGTGAACCAGTGGCAGAGGTTGGGAAGGGTGTCCTCGACGTATTTGCATATCTCCTCAAAGGAAGCACCGCTGTCACGCTTGGTAACTGCGAGATTGACGATGAGACCCTGACCGAGTGAAGCACAGAGGGTGTCGATAACCTTGATTTTTCTGTCGGGATACTTCTCGGCAAGCTCTTCTGCTGCAATGCGGGAAGAATTGAATGTAGTGCTCAGTCCCGAAGAAAAACCGAGATATATAATGTCGTTTCCGGCCTGAAGCTCCGGCTCGAAAACAACTCTGAAGTTTTCTGCGTTTGCAGCGGAGGTCTTAGCCATGCTTCCTTCTCTGAGCTTCTGATAGAAGTCCTGAATAATAACATCGCAGTTTGCACAGGGGCCACCGTCGTCGACGATGACATCAAGCTGGATTTCCTTTACGTTCCATTTTTCGAGGACCTTTGCCTCGACGTCGCATGAAGAATCGGTGAGAATTGAAATGTTTGCCATAATAATTGTCTCCTTTTGTATTATTGTTTATCGCCTGCGTGTTTATTCCGATTTGATTCTGCTTTTGAAATAACGCAGCGGATGAAGGCAGTTTTACGGGGGTAAATATTTCCGTCTGCCCCTTTGACTGCGTTTATTATATAACGCCCCGGGCAAAAAGTCACGCTACTGTCAAGAATTAAAAATCTATTGCTGTTTTTGCGGCAGTAGGAAAACAAGAATAGACTCTACTGTGAGTAGAAATGGCGGTATTACGCCATTTTTGGAGCAAAAATAAAACAGCCAAACCCGTACTTTTTTGATAAAATTTCAAAAAGTAGAGAATGACTGTTTCGTATTAAAACTTGTAGAGGCGCCCGAAACGCCGCTTTCAATAAAGAAAATCGAGGTATCTGTGAATGAGTTTTTTTATCGGAGAGTCTGAGTCGATAAGCTCTTTGAGAAGCGTGTCGCGATATCCGACAAGCTGACCGAGCTCCTCGTCGTTGAGCTGATGTCGGCTGAATTTTGCCTTGAGTGCGATATCGAGCAAAGTTTCATCAGGCTCTTTCCCGAGAGCCCTGCAAAGCCTGAGACTGTATCCCCATAAGGCGATTGCACGGTCGTTTGAACTGCCGCGGCTGAAAGACTGATCGCGTTTTATCAAAACAGCCTGACGGGCAAGGAACAGTCCGAGAAGCGCAAGCAGCGGAAGAGATATGCCGATGATGATTGCGTAAGCGGTATTTTCCCTCGGTGGAGACGGCGCGGTGTCTGATGACGAGACGTCGCTTTCGGATACATCTGTCGAAGATAGGACTATCGTTCCCGTTCTCGGCACGCCGCTCGGCTGAGCATTTATAAATGCTGTTGTCGTTGTTGCGGTCGGTGTGGTCGTGGCAGATTCCGTGACGGAAGGTGATGTGTCTGACTGAGATACCTGCTCGTCCTTCTTTTCGTCGTCACTGCTTTCCCTGCCGCCGGGTGTGCACCCTGTCGGCTCGAGAGGTGTCCAGCCCCATCCGAGATTTACCGTGTCATAATACTCCGTCCATGCGTGCGACTGGCGTTCTTCAACGACCGTCCATTCACCCGCCGTGTCGTAATGCACATAGTAACCGACGACAAAACGCGCGGGAATACCGAGTGCCCGCAGCATTGCTGCACAGGCCGATGCGTAATGCATACAGTAGCCGCGACGGCTTTCGGTGAGGAACCAGATGATGGAGTTTTTGCCTTCGGGTGTGACAGGTGCGTTGAGGTCATACTCCGCCGAGTTTCTTACAAATTCACACACAGCATTCGGGATATCGTGCGGGGGGAGTTCGGTTATGCCCGCCTCCTCAGCTATTTCATAAAGCTGCTGTGAAAGCTCGGGCGGCAGATATGTTGCGTTCCATTCGATAAATTCAATGTAATCGGGATCGTATATTTTGTGCCGCAGAGAGGAAGTGTATTTTATTGTATACGATGTGAGATAATTGGTGTTCGCAAGGTAAGAATCACCGTACATCTCGGTCGGTGCCGAAGATTCGAGCGCATAATACGGAGTATAAATCAGCTCGAGAGGTTCTTTTGTCTCTATTTCGATGAATTTATAGTTCGAGTAATATTGGCTGTTCTGAGGCATGAAGTTGAGATCGGTCAGGGAATCCTCGTCGCAGGCAATCCAGCAGTCGTCGCTGTAAAGTGAGTACGCCTTTGCGCGCAGATAGAACGACTTGTTCTCTGAGGAGCGTACCCTCATGACCTCGTTGTAGCTTGGTGTGAGAGGACCGATCGATGACATATCCACCCAATAATCGTCATGGGATTGACCATAGCTCTCATAATAAACATCGTTTGAAAACAGGTTTTCTACGGCGTTCATTATGTCGGTTCTGAGCTTGTATGGATATTTGTTCCATGAATCCCATGAATATGACGAATAAGGCCACAGCGCAGCCATCAGAATCAGAAGAAGCGAGATGGGTATGGCAAGCTGCACAGTCAGTTTTGCGCCGTTTCCGATATTTACCTTTCGGGTCGGATGTGTCAGAATAAGTGTCGCTATCGAGCCCAGCATGATAAACTCGCACCACATTGCAGGTCCGCTCAGCCAATAACTCAGGATAAAGACAGGAGCGACTGCGGCAGCGGCGAAAACAATTGAGCATCGTTCGAAAATAACAAAAGAGAATACACAGCACAAAATCAGGGCGAGCACAGTAATAAAGAAGGTTGCATCGCCTGTTCTCGAAATAGGAATATTTGCGTCAAAGAAATCTGTTACTGATGTGATGCCGTTTATTGCCGCAAGTGTGCTGTCGGCAAGAGTCTTTGTGAAGCAAAAGGATATAATCAGGAGCACAGCGGTATAGCAAATGTATATCAGCCGTCTGTGTTTTCTAAGGTATGTGCAGAAAGCGAAAAAGAGCGAGAACACGGCGATGACGCCGATGACGGCTATGTGTGTTACCTTGAAGGAAAAGGACGAAATGAATATATATACGATCGAGATAACGCAAGAAAAAAGCAGAAGAAATCCCGTTATAAAAGGCAGATGCCCGCCGAGCTTGTCGGCAAACGGGAGCTTTTTCACAAGCCGATCGAACGCTGATCTGAGCTTCATCTTGAACCCTCCTTTTCATAGTCGGGTTCGACATGATATCGCCAGCCTGAAAAAGGCATCTCGCGGATTGAAGGGGTGTTATCGGTCGCTTTTATCGGCAGAAGGACGCGGAAAAGCGCTGAAATATCCTCGCGAGATGAGACGCTGAAGGAGCAGACTGCATGGCTCTGCGGGTCGAGCCAGCGAACATCGTGAGGAATAGTATGCTCGAGAAGATAGTCACTTGTCCACGCAAGCCTGTCGAGCGCACTGTCGTACATATCGCCCGAATGCATTATATCGATTGTGACGACGGCAAGCTCGCGGTCGGGAATCTGAGCCTCTCTTATTATGAGATTGTCCGATTTTACCGAGAGTTTCCAGTGGATATCTCTCAGAGAATCTCCTGCGCGGTAGTCGCGAAGCTCGTATATCTCTGAAAATCCGCCGCCGTATTTCGGTCGGTATGATACGGCAGAAAAATTTGAGATGTCGGGAAGCGGTCGGGGAGCGGTCGGAATCGGCGCAATAACAGCCGTGGTGCTGATCGTTGTTTTCAGGGGAATCCTGAACAGACCGAGATGATCGTAAATTCCGATGTTCTGAGCCGTGCAGGTGAGTATACCGCAGTGAACCGTTTTGAGCGGTATATCAAGAGGTATGTTCGGGTAGAGGGTGGCCTTTGCGGTCTGTCCCTGACCTCGCAGACTTCCGAGCGAGATGCGTGCGTATATTCGCGGACAGACGACGGTCCCGCTGTATTTTGCACAGATGCGTATCTCGCTGTCCCTTCCGCGTATGGCTCGTCCGGGAGCCGACATCTCAATGACGATATACTTTTTTGCGGGGATCGAAAAAGCGAGTGATATAAGCGGCAGAGCGAGCGATATTACGAGGATAATCCATGCGGACGGACCGATATAAAAAACAAAGAATATGATGCAGAAAACAAGCCACGCGGAATAAAGGATACGGTTTTTTGCCATGATTGCTGTTCCTTTCGCGCTCGACGGCGGCGGTGTCAGGTGATGCTCGGAGCCTTGACCGAATCGAGTATCTTTTCGAGAATGGATGAACCGCTTATGCCTTTGGCCTCGGCGGACGGAGCGAGCAGAATACGATGCTCGACAGCGTCGCAGAAAACCGCACCGACATCATCGGGAATGACATAGTCACGACCGTTTATGTATGCCATGGCTTTTGAAAGAGCGGTTATTGAAAGTGTGGTTCGAGGACTTGCACCTCGCAATATCATCGAATTGTTTCTCGTCTTACCGATGAGTTCAACGATGTAATCGACTATTTCGTCCTTGACGAAGACCGAGTCGCAATCGCTCTGCATACTGATGAGCTGGGATTTTGAGGTGATCTGTTTTACACTTTTAAGAGGGTCGCCCGACTGGCGGTTGAGAACCATCGCGCGCTCGCTTTTCGGTGAAGGATATCCGATGGAAAGACGGACGGAAAAACGGTCGAGCTGAGAGTCGGGGAGAAGGGAGGTGCCCGATGCTCCTGTCGGATTCTGAGTTGCGATAACCGTGAAAGGCTTTGGTATCTGATGGCTTGTGCCGTCGACCGTGACCTGACCTTCCTCCATCGCCTCGAGCAGAGCCGACTGGGTTCTGCTGGTCGCCCTGTTGAGCTCGTCAGCCAGAAAAAGATTGCACAGTATCGCGCCCGACTGATAAGTCATAGCTCCTGTGTCCTTGTTGTATAATGTGTAACCCGTTATATCGGAGGGGAGAACATCGGGAGTAAACTGCACCCTTCCGTAATCGAGTCCGAGCGCCTTTGAGAAAGCGAGAGCGATAGTTGTTTTTCCGACACCGGGGATATCTTCGATAAGTATGTGACCTCGGGCAAGTATCGCTGTGAGTATCCACCAGAGCACGCGCTCCTTGCCCGAAATGACCTTTTTGACCTCGGTTATGATATTTCCTGAAAGGTTCATAAAGCCTACCTCTTTTCAGTATGGTATCAAATATAATTCTATCATATCAGTACTGTGATTGAAAGTGGCAAATTGGTGATGATAATAAAAAATGCGGCGGAGATATTTCTCCGCCGCATTTATCCTGATCGTATGTTTAATTAGAACAGATTGTTAAAGAAATTGACAACCCAATCGATAGCGGTGTCGCAAACGCCCTTTACCTGGGGAACAAAGAAGTAACCGGCAGCGATTGCAGCAGCAAGAACAAGGATGATGATAAGAGCAACAAGTCCGCCCTTGCCCTTCTTCTTGGCACACTCTTCGCAGCAGCACTCCTCAGCGGTCTCCTCGACAGCTTCCTCAGCAGCCTCCTCGACAACAGCCTCAGCCTCTTCAGCGGTCTCTTCGACAACAGCCTCAGCCTCCTCAGCGGTCTCTTCGACAACAGCCTCAGCCTCTTCAGCGGTCTCTTCGACAACAGCCTCAGCCTCTTCAGCAGCCTCTTCGACAACAGCCTCAGCCTCTTCAGCAGCCTCTTCGACAACAGCCTCAGCCTCTTCAGCAGTCTCTTCGACAGCAGCCTCAGCCTCTTCAGCGGTCTCTTCGACAACAGCCTCAGCCTCTTCAGCAGCCTCTTCGACAGCAGCCTCAGCCTCTTCGGCGGCCTCTTCGACAACAGCCTCAGCCTCTTCAGCAGCCTCTTCTACGACAGCCTCTGCCTCAGCAGCGACTTCTTCGACGACAGCTTCCTCAGCAGCTTCTACAGCAGCCTCAGCGGTCTCTTCAACGATAACTTCCTTTTCGAGTTCTTCCATGATGATACCATTCCTTTCTGAAGGAGCACGATATCAATTAGGTGAGTCATGACACCGTACATCCAAAAATTTCTAAAACGAGTGTATAAAGTATATCATAAAATATTTTATGTTTCAACACGATGTGAGGTATTTTATAACATTTTGTTTATTTTTATACTACTTTCTCAATAAATTACAAAACAAAAGACCATTTTACGATTACCCGTTGTATATAGTAAACAACTGTTTATCAACTTTGGGGTAATGTGCATTCTTTTTGCAATAAAAAACGAATAGTGAGAGCAAACGTTTAAAATTTTTTGAGAAATTGATTATTTTGCAAAAATATGTATTGCAAATAGAAAAGTTGTGTGATAGAATGAATACAAATTCGGCAGTAGAGGAATTTTACTGTCAAAATAGGAAAGGAATGATTTACCAATGAAAGCAAAGAAACTCATCGCAATTTTCATGGCAGCAATCATGGCACTCTCCCTGTTCGCAATCATGACCGGTTGTGACTCTGCAGAAGAGTCTTATGTCGGCGCATGGTCCCTCTCCGATACTGAAGAGCAGTATGCTACCTTTGACGAGGACGGCACCTGCGTTCAGATCATCTATGTAGAGGACGACACCTTCTTCGAAGAGGGCGGCGCTTACATCGGCATGGAAGGCACCTATGAGGAAATCAACGGCGGCATCTCCGTCACTTATGATATCCTTGGCGAGAAGAAGACCATCGAGGACAGCAAAGAGTCCTTCTTTGGTGATGATGCTGTTTACACCTCCATCAAGATGTCTGAGGTTCCCTCTGACTACTACACCTTCGATGAGTACATCGATCTTGCTATGGATTACGTTGCTGATATGTATGCTGATTACGGCATGGAGCTCAGCGATGAGGATTATGACACCATGCGTCAGGAGCTCGTTGACTCCGTTCTCGAGAGCATCGAGGATCTTTAATCCTTAAATCTGAAGATTAAAATTACAGCGCCCTGCATTGATGTGCAGGGCGCTTAATTTTTTGCGGCGGACATAGCGCTCACGACGGCGAAAAGAAGACAGACGACCGCGGCGCATACCATTATCAGACTCAAAGGATTCATTGCTGCTCACCGTAAATCTTGACCGTTTCGCCGCCGCTGCCTCTGAGAATGTTTGCGGCGATATCGACGTCGGCTTTTGAGCCTTTGGCAATGACAACTGCCCGTGATCCGAAGGGTGCGATGCTGCCCGAGGCGAGCATGGCGTTTTCTTTGCTGTCATCGGGTTCTCTGAGTTCTTCGGCACTGCCCGTGAAAAGTGCCGACTGGATAAGAAACAGATCGGACACTGTCCTGTCTGAAAAGGTGATGTCCGTGACGTGCCAGTCGGTTTCGCGGGCTGAGATATTTTCCTCGCATCGCGTTCGGCATACGACACGGGGCAGATGCTCGCGCACGTTGTGTGCCGCCGATTCTGCAAGATCATAATCTGAAAACAGTGCAGTCACTATCATATCTCGAAGCTCCTTCAAGTATAAGTCGTATTATATTATCTGTATACACTCTTGAAATATTCGCATAACGGTGTTATAATAAATAAATATTTAGCACAGTAAATTGGGAAACACGAACGATCGAATATTATTCGCTGTCTCCTTAAATAAGATCCGCGAAAGCGGATATGAAAGGAATGTTATAAGGCATGGAAAAAATCAAGTTTGTCAGAAATGAAAACCCGAAGGCTAAGCCTGCGGACGAGTCCAAGCTCGGCTTCGGCAAGACCTTCACAGACCATATGTATATTATGGAATATGATGAGGGTCAGGGCTGGCACGATCCGAGAATCGTACCGTACGGTGAGATCAGCCTTTCTCCCGCAGCAATGGTTCTCCATTACGGCCAGGAGGTTTTCGAAGGACTCAAGGCATACCGTACAGCAGATGACCGCATCCTTCTTTTCCGCCCGGACAAGAACTTTGCACGTCTCAACAGCTCGAACGAGCGTCTTTGCATTCCTCCCATCGACGAGGAGTATTGCATCGAGGCTCTCAAGGAGCTCATAAAGGTCGAGAAGGATTGGGTTCCGCACAGTGAGGGAACCAGCCTTTATATCAGACCGTTCATCTTTGCGGCAGATCCCTTCCTCGGCGTTCATCCCGCAAAGAAGCTCTACTATATGGTAATTCTTGCTCCCTCGGGTGCATATTATCCCGGCGGACTCAACCCCGTTCGCATTTATGTTGAGAACAGCTTCGTCCGTGCAGTCCGCGGCGGTACAGGTTATGCAAAGACCGGCGGCAACTACGCATCCAGCCTCAAGGCTCAGGACGAGGCTGAGAAGCTCGATTATTCTCAGGTTCTCTGGCTTGACGGTGTTGAGCACAAGTATATCGAAGAAGTCGGCGCTATGAACGTATTCTTCGTATTTGACGATGAGATCGTCACTCCCGAGCTTGACGGCGCAACACTTCCCGGTGTTACCCGTGCAAGCTGCATCGAGATTCTCCGCTCCTGGGGCTACAAGGTTTCCGAGAGACTCCTCTCTGTTGATGAAGTTGTCGAGAAGTACAAGGCAGGCAAGTTCAAGGAGATGTTCGGTTCGGGAACTGCTGCAGTTATCTCTCCTGTCGGCGAGCTCAAGTACGGCGACCTTGTCATGAACATCAACAACGGCGAGATCGGCGAGATTTCTCAGAAGCTCTACGATACACTCACAGGTATCCAGTGGGGTCGTCTGCCCGACGAGTTCGGCTGGACAGTCGAGGTCTGCAAGTAATTGCGCAAACTCACATATATCGTACCGCCCGACAAGGATGGAATCTGCGTCGGGCGGTTTTTGCGCGGACACTGTCAGGTTTCGTCGCGCATGGTGACAAAGCTCAAACGTGTTCCGAACGGAATCACGATGGACAGTGTTCATATCAGGACGATCGACCCGGTCAGAGCAGGTGGAGAGATAGTGCTTATTCTTCCGGAGGACGAACGCCCTGCGTTGTCGACCGATATTCCGATCGACGTTGTTTTTGAAGATGATGATGTAATAATTATCGATAAGCAGGCGGGACTGCCTGTTCATCCCACGCGGGGTCATTTTGACGATACTCTTGCGAATGCGTATGCCGCGCATCTTGAAAAGAGAGGCGAAAAGGGAACATTCCGTCCGATCAACAGACTCGACCGCGATACGACGGGACTTCTTCTTGCCTGTAAAAATGCGTACAGTTGTTCCCGTCTTCACGGGCATTTTGACAAGCGCTATTATGCCGTGTGTCAGGGTGAGCTTGAAGGAAGCGGAACCATCGATGCGCCGATCCGCCGCTGTGCAGAGCCGGGGATAAAGCGTGAGGTGGGCGAGGGCGGTCAGCGTGCCGTGACACACTGGAAAGCCGTTTATTCGCGTGACGGACTTACCCTTCTTGAGATAGAACTTGGCACGGGACGAACGCATCAGATACGCACGCATTTTTCCTGCTGTATGAATATGCCGCTTATCGGTGACGATATGTACGGCGGCAGTACCGATATAATCAAAACGCAGGCTCTTCACTGTGCGGTGCTCGGGTTCACCCATCCCGTAACGGATGAGCGTGTGTGCTTTTCTTCCGATAAGTTTTCAGCGCTTTATATCCTCGGCGACGATTTCGTGTCGGCATATCTTGCGGCTGTCAAAGAAGCAGAAGAAATAATAAAAAACAAGGCTTGACTTTCCTTCGGCAATCTGCCGCGGAGAGTCAAGCCTTTGTCTGTATTACGAGAATTACTGTGCTATGTTTGAGCTGTACTTGATGGAGGTTACGTTTCCTGTAGCGGCATCAAGTATGAAGGAAAGGGTCATGTTGCCTGCCTTGAAGGAGCAGCCGGTCTCGCCGACGGTGAAGCTGCCGCTGTAAGCTGCATTCACGCTGTCAAGAGTGGAGCCGATGTAGATACCTTCAGCAGTGGATACGGTGTCATTTGTAAGACGTACGGAAGAGACGTAGTCAACACCGTCCTTGGGATAGGTGTTGAGAACGAAGCTCTGGTAGGTATAGGTCTTGTCGATGCCCTCAAAAGCACAGCTCTCGGACTCGAAATAGGAAAGGGGCTCGCCGAGCTGAGCAACGATGGGAGCAGCCGGTGCATCCATGGGGATTGCAACGGAGTTGTAGGTGAAGACGTATGCTGCGGTGTCGGTTGTGTCGGCTGCGGGTGCAGCGGAGCCGGAGCTGCTTGCGGGAGTCTGAGCACAGCCTGTCAGCATAAGACATACGATCATGATTGATGCAAGGATAATGCAAATAGACTTTTTCATTATTTCATGTCCTTTCTTTAATAGCTTATCAGTTCGCCGTATTTTTCGAGTTCTTCGAGCTGATCGTGTTTCATGTAATAATAGAAATCGATCTTTTCCTGCCATACAGCGGCAAGCTCGGAATCGGTGCGGTGATCCGAAAGTTCAAATTTTGTGAGCAGCCAGTTTCCGAAATAGCTTGAGAGCTTTTCGGCGCCCGACAGATTGAGATGCAGACCGTTGTCGTAGGTGTCGGCTGTTTCGGGCGAATAGAAGTCGATTCCGATTTCATCGACCTTGTCGAGCAGATTGATGTATTCAAGACCGTTCTTCTCGGCATACTCGACTATCTGAGCGTCCCATTCGTCGTACCACGCGGGGTAAAGACTGGGAGCCTTTATGAGTACGAGCTCGATGTCGTTTTCGCGGCAGAGAGCGGTCATCATATCGAGATATTTCCAGCAGTTTTCGGAAAAGCTGTAATCTGCGAGAGGCTCGGGCTCGGGGATTGCGCCCGCGGCTCTTACGTCTGCGCGCATTACAAAACCGTTATGAGATATTTTGTCGTGACGGAACATGTAACGGATATCCTCGCCCGAGAGCTGATTCCATCTGGAATGGTAGCGCAGCAGGGGGAAGATGTAGGTTATGAGCTCTTCATCTTCGGTCATCGAAGCGTTTACAGCCTCGATCTTTGTGGGTGAGAGCTCCATTCCGTCGAGTGCGAGACGGTTGTATTCCTCGCTCTGAGGCTCGCCGTATTTCATGGAAAGAACGTTGAACACAACGACCTCGGGTTTCTCATATCGGAGCACGTCCTCGAGCATATAGTAGGACTGCCATATGAGCTGCTGAGCGTTGCCGCGAATATAGCTCGTTATACCGTATTCCTCCCAGAGAGTAATGGGAGAGAAATTCTCGTATACCTCACAGTCGCCGATGAATATGACATCGTGCTCGGTCGTTTCGTCGTAATATTCCGCGGTCAGAGCGCCTTCAATGAGATCGTCCATATATTTCGGGACGAGCAGGCGCTGGACAAGAAAGAATGAACCGCACCATACAAGAAGAGCCGCGACGATAAATATTATTCTTTTTATATTTGTTTTCATACGCGCCCCTTCTCGTTAAAATTGGTTGTAGATAAACTGCGATGCGTCGTAGCCCGTTCCGTAAGCGCCGAATACCAGTATCGCGAGGAACATAAGAAGGCACAGTCCGCTGCGAAGAGCGAACGGCATGGCGTCGATCCTGTCGCGCATGGGACGGCTTCTCGACAGAAGGCTTGCGCCGAGCATAACAGCACAGCCGATGAGGATTATGATATAGTCCTCGAGAGTAAGTCCGAGGTTTGTGAGAGCGCCCGAGAAAAGACCGCCCCAGTTGAAGGTTGTGAAGATGCTGCCGAACATACCGAAGGTAAGAGGAACATCTCTGTAACAGTCAAGCAGGCGCAGAGCGCACATGAGCCAGAAGGTGCGGGCAACGGTAAAGCTGCGGTAGATGAAGGTATCTGCGACCTTCGGGAACTTCTCGTGGAATTTTGCATAGAGCGGCGAGCATTCCTGCGAGATTATGATGACCACGCCGTTGAGAAGACCCCATACGATAAAGTTCCAGCTTGCGCCGTGCCATATACCTGTTGCAAACCATACGATAAGCGTTGCAAGATAAACGGGTATCTTTTTGCCGAGCTTCGGTCCGAGCTTCTCTCTCGATTTCTTCGAAAGCTTCTGCATAAAGGTGGATATCGAGAGCGGATAGAAGATGTAATCGCGGAACCACGTACCCATTGTGATATGCCATCTTCTCCAGTATTCTTCGATATTTTTCGAAAAATACGGACGCTCGAAGTTCTCCTTGACGGTAATGCCGAGCGCTTCGGCAACACCGATCGTGATGTCGATACCGCCCGTGAAATCGGCATAGAGCTCGATCGCATAGAAGAGCATCAGAAGCACGACGTACATACCGCGATATTCCTCGGGCTTGTCAATGAGCTCGTTGACAGCGATCAGCATACGGTCGGCAATGACGACCTTTTTGAAAAAGCCCCACAGTATGCGGCGGATTCCGTGTGAAAAGACCTTTGAGTCAAAATCGTTGCCCGCAAAGAGGGTCTTTGCGAGATCGTCGAATCGGCTGATCGGTCCCTGTACAAGCTGCGGGAAGAAGGATACAAAGAGCGCAAATTTGAAGAAATTGCGTTCGGGAGCATACTTCTTGCGCTTGACGTCGATAAGATATCCCATCGACTGGAAGGTGTAGAACGAAATACCCATCGGCAGAATCAGCGTCACGAATGAGAGCGGCTGACCGCCGAAACCCGTCAGTATGGAGTTTACGTTGAATATGACGAAGTTTGTGTATTTGATAACGGCAAGTATGCCGAAACCGACCAGCAGCGACGGTATGTACCAGAGGGTACGACGTTTATCCATTTTAGCCTTGTAGGCCTTCTTTTCGTCCGATGACAGCGCCGCTTTGTTAGCCTTGAGATAGGCCGACTGTTCATCGTGCAGCTTTCCGATTCTGATAGCCGCAAAATAGGTTATCGCCGTTGTTGCGAGAATGAAAAGAGGGAAAACGGGATCGGCTATGAAATAGAATATGTAGCTCGCACAAAGAAGAAAGGGCCAGCGCGACCCTTTCGGAATTGTGTAGTACAGGAAAAATACTGCAAGAATGAAAAATATGAAGCTGTATGATGTGAACAGCATATTATTCGTCGTCCTCTATTCTGCAGATGAGGTCATACAAAGCCTTTGCGCTGTTGAAGTTTTCGGGAACGATCTGATCGGCGGGGATCTGAATGTCGAATTCGCTGCCGACCTCTGTGATGATGGTTACAACATCGAACGAATCGAGGATCTTGTTGTCGAAAAGCTTCTCTGCGGTCTCGAAATCAACCTCGGGATGAAGGTCGGAGAGTATCTCCAGAAGTTCGGAAAATTCCATAATTTACAAATCCTTTCTCTTGTTTGTATATCAAAGACGGAAATTACTTGCCGCCGAGATAGTTCTGCATGATGAGCTTGCGGTCGATCTTGCCGTTTGCCGTGAGCGGCATGGTGTCGAGAGCAATTACCTTGTTGGGAGCCATGTAGCGCGGGAGCTTTTCACGTATGAAAGCGACCACATCGCCTGAGGGAACCGTTCCGACATAGTAAAGAACGAGCTTCTTCTTTTCGCTGTCGAATATGCAGCAGGCGGAGCTGACACCCTCGCAGGTGTTGGCAATAAGCTCGATCTCACCGAGCTCGATGCGGTGACCCATATGCTTTATCTGATGATCCTTGCGGGAAACAAAGACAAGCTCGCCGCGATCGTTGTACTTTATAATATCGCCCGTTTTATAAACAAGCTCGGGATAATGCGGATTGAGAGGATTCTGAACGAAAGCCTCGGCTGTTCGCTCGGGATCGTTGTAATAGCCGAGCGTGACGGGGGTTCCGCGGATAAGAAGCTCACCTTCGTTTGCGGGCTTGCCTTCGTCGTCGAGAAGAATTATGCCCGTGTTGGGGAAGGGTCGACCGATGGGGATTGCCTCACCCTCGACAAAATCTCTGTCGACCTTGTAGAAACAGCTCATGCCCGTAGCCTCGGTGGGACCGTAAAGGTTGATGAACTGAGCGTCGGGAAGAGCCTCGCGCCAGCGGTTGAACTGCTTTATTGGGAACACCTCGCTGCCAAAGGCGACCGTGTGCAGATGCGCGGGAACGACCTTGTCGAGAGCTCCGAGCGAAGAGATGAGCGTCAGAGCGGAAACGACCCAGCAGACAGTGTTGATCTTATACTTGTTGAGGAATTCAACAAGAGGAATCGGCATCATAAAGAGTGTTTTCGGAATGAGATATGTTGTTGCGCCGAATTTGAGGGTGGGATAGAGCTCCTTGAGACAGGCGTCAAAATAGAGCGGAGTCTGATTGCCGAAAACGGTGTCCTCGGAAACCTCGAGAACTTCGGAGAGATGCTCGATATAATCGATTACCGACCTGTGACAGGCGCATACGCCCTTCGGTATTCCGGTGGAACCGGAGGTAAAGACGATGTATGCCGCGTCCGTGTCTATCGCTCTGTCGCGTATTGAGGCGAGAGCGTCGCCGACGATCTCAGAATCCCTGATATCGTCGAAACTGTAGACAGGGGCATCAAACCCGAATGTTCTGAGCGTTTCGGCGCCCGAAGCGTCGCATATCGCAGCGCCCGCACCGAGACTCTTCAGGATAAGCTCGATTCGGTGTGAGGGCATCTCGCTGTCGAGCGGGACGTAGTAGCAGCCGCCGCGAAGTACGCCGAAAAATGAAGCGACAGCGCGAGGAGACTTGTCCATAAAAACAACTACGGGTTTGCCGTATATTCCGTCGGAGGCAAGACGCGAACCGATGGAACGGGAAATCGAATCAAGCTCGCTGAAGGTGAGCGAGGTCTCGCCGTCGGAGAAGGCAAGCTTGTCGGGGACGCGCAAAACCGTCGCGTCGAGATATTCGAGAAGATTTGTCTGCATATTCATTTCCTTCTTTCGAAAAAATGTGAAGGTCTATTTTGTTATAAGGTCAAAGCATTCGGACTTTATGGGAGCGCCGCACATCTCAAGCGAGCGCAGCGCGAGAAGCTCCATTGCGTCAAGGAACCCCGCGCCGATACCGCAGTCGCGCTTGACAACCGAGAGCTCCGTGCAGCCGAGAATTATGCATTGAGCGCCGTTTCGGCGAAGCTCGTCGGCGACAGCTCTGAATTTATCCATGTCGACGGGTCTGCCGCTCTTGACGCATTTATAGATTATGTCCATAACGTATGCCTGCATCTCTTCGGACGGATAAACCCTTTTTGTTTTTTTGAAAAAGCGTTCGAAAACGCCGCCCTGTACGCTTCCGTCGGTCGCCATGATGCCGACGGTCTCAATACCGTTTGAAGCGAGATATTCGTCAGCCTCGGCAACGGCGTTTATGATGGGAATCGAAGTCTCCCGATTTATCTCATCATGAAAGCGATGAAGGGTTATGCAGGGGGTTGCGATGTGGGAGACGCCCTGCTGCTCGAGCTGTTTTGCGATTGAGATAACCTTCGGAAGAGGGCTTTCTTCGCTTCTGCCGAGAATATATGCGGTCCTGTCCGGTATGGACGGAGCGTTGTAAATTATCATTTCGGGGTGCTGCTGGTCGGTCTCGGCATCGGTCATACGAATGAGCATATCAAGGAAATATGCTGTTGCCAGAGGTCCGACTCCACCGATTATTCCTAAAGTTTTCATACGAGCTTGTGCTGAAAACTCCTTTCATTCAGGTCTCGTCAGCTTGCGGGAGTGGCGGGATAGAGCGACCTGTCAAAATCGTGACTGTTGCCATGTCTCTGCGAGAAGGCGAGAAGCTGGGCATCGGTAAGCATGAAGAGATCGGAATTTTTGTAAACCCACTGTGTGGAGTCATAATGATACCAGCCTGTACCGACATCGATAAGGCTCCAGTAATGTCTTGAACGACCGGGTTTGTATATCTTTGTGACATCGATGTTGGGGATACCTGCTTTTTCGAGCAATGCCTTTGAAATGGCAAAGTATGTGAAGCAGTCGCCGCTGCGCTGTTTCAGACCTCTGACAGCGTCCTTGCGCCAGTTTGTCTTGTCGGAATAGCCTGAATAGCTGATGTTGTACTTTGTCCAGTTATAAATCGCGCGGGCTTTTTCGCGCAGGGTCATTGAATCGTTTGTGATGCTGTTGTAGATGGGAGTTACCAGTCTGTCAAGCTCCTCGATAAGCTGGAGCTCACCCGCTGTGATGAAGGTGAAATAAACCGTGACCGAAGAAGAAAGACCTGTTGAATCGGTTGCGGAATAGACTACGGGATATCTGCCTGCAGCGGTCGAATTGACAGCGGAGATATCGACGTTGAGAGCGACATTGCTTCCGTCCTTGTTGTCGTGTACGGTGACGCCCTCCTTGTAGGAAACGGTATCGCCGACAATTGCCTGACGGTCTGCGGCACCGCTGATGACGGGCGGTTCGATATCGTCCATTACGGTGAGCTGGATCTCGTATACCACGCGGTTTTTGCCTGCGTCCTCAAGAATGACCCTGACAGGGAACTGAGCGGGTACGGAGAAATCGGGCTGAGTCTCGAATGATGCCGTGACGGCTGTTTCGTCGACGATGTCGGAGAAGCATTTCATAGCGTCGATTGGTGTGCCCGTATAAGCTACGGTGTTGGACGCAACTGCCGTGGGAGGTACGGTATCCACAACGAAAAGAAGCGATGTGTAAATTTTTCCGTTTACATCGAGCTCTATCTGATAACATCCGGGAACGGACGTGTCGAGCTTTGACATATCGGTGACAAATTTCGCGTCGGCATCTTCACGAAGGAAACGACCGACACTGATGTATTCGGCACCTGCCTCGACCTCGCTCGTGGGAGCGACAGGTTTCATGACGGAGGAAACCTTCTCCATGCCGAGCCGCACAACCGACCAGAAACCGCCGCCAAAGCTTTTTGGAGGATAGACGGCGCCTTCAGCGTCAACCGTCACATTCTCGGACCCCTGTGCGGAAGCGTACTGTGCACTTCTCGGCAGAGCGATGCTTGAGCCGTTGAGCATCTCCTTTGAGTAATCGGAGGCTGCGGTGTTTGAGCCGATGATCCAGAGAGCGAGAATAATTACCGCGGCGGTGACAGCGGCTATGAGAATATAGACAACCGTCTTTTTTGCAGTCGATGTTTTTGCGGAAGCGACGGTCCTCGGAGCTGAGGGTCGGCGCTTTTTTGAATAATTATTCTCGGTGCGTCTTACCTCGATAAGCTCGGTGAGGCGCATTGAGGGAATGGGATGTGCCTGGGGGAGGTTGTATTGATCCTGGAACGGTGCGTTGTTTCTTTCGTTTTCGGTCAAATGATCCACCGCCTTTTATACAAGAAATTTGCATATAATATAGTATAGCACATACACATCTATTATAAGACACTTCCCGATAAAGTCAACAAAAAAATGCACTGTGCGCCCTTTATGGACACATAGTGCATTTTTTGTATACAACTGAAAAATTATTTGTAGAATTCTCCGCCGATAATGACGCGATCGATCTCGCCGTCCTTGTCGAGAATGATGATATCAGCGTCGTAACCGGTTTCGATTTTACCCTTTGTGTCAACTCCGATGTGAGCTGCGGGAACCTCGGAAGCCATCTTTACAGCCTCGTCAAACGGGATACCGAATTCGGTAGCCTTCTTGACGCACTGCCAGAGGGTGGAGGTGCTTCCTGCGATAGCGCCGTCCATGGTTCTTGCAACGCCGTCCTTGACCTCGATGGGCTGACCGCCGAACTCGTACTCACCGTCGGTCATGCCTGTAGCTCTCATACTGTCGCTGATGAGAACCATGCGGTCGGAACCGAACAGCTTATAGAGCATGAGCACTGCAGCCTTATGGAGATGCAGACCGTCGCTGATGACCTGAGCGTAAATCTGACGCTCGGCAGCAGCTCCGATGGGACCGGGATTGCGGTGATGAATGGGAGGCATAGCGTTGAAGGTATGTGTGAGGCAGTTTGCGCCTGCATCGATCGCTGCGATAGCTGTATCGTAATCGCAAGCTGTGTGACCGAGAGCGACAACTGCGGGACACTCCTTGATGAACTCAAGACTGCCTTCAAGCTCGGGAGCTATTGTGACCATCTTGATGTTGGGAAGCTTTGAGAACTCCTCCATATCGGGGCTCTTGATGAACTTTTCGTTCTGTGCGCCCTTGAATTTCGGGGAGATGTACGGTCCTTCCATATGGAAGCCGAGAATGTTGGTTCCGGGAACATCGGTGTTGCCGTTCATAGCCTTGCTGATGGACTCGAAATCCATGGTCATTGTTGTCGGGCACCAGGAGGTGGTACCGTTCTTTGCGAGGAAGTCGCACATCTCGGCAAACTGACCGTCCATAGTGTCAAAACCGACACAGCCGTGGGAATGGATATCAACAAGACCGGGGATAGCGACAGCGCCGCCGAAATCCTGACCTTCAGCGTTGGGATCGTGTGCGGTAACGGCAGTGATCTTGCCGTTTTCGATTGTTATATCGGAGCATACTCCCTTGACTGTGACATTTTTAATTATCATATAAAACCTCCGAAAAGTGATTGATTAAAGCTTGACAAGGCTTGCTGCCGCGACCGACTGACCTATGCGGCGCTCGTATTCGCCGGGGAGGAAGAGTGTGATCTTTTCTGCAAGATCGGGATACTCTGCTGAGAGAACTTCCTTTGCCTTGTCGATGATGATATCGCCTGCTTTGCCGGAAGTTACACGACCGGAAATCTGGAGATAATCGATATCATAGAACTGAGCATAGTTTGCAACGGCATAGCCGAAATATGTGCCGATGGTCTCGAATATCTGCTCTGCGCCCTTGTCGCCTGCAGCAAGACGCTCCTGAACGACCTTGAGCTTCTCTGCGGGAGTGAGCTCCTCGGCGAGCTCGATGCCTGCCTTGGGAGCGAGACGGATAACAGCGTACTGAGAGAAATAGTTTGCACCGACACCGAAGTCACCGGACCAGTCGTCGAGTGCGGAATTTACGTTGTAATCAACGGGAGCGAAAGCGAGCTCGTTCTGCCAGCCTGTTACGTGACCGTCGGGATCGACGTAGCCGCCTGCTTCACTTGTGCCCATAGCGATGCCCATGACAGCGTTCTTGTCGAGAGCCATGGAAGCTGCGAGAGCAGCGATGTCGCCGTCGTTTGCAACGACCATCGGGATGCCGAGCTGCTTGCCGGTCTCGAGATAGATGTTGCGGCACTTTTCCTTCTGCTCGAGGGTATCCTTCGGGATAGCCATAAAGAGCGAGCACTGCATCGGACGGCTCTTGACGATAACGCCTGCGGAGCTGACGCCGACTGCATCGCAGCGCTCCATCTTGGAAGCAGCAAGCTCGATTGCGTTCTTTACGTTCTCGTAATGATAGTTGATGTCGGAATTGACCTTGGGAAGCCATACGATCTCCTGAGACCAGATGACCTCACCGTTGACAACGGAGGAAACCTTGATATCGCTTCCGCCTGCGTCGAAACCGACTCTGCAGCCGTCGAGATGACGGCCGATGGGAAGAGGATTGACGGAGGTCTGCGGCATATCTGCAAGCTCACATTCCTCAACAGCGAAATCCTTCTGATATACGGTGCTCCAGAAGTCGACATCGAATGCACGGCTTCCGTCTGCGGTGTAAGCCTTCTTGATGAATTCATAGACATCGTGGTCGCCCGAAAGGATAACCTTCCAGCCGCCTGCAGCCCACAGCATCATCTTGACCTTTCTCTCAACGAAGAAACAGTTTTTCTCGAAATCGTCGCCGAGAAAGGTATCGATTCTGTAAACAAGACCGTCCTCACGCTCAACAGCGATGGAGAAGGGTTTGGTAGCGGTTTTCAGAAATTCGTCGTTATAAACTCTTGCGGGAATAAAATCGCTGTCAAGCACCGGTTTTATCATTTTCAAGTTTCTCCTTTATCTTATAAACTATTTCCATCATCTCGTCGTTGTGTGCCTCCATGTCTTCAAGCAGCTTGAACTGAGCACGTGCACGGTCGAGGTTATGGCTGGGTCTCTTGATCTTGAAATACTCGTCACCGTTGATGAAATCGGTGAGGAAACGCATACCGCACTCAAAGGTGATGAGCTGTGCGGAGAAGGGCATGAGCTCGATCTCACGCGGGGTGAGAGTGTCGAGAAGCTCTTCCATATAGCCTCTTGTGAACTCTTCGAAGAGGTCGAGACGGCAGTAGACCTTGCTGAGGTCGCGCTCGTCTTCGGCACCTGCGTTTGTGCCGAAACGAAGAGAATCGCCGTAATCGTAAAGCATCGAACCGGGCATAACGGTATCGAGGTCGATTATGCAGATGCCTACGCCTGTCTCATCGTCGATGAGAATGTTGTCGTACTTTGTATCGTTGTGAGTGACTCGCATCGGAACGCTTCCGTCGGCAATAGCTTCGACGATAACGCGGGTTTTATCCCTTCTTGATTTGACGAATTCGATCTCATCGGCGATGAATGCGCAGCGGTTAGCCTTGTCAGCCTCAACAGCGGCGAGGAAATCGTTGTATCTCGAGAAGGTGTTGTGGAAATTGGGAATCGTCTCGTAAAGCTTTGCAGCGGGGAAGTCGGCAAGCATATTCTGGAACTTGCCGAAAGCCTTTGCCGCATTGTAGAAATGTACGGGCTCTTCAACCTTCGGATATGTTCTTGCGCCGTCGACGAAATAGAAAAGACGGTAGAAACCGTTGGAGCCGTCATAGTAATGGGTGTTGCCGTCAACGGTTCTGATTATGTTGAGCGTTTCCCTCATCGGGTCGCCGCCGTTTTCTTTTATCTTCTTTGCAAGATGCTCGGTTATGAGCTTGATGTTGTGCATAACGTGTTCGGGCTCTTTGAAAACGTGATGGTTGAGTCCCTGAAGCGTGTACTTGTTCTTCTTGCCGGTAACAAGGAAGGTGTCGTTGATATGTCCGCCGCCGTACGGTTTGGCGTCGACGAATTCATCGCCCGAATCGAACTTCTCAAACAGCTTCCTGACCTTTGCTAATTCCATGAAAAAACCTCCGGATAGTTTATTTGGGGGTTGCTTGAATCAAATTATGATTGTAGCAATTCTACTATAAAAAACGACATAAGTCAATAGTGATGAGATAGGTCAAATTTTTGCAGTTATATTGTGTTTTTAATAACATAATATGCAGATGTTTGCAAAACTTGAAAATCGTACCGCTGTATGATATATTAAAATGCGAAACGGCTTTTGGGAGGTGTTCCGATTGAAGCGTACCGTGGCGGGCAGAAGAAAGAGAATATGGCAGAATCTTGGCGTTGGTACGGTGATTTTTGTTTTTTCGGCAATGATATCCTTCTGCGTTATGCTGACGATGTCTTTTTATAAAGAGAACAGGACTGTTCCCGGAGTGTATTTCGAGAGGCTGGCGCTTTATCTGAAACTTGACGAGGGATTGACGGGTCTGCTGTCGTGCGTCACGTGGACATCGCTTCTGACTGCGTTTGCGGTTTTTGTTGTTGTCTGTATTGTCGGAAAAATGTTCATATCGGAAAGTATAAATTTTTTTGAAATTTTATACAAAGGCAGATATATAGCCGCTTTTGCCTTGTTTTTTCTGTACGTTGCATTTGAACTGAACGGTACGAGTCTTTACCGGTGGAGCGTGTATTTTGGTGGGGCTGAAGAATACAGACCTCTTTTTGGCACGGCCAGAGCGGTACGCGGTGATGAATGGGCAGCGTGGTCTGCGTTCACCATGTCACAGGAGTATGCGGGCTGGCCTGCGGTAAACCGTCTGATAGCAGACGGGGATATAAGTACGGTATGGATAAGTGTGGGAGGAATACCCGCCTTCAACCCTGCCGTAATATTCAAACCGCTTTACTGGGGATTTCTTCTTCTCGGAACGGATAAAGGAATCAGCATTCTCTGGGTGCTCAGATTCATACTTCTCTTTTTTGTTTCCTTCGAGTTTGCGAGGGTATATACGGGCAATAACCGAAAACTCAGCTTTGCGGCAGCGATGATGATAACACTGGCTCCGTATGTTCAGTGGTGGTTCAGTCAGAGCATCGCAGAGGTTTTTATTTTCGGACAGGGTATGCTGCTGTGTCTTCATTTCTATCTCGGGAGTGATAAAAGAGGCAGCAGGATGGCAGCAGCTGCTATGCTGGCATACTGTCTCGGCTGTTATGTGATGATAGGCTACCCTTCGTGGCTTATTTCTACACTTTATGTGCTGATTCCCGCAGCGGGTGTCATGATAGCACAAAATCGCAGTTGCCTCGGGAAAAAGGATATACTGAAATTTGCCTGCCCGCTTGCGGCTGTGGCGGCGATACTGGCAGTGATTGCGTTTACGAGTGCCGATACGCTTTCGGCGGTTGCAGGCAGCGTATATCCGGGAGAGAGACTGGAAACGGGCGGAGATGCCCTTTCGAGACAGGATTATTATACGGGCCTTTATTCGCTGTGGCTTCCGTTCGGAAAGGTAGACTTTTCAAATCACAGTGAACTTTCGTGCTTTATAACCTTCGCTCCCGCAGGTGTTGTCATGGCACTGCTGACCATGATCCGTGAGAAGAAAAAGGATAACCTCATGATAGCAATGATTGCTGTTGAGATATTCTGTGCGATATTTCTGGTGATAGGCGTTTCCGAGTTTGCTGCAAAAATAACTCTGCTTTCCAATTGCAGGAGAATACATACCGCGCTTGGACTTGCGGATATGATTCTGCTCGTGCGGGGATTGTCCCTGAAAAAAGAAATGCCTCCCGCGGTGGCTGCGGTCGGTGCGATATGGTGCACGGCGGTCAATATGATTTTTATGCTTAAATGGTTTGAAATCGCAAAAATCATAACGGCAGCGGTGATCGTGATATATGTGACGATTTTTTATCTGATGTTCAGAATCGGCTCGAAAAACAGACTGAATGAACGTCTGCTTGTTTTTGCACTCGCCTGTCTGATGATATGTGCAGGTGGTTTTGTCAACCCGATTCAGAAGGGTACGCAGTGCGTCACACAGACGGATATTGTCAGATATCTGTCTTCGGCAGAGGACGAGCCCGACGCCCTTTATGCGGTTGAAGGCTTCTATCCGCAGACGAATATCCCTCTCATCGCAGGTAAGAAATGCTTCACATCGACGCAGGTTTATCCCGATGTCGACAGATGGAAGGAGCTTGATCCGAACGGTGAGTACGAGGACGTTTATAACCGATTCTGCCATATTACGTTCAATATTACGACTGAGGACACCAAGTTCACACTCAGGCACGGCGATGCAATAACGCTTGATCTGTCTGTCGAGGACATGGAGCTTGTCGGAATAGATTATGTTATGACTCACAAGGTATATGACAGCTATGATGGCTGTCGTTTTGAACAGGTCGCCGAGGTGGACGGCTGGCGAATTTATAAAATCTCATATAGTCAGTAACGTGCTCAGAACAACAGCCGCAGTCGGAAAGACTGCGGCTGTTGTTCTACAGATATTCTTTTATAAGCTCGGCTATCTTTTCAAGCTCGTTTTCGGGAAACCAGAAATGCGATGATTCTGCCAGTCTGAAGGTTTTTGCTTCGGGGAGTTTTCTTGAGACGAATTTAAGCGTGCTGCAGGAAACGATCTCGTCGTCGGAAGAATTGATTACCGTTATCGGGACGGTCGTGTCGGGGAGAATTTTGCGGGTGCGGTTTATAAGTCCGAGCAGACCGAGGCTGTTTGGAATGAGCAATGCGGAGTTGAAGATGTTTATACCGCTGACTCCGCAGAATCTGCGTGCGGCGGTTATCTGAGCAAGCTCGTTTTTCTTCTGTTTTCCGATAGCGCCGAGACGTATTTTAAGACATCTGAACGTAAATTTCAGCGCAAGAGGGAAGGAAACGGCAACGATTCCGATTATCTTTTTTCGTGTCTGAGAATCGGAAGGCAGAGAGACAGAGGTGTTTACTGCGAGCAGTCCGCCCATTGAATGACCGACTATCAGCACGCGGTCGTATGAGCGGCAGATTTCCTCGACAGATTCGTTTACGTATTGACGCCAGTGCCTCGAGCGGCTTTTGTTGAATCCCGAAAGATCTGTTTCGTGTCCGGGAAGGACAAGCTTGTGGAAGCTGACCGACTTTGTGCCGAGTATTTCGATGAGCTCGTCAAATTGAGCCGAACAGCCCATAAAACCGTGAATAAAGATAATTGCCATCCTGTTGTCCAAAAGTACCCCTCCCTTAATTTTACCAGTGCGAGAAGAAGAATCCCGCGAGCGGCGAAAGAACGATCATAATGGTTGAAAATGTGAAGGATTCGATGGAGATGAGGGTTGCGCGCTGCTGAGAGGGGAACATATCCTGAAGGAGTGCGTTTGTCCTAACCTGCAGGGCATCATCGCCCATTGCGGCGATGAAACCGCCTGCGGTCATTACAAGATACATTCCCGAATGTTCCACCAGCACGCCGAGCAGCACGAGAGCGGCGGCCGCGGCGAATACGTGCTGATATTTTGCCTTCTTGAGCCTGAGGATAAGCTTTGCTCCGACGACTCCTCCGAGCTGCATTATGAGCAGGGCGATACCGAGCGTCCACCCCGAGATTCCGACCTGTGGAAGTCTTGCCTGAAGGAAGAAGAGAAGAAGTATATCCAGCGCTCCCACAAGAGAGTTGCAGAACATAAGAAACATAGCCTTTTTTGCTGTTTTGAGGAAGGTGATGCTTTCGGTAAAGCATTTTGCAATCTCTCTGAATATCGAAGCGATAATGTTTCCGCCCGATTTTTGTGCGGGAGGATCAATTCTGATTTCTTTGAGCGACATAAGAATGACCGTCTGAGCTATACCGACAAGAAGATCGGTTCCGTAAGCCATTCTGTGTCCGATGAAAAGAGCAAGACCCGCACACATGGTGGAAAGACCGCTGCATACCCTGTATATTATCATCTGATTTGAGGCGTATTTTTCAAAGTACGATTCGCGGCTGACTGATTTGAGAGAATCGTATGCGAGAGCATCGCCCGAGCCTGACGAGAAATTGTAGCTCAGAGCATGGAACGCGATCGAAGCACACACCATGAAAAGGTTTGAGGAAAATATCATTATCACGTTTCCGATCATTCGCATGATGTTGCTGATAATGAGGGTGTTCTTGCGTCCGAAAACGTCGGCGAGAATGCCCGACGGTATTTCAAAGATGAGGCTTGTGATGTGGAATACCGTTTCGGCGATTCCTATTTCGACGAGACTGTATCCTCTTGCGGCAAGTATGGCGACCCATGCGCCTGTGAGAGACAGGTTGCCGAGGACGGAAGAAATATATAATTTTGATACTTGTTTTTTGATATTGAACATAAAAAAATCTCCTTAAACTTTGATGAAAAAGTTAAGGAGATAATGCACGGATTTTTAAAAAGACGCAGACAAGATCAGCTTATCTTCCTAAAAAAGGGCGCACTATCCCCGTAAAGGGCGAAAATGTAACCTTTTTTAAGCTGAAGATTTGTTGTTATCCAGAACATGAATCTGACCTCACAAATAGATATCGATACCATTATATCATACATTTTTAGCTTTTGCAAGATAAAAAACGGGCTGCAAAAAGCAGCCCGTTTATCGCGTGATTATTCAACTGTAACCGATTTTGCGAGATTCTTCGGCTTATCGACGTCGCAGCCTCTTGCGCATGCGGCGTAGTAGGAGAAGATCTGAAGCGGCAGAATTGCTGCCAGCGGACGGATAAACTCATCGACGAGCGGAATCGCGATGAAATTGTCGGCAACCTTCTTGGAAGAAGCCTTGAGTCTCTCGGCGACGTCCTCGTTGCAGAGGAGAATGACCCTTGCGCCTCTTGCGAGAACCTCCTCGACGTTGCTGATCGTCTTCTCGTAATGAGCATCACTTGTTGCGATGCCGACTACGGGGTAACCCTCGTCGATGAGGGAGATGGTTCCGTGCTTGAGCTCGCCTGCAGCATATGCCTCGGAGTGGATATAGGATACTTCCTTGAGCTTTATGGAAGCCTCCCAGCAAAGTGAAGAGTCATAGCCTCTGCCGATGAAGAAGAGATCTTCACAATCCTTGTAGGACTCGGCAAGAGCCTTGTACTCCTCTTCCTTTTCGGAAGAGAGCATAGATTCGAAAATATCGGGGATATTGTTGAGTTCGGAAGCGAGTCTTTCGAGCTCGGCGATCTCAACAGTCTTACGCTCATATGCCATACGCATTGCGAGCATGAGAAGTATGGACACCTGACATGTGTAAGCCTTTGTTGTAGCAACAGCGATCTCGGGGCCTGCCCATGTGTAGAGGACCATATCTGCCTCTCTTGCGATGGAGGAACCGACGACGTTGACGATAGCGATGGTCGGGATACCGTTTGCCTTTGCGATTCTGAGAGCTGCAAGAGTGTCAGCAGTCTCACCGCTCTGGGAGATGAGGAGAACAGCGTCACCCGGCTGGAAAAGGAGGGTGTCATATCTGAACTCGGATGCGACCTCTACCTGAACGGGAACGCGTGCGAGCTTTTCGATGGCGTGACGTCCGATCATACCTGCGTGCATTGCGCTTCCGCAGGCAACAACATAAATTCTCTTGATTGTGTTGAAATCAAGAGCCTGGGCTTCGCTGTCGAACAGCTTGTCGATACCCTCGGCAAGTCTCGGGCAGATGGTGTCGCGAAGTGCGCGCGGCTGCTCATGGATCTCTTTTATCATGAAATGGGGATAACCGCCCTTTTCTGCAGCGGAAACGTCCCAGTTAGCGACGAAGACGTCCTTCTCGATGGGAGCGCGGTCGGGGCCGAGAAGCTCGATGCCGCCTGCCTTGATTATAGCAAGCTCGTTTGTCTCGAGAAGATAGTACTTGTTTGTACGGCTGAGGATAGCGGGAATATCGGAAGCGATGAAGTTCTCACCCTCGCCGATACCGACGATAAGAGGGCTGTCGCGGCGGATAGCGTAAAGGGTATCGGGATGATCGTCGAAGAGAATGCCGAGAGCATAGGAGCCTCTGAATCTCTCAACCGCTTTATAAATAGTGTCGATGGGATCGCCGTTGTAAAGGCTGTCGAGAGTCTGGGAAGCGCACTCGGTATCGGTCTGGGAGAGGAATACTCTGCCCTGAGCCTCGAGCTCCTCACGAAGCTCGGCGTAGTTCTCGATGATGCCGTTGTGAACGATGGTGACTCTGCCGCTTCTGTGCGGATGGCTGTTGACATCGGAGGGAGCGCCGTGGGTAGCCCAACGGGTGTGACCGATTCCGCAAACACCCTGAGGAACGCCCTTTTCCTCGAGCTTATCCTCAAGATCCTTCATGCGGCCCTTTGCCTTTACGAGATTTATGCTTCCGTTATCGAAAACAGCGATTCCTGCGGAGTCGTAACCGCGATACTCAAGCTTCTTGAGACCGTCGATAAGGATCTCTGCAGAATTCTGCTTTCCTATGTAACCTACAATACCACACATAATGTGTCATTCCTTTCTGATTTGCGAAATCACGGTAATGATTTCATAAATAAAACGCTTCGGACCACGAAACACCCCGTCCCGTTACGGCATGAAAAATTTGCCCGGGAAAACGGAGCGTCCGCGCCGCCAGCGCGTACACTTTTATCCAATATCGGCAGCTTCCTGTCAGCTTTGTACCATCGGTTACCCGAAGGCTTTGTGAGACAGGTTTCTCGGTGCTGCTGCCATGCGCCGGAGGGCACCCGCCGAAATTCGATAAACCCTCTCCTCGTCAGCCGCCAAGCGGCTCAGGCGCTACACAGTATTCGTCTTATTTTTGCATACACCACCTCCGATGATAAATTATATTACCACATAATCGATTGTGTTACAAGAAAAATTTTGAAAACATATGTAAATATATAGTGAACAAAATCGATTTGCGATTATTGACAGTATAATATATTATGATATAATATACAACAGTATATTGAGGTGTATAGGCTGACCTTGCATATATATCCGCAAAAAGAAAAAATATACATTTTTTTGAAAAACACAACATGTAGTATTTTAATGTAAGGAAGGATTTTACGTTATGGCTAAGAAATATGTTATCTCCATCGAAGGGATGCACTGTGCGGGCTGTTCGGGCAGAGTTGAGAAGAGACTTGGTGCTCTCGGCTGCACGGATATCAGTGTAAGTCTCGAGGCGGCATCGGCTCAGGTGACAGCACCCGATACCCTTACTGCTGCTGAAATATGCTCCGCAATCGAAATGATGGGCTTTTCGGCAAAGGAGGCCTGAGATGGCTGCGGAAAGTAAAAGACAGGTAAGAATGTCGGTCGGCGGAATGCATTGTGCAGTCTGCACCTCGGCAGTTGAAAAAAGACTTGTCTCGCTCGGCTGTACGCAGGTGGGAGTAAGCCTTGCGTCGGCGTCGGCGATGTTTACCGCTCCCGATTCCGTAAGCGATGAAAAGCTGTGCGCCGAGATAGAAGCACTCGGATTTGATGCGAAAATAGAAATTCAGCCGAATACCGGCAATAAGGATAATTCATGGGAGCTGCTGGTGTTTGCGGCGTCCGCCATGCTTACGGCACCTCTGCTGCTCGGCATGATACTTTCGTTCTTTTTGCCGCATGACAATATCGTTATGCGCGTGCTTCACGATCAGTGGTTCCAGTTTGCGCTGGCAACGCCCGTCCAGTTTCTTATCGGCTGGCGCTTTTATAAGGGTGCGTTCAAGTCTCTGCGTGCAGGCTATGCAGGTATGGACGTTCTCGTTGCTCTCGGAACGACTGCGGCTTACGCACTGAGCGTTTATAATATGGCAACGGGCAGAGTCCGCGGAATGGAAGGTCTCCATTTTGAGGCATCTGCGGTGGTTATGACGCTTGTACTTCTCGGAAAGCTCCTTGAGGGAAGAGCATCTTCAAAGACAGGCGCGGCGGTAAGAGAGCTCCTCGAGCTGGCTCCCGAAACGGCAAACCTCGAGGTGGACGGTGAGATAACGACCGTTCAGGCATCTCAGCTCAAACCGGGCGATATTGTCGTCGTACGTCAGGGAGAGAGAATTCCCTCCGACGGTGTTGTCGAAAGCGGTTCGATCAGTGCCGACGAATCGATGCTTACGGGTGAGAGTATGCCCGTGTTCAAGGATACGGGTGATTCGGTTATCGGAGCGACGGTTGCGGTGTCGGGAGTCGCGAGAATAAAGATAGAAAAGGTCGGAAGCGATACCGAGCTTTCACAGATAGTGCGTATTGTTGAGCGGGCTCAGGGCTCAAAGGCTCCCGTTCAGCGTCTTGCGGATAAGATAGCGGGAATTTTTGTTCCTGCGGTTCTCGTGATATCGGTAATAACCTTCCTCGGCTGGTATTTTTTTGCTAAGGTAGGATTTGAACAGTCGCTTCTCCACGCGGTGACGGTAATGGTCGTTTCGTGTCCGTGCGCTCTCGGACTCGCAACTCCCGCCGCCGTAACGGTGGGTATCGGCTGCGGAGCGAAGAATGGTATCCTTTTCCGTGAGGGAGAGGTGCTTGAACGTGCGGCCTCCGTCGATACTGTGGTTTTCGATAAGACGGGTACGCTGACGGAAGGAAAGATGAAGGTCAGCGACCTTGTCCTGACAGACGAAATGCTCGCTTATGCGGCATCTACCGAGAAGCTTTCGGCTCACCCGCTTGCGCTCGCGATCTGTGAGGCGGCAAATGGGCGTTCACTTGAAATGTTTGAGGCGGAAGATTTTTCCGATACAGGTCGCTGTGTTGCGGCGGTCTGCAACGGCAAGCGTGTGACCGTTTCGGCACCCGAGCAGGCAAAATGTCCCGAGAATGCACAGGACGAAATACGCAGACTCGAGAGCGAGGGTAAGACTGTCGTGGTTGTGACGCTTGACGGCGAGTATCAGGGAGTCATTGCGATTTCCGATACCGTCAGAAACGATGCCGCAACAGCCATTGAAGCCATCGGAAAGCTGGGAATAAAGACCCGTATGCTGACGGGCGATAACGAGCGCGCTGCGCAGGCGGTCGCCCAGAAGCTCGGCATAGATGATTTTTCTGCGGGAGTGACTGCGGCTCAGAAACCCGATACACTCATCGCCCTAAAGGCTGAAGGCAGAAAGACAGCCATGATAGGTGACGGAATAAACGATGCTCCTGCTCTGGCTCAGGCTGATGTCGGAATGGCAATAGGCAGCGGAAGCGCTGCGGCAGTGACGAGCGCAGGCGCAACCGTAACGGGACTTACGGCGGCAGCAAACGCACTTGTTCTCTCAAGACTTACCATGAGAAAAATAAGACAGAACCTTTTCTGGGCATTTATTTATAACTCCATCTGCATACCTCTTGCAGCTTTCGGTGTGTTCAATCCCGTTGCTGCGGGAGCAGCAATGGCGCTCAGCTCGGTAAGTGTTGTCAGCAATTCTCTGCTGCTTAAAAAGAGTTTTCAGAAAGCGGCCGTAAAGAGCGGCAAGGATGTGAATTAAAGTGAATGAAAAGCTGACGGGACTGGTTATATCGGCAAATGCCGAACAGTGCAGCGGACCTGTAAGAGAGCTGCTTTACCTTCTTCGTGAAGAAGGTATGACCTACAGCAGAATGCTGTTTCCGTATGTTGACAATCTGATACTGTCGAAGGAGCAGCCGCAGCTGCTCGGAACGCACCTTCTCTTTGAGACGGACGATGCGGCGTTTATCGAAAAGTGTGCCGAACGCACGCTTGGCGATCTGCCGTTTCGTGTGCTCTGTGTGGAGTGCAGCATGTCGGGAATCGATGCGTTTTTCTCCGAAAAGTGTGTGCGGGAGAGAAACAGTATTCTTGTCGGAGACCTGACGGCGCTGCTGTCGGGCGAGGTTCAGCCGTGGCTTGTGAGGGAGTGTGCGAGGCGAATGAGCTCTTTTGCCGAACATATCTTCAGACAGAACAAAGTCGATATAGTCGGCTTCGGTGCAGGCGGACTTCGCATACGTTCGATGAAACCGAGAGAGGCGAGCAGTCTTGCGGATATATATGAAAACAAAACAGGCGCTCTGATGTCTGTCGCAAAAAGATAGAAACGAAGGAATGATCAGCAGATGAAAGAACGGGACTTTTCGGCGATTACCGTGTCCAAAAGGGCAGAAATATCGATAAAGAACGGACATCCGTGGGTGTTTGAAACGGAAATAACAGCAGGCGGACGTGACGTTGAAAACGGAGATATAGTCGATATTCTCAATCCCAGAGGGGCATATATCGCAACAGGTTTCTACAACGAACATTCGAAAATAAGGCTGAGAGTTCTTTCGAGAAACGCAAACGATAAGCCTGACAGGGCGTTTTTTGAACGGCTTGTGCGCCGTGCGGTCGATTATCGCCGTACCGTTATGGGTGCCGATCTCGATTGCTGCCGGATGGTGTTCGGAGAGTCTGACGGTATGCCTGGACTGACGGTCGACAGATTCGGAACTGTCCTTGTAGTGCAGACACTTTCTCTCGGAATGGAGCGGCACAAGGAAGAGGTCATGGAGCTTCTCGTATCGGTCCTCGAGGAGTACGGCTGCAAAACGACCGGAATTTTCGAGCGCAATGATGTAGCTATACGCGAACGCGAGGGAATGACTCAGGGCAAGGGCTGGATGCCCGGTTATGAAGGCGATACCACCGATGTCATAATCGTTGAAAACGGAATAAAGTATCATGTTGATATCGAGAACGGTCAGAAGACGGGATTCTTCCTCGACCAGAAATTCAACCGCGCAGCCTGTGCGAAGATCGCAAAGGGAAGAAGGGTGCTCGATTGCTTTACCCATACGGGTTCGTTCGCGCTCAACTGTGCGGCGGGCGGTGCGCAGAGTGTCACGGCGGTCGATATCTCGCAGGATGCTCTTGATACGGCAAGTGCAAATGCACAGCTCAACGGTCTTGACGTTGATTTTGTCTGCGAAAATGTCTTTGATCTTCTTTCCTCGATGAAGAAGGACCACAAGTACGATTTCATAATACTCGATCCTCCCGCATTCACGAAATCGCGTTCGACGGTCGAGAGTGCCATCAGAGGCTATAAGGAAATAAATCTCAGAGCGATGAAGCTTCTTCCGAGAGGCGGATATCTCGCGACCTGTTCGTGCTCGCATTTTGTCGGCGAGGACAAGTTCAGGGAGATGCTGAAAAGCGCCGCTTCCGACGCGGGCGTGTCTCTTCGTCAGATTGAAGCACGTCAGCAGTCGGCTGACCACCCGATTCTCTGGAATGTGCCGGAGACCGATTATCTCAAGTTTTTTATTCTTCAGAAGGTCTGATAACGGCTCTTGTGTGAATATTTTTAAAATATTTTGCATTAGTGTTGTTGTCTGTCGCAATATGTGGTATAATCTACTGGTTAAACAGAGATGTTATGACTTAAGAAAGGACAGGATCTACATATGAAATTCAAAAAGACTGTTGCTTTGATCATAATTATGGCTCTCGCCATTATGACATCGCAGATGTCGGTATTTGCACTTTCCGATGTTGACTTTACCCTTAATATCGACCCCGATATCACTCAGTATATCGCAGGCGAAGAGGTAAAGGTTCCCATCATTATAAAGACTCAGACCGAGAACGGCTATGTCGATATGCAGCTCAAGCTCACATTCGATAAGGATGCCCTCAATCTCAACACTTCTCTCACGGCAGAGAATGATAAGGGTTTCACCACCCAGCTCACCGATGACGGTGTTATCATCTACTACACCTCGCCCGACGGCAGACCTTCCCCGATCGACAGCTACATTCTCAACCTCAGCTTCTCGGTCATAACAGGTGCAGGCGGCGGTGATTACAAGTTTGAGCTTATCGTCGAAAGATGCCAGGGTCTTGACGAGAACGGAAGCAAAGAGGATATAACCGTTTCCGATGCAAAATCAAAGACCATCACCATCGTTGAGACCACCAGCGGTGACGAAAACACAGGCAGCGATATAGATGTTTACACGGGCACACCGACCGTAACACAGCCCGTTATCCAGTCGGACAATCCTTCGGGCGGCGGCTGCACCGCAGGCGGAGTTATCGGAATAATCTTCGGTGCTATCGTAATGTTTGCAGCAGGCGTTGTTGTCGGTTATATTCTTTGCCAGCGCAGAGCGGCTCAGAATGAGTATGACGATTATGATGACAGAGACGATGATGACCGCGATATGGGATTCTCGGGACGTTTCTCGAGAGGTGCGGCTTCCACACGCCAGAGCCGGAGAAGAAGCTTTGACGGTGGATTCTCCGACCGCTCCGATGATGACGATATCTACAGCGACCTCGTAACAAGAGGCGGCGCAAGAAAGGTATCACTCATGGACGATGACGAGATCGATACTTCATATTTCGGCAGATCGAACGGCGCAGGTTCGTTTGATGATGACGACGATGATGACGATTCGCCCATCATCGGTTTTGATGACGATGACGACGATGACGGTTTCCCCGATGAGTTCAAGCCCAGAAACTATTCCGACGGCGACGATGACGATGATTTCGGCAGCTTCGGCGTTCTCGGCAACAGAAGAAGAGGCAGGGACGACGACGGTTACGGTTCCTTCGGCGGCGATGATGACGACGATGATGTCGATTACCGTGCCGACAGAAGAAGATACAGATAAAATATCAAGTCAGCAGAACGCATCTGAGGATAATTTTCCTCAGATGCGTTTTTTGCTTTTATTTGATAAAAGTATTAAGATGCTGTAAATTATGGGCTGTCGGATATGGTACAAAGTTGACACCGGATATATTTATATAGTATAATGTCACATAATAATGAGGTTTTTATCGTCCCGAAAAAGCAAGTCGGCTTTTTGGGCAGGGATTAACGGCAAAAGAAAGGACTGTACACATGAAAAGACTGGGAAAGATCATAGTATCTTTTGCACTCATTTTATGCACGCTTACAGCGTCTGTAATGATACTCCCCGAGAGTGCATTTTCTGCGATGGAAGTTTATGCAGCCACACAGAAGCTGACAGTTACCGCCAATAAGGTTAATGTCAGAAGCGGGGCAGGAACAGGATACAGCAGGATTGCTACTGCCAATAAAGGAGATGTCTTTACCTCGCTCGGTACCGCAAAGGACAGCAGCGGAAAGACATGGTATAAAATATCCGTCAACGGCAAGACAGGATATATTATAAGCACTTACGTGAAGGTCACGACCGTCGCCGATGCAACAACAAAAACGACGGCAAAGCCCGCAACGAGCGGAACACTGACGGCAAAGAGTGCCGCAGGTGCATATGCACAGCCGACAAAATCGGCAGCAAAATCTGCAACAATGACAGCGGGTACGGCATATAACTACACTGCAGTCTATACAGGCGGCGACGGAGTCAAGTGGTATCTTGTAAAGGTAGGCAATGCAACAGGCTGGGTCTGCTCCTCCGATGTAACCCTCGGCGGTACGGTGACAAGCGCACAGTCGACGACAAAGACAACCACCTCAACAACAAAGCCCGCAACAAGCGGAACACTCACAGCGAAGAGTGCCGCAGGCGCATATGCACAGCCGACAAAATCGGCAGCAAAGTCCGCAACAATGACAGCGGGTACGGCATATAACTACACCGCAGTCTATACAGGCGGCGACGGAGTCAAGTGGTATCTCGTAAAGGTCGGAAATGCAACAGGCTGGGTCTGCTCCTCCGATGTAACCCTCGGTGGTACGGTGACAAGCGCACAGTCGACTACAAAGACGACCACCTCAACAACAAAGCCCGCAACGAGCGGAACACTCACAGCGAAGAGTGCCGCTGGTGCATACGCACAGCCGACAAAGTCGTCTGCAAAATCGGCAACAATGACGGCGGGTACAGCATATAACTACACTGCAGTCTATACAGGCGGCGACGGAGTCAAGTGGTATCTTGTAAAGGTCGGAAATATGACAGGCTGGGTCTGTTCTTCTGATGTAACCCTCGGCGGTACGGTGACAAGCACTTCTACAAGTGCGACGACATCTTCAACGACCTCCACAACACAGTCAACGACCGAAAGCACAACCTCTTCGACCCAGGAAACAAGCTCAACAGAGTCAACGTCGTCGACTGAAACTTCTGCAACAAGCAGCACAACAAAAGTTACGACTACAACCACCTCAACGGGTAAATACATAAGAGCAAATTCTGCGGTCGGAATATATGCAAGTCCGACAGCTTCCTCGACAAAGGTGGCAACGCTCGTTTCGGGACAGACCTATCAGTACAGCTCCACATATACCGGCGGAGACAAGGTCACATGGTATCTCGTTGAGCCGACTCCCGGAATTACCGGCTGGGTATGCGGAAAGAATGTTACAAACATCAACGCAACAACTGCTACCACTGCACCTCCCAACGGAAGCGCATCGGTCACTACCGTCAAAACGGGTGTTATAAAAACGGGCGGAAGCACTCTCAGAGTACGTGCTTCGGCGAGCACGTCGGCGAGTGTCCTCGGACAGATTGCCAACGGTACAAAGGTTGTTATAGCGGGTCAGACCACAGGCACTACCGTTGAAGGCACCAATGTATGGTATAAGATCGTCTATGGCAGCGGTTACGGCTATGTAAGTGCCGCTTACGTAACAAACATAACCACATCGACACAGAACATCACAATAAAGTTCGGTGCGAGCTATTATTACGTCAATGTCGGTTCGACCGTCAATGCAGCAATAAGCGGTGCAGGCATAACCTACACATCGTCGAATTCGACCAATGCACCGATCAGTGCATCGGGTGTTGTAACGGGTAAGGTTCCCGGCGTTTATAAGATAACGGCAACCCTTGGCGGTGTTACCGCAACAGCTGATGTTGTAGTTCTTGCAAAGCCGAATACCGACGTCAAGGCAATGACCATCAGCGCTGAAGGCACAGCCTTTATCGCAGGATGGGAAGGCGGCGGTACATACGTCAGCGGACTCGGCACGGTATTCTATCCCTATAAGGACGTTTCGGGTTACTGGACGGTCGGATACGGCCACGCAAAGACCACGACAGCCAGCAAGAGCTGGAATGAAGCAACAGCTATTGCACAGTTCAATATCGATATAACAAACCTCATCGGTGAGGAGCATATTCTGACCGATGAAAAGCCTTACCTCACTAATGAGGAGGCAACAAAGCTGCTCAACGCAGATCTTAACAACGGACCTTATGTCATAGCGGTCAGCGACTGGGCGATACGCAACGGAATAAAGCTCAATCAGCAGCAGTTCGATGCACTCGTCAGCTTCTGCTATAACCTCGGTCCCGCATATTGGACCAACGATTCAAATAAGTTCTATCTCAAGTCTGCGATCATTGCACACCGTGACGGCAGTCAGGCAAACGCAAACCAGATCATAGACGGATTTACAAGATACATGAAGTCGGGCGGACTCAATTACAAAGGACTCTGGTGGCGCAGAAGAAATGAGGCAGAGATGTTCATAAGCGGCGATTACAATATCGATCGCGGCGAAAAGTTCCCCCTGCCGACAAATATCACCTGGGCATAACATAAGCCCCGTCGACTTTTCGGTATGAGATTCAGACGCTGCCGCTCACGGCTTTCGTGGGCGGCACGTTTTACCCTTCGGATAGAAAGGATGAGCATAAATTGATAGCTATCATAGATTACGGCGCGGGCAATATCCGCAGTGTTGAAAAGGCGTTTGCGCACATCGGCTGCGAAGCGGTCATAACGGCATCGCCCGAGGTTATTGCGGCTGCCGATGCGGCAGTTCTTCCGGGCGTCGGTTCATTCGGAAGCGCTGTGGATAACCTCAGCGAGACGAAAATGGGTGAGGCTGCAAAGAATTTTATCGCAAGCGGAAAACCCTTTCTGGGAATCTGTCTCGGTCTGCAGGCGCTCTTTGATTCGAGCGAGGAATCTCCCGGATATAAAGGACTTGGAGTTTTTTCGGGTGAGGTTCTCAGACTGCCCGATGACTGCGGTCTGAAAATACCGCATATCGGCTGGAATTCACTTGAGCTCAACCGTGACTGTCCGCTTTTTGCAAATCTTCCCGATGATCCGTATGTGTATTTTGTCCACAGCTATTATCTCAGGGCAAAGGACGAATCGATAGTTGCGGCAACGACCGAATACGGAGCTCATATTCATGCCGCCGTTTGGAAGGACAACTGCTTTGCAATGCAGTTCCACCCCGAAAAGAGCGGAAAAACGGGACTTGCAATACTGCGCAATTTTGCCGATCTGATAGGGAGGGACAAGTGATGTATGCAAAGAGAATAATTCCCTGCCTTGATGTAAAAAACGGCAGAGTGGTAAAGGGTGTCAGCTTTGTAAACCTCGTTGATGCGGGTGATCCCGTCGAGTGCGCCGCAGCCTATGACGAGTGCGGTGCGGACGAGCTTGTTTTCCTTGATATAACAGCATCTTCCGATTCGAGAAATATCGTTATAGATATGGTCGAGAAGGTCGCCGACAGAGTATTTATTCCGTTTACCGTCGGCGGCGGAATAAGAACGGTCGATGATTTTACAGCTCTGCTTCGCGCGGGCGCCGACAAGGTTTCCGTCAATTCGGCTGCTATAATGAGACCCGAGCTGCTGACCGAGGCTGCGCTGAAATTCGGCAGTCAGTGCGTCGTGCTCGCCATTGATGCAAAGCGCACCCCCGACGGAAGATTCACGATCTACAAAAACGGCGGCAGAGTCGATATGGGTATCGATGCTGTTGAATGGGCGGTCAAAGCTGAAAAGCTCGGCGCGGGAGAGATATTGCTCACCAGCATGGACTGCGACGGTCAGAAGAGCGGTTATGACCTCGAGCTGACAAAGGCAGTATCCGAAGCGGTCGGAATTCCCGTTATAGCTTCGGGCGGTGCGGGTGAGAAAAAGCATTTCCTCGATGCACTCACTGTCGGAGGAGCAGACGCGGCTCTTGCGGCATCGCTGTTCCATTTCAAGGAGCTTGAGATAGCCGATCTGAAGAATTATCTTCGCGAAAACGGACTCAGCGTCCGAATCTGACAAATTATTACAGGCACCTTCGCATATATTCTGGCAGACAGAATTTGCGGAGGTGCTTTTTATGTTAAAGAGATTTCTTGCTTTGCTGATGATCGTTGTGACCGCTGCAGCCGCATTCCCGGCTGCAGTCTCGGCTCAAGGAATAGAGCTCGAGCTCGACTGCAAGGCGTGTGTGCTTATGGAGGCAGATACGGGTGAGGTGCTTTATTCATCAAACGAAAACGAGCGTCTGCCCGAAGCATCGATAACAAAGGTTATGACGATGCTTCTTGTGTTCGAGGCGCTCGACAGCGGCGTTATATCGTACAGCGATGTCGTCGCCTGCAGCGAGTATGCAGCCTCGATGGGCGGGTCGCAGATATGGCTGGAGCCGGGCGAGGAAATGACGGTGTACGATCTGATAAAGGCGGCTATGGTAGGATCGGCAAATGACGCATCGGTCGTGCTTGCGGAAAAAATAGCAGGCACGCACGAGGCTTTTGTTGCCATGATGAATGAACGAGCACAGCAGCTCGGTATGACACAGACAGCGTACAAAAACTGTACAGGGCTTGATGCCGAAGGTCATCTTACATCGGCCTATGACGTTGCGATAGTATCAAGAGAACTGCTCAGACACGAGAGGGTCAGGGAGTTTTCGACGATATGGATGGATTCGCTGAGAAACGGTGAGCTGGGGCTTACGAACACCAATAAACTCGTAAGATATTATGACGGCTGTACGGGGCTCAAGACGGGAACGACTTCGCAGGCAGGGTGCTGTGTTGCGGCGACAGCCGAGCGTGACGGAATGGAGCTTATCGCGGTCGTTATGGGTGCGCCCAATAGCAAGACGCGATTTTCCTGTGCACAGAAACTTCTCGATTACGGCTTTGCGGGTTATGAGCTTGCGGACCTTTCGCAGATGGATATAAAAACAAAACCCATTCCCGTTCTGTCGGGAATGGAGAAAAGCGTCGGAACACAGCTCGTGATGGAGGGGAGTGTTCTTGTTCCGAAGGGAAGAGCAGGGGATATTGTCACGCAGGTCAATATCGCAAAGGACGTCTGTGCACCCGTTGAGCATGGGCAGACGGTCGGAACGGTATCGGTCTATCTCGACGGAAAGCTGCTCGGGGAATTCAACATAACAACAACCCATTCGGTCGGAAAAATAACATTCGGCAGGATATTTTACATTATGCTCGAGGAACTGCTTAAAGGCTGATATATAAAGAAAAACCGCGGAAAAAACATTCCGCGGTTTTGTGTTTGTCAGTACAGAAAATCCTTGAGCTTTTTGCTTCTGCTCGGATGTCTGAGCTTGCGCAGAGCCTTTGATTCTATCTGGCGGATACGCTCTCTCGTGACATCGAATTCGTTTCCGACGTCCTCGAGAGTGTGATATTTTCCGTCCTCAAGACCGTATCTCATGCTGATTATTTTGACCTCTCTCGGAGAGAGTGTGTCGAGTACCTCCTTGAGCTGTTCGCGCAGCATTGTGACTGCGGCAGCGTCATCGGGAGCGGCGGAGTTGTCATCGGGAATGAAATCACCGAGATGGCTGTCCTCCTCGTCGCCGATGGGGGTTTCGAGGGAAACAGGTTCCTGAGCGATGCGCTGAGCTTCGCGTACACGGGCGACGGGTATGTCGGCAATCTCAGCTATCTCTGCGGCGGTCGGCTCGCGGCCGTGTTCGTGAAGATATTGAGCCGACGCCTTCTTTACACGGTTGATAATCTCGCCCATATGAACGGGAACACGTATGATTCTGGAATTATCGGCGATCGCACGGGATATCGCCTGACGTATCCACCATGTGGAATAGGTGGAGAACTTGAATCCCTTTGTGTAGTCGAACTTGTCGACTGCCTTGATAAGACCGAGGTTGCCCTCCTGAATGAGATCAAGAAGGGGCATATTTCTGCCGAGATATTTTTTTGCAATGGAAACAACAAGACGAAGGTTAGCCTCCGACAGACGCTTTTTTGCAGCCTCGTCGCCGTTGGTTATCCTGATAGCGAGCTCGATCTCCTCTTCCGCTGTGAGAAGAGGGATTCTGCCGATCTCGCGAAGATACATTTTAACGGGGTCGTCGGTTATGTACTCGTCGCCGTAACCGGTGGCTGTACCGGATTCTGAGTCGCTGTCAGCGAGAAGCTGAACATCCTGCAGGTCGAGGTCGGTGATGGTGGTCTGAATAACCTCAATGCCATTGGCTTCGAGCTGTTCGTAGATAGTATCTATGATCTCGGGATTAAAATCGTAGTTTGCAAGTGAATCGAGAATATCCATATCGGAAATCTGCCCCGATTCTTTACCCAAAGCAATAAGTTGAGCGGCGATGCGTTTGATTTCGTTTTGTTCCATTCTGTCCCCTCCTCAATAAAAATCCAAACCGATTTGACTGATTGAATTATGAATAGCCCTTGAGTTTGTTGCTGCGGTTGGGGTGACGAAGCTTGCGGATAGCCTTTGCTTCGATCTGTCTGATTCTTTCACGGGTGACGCCGAATTCAACGCCGACCTCCTCGAGGGTGCGGCACTTGCCGTCCTTGAGACCGAAACGAAGCTCGATAACGCGCTTTTCTCTCGGTGTGAGAGTGGTGAGAACCTCCTCCATCTGCTTTTTGAGCATGATGTTGGATACGGCATCGTCGGGAGCGGTAGCCTCATCGTCGGGAATGAAATCGCCGAGATGGCTGTCCTCCTCCTCACCGATCGGGGTCTCGAGGGAAACGGGCTCCTGAGCGACTCTCAGTATCTCGCGGACCTTGTCCACGGGCATTGCGAGAAGCTTTGCGATGTCCTCAGCGGACGGCTCGCGTGCGTTCTCGTGGAGCAGCTGGCTGCGTGCTCTCTTGACCTTGTTGATGGTCTCGACCATGTGTACGGGGATTCTGATTGTACGCGCCTGATCGGCGATGGCTCTTGTGATAGCCTGACGGATCCACCATGTTGCGTAGGTGGAGAATTTGAATCCCTTGGTGTAGTCGAACTTGTCGACCGCCTTGATAAGACCGAGGTTACCCTCCTGAATGAGGTCGAGGAAATGCATGCCTCTGCCGAGATATCTCTTTGCGATGGAAACGACAAGACGAAGGTTTGCCTCGGAGAGTCTCTTCTTTGCTGATTCGTCGCCGTCCATGATACGGATAGCGAGTTCGATCTCCTCCTCAGAGGTGAGAAGAGGAACACGTCCTATCTCCTTGAGGTAAGCCTTGACGGGATCGTAGATGAATGTGCCGTCGCCTGCAGAGTCGCCGTCATAGTCATCGACGATTGTGCCGTCGATATCTATTCCGGTCAGCTTGATGTCCTCAACGGGGTCGTCGGTTATCTCGATACCCTGCTGCTCGATACGGTCGTAGAAACGTTCCATCTGTTCGGGATCGATGTCGATCTCAACCAGCGCATCGAGAATCTCCTGGTTTGTAAGTGTGCCCTTCTGTTTTCCGAGCTCAATAAGATCGCGTATGGCGGTCTTGCTGTCGGTTACGCTCATTTTGAATTTTTCCTCCTAATCTTTCTTCTTCCTTTGAGCATTTATCATCGCCATAAGATCCTCGGGGGAACTTGTAGCGATCTCATCTGCGGAAAGCCTTTCGGCCTCGCCGAGAATGATGTCAATATAAAAATCTATGTTGTCGAGTCCGGTCATACCGCCGGCGGAGGCGTTGAACAGCCTCGCAGCAGCGCCCGATTCGTTTGTGGTAAGCTTTGCGGAAACGGTTCCGACCGAGAGCTCCTGCCCCGATTCGATTATCTCGAGAGCGATGGTATAAAGACGGCGGTTGAAGTCGGTGACCATCTTTTCGGGCGGAAGCTTCTTTTTAATATATGATGCCTTGTCGGGGGAGTAGAAAAGAGCTGTGAGAAGCGAGTCCTCAGCCGAGGCGGCTCGTATATGCTCTTTTCTCTGAGGATTGAGCTTGTCCTCGCGGCCGGAGGTCTGCGCTTCCATAGCCTTGAGCTGAGCTCTTCGCTCCTCGTTTCGGCGTTTTCTGTCGCCCGATTCTATCTGGGAGATAATGGCTGCCTTGTCGATATCGAGCTCTTTGCCGACCCTTCCCGCATACACCTCGCGCTCGAGCCTTGAAAGCTCTCCGAGAAGCGGGCAGATGGCGTTGAGGTATTTGAGCTTTCCGTCATCGGTCGAAAGATCGAATCGCTCGCGGACCTTTGCAATCTCAAATTCGATGTCGCTTGCACAGGAATCGAGAAGCGAGCGGAATTTACCGGCACCGTATTTCCTTATATATTCATCGGGGTCGAGGCTTTCGGGAATGGAAAGCACGCGGACGTCAGCGCCTGCACGCTTGAGTATGGGAATGGACTTTCTGATAGCATTCTGACCTGCAGCGTCACCGTCCTGAGACAGAATGATACGCTTGTCCTTCGAATATCTCATGGCAAGTCTTGCCATCGAATCGTTGAAGGCCGTACCCTGAGAGGCGACAACATTGTCGAAACCCGCCTGGCTGAGTGTTATGACGTCCATAAAGCCTTCGACGACAACGAGCGAACCCTCTTTTGAATCCTTTGCGAAATTGAGACCGTAGAGGTTTTCGGATTTTTTGTAGACGAGCGAATTGCCGTCGGTGTTGACGTATTTTCTTCCGCCGTGATCCTTTTTCATCGTGCGTCCGCCGAAACCGACAACGCTGCCCTGCAGATCGATTATGGGGAACATTACACGTTCCCAGAAAAAGTCATACAGTCTGCCGTTGCGCTTGACGCCGAGGTTTGCGGCGATTATCTCGTCCTCGCGGTATCCCTTCGAGAGGAGAAGCTTTGATAGCTGGTCGTAACCGTTGGGCGACCAGCCGAGACCGAATCTGCCGATGGTCGCATCGGTCAGCCCTCGCGAATGGAGATATTCGAGAGCCTCTCTTCCAGCGGGCGAATAAAGTTGATGATAATAGAATTTTGCGGCTATCCGGTTCTGTTCTCGTACTCGCATCTTTGCCCTGGCAAGTCCGTCGACGGCACCGTCCTCGGGCATGGTCATTCCCTCGCGGGAGGCGAGGAATTTGACCGCTTCGACGTAATCGAGCCGCTCGGCAAGCCGCACGAATGTGACGGCGTCGCCGCCCGCCTGACAGCCGAAGCAATAGAAGGACTTCGTGTCGGGGAAAACGGTGAATGACGGGGTCTTTTCCGAGTGGAAAGGACACAGACCTTTGTAATTTGTACCTGCGCGTTTGAGATTAACATATCCCGAAATAAGGGAGGTTATGTCGCAGCGATCGCGCAGCTCGCTGAGAAATTCCTGCGGTATTGCCATAATTTTAAATCACATCCCACGAACGGGGTATAAAAAGTCTCTTGTAGTCGTTTATAGCGTAATGGTCGCTCATGCCCGCTATGAAGTCAAGCGTTGCACGCTCGATACCCTCGGAATCGAGTATGAAGCTGTATTCCTCGGGAAGCTCTTCGGGCGAAGCGAGATAGTATTCAAACAGCTCCTTGATAAGCTGCTCGGCACGTCCTTCCTCGCGTTTTGCGATTGGGTTGCGGTAAACATTGTCAAACATGAAATCGTGAAGGACGTTATAGGCGTGGTTGACATCCTTCGACATAAGTATCTGCCCCTCGCGGGAATTTCTGATTATGTCGGTGATGAAGGAATCGATACGTGCCGAATGTCCCGAACCGAGTATCTTTGTGACCTCGGCGGGGATTTTGTCCTCGGTGAGGATTCCAGCCCGTATGGAATCGTCGATATCGTGATTCATATAGGCGATGTGGTCGGCAATCTTGACGATTCGTCCCTCGGGGGTGAAGGCTTCGGGTCCGCGCGTGTGGCACAGGATTCCGTTGCGGACCTCCTTTGTGAGGTTGAGTCCTCTGCCGTCTTTTTCGAGATGCTCGACCACCCTGACGCTCTGCTCATAATGGCGGAATCCCGTCATCGATACGTCGTTCAGAGCGCGTTCTCCCGCGTGACCGAAAGGCGTATGACCGAGATCGTGACCGAGCGATATCGCTTCGGTGAGATCCTCGTTGAGACGCAGCGAACGCGCAATGGTGCGTGCGATCTGAGCAACCTCAAGCGTGTGTGTCAGTCGGGTGCGGTAATGGTCGCCTTCGGGAGCGAGATATACCTGAGTCTTGTGCTTGAGCCTGCGGAACGATTTGCAGTGGATTATCCTGTCTCTGTCACGCTGGAACGCCGTTCGCAGACTGCAAGGCTCCTCAGGCGTTTCGCGACCGAGACTTTCGCATGAGAGTGTCGCATATTCGCACAGAGAATCCCTCTCGAGCTGTTCGATGCTTTCTCTTATCGTCATAATTGTATCACCGCCCTTAAATGACTTCTAATAAATATATACGCGAAAAAAAGAAAAAATCCTTCAATAAATTTCAAATTTTCGGCAAAAAATTTTTTATTTAAGAAAAACAGATCGCCGGGCGATAAAATATGTCTTTTCTTTCCACAATATATTTTGTTTTACTTGTTGAAAAAACGCATTATATATGGTAAAATTACTTAATATCCGAAAGTGTGGCATCGACACCCCGGTTTTCGCTGCCGCCCTTGACGTTGTTTACATAATATGGTATTATTTTAAACCGAGGAGGCACTTCATTTGCCGCAGTTCGATCAGTCAGAATATATAAATCTTGCCGCTGAGGTTGCGGCTGCCCGTGCGAGGGGGGCAAAACCGCTTGCCTGCACGCATACATACGGCTGTCAGGGAAATGTTTCCGACGGCGAACGAATCAACGGTCTGCTTGAGGCGATGGGTTACGGCTTTACCGATGAACCTGCCGAGGCCGATCTGATACTTTACAATACCTGTGCCGTGCGTGAGCACGCCGAGGACAGAGTGTTCGGAAATGTCGGAGCACTCAAGCATATAAAGCGTAAATATCCCGATACTGTCATTGCTCTGTGCGGCTGTATGGTTCAGCAGGAGCACGTTGTGAAAAGGCTGTATGACAGCTATCCGTACGTCAGCCTCGTTTTCGGAACACACGTTATTCACCGTCTGCCCGAGCTGCTTTATAAAACGCTTTCGGGCGGCAAGAGGGTGTATGAGCTCTCGTGTGAGGACGCGACCGTGCACGAGGAGGTCCCCGTCAGAAGAGACGGCGATATCAGAGCGTGGCTTCCGATAATGTACGGCTGCGAAAATTTCTGTTCGTATTGTGTTGTGCCGTATGTCAGAGGCCGTGAGCGGAGCAGAGACGCGGACAGCGTTGCCGCCGAGTTTGAGAGTATTCTTGCGGCAGGCTATAAGGACATAACCCTTCTCGGACAGAATGTCAACAGCTATATGCGCAAGGAGAGCGGCGTGTCGCAGTTTCCGCAGATGCTTACCCGTCTCGACAGCTACGAGGGCGAGTACTGGCTGCGGTTTATGACAAGCCACCCGAAGGATTGCTCGGCGGAGCTCATCGAAGCTATGGCAAATTCAAAGCACGCCGCGCGTCATCTTCATCTTCCGTTCCAGTCGGGAGACAACGAGATACTCAGGCGAATGAACCGAAAGTATACGAGAGAGAAATATCTCAGCCTCATCGAGCTTGCCCGTGAAAAGATGCCAGATATCTCAATAACGAGCGACGTTATCGTTGGATTCCCGGGCGAGACGGACGAACAGTTCCGCAACACGCTCGACCTTATAAAAGAGGTAGGGTTCACATCTCTCTTCACATTCATCTACTCAAAGAGAAGAGGTACACCCGCAGCCAATATGGAAGACCCGATATCGGACAAGGAAAAGTCCGACCGTATGGGCGAGCTTCTCAAGCTGCAGGAATCGATCGCGGCGCAGAGATGTGCGGCGATGGTGGGCTCCGTTCAGAGGGTGCTTGCCGAAAAGGAGCTTCGACAGGGAGTCCTCTCCTGCAGAACCTCGGGCAATATAATCGTCGAGACCGAGGCGGACGCATCGCTCGTCGGTACCTTCCTCGATGCAAAGATTACCGAGGCAAAGAACTGGATACTCAAAGGTAAGGTTAATTAAGCTTTTTGGCGCAGTGTTACAATAATTGATGTGGAGGGACAATATGAAAAAAGCATTAGCTTTCTTAAAGAAATCAATTAGTGATAGTTCTTCAGTCGGTCAAATTGTTGATGTTTTTGAAACAATGTCAAAAATGCGTATTAGAAATAAGGGTGATATGCTGCTTTATGAAACAGGGACATTTTCTTTCACCGGAGAACCGTTGTTCTATTTCTCTCTCACCAGACAGGGTGATATTCCACGTGATGATGAATTTATTCAGCTTCATGTTGATATCTTGTTTGAACCGGATCAGCAAAATGCACGCTTTTCCCAAGCAATCTGGAACGAGGATATAGACGGGGATTTCTTTGACTATGTTAGAAATTCCCCTGCTTTCACCTATGCAGAAGCTTCAAAGATTGCGAAAGTAGAGATTTGGATGGATAGAACTTGATTATTTCTGTTTTTATTAGACATTATATTTTATTGTTTTGCGGTGTTTATCAGGTAAATAGAATTTGATATTACAATAAAAACGTGATACACATAAGCTTTTTGTTCCGATAAATTCGGAATGATATATAAAAGACAAAGAAAGGAAATGAACGAAATGAACGTAATAGAACTGGCAAGAAATCTTGGCAAGGCTATACAGGAGGATCCCGATTACGCAAAGCTTGAACAGACAAGAAAGGCAAACGATGCTGACGAGGCTCTTCAGGCTCTCATCGAGAAGTTCAATCTTCTCGGCATGACCATGGAGGTCGAGGCAGGCAAGAACGAGCCCGACGAGGCACGCATCGACAAGCTCAACGCTGAGATGATGGAGCTCTATTCCAAGATTCTCGAGAACGAGACAATGGCTGCTTTCAACGAAGCAAAGGCTGTCATGGATCAGAAGATGGACGAGGTTGTTGCAATCCTTGCAGCAGCAGTAAACGGCGAGGATCCCATGACCTTTGATCCCAACGCACAGCATTCCGACGGCTGCGGCGGCGATTGCTCCTGCTGCAGCGGCTGCCACTGATAAAGAGTTTTCACATAACAGGAAATCATAGAAGTTTGAGGTGATATCGGTGGCCGAATTGTCTCCGATGATGAAACAGTACCTTGAAATAAAGAAGCAGGCACCCGATGCACTTCTTTTTTTCAGACTGGGCGATTTTTATGAGATGTTCTTTGACGATGCAAAGGTTGCGTCGCAGGAGCTTGAGCTTGTTCTGACGGGTCGCGACTGCGGTCTGGAGGAACGGGCTCCCATGTGCGGCGTTCCTTTTCATTCCTATGAGTCATATGTGGCAAAGCTTGTAAACAAAGGCTATAAGGTCGCCATATGTGAACAGATGGAGGATCCCGCTCTCACAAAGGGCATCGTCAGAAGAGAGATCATACGTGTCATAACGCCGGGTACTGTCATAGAGGGTTCGATGCTCGACGAGAGCAGAAATAATTATATCTGCTCGGTGTATGTGTCGCATCCGAACTGCGGAATATGCTTCTGTGACGTTTCCACAGGTGAGGTTTTTGCAACCGAGCTCGGCGGAGATGTCAGGCAGTCGGTCATCGGTGAGCTGTCACGCTACTTCCCCAAGGAAGTGCTCCTCAGCCCGCAGGCGGCAAGGCTCGAAGGACTTGACCTTTTCATAAAGGACAGGCTCACCGCGAGAGCGGAAACGCTTGACGAGTCGTGCTTTGATGACAGTGATGTGGACGGAAAGATCGCCCGTCAGTTCTCGAACGAAATGGCGGAGGCTTTCGACTGCACTGCACATAAACTTGCGGCAAGGGCTGTTTCGGCGCTGCTCGGATATCTTGTAAAGACTCAGAAGAGCGGGCTTGAGCGCATAAACGAGCTGTCGTTTTATGTCGGCGGCGAGTTCATGCATATCGACGCTACCGCGAGACGAAATCTCGAGCTTGTTGAAACCATGCGTTTCAAGGAGAAGAAGGGCTCACTGCTCTGGGTCATCGATAAAACCAAAACTGCAATGGGCAAGAGGCTTATCAGAAAATGGGTGGAACAGCCTCTTGTCAATCCCACAAGAATACAGAGGCGTCTCAATGCCGTTGCGGAACTCGCGGCGGACGGTATGCTGCGCGAATCGCTGACATCGGCGATGGTCGGCATCAACGATATGGAACGCCTTATGACAAAGATAGTATACGGCTCCGCCAATGCAAAGGAGCTGCGTGCGCTCTCCTTCACGGCGTCAAAGCTGCCCCGGCTCAAGAAGCTGCTCGAGAACGTTTCGTGTGCTCAGCTCAAACAGATATACAGCGATATCGACTGCCTTGAGGATGTGCACGAGCTTATCGAGAGCGCGATCGTCGATGAACCGCCGTTTTCTGTAAGAGAGGGCGGAATGATCCGTGACGGATACAGCGATGAGGTCGACCAGCTCCGTGAGGACATGAACGGCGGCAGGGGAGTCATTGCAAAAATCGAGCTTGCCGAGCGTGAGAAGACGGGTATCCCGAAGCTCAAGCTCGGATACAACCGCGTTTTCGGATATTATATCGAGATCACGAATTCCTATAAGGATATGGTTCCCGAACACTATATCAGAAAACAGACGCTCACAAACTGCGAGCGATACATAACGCAGGAGCTCAAGGAAATCGAGTCGAGAGTTCTCGGCGCGAAGGACAGGGTCGTAAAGCTTGAGTACACCCTTTTCGAAGAGGTCAGAGCAAATGTTGCAAACGCCCTTCTCAGAGTGCAGGCGACAGCCCATGCGATAGCGCGGCTTGATGTTCTCTGCTCCTTTGCGAATGTTTCCGTGCAGAACAGATATACCCGTCCGCTCGTAAATGCATCGGGAAAGATTGTCCTGTCCGATTCGCGTCATCCCGTTGTCGAAGCTCTGCTCGATGTGCCTTTTGTGCCCAATGATGTTCTGCTCGACTCGGGTGACAACCGTGTCGCGATAATCACAGGTCCCAATATGGCGGGTAAATCGACCTATATGCGTCAGACGGCACTGATAGTGCTGATGGCTCAGATAGGCTGTTTTGTCCCCGCGTCGTCGGCTGAGATAGGTGTTGTTGACGGCATCTATACGAGGGTCGGCGCGTCTGACGATCTTGCATCGGGTCAGTCGACCTTTATGGTCGAGATGAATGAGGTTGCGGAGATTCTTGAAAATGCCACATCTTCGAGCCTGATAATCTTCGACGAGATCGGAAGAGGTACTTCCACATATGACGGTATGAGCATTGCGAGAGCGGTGCTTGAATACGTTGCGGATAAAAAGAAACTGGGTGCAAAGACGCTCTTTGCGACCCATTACCACGAGCTGACGGTTCTTGAAACCACGCTCAAATGCGTGAAGAATTATAATATCGCCGCAAAGAAATCGGGCGATGATATAACCTTCCTGCGCAGGATAATCCGAGGCGGTGCGGACGAGAGCTACGGCATCGAGGTTGCAAAGCTCGCAGGCGTTCCCGAGACGGTCGTGCGCAGAGCAAAACAGATACTCAAACAGCTTGAAGAGGGCAAAGTGACAGAGAAGAAAAAGGTCGAAAGCGTGGAACAGACCATGTTCGATTTCTCTTCTCCAGGCGAGGAGGAGGCACTTCTTCTCATTCGCAATGCCGATGTGAACAATATGTCTCCGATCGAAGCGCTCGGTCTGCTCGATCGGCTGTGCAGGCTGGTAAAATAGCGTAAGGAATGGTGTTTTATGGGACGCGTTCAGGTTCTTGACAAGCATACGGCTGAGCTTATAGCTGCGGGAGAGGTGGTCGAAAGACCCGCCTCCGTCATAAAAGAGCTTGTCGAGAATTCGATAGATGCAGGTGCTGATGCGATAACCGTCGAGATAAAGAACGGCGGCGTTTCGATGATAAGAATAACCGATAACGGTGAGGGTATTCACAGAGATGATGTGCCCGTAGCCTTTCTTCGTCATGCAACGAGCAAGATAAGCACAGGAAGCGACCTTGAAGCCATCTACACACTCGGATTCCGCGGTGAAGCGCTTGCTTCCATATGCGCCGTGTCGCGTGTTGAGGTCATGACAAGGACCGCCGAAAGCGATATCGGAACACGCTATGTCATCGAAGGCGGAGATGAGGTGCTTATCGATGACTGCGGCTGTGCAAAGGGCACGGTAATAACGGTTCGCGATCTTTTTTACAATACCCCCGCGCGAATGAAATTTCTCAAGAAGGACGTTTCTGAGGCGAATGCGGCGGCATCGGTCGTCGACAAGATAGCGCTGTCCCATCCCGAGGTTTCGGTAAGATTTATCAGGGACGGCAAGCAGACGCTCATGACACCGGGTGACGGTGATCTGAAATCTGCGATCTATGCCGTGTTCGGCAAGGAGTTTACCGAGGGTCTGATGCCCGTTGATTACGAATACAACGGCATAAAGGTCAGCGGATATGTCTCCCGTCCGATATGTGCACGAGCCAACAGAAGTATGCAGACCTTCTTTATAAACGGCCGCTGCTGCAGAAACAGTGCGATGCAGGCGGCACTTGAGGAGGCTTATCGCGGAGCGATAATGGTCGGAAAGCACCCTGCGTGCGTTCTCAATGTCGAGATGAACTGTGCGGCTGTGGACGTAAACGTTCACCCCGCAAAGCTTGAGGTTCGCTTCACAAATGAACGTCCGGTAACGAGCGGCATATATTATGCGGTGAAATCGGCGCTTGCCGAAAACGACAGACGCCCCGAACTCAAAATTGCCGAGACAAAACCGCAGCCGAAGGTTCAGCAGCCTTTTGCGCCCGTGCTGCAGACCGAAACGGTCCAGATGAAGATAGAGGAGACGCCTGCGGTACCGACAGTGCCAAAGACTCCGCGTCCGATAGAGGATACGCCGATATCAGCCGCGCCTGTTAAGGTCAGCGATTCGTCCGACGATGACGTTCACGAGAGATATGCAAGCCTTCTGCGAGAGACTCCGCCGCCCGAGGTTAAAAAACCGCGCAGAGCTGATTACAGCTTTATTGATATCGAGACCGATGAGCCCGAAAAACCTGTCGTACACGAGCATGAACCGATTCCCGTACAGCAGGAGCCCGAGACCTGCGTGCAGGAGCCTGAGGTCAGGACGAACGATTTCGAGCTCGGGAACTGGAAGATAGTGGGCGAGGCTTTCGGAACCTATCTCATTCTGGAATCGGGCGATGATCTTATAATAATCGACAAGCACGCAGCGCACGAGCGTCTGATATACGAACAGCTCAAGGCACAGCAGACGGGCGAAAATGTCCAGTATCTGCTCGAGCCGCAGACCGTTGTGCTTGACAAGAAGCATTACGACGCTGTGCTCGATAATCTCGACCTGCTCATGAAGGCGGGATTCGAGACGGAGGATTTCGGTTCGGGTACTGTTATTGTTCGTACGGTGCCGACCGCTCTTGCAGGCAGCGACGCCGCCGAAGCTGTGCAGGAGATAGCGGGAAGACTCGGCGGAATGAACGAGACCTTTATCGAAAAGCTTGACAATGTTCTGCATACGGTTGCCTGCCGAAGTGCTATCAAGGCGCACGACAGAACATCGTACGAGGAGCTTGCGCGTCTGGCTGTGAGACTTGATGCCGATCCGTCGGTAAGATACTGTCCGCACGGACGTCCCATTTCGATAAAGCTTACAAGAAAAGAACTGGAAAAGAGTTTTGGCAGAATATGACTGACACGAGAAAGATATTTGCGGCAGCGGTTGTCGGACCGACAGCATCGGGAAAATCGGCGCTTGCTGCGGCAATGGCAAAGCGGCTGGGCGGCGAGGTTGTCTCGTGCGATTCCATGCAGATATATAAAGGTATGGACATCGCAACAGCGAAACCGACCTGTGATGAGATGCTGGGTGTACCGCATCATCTTATCGGTTGTGTTGACCCGAGCGAGAAGCTCTCGGTCTTTGCCTATTGCGATATGGCTCGTGAGGTTATAGATGATATCGACAAAAGGGGCTTTCTTGCGATAATATGCGGCGGAACGGGACTCTATTTCAATTCGCTTGTTGACAATGTTAAATTCCCCGACGTCAAAGGGGATGATCAGCTCAGACGTGAGCTTGAGGAAAGAGCCGAAAACGAAGGCGGCGAGTCGCTGCTTTCGGAGCTGTCGCAGTTTGATGCCGAGACGGCGGGAAAACTGAGCGCGTGCGATACCAAACGCATAGTCAGAGCGATTGAAATATACCGCTCGACAGGTATCCCGATGAGCGAACACGTAAGACGCTCAAAGCTTGAACCGTCGCCTTATGATGTGTGCACAATCGGACTCGGTTACCGTGACAGACAGAAGCTCTACGACAGAATAAACCGTCGTGTTGATATTATGGTGGAGAACGGACTGATAGAGGAGGCGCGTGATTTTCTCTCGGGTGAGTACGGGGAAACAAGCGCACAGGCTATCGGATACAAGGAGCTCAAACCTTATTTTAATGGGGAATGTTCTCTTGAATGTGCTCTCGATTCACTCAAGCAGAGCACAAGAAGATACGCAAAAAGACAGATATCGTGGTTTGGCAGGGACGAGAGGATAAATCGGCTCTATGCCGATGATTATGAGAGTTTTGAACATCTGCTTGATGCAGCCTGCGAAACGGTTCTGCGGCAGATGAATATGAAGAAAGGGGAATAGATGCAGGGGTATGGCAGAAAAAGGGAACGCAAACAATAAGAAGAAAAATGCAAAAAAGCCTGCGGCAAAGAAACCTGCCGCGAAAAACAGTACGGCAAAGAAAAAGAGTTCTGAAAAGAAAAGCACGGCGGCGAAAAGTACTGCGGTAAAAAAAGAGCAGAAACCGACCGCCGCGCCGAAAACAAAGAATCAGAGCAAGAATAAAAAGGATAACGGATTTGTTGCCCGTCTCGGAAAATGGGCAATGAGCAAAAATATGTCGGTTAGGATAGTGATGATAGTTATCCTCACGGCGCTGCTCTGCTACGGAGTGTATCAGATAGTAAAGTGCGACAGCGGAAAGATACAGACCGAAACGGCGCAGAGTATGACCCTTTCCGATACCATTTCGACCGAAGGCTATACCGTAAGGGACGAGATAGTCATTATGTCCGACAAGAGCGGAGTTATGGTACCTGCGGTTGAAAACGGCGGCAAGGTGTCAAAGGACGCTTCCATATCCAATGTGTTCTCATCTCAGGAGGCGGCAGCGGCCTACGAAAGAATAAAAGAGATCGACGTGATGATAAACGAATTCGAGAGTATGGTCACGGCGAGCGAGGACAGTTCTCTTGAAAACTCGCTCGAGACACAGATCAATTCGAGACTTATCGACCTTGCGAAGGCTACGAGAGACGGCGAGCTTGACCGTGCGGCGCAGCTTCGCTCGGAGCTTGTGTATCTTCTTAACAAGAAACAGATAGCAACAAAAGAAGTTGACGGTTTCCCGCAGAGAATAGCGGAACTCAAGGCTGAGCGTGACGAGCTTACAGCCCGTTTCCCGTCGGCACCGGCTCACGTTACATCACCGCTTTCGGGTTATTATTTCGACAAGGTTGACGGTTTCGAGTCGCTTCTCAACACATCGATGCTTGAAACAATGACTCCCGAAACATTTGATTCGGTAAAGGTACAGCAGCAGTCGATAACGGTCGGCTCCAATGTCGTCGGCAAGATAGCAGAGGATTACCGCTGGCATATCGTGTGTGAGGTTTCGGCTAAGGAGGCCGAAAAGCTTTCGCAGTCGAGCTGGTACACGCTTCAGCTTCCCTATGCCGAATCGGGCAAGGTGCAGGCAAAGCTGATGTATATGAATCCGAGCACCGATCAGACGAGAGTGCTCCTCGTTTTCAGATGCATAACAACGCTTGCCGATCTTTCTTCGGTCAGAACTCAGCCGATAAAGATACAGGTCAAGAGCTCGACAGGTCTCGGAATAAGAACCGATGCGATAGTCTCCATGACCGATGTCAGAACGGTATCGGGTACCGACGGCACCGACGTTCAGGAGGAATATGTCGTCGAAGGCGTATATGTCATGTGGGGCAACGAGGTCAAATTCAGAAGGATAGAGGTCGTATATACCGTCGGAGAACTGGCAGTGTGCCGCGAAAAATCGGAGAGCGGCTGGCTCAAGCGGTATGACGAGGTCATTCTTAACACGGAGGGAATGTACGATGGAAAGATCGTTCGCGGATATTGAGGCAAGGCTTGCCGATGTGTCCGAAAGCTACGCGAGGATAATGGAAAATATCGCTCTCGCAGCTCAGAAAACGGGCAGAGAAGCATCTGATATCGAGTTTGTCGCGGTAACGAAGACTGTGCCGGTCGAGATAATAAATCATGCAATATCTCTCGGAGTTACGCATATCGGAGAAAACCGCGTGCAGGAGCTTGCTTCGAAATACGATGACCTTGCAAAGGATAACCTGACGGTCAGCGTCATCGGACATCTCCAGACAAACAAGGTAAAACAGGCGATGCCGATGACCCATATGATACAGTCGGTCGATTCCGAGAGACTTGCTCTCGAGATATCACGCCGTGCTCAGGAGGCAGGAAAAACGGTCGAATGTCTCATCGAGGTGAATATCGGTGAGGAGCTTTCAAAGAGCGGAATCGGGTTCGAAGAGGCGGAGGAGCTTGTGTTCAAAACGGGCGAACTTCCGGGTATAAAAGTATCGGGATTGATGGTAATACCCCCGTTCGATGAAAAAATTGAAAAAACTCGCAGATATTTTGAGAAAATACATAAACTGTTTATTGACATTGGAGCAAAAAACTACGATAATAAGAATATTGTGATGAAATACCTTTCGATGGGTATGTCCTCCGATTATGCGGAGGCTATCCTCGACGGCTCCAATATGGTAAGAGTAGGGTCTGCGCTTTTCGGCAGACGTAATTATACGATATAAAATATGAGGAGGATAAAGTAATGGGAATTTTTGATAAGGTAAAGGATCTGTGGAACAGCTCTTCCGCAAGAGCAGACGATGACGATTACTATGATGATTATTATGATGACGACGATTATGAGGAGCAGGTAGATTATTCGAGACAGAAGAGACGCACTTCGTCCTCTTCCTCGTCCGATGATAAGGTTGTCTCCATCCACGCAACCGCAAAGCTCCAGGTCGTTATTGTCAAGCCCGAGCGTTTCGAAGAGGTTGCCGAGATCGCCGATAACCTCATCGAGAAGAGAACTGTCGTCCTCAACCTCGAGCAGGCTCAGAAGGACATCTCGAGAAGAATCGTAGACTTCCTCAGCGGCGCTGCATATGCACACGACGGTCAGCTCAAGAGAATCGCAAACAATACATACATCATAACTCCGTTCAACGTAGGTCTTATCGGTACCGATGTTCTCGGCGAGCTTGAGAATAACGGAGTATTCTTCTAAGATTTTGGAAATCACGCTTTAGCGTAGGTATATATCTTTTCATATTCAACAGGGAGGACACATAATGCTGACTCTTAACGAAATCAGAAACGTTAACTTCAGAAAGTCCAATTTCGGCGGATATCGCGCCGAGGATGTCGAGGCTTTTATTGACGAGGTGCAGCTTTCCTATGATACGCTGCTCAAAGAGAATGCTGAGCTGGTAAAGAAGCTTGAGGTTCTTGCTTCCAAGCTCGAGGAGTACCAGAACGAAGAGGATTCAATCAGAAATGCACTTATGAATGCGCAGAAGGTTGGTGACGCTTCTCTCAGAGACGCAAAACACAAGGCTGAGATCATCCTTAAGGACGCGACCATCAAGGCAGAAAAGATCGTATCCAACGCTCAGGCTGAGATCCATCACGAGCGCGATATAATTGAACGTATGCAGCGCGACATCGCTGAGTTCAAGACAAAGCTGCTCAAGGCATACAAGGATCACCTCACACTTATCAACAACCTCCCGAACGAGGAGATCATGCGTCCGGAGACCAGAGATATGGTCAACTCCGTACAGATGCTCGACAGAAGAGCTTCCGCTCCCGTTTACGAGCGTCAGCAGCAGCCGGCTATGCCGACAAGACAGCAGCAGGCAGCAGAGGCTGCATTCGAGGAGGAGACTGCTCAGCCCGAGCCCGCTCCCGGTGCACCCGTGATGCCCAGACCTGAAAGAACTGCACAGCGCAAGGGCGGTTTCACTGTCAATATCGACGATGATGAGGCTGCAGCACCGAGAAATCAGAAGCCCGCAAGAAGAGAATCCAGATTCCAGACATCGTTTGAGGACGAGGTAACGGTGGATGAGGATGTTTCCCGCTTTGCAGGCGTAAAGGTCAATGCAGAGCAGGAACAGCCTGCAAGTGCGCCCGCAAGCCTTTTCAAGCGCAGAGGCGCAAACATGCAGTAAATTATTATTGAGAGTAAGGACACGGTGCAAACCGTGTCCGTGCTAATATATTCGGGGTAAAGAAAAAATGAGATTCCCCTCCTATCACGAAAGGAATGGTCATGAAAATGGGACAGGATTATAACAAGACGCTTAATCTTATGGCGACCGAGTTCCCCATGAGAGCAGGTCTCCCGCAGAGAGAGCCGGAGATGCTTGACGGCTGGAACAAGTCCGACATCTATAACAAGATGATAAAGAAGAACGAGGGTCGTCCGATGTATATTCTTCACGACGGACCTCCCTATGCAAACGGTAATATCCATATGGGTCACGCTCTCAACAAGACCCTCAAGGATATCGTTGTCCGCTATAAGAATATGAGCGGATTCTGCGCACCGTATGTTCCCGGCTGGGATACTCACGGTCTGCCCACCGAGCTCAAGGCAAGAAAAAAGGTCGGTCTCGAGAAGGCAACTAAGCTTACCGTTTCCGAGCTTCGCAAGCTCTGCCGCGAGACTGTTATGGAGTATGTTGACGCTCAGCGCGAGCAGTTCAAGAGACTCGGCTTCCTCGGCGAGTGGGAGAATCCCTATATCACACTTCTTCCCGAATTCGAAGCAAAGCAGATCGAGGTTTTCTGCGAGATGGCATGCGGCGGTCATATCTACAAGGGACTCAAGCCGGTTTACTGGTGCCCCGACTGCCAGACAGCTCTTGCTGAGGCTGAGATCGAGTACGCAGAGGATCCCTGCGTTTCCGTATATGTTAAGTTCAAGGTAAGCGAGGATAACGGCAAGCTCAAGGCTCTTGGTGCAGATCTTGACAACACCTATTTCGTTATCTGGACCACCACAACATGGACACTTCCCGGCAATACCGCTATCTGCGTAGGACCGAGCTTTACATACAAGCTTGTCAAGGCAGGCAATGAGACCTATATCATGGCTGACGGACTCTATGAGTCGGCAATGAAGGCAGCAGGCATCGAGGAGTACGAGGTTGTCGGCGAGATCGCAGGCAGCGAGCTCGAATATATGAAGGCAAAGCATCCCTTCCTCGACAGAGAGTCGCTCGTTATCGTCGGTGACCATGTCACACTCGATTCCGGTACAGGCTGCGTACATACAGCTCCCGGACACGGTGTTGAGGACTATGTTGTATGCTGCAACTATCCCGAAATTCCCATCATCGTTCCCGTTGATGCAAACGGAAAGATGACCGAGGAGGCAGGCTTCTCCGCAGGTCTCACCACCGATGAAGCAAACAAGGTCATCGCAAAGAATATGAGCGAGTCGGGTGCTCTTCTCGCAAGCGAGAGAATCGAGCATAAATATCCGCACTGCTGGCGCTGCAAGAACCCTGTTCTCTTCCGCGCAACCGAGCAGTGGTTCTGCTCCATCGACAGCTTCAAGGAGAAGGCTGTTGAGGCTATCCGCGGTGTCAAGTGGATCCCCGGCTGGGGCGAGGACAGAATCGCTTCGATGGTTATGGACAGAAACGACTGGTGCATCAGCCGTCAGAGACGCTGGGGCGTTCCCATTCCCATCTTCTACTGCAAGAAGTGCGGCAAGGAGCATATCGACAGAGAAGCAATCATGGCGGTTGCCGACCTGTTCAGAAAGCAAGGCTCCGATATCTGGTACGAGAAGGAAGCGGGCGAGCTTCTTCCCGCAGGAACAGTATGTAAGGAGTGCGGCAGCACAGAGTTTGATAAAGAGAACGACATCATGGACGTCTGGTTCGACTCGGGCGTAACCCACGCAGCAGTATGCCAGCAGCGCGATTATCTTTCCTGGCCGGCAGACCTCTATCTCGAGGGTGCGGACCAGTACAGAGGCTGGTTCCAGTCCTCGCTGCTCACAAGTGTCGCCTGCAGCGGTGAGGCACCTTACCGCACAGTCGTCACTCACGGCTGGGTTGTTGACGGCAACGGCGAGAAGATGTCGAAGTCGCTCGGCAACGGTATGGAGCCGTCCGAGATCATCGATAAATACGGTGCAGATATCCTCAGACTGTGGGTCGCATCGTCTGATTATCACAGCGATATAAGAATCTCTCAGGATATCCTCAAGCAGCTGAGCGAATCCTACAGAAAGATCAGAAATACCGCACGTTATATCCTCGGCAACCTTTCTGACTTCGATCCGAACAAGGATTGCGTCGCTGTTGCCGATATGCAGGATATCGACAAGTGGGCTCTCATGAAGCTCAACAATCTCATCGACACCTGTGTCGCAGGATATGACAGCTTCGAGTTCCATCAGGTATATCACGCAGTAAACAAGTTCTGCGTTGTTGATATGTCCAACTTCTATCTCGACGTTCTCAAGGACAGACTTTATTGCGACAGCACCGACGGTGCAAGCAGAAGAGCTGCTCAGACCGCAATGTATCTCATCCTTGACGCTCTTGTAAGACTCATCTCTCCGATACTCGCATTCACTTCCGATGAAATCTGGAAGTTCATGCCCCACAGCGCTGACTGTGAGCTTGAAAATATCGCTCTCAACGATATGCCGAAAAAGGTTGAGGTCGAGGCTGACGAAGAGTTCATCGCAAAATGGGACAGAATCCATGCGATCCGCGAGGACGTCCAGAAGGCTCTTGAGCTCGAGCGTAAGGAGAAGAGAATCGGTAAGTCTCTCGAGGCCTGCGTAACACTCGTCTGCGAAGGAGAGCTGCTCGAGTTTGTCAGAAACTGTGCAGCAGAGCTTCCCGCAGTATTCATCGTATCCGATGTAAAGATCGAGGAAGGCAAGGGAGAGAGCGCTGAGGATTGCGCTGTTCCCGAGCTTGCAGTCAAGGTAAGCAAGGCAGAGGGCGAGAAGTGCGAGAGATGCTGGATGTACAGCCATTCTGTCGGCACAAGCGAAGAGCATCCGACACTTTGTGCACGCTGCGCTGATGTATTGAAATCCAACTGACGGATAATAATAAATAAAAACAGTTCGTATGCCCTGTGATTGAAACAGGGCATACGTATGTAATTTCACGGAGGTAGCCATGCTTTCAATAATAGCATTTGCGGTTTCAATTATTGTTCTGGTCGGCGCTGACCAGTATATAAAATATATTGTCGAAACAAGTATGGCTGTCGGCGAGACTGTACCGTGTATTGACTGGCTTGTTCAGTGGACATATGTTCAGAACAGAGGAGCATCGTTCGGTATGCTTCAGGGTCAGACGTGGTTATTTGTTGCTGTGACTGTTGCCATGATGGCGCTTATGGTTTATTTCCTTGCAAAGGGTCATATCAAGCACTGGATAGGAACCATAGCTGTGGCGCTCATTATGTCAGGCGGTCTGGGAAATCTTATTGACAGAGTCTTCAAGGGTGGCGTGGTCACCGATTATATCGATATCGAGCCGCTGTTCAGCTTCCCCGTATTCAATTTTGCCGATTGCTGCATAACCGTCGGTACGGTGCTTTTGTGCGTGTATATAATATTCATGCACGATAAGCTTTCGGAAACAAATAAGGAAACACAGGAAAAAGAGCAGACCGAAGATGAAGCATAATGTGATTTATGATGGGGCTGGGGAGCGTATAGACAAGGCGCTGTCAGCCCTTTTTCCCGATATTACGAGATCTTTTGCACAGAAGATGATCGAGCGGGGAGAGGTCAGCGTCAGCGGAAAAACCGTCTCAAAGAATTATACGGTCAAAAACGGCGAGGAAATATGCTTCAATATACCCGAGCCCGAACCCGATAAAGCCGAGCCGGAGAATATACCGCTGGATATTTTTTATGAGGACAGCGATCTGCTTGTTGTAAACAAGGCAAAAGGAATGGTCGTGCACCCTGCGGCGGGCAACCCTTCGGGAACGCTTGTAAATGCGTTGCTTTATTATTGCGGCGATACGCTTTCGGGAATAAACGGAGTGCTCCGTCCGGGAATAGTCCACCGCCTCGATAAGGACACGAGCGGACTTATAATCGTTGCAAAGAACGATAAAACACATAAGATACTCGCTGACCTTATAAAGGAACACGATTTTACCCGCCAGTATGAAGCGATAGTTGTCGGTCATTTCAAACAGCCCGAAGGCGTAATCGATGCACCGATAGCACGTCATCCCAATGACCGAAAGAAAATGGCGGTCATTGCAGGCGGAAGAAATGCCGTCACCCGTTACGAAACGATAGCCGAATATCCCGGCTATACTCATGTAAGGCTTACTCTGGAAACGGGTCGGACGCATCAGATAAGAGTACATATGGCGTATCTCGGTCACCCGGTTGTGTGCGATGAGGTCTATTCAAGGGCAAAACCGCAGTTTTCCTGCTGCAAGGGTCAGTGCCTCCATGCAAGACGTATAGCCTTCGTTCACCCGACAAGCGGTGAGATGATCGATCTCACAAGTGACCTGCCCGATTATTTTACGGATATTCTGAATCGACTTGACCGATCTTTGGCATAATAAAAGTTGATAATGTCGTATTATACGGAAGTGATTTTTATTTATGGGAAAGTTTGACGGCTGGGCGCTTATAAGCGACCTCGACGGAACAATGATCGACGATGATTACAATATAGTCGAAGGCAATCTCGAGGCGGTCAGATATTTTGAAAAAAACGGCGGCAGGCTTATCCTTGCGACGGGTCGTTCCGTTTCAAAGACAAGACCGTTTGCAAAGGCTTTTGAATGCAGTGAACCGTGCGTTGTATATAACGGTGCGGCTGTTTATGATTTCAACAAGGAAGAGTTTTTGTGGATGTGCACGTATAAAAAGTCCGACGTGATAGATTATTTCAATGATCTGTCAGAGCGTTTTCCCAATGTCGGAATAGTGGTGCACGGTCGAGAAAAACTCTGGCTGATCCGCGAAACGCCCGAAGCTCTCGAATATGTTGAGTATGAAAAACGCCCTTATTTCAGAGCGCAGTACGAACAGACAGAGGACGAGTGGTTCAAGGTTCTTCTCGTGGGAGACGAAGAGACAACATCCGAGCTTTACAGCTATGCCGCAGGCAATGTCCCGTCAATACTCAGGGCGACCCGGTCGGGCAGTTATTTTTGTGAATTTCTCGGTGAAAAGGTAAACAAATTTTTTGCAACTTCCCATATCTTGGATATGTTGGGAATTTCACTTGACAAATCTTGTGGAATAGGCGATTATTATAATGATAAAGAGTTGATACTCGGTACCCGTATAGGCGCCTGTCCCGCAAGTGCTCCCGAAGGGGTAAGGCAGTTTTCGCCTCATGTCACGGCAGCCTGTGAGGAGGGTGCCGTATCCGACTTTGTTTCTTATATAGAAAATCTGCTCGACGAAGGTCGCGCATGAATATAATATTTTAACCGACTTTTGGAACACGGTTCATATACAAAAGAAAGGAATGGTCAAACAATGGAAAGTTCTGAAAAGAAGGAACTGCAGAAGATCGCAAACAGAATCAGACGTCACGTTATCGAGGGTACATTCTGTGCAAAATGCGGACATCCCGGCGGATCTCTGTCGGCTTCGGATATGCTTGCATATCTGTATTTCAAGGAGATGCGCATCAATGTAAATGATCCCCAGTGGGAGGACAGAGACCGTTTTGTTCTCTCAAAGGGTCACGCTGCTCCTGCACTTTACGGCACTCTCGCTCTCAAGGGCTTCTTCCCCGAGGAAGAGATCAAGAATCTCAGAAAGGTCGGAAGCATGCTTCAGGGTCATCCCAGCATGAAACTCACTCCGGGCGTTGATATGTCCACAGGCTCTCTCGGTCAGGGCTTCTCCACAGCTGCAGGTATGGCGCTCAATGCAAAGCTCAAGAACAAGGATTACAGAGTTTATGCTATTCTCGGCGACGGCGAGATTCAGGAAGGCCAGGTATGGGAGACTGCAATGTTTGCTCCCAACAAGGGTCTTGATAACCTCGTAGCTATAGTCGACAACAACAATCTCCAGATCGACGGAACAGTCGAAGAGGTCAACTCTCCGTACCCCATCGCTGAGAAGTTTGCAGCTTTCGGCTGGAACACAGTTGAGATCGACGGTCATGATTTTGACCAGATCGAGGCTGCACTCAACGAGGCAAAGAACAGCGGCAAGCCGACCGCGATTGTTATGAAGACCGTCAAGGGCAAGGGTGTTTCCTTCATGGAAGATGTGTGCGACTGGCACGGTAAGGCACCCAATGCCGATGAATACAAGATTGCTGTGCAGGAACTTGATGCTGCATATGCTGCTATGTGTGAGTAAGGAAAGGATGGTCTGACAATGGCTGATGTTAAGAAAATAGCAACCCGCGAGAGCTATGCACAGACTCTCTGCGAGCTTGGAAACAGTATAGATAATTTGTTCGTTCTGGATGCTGACCTTGCAGGCGCAACCAAAACAGGCGCATTCAAAAAGGCTTTCCCCGACCGTTTTATCGATTGCGGAATCGCCGAACAGAATATGATGAGTATTGCAGCAGGACTTGCTTCCTGCGGAAACATTGTTTTCGCAAGCTCCTTTGCAATGTTCGCATCGGGCAGAGCGTTTGAGCAGGTAAGAAACTCCATCTGCTACCCGGCACTCAACGTCAAGATCGGTGCTACCCATGCAGGTATCTCCGTTGGCGAGGACGGCGCAAGCCATCAGTGCTGTGAGGATATCGCAATCATGCGTACCCTTCCCAATATGACGATCATCAACCCGGCCGACGATACCGAGGCTAAGCTCGCTGTCAAGGCTGCTGTTGAGATGGACGGTCCCGCATACCTCAGATTCGGACGTCTTGCAGTTCCCGTAGTATTCGATTCCGACTACAAGTTCGAGATAGGCAAGGGTGTTGTACTTAGCGAAGGCAGTGATGTAACAATCATCGCAACAGGTCTTATGGTCAGCTGTGCTATCGAAGCGGCAAAGCTCCTCGCAAACGAGGGTATCAGCGCAAGAGTAGTCAACATGGCAACCATCAAGCCGCTTGACAAGGAACTCGTTCTTGAGAGTGCTGCAAAGACAGGCGCTATCGTTACTGCTGAAGAGCACAGCATCATCGGCGGACTCGGCAGTGCGGTTGCTGAGACTGTCTGTGAGGCAGGAGCAAAGGCACCCGTTGTAAGACTTGGTGTTGAGGATGTATTCGGTCAGAGCGGTCCCGCACTTGAGCTTCTCGATGTATACAAGCTCAATGCAGCAGGTATCGTTGAAAAAGCGAAAAAAGCTATTTCCCTTAAATAATAAAAAAGCCGTGACGGAGAGTGATAAGCTTTCCGTCACGGCTTTTATCAAATAAACTCTTACATGAAAATAGTGCCCGAATATCTTTCTATTTTACTAAAAAGTCTTTATTTCTTCGTTTGTTTATGTTATAATTTATCTGATTTGATGTGCGTTTATGTACAAATCACATACGAGTGATGACATAATCCCCAAAACAAGTATTCTGAAAGCTGTTTGTGCAACACAGTCAGATAACGGAACCGATATAAGTTTCGGAACAACATTTTCCGGTATGAGAAGAGATATTGAGGCAAAGGCAACGAGTATATCAAAACATATCAGTGTGAATTTTATTCCCGAGTGTGCGGCATGGCTTAAAAGCTTCAAATATTTTCACCGACCTTTACTGTATTTGCTTCATTATGAGTATACCACGTGTCTGCGGTCGGTCTCAATGCAAAAATGTTTCCGTTTTACCCAATAATCGGATGATGATATAAAAGTCGTGCCGAGAGTGAAAGGAAGATGATTTTATGAGAATGGGAGTATCGACAGCCTGTTTTTACCCGATGCTCACAGAGCTTTCACTTATAACACTGCTGGAGATGGGCGTAACCGAGCTCGAAATCTTCTTCAATACAAGCAGTGAGCTTAATAAGAAATATATAAAAGGACTTCGCAGCAGCCTGCGTAAATACGGAGGCAAGGTGCGTTCAATACATCCGTATTCGTCTATGATGGAGCCGTTCATGTTCTTCTCGAATTACGAGAGAAGATTCAACGACATGATGGACGATTACAAGAGATATTTTGAAGCCGCCAATATGCTCGACGCCGAGCTGATTGTTATTCACGGTGACAAGCTGCCCGCAAAGACTCCCGATGAGAAGTATTTCGAGCGATTCAACAGAATAATCGAGTGCGGAAAAAAAGAGGGAGTAATAGTTGCTCAGGAGAACGTAAATCTTCACAGGAGCCAGAATCCCGAATTCCTTTGCCGTATGCGTGAGTGGATCGGCGATGACTGCAAATTCGTCTTCGACATCAAACAGGCAGTCAGAGCGAGCTACGACCCGTACGATTTTGCACAGCGTCTCGGCAATGCCATAATCCACGTTCACGTAAGCGATAACAACGCATCGAACACCTGCCTGCTTCCCGGAAGAGGCACGATGGATTACGGCAAGCTCAAGAAGATACTTGATGATAACGGCTGTGACCCCGCGTGGATAATCGAGGTTTACAGAACCAATTTCAACGAGGGCGACGAGATAAGAAAAGCGCTCAAGCTGCTCGGTGATATGACAAAATAATATAAGATAAAAAGCAGAGAGGATTTTCCTCTCTGCTTTTTTGGTTATCTGTGTCTGTAAATCATGTCTTCTTCTTCGGGAATGTATTCGCCGAAGAAATCACCGTCGGGGTCATCGTATTCGTCGTAATATTCCTCACGAACGGCGCGTCTTTTCCTGACGGGTTTTGCGGGTGCTTTGTATCGCCTTGACTCTTCCACCGTGATAATGGTGATCGTAGCCGCAGTGAGAAATACCACAATCAGAAGAATAACGATCATCGTGATATAATTCTTGCTCGTGTCGGGAACATATTTAGCAACGTCGTTTGCGGCAAACAGTGTGGTCTGCGCGATAACGGTACCGTTGTATGTGACGGTAAGCTCGCCGACGGCGTCGCCTGCCGATACAGGTGCGGCAACAGATTCGTTATAAAGAGATACCGAGCTTATGATATCAGAATCACTAACATCGCAGGCAAGAAGATATCTTGCGCCTTCGGAGGAATAAAGTCCGACCTTTTCGTTGTTTGAATCGGCTACCTTGACCTGAGTTATTATACTGCCCTGAGGGATTATTTCACGAAATGAATAGGAGGAGAATCCCCATTCAAGCAGACGTTTTGTTTCGGTAAAGCTGCCGATAGACTTTGTGTTGTCGGGAAGAACGGTCTGCGAAGCGCCGAGAACGACACATATGAGTGTGCGTCCGTCCTTTTGTGCATAAGAGCACAGACACCAGCCCGCGGCGTCGGTATGTCCCGTCTTGACGCCCATGACATACGGATAATAATACGATGAATCCTCAGCCATAAGAGCGTTTGTGTTTTTTATGGTGCGTGCACCAAACTTGTTTGTTGCGGGGACGGTGTAGCCTTTTGCCCGTACTATTTCGGCGAATCCCTCATAGGCCATTGCAGCCTTCGTTATGAGATAAAGACTGCGTGCTGTTGAGGTGTGACCGTTTGCGGTGTAACCGTGCGTGTTGACAAAATTTGTGCCTGCACAGCCGAGCTCGAGAGCCCTCGTGTTCATCTGAGCAACAAAAGCCTCGACAGACCCTGAAACGTGAATGGCGAGAATGTTGCATGCAACGCAGTCCGAATGAAGCATGACACAGTAGAGAAGATCTCTGACCGAGAGAGCCTCACCTTCAGCGATGTACGGACTGACACGGCTTGCATCCCACTCGATGCCGTAGAATGCGGGAGCGGTTGCGGTAACCTTCGTGTCGAGCGTTGTCTTGCCTGCGGCAATAGCGTCAAACACGAGCAGAGCGGTCATTATCTTCGTGGTGCTTGCGGGAGCGACGGGTGCGTCTGCGTTCTTTTCGTACAGAACAAAACCCGATTCGCAGTCAACAAGTATTGCCGCAGTTGCCGCGGCCTCGTCGAGAGGCGTGACGGCATTTGAGGACAGCGGAAATATCAGAAAGATAAATAACGCTGCAAGAAAACAGGATATGTATCGCTTCATAAATTACTTAAGAGACTCGACTGCAGCCTTGAGTGCGTCTGTGCGGTCGGTATCCTCCCATTTTACGCCGAGATCGGTGCGTCCGATGTGACCGTAAGCGGCGAGCTGAGTGTAGATGGGACGTCTGAGCTCGAGATCACGGATAATTGCTGTGGGACGAAGATCGAATACCTTGGATACGGCCTGTGCGAGAATATCGTCGGAAACAACGCCTGTGCCGAATGTGTCAACGTTGACCGAAACGGGGCTTGCGACACCGATTGCATAAGCGATCTGAACCTGGCAGCGTTTTGCAAGACCTGCGGCAACAACATTCTTTGCAACGTAACGTGCAGCGTATGCAGCGCTGCGGTCGACCTTTGTGGGATCCTTGCCCGAGAAGCATCCGCCGCCGTGAGGAGCGCTTCCTCCGTAGGTGTCAACGATTATCTTTCTTCCCGTGAGACCGGAATCGCCGTGCGGTCCGCCGATGACAAAACGACCGGTGGGGTTTACGAAGAACTTTGTGTTCTCGTCAATAAGCTCGGCGGGAACGGTGGTAAGAATGACACGCTCAATCATGTCTTTGCGAATCTGATCGAGGGATGCGTAATCTCTGTGCTGAGTGGAGATGACGATGGTGTCGACTCTGACGGGACGCTTGGTATCGCTGTCATATTCGACGGTGACCTGAGTCTTTCCGTCGGGGCAGAGATAATCGACTTCGCCCGACTTTCTGATTGCAGTCAGCTTCTTTGCGAGCTTGTGAGCGAGGGAGATGGGGAGAGGCATAAGCTCCTCGGTCTCGTCGCAGGCGTAACCGAACATCATGCCCTGATCGCCTGCACCGTGGTCGAGAGCGTCCTCGCCGCTCTCCTTTGTCTCGAGCGACTTGTCAACGCCGAGAGCGATATCTGCGGACTGCTCGTCTATGCTTGTGAGAACAGCGCATGAATCACAGTCAAAGCCCATTGCAGCGTCGTTGTAGCCGATGTTTCTGATAACGTCGCGGGCGATCTTCGGGATATCTACATAATGGCTGGTGGTTATCTCGCCCATGATAAAGACCATACCTGTTGTGACGGTGGTTTCACAGGCGACTCTGCCCATGGGATCATTTTTCATTATTTCGTCGAGGACGGCATCGGAGATCTGATCGCAGATCTTGTCGGGATGTCCCTCGGTAACCGATTCGGAAGTAAAAAGAAATCTTGCCATAATTATAAATCCTTTCTGTTATTTGTTATATTCCAAGATATATTCTCTGTTCCTGAGTGAGGATATCGAGTGCGCCGCCCATTGATGAAAGCTTCTTCTCAGCTACGGCAATGTCGATCTCTCTCGGGACAGCGATAACCTTTTCGGTGATGGAATCTCTGTTTTCACAGAGATATTTAGCGCTCAGCGCCTGAATGGCGAAGCTCATATCCATAATCTCGGCAGGGTGTCCGTCACCCGAAGCGAGATTGACGAGTCTGCCCTTTGCAAGGACGAAGAGTGTACGACCGTTTTCGAGCACATAGCCGTCTATGTTGCGGCGTGCTTCGAATACCGAGGTGCTCATGGCTTCAAGATCACCGAGATTTATTTCAACATCGAAATGACCTGCGTTGCACATTACAGCGCCGTCCTTCATAAGCTTCATATGCTCGCCGTTTATGACCGAGCAGCAGCCCGTGACACAGACAAACATATCGCCGAGAGGAGCAGCGTCTATCATAGGCATAACGGTGAATCCGTCCATTATCGCTTCGATAGCCTTGACGGGGTCGATCTCCGTTACGATGACCTTTGCGCCCATTCCTTTTGCGCGCATTGCAACACCTCTGCCGCACCAGCCATAGCCTGCGACAACGACGGTCTTGCCTGCAACGATGAGGTTTGTTGTGCGGTTGATACCGTCCCATACCGACTGACCTGTGCCGTAACGGTTGTCAAACAGATGCTTGCAGTCGGCGTCGTTGACGGTTATCATCGGGAATCGGAGCGTTCCCTCGTGAGCCATCTGACGCAGTCTGTGGATACCTGTGGTGGTCTCCTCACAGCCGCCGATAACATCGGGAATGAGATGGGTGAGCTTTGTGTGGAGAAGATTTACGAGATCTCCGCCGTCGTCGATTATTATGTTTGCGCCGGGAGAGAGAACGGAAATCAGATGATTTTCGTATTCCTCAGCCGTTGCGCCGTACCATGCGTGAACATCAATTCCGCCCGCTGCGACAGCTGCAGCAACATCGTCCTGAGTGGAGAGGGGGTTGCAGCCTGTGACGTGCATCTCTGCACCGCCTGCTGCAAGCACACGGCAGAGATATGCGGTCTTTGCTTCCATATGTACCGAGAGTGCGATTTTTACACCCTCAAAAGGTCTTGTTTTTGTAAATTCCTCTTCGATACTGCGCAGAACGGGCATATATCGTTTGACCCATTCGATTTTCTTTTCACCCTCGGGGGCGAGGGTTATATCTCTTATCTGACTCATGCGATACCTCCTATATTATCTGAAGCCGTTTTGCGGCAGCATTTATATCCGATCTCAGCTTTTCGAGATCTATACCTGTGAACTCGCCCTTTCTGAGAACGACCTTTCCGTTTACAAGAACGGTTTCGGCGCGCAGACCTGCTGAAGAATAGCTCATGGCCGATACAGCGTCTGCGAGAGGAATCATCGACGGGCAGTCTGTGGGGAAGAGTGCAAGGTCAGCCTTTGCACCGACCTCTATGACACCGAGCTTCTCGTCGGGGAAGAGGGCTCTCGCGCCGTTTGCCGTTGCCATCATAAAGCCCTGTTTTGCTGTTACGGACCGGGGATCGAGATTTACTCCCTTGTGAACCATTGTAACAAGCTGAAGCTCGCGCAGAATGCTGAGGTTGTTGTTGCTGGCGGTGCTGTCGGTGCCGAGGCAGAGGTTTATGCCTGCATCGAGCATCTTTCCGACAGGGGCAAACCCGTTGCCGAGCTTGAGATTGCTTGAGGTGTTGACGGCAACATTCACGCCTCGCTCTTTGAGAAGTGCGATATCGCTGTCGGTGAGCTGTACGCAGTGAGCTGCAACCGTCCTGTCACTGAGCAGACCGCAGCGGTCATAGAGCTCGGCGGGAGTGCAGCCGTATTTCTCACGGCAGACCATGACCTCGTATTCGGTTTCGGCAAGGTGCGTGTTGATGCCGATTCCGAGTTCTTTTGAAGTCTCGGCAGCCTCGCAGAGATATTTCTCGTCGCAGGTGTAGAGTGCGTGCGGACCTATCATGAAGCTTATATTTTCAAGAGAGGAATATTCTTTTATCTCTTCGCGTGCCTCGCGAAGTCTGCGTATACCGCCGTCGATATCGTCGGCACCGCCCGAAAGTCCGCGTGAAATAACTGCACGCATTCCCGACTGCTGAGCAGCCTTTACCGATGCGCCGGGGAACATATGCATATCGAGGAACGATGTCACGCCGAAGGTGAGCATTTCGGCGCAGCCGAGCAGAGCGCTGTTGAAAGCGTCCTCGGGAGAGAGAGCCTCTTCTGCGGGCATGATTTTCTTGAAAAGCCATGTGTTGAAATCGAGGTCGTCAGCCCTGTTGCGAAGCACGGTCATATAAGCGTGCGTGTGCGCGTTGACCATACCGGGAGTGAGAAGTCTGCCGCGACCGTCTATTGTTTCATCGGCAGTAAAATTCTGCGGCTGCGTTCCGACCGACACGATTATACCGTCGTCGATATATACCGACGTTTCACGTGTGGTGAGATCGGGCATGATGCAAAGAGCACCGTCTATAATGATCTTCATAACGTTGTCCTTTCGGTTTTTTAGCACATAAAAAAGCTCCCATCCAGACGATGGGAGCGGATTTTCGTATTGCCCCATCGTCCAAGCTTTAGCACCTTGCTGATCGGCAGGTTGCTGTGCGGTCAACGAGCTTGTCTCTCGCGCACTCTTTATGGCGGTAATATTATATCAGATGTTGATGTAAAATGCAATAGTAAATAATAAAAGCTCAGATATTGTTGTGCTCTGACATTATCTTCTCGAGAATTTCTTTGTCGGCGGGGCAGAAATCATAGTTGGGAATCTCGGAAACCGTGATCCATTTTATATCGTTGTGCTCGATTTTCTGCGGTGTACCCTCGGAGACAGCGGCGTTGAATACCGTGAGATTTATGGTCAGGTCGGGATAAACGTGGACAACCTGTGTAAAAACGTCGCCGACGCTGACAGTCACAGCGAGCTCTTCACGGCATTCGCGTATAAGAGCCTGCTGTTTTGTTTCACCCGGCTCGACCTTGCCGCCGACAAACTCCCAAAGAAGTCCTCGAGCTTTGTGAGCAGGACGCTGGCATATCATAAATCTGTCGTTATCGCGTATGAGAGCGGCTACAACCTCGATCATAAATTCTACCTCCGAAAACAAAAAATAAATGCCTGCGAAAACGCAGGCATTTGAGTGCTGATTAGTCGCTGGAGAAGGGGAGAAGAGCGACGTGACGTGCGCGCTTGATAGCGGTGGTAAGCTCGCGCTGATGATGAGCGCAGGTACCTGTAACGCGTCTCGGAAGAATCTTAGCACGCTCGGAAATGAAACGGCGAAGCTTTGCTACATCCTTGTAGTCGATTTCGCCAACGTTGTCAACACAGAAATTGCAGACCTTTTTGCGTCCCTTGCGGCGTACGCGGTCGCGTTCCGGTCTTTCGGGTCTGTCAGCCATCTATATAAGCCTCCTGTCAATTAAAATGGAAGATCGTCGTCGGGAATGGGAGTGAAGTCACCGGCATCTCCGTTAGAGAATGCGGCAGGCTCCTCCGTCTTCTCGGGCGGCGGGTTGTCGTAGTAACGTGAGGGAGCCGAATCGCCGGACGAACGCTTGGGCTCTGCGAAGAAGACCTGATCGGCCTGAACCTCGTAGACGCGGCGCTTGTTTCCGTCCTTGTCCTCATAGCTTCTGACCTGCAGAGAGCCCTGGACTGCGACGAGCTGTCCCTTCTTGAAGTAACGGACGACGAAGTCCGCAGTACTTCTCCATGCTACGATATCGATAAAATCTGTTGTCCGCTCACCGTTCTGCTTGTTGGCATAGTTGCGCTCAACTGCCAGAGTAAAGGTTGTAACGGACAGGTTGCTTGCTGTGGTGCGAGCTTCGGGGTCGGCAGTAAGTCTGCCCATGAGAACTACACTGTTGAGCATATTACATTCCTCCTCCGATTAAGCGTTCTTCTTGATGATGAGAGAACGAAGAACGCCGTCCGTGATCTTGTAGATACGGTCGAGCTCTGCGGGGAACTCTGCAGCTGCTGTGAAGTTGAACAGCACATAGTATCCCTCACTCTCCTTGTTGATGAGGTAGGCGAGCTTTCTTACGCCCCACTCGTCAACGCTGTCGAGAGTAGCGTTAGCCTCGATAAGCTCCTTGAACTTAGTGACTACGCCTGCGATGAAATCTTCACCGTTCTTGCAGGAAACGACGAGGATGGATTCATACGCACTCTTCTGGATTTCTGTTGACATATTTTGCACCTCCTTATGGACTTATGGCCTGCAGGGCAGGCAAGGATGTATGATGCGCCAAAATATGACGCACAACGAACGTATTATAGCACTTTGCTCTTTTGGAGTCAATATATTTTTTGATCTCGAAGAAAATAATTGGATTCAAATGGAAAAAATCAGCCAAGAATATGTGTGTAGATGAAATAGCTGGAATAATAGGTGATAAGGAAATAGACAGCAGCACACGATATTGTCGGGATAACCGATATGCCGCCCGCCTCGGTCAGACGCTTGTTGAACTGCTCGGCAGAGGTGCATTCGCTGTTAAGACGGCGGGTTTTCTTGATGCAGTGCGACATGTACATTCTGTTTCCGAAAACGCCCGAGAAAAATATCACGGCGATCTGTATCGCGGTACACACCATCATGCCGAACACGAGGAGGGGGTGTTCGGTCATGAATACAGTCGTGTCGGCGAATGCGTCGGAATAGTTTGAGATTCCCTCGGGATACATTCTGCACTCGACATATGTGCGGAAAAGATTTGTCGCGGTCATGACAAGCATAAGAGAAAAGCCTATGAGGTACATCTTGCGTGAGATGAACCAGAGACCGTGTGTGATGAATGCGGTGAGATTTATGCTTGCTTTTTTGAGATTCCTTGCAAAATAAAGGAACTGAGGTATGTAATAGTACCACGAGGTACCGATGAATTTCTTGAGATCGCCTACGGGGATATCCTCGATGAGCTCACCGTCGGATATGGCGCCCTCTCCGTTGCCGACGGTAAAGAATCCGTCGGGCGAGTGACTGTAATCGGAAGTTCGCTCGTTTCCGAAAAGCGGAGCCTCACAGTAAGCGCAGTAAAGAGCCTCGTCACGGTTTCTGCCGCCGCAGTTTCTGCATATGTTCGGTTTTGAACGGGCGGAGTCCCTGCTGTAATCGCCGGATGCCTGAAACTCATCTCTGAAGGATTCAGATGAAGTGTCGGTACCGCGTCCTTCGGACTGCCACTCGAAGCCCTCTTCGTGGCGATCCTCAAAAGCGCATCTGTTTCCGACTTTGTAGCAATCACGATGATGCGGAGCGCCGCATTTCGGGCATACGATGATGTCATCGCGCTCGCCGAATACAGAGCCGCACACCGAACAGGATTCGCCGGAAAAATCAAACATTGACGGTTTCAGTCCTTTCACGATAGAAAATGAGGTTACTTAATTTTACCCCGATAAAAAATATAATACAATAATAAGAAGCCATTCTTTACAAAAAGTTAAACGGTGTTCAGTGTTTGTTAATATTTTACACCCGTTATCATATTCTTGAATATCTGATTCTGATTGGAGCGGGTGTGATATGAAGGATTTTTTGAGAACGGCGGCGTCGACGTGGCTTATATCCTCGGCGTCGATCGGTGTTTTTGGGAAAGGTACATGGCGGATGATGGGCGAGTACGGTCGGGAAAGCGGCGTCTTTCTGTCGCTGACCGTTTTCTGTGCAGTGCTTGCGGCGACGGTATATGTTCTTGCGGACAGTGAAACAAAAGAAGGAACAAGGGATATCGCTGCGGCTGTCGGTGCTGCGGTGTGCTGTGCGGCAGGATACGGAATTTTCGAAGCTGTTTTTTCGATTGCCGCATTCGCCGCTGTCAGGGGAAAGGGCGGAATGCTGCCGCCGCTGCTTTTTGCACTGCTGCTCATTCCGACGGCCTCACTGCTGCCTGAGCGTGTGCAGGTGATAATGGCTGCGGCGGCACCTGCTATGGAAGCGGCAGCGGGAATCTTCGGAATTTGTAAGTATGAGCCGTCGCCTACGGGAGCGGCAGCGGGAATATCACTTGCGGTTTTGGTGTATGTCGTGTAAAATATAGATACATAATATAAAACAATATTAACCTAAAAGACTTATCGTGTGTGTGAAAAGGTGCAGACTATTGACATTGGTAAAAGAAGATTGATATAATAATATGAATGTAAAAATTTAACTGGAGGTTGTTTTGTGCAGAAAAATGCAGCGGATTCCCCGAAGAAAACAAAAAAGCAAAACACGGCGGCTCATAAGGGCACAGCATCAAAAAACACTCGTCAGAGTGTGAATAAAAAACAGTCTGCAAAGAGCGGCAGTGCGAAAAATACAAAAAGCAGCACCGCAAAGAAACAGACGGGCAGAGCGAATGCGTCGAAGCAGAGCTCGGTGAAAAAGACTGCGGCGCGTACGCAGCAGCCGAGAAAGACTAAAAAGCAGCCTGCATCTCCCGTCAGGATATCCTTTATCGGCGGTCTCAATGAGATCGGAAAGAATGTCACAATGTATGAATGGGAGAACGATGCGCTTCTCGTCGACTGCGGCATGGCTTTCCCCGATGATACCATGCTCGGCATCGATATCGTCATACCCGATTTTTCTCACGTGATACAGAATAAGGACAAGATACGCGGCATCGTCCTCACGCACGGACACGAGGATCATATCGGCGCAATACCTTACCTGCTCAAGCAGATATCCTGCCCGATATACGGAACACAGCTCACCCTCGGTCTCGTAAAGGTAAAGCTCAAGGAGCACAATCTGCTCTCTTCGGCAAAGCTTGTACCCGTTGCACCCGGTGATAAGGTTTCGCTCGGCAATATGAGCGTTGAGTTTATAAACGTCAACCATTCGATACCCGGCGCGGTGGCTCTCGCCATCGGAACTCCGGCCGGAACGATAGTCCAGACGGGCGACTTCAAGATTGATATGACCCCGATATCGGGCGAGATAATCGATCTCGGCAGATTTGCGAATCTCGGCAACGAGGGCGTGCTGTGCCTGCTGTCCGATTCGACAAACGCCGAAAGACCGGGTTATACGTCGAGTGAGAGGACGGTCGGCGATGCCTTCAATACACTGTTTGCATCGGCGACGGCGACCGACCGCAGAATAATAATTGCGACATTCGCCTCGAATGTTCACAGAGTACAGCAGATAATCGATTGCGCTCACCGTTTCGGCAGAAAGGTTGCCGTCAGCGGAAGAAGCATGATAAACACCGTGGCTATCGGTCAGGAGCTCGGATATCTCAAGGTGCCCGAGGGTGTTCTTGTCGATATCTCGGCGATCAATAAGTATCCGAAGAATCAGATGGTGCTCATAACCACAGGCAGCCAGGGCGAGCCGATGAGTGCACTGACGAGAATGGCGTTTGCCGATCACAGACAGGTTTCCATCGGAAGCGACGATTTTATAATCATCTCAGCAACCCCGATTCCCGGAAATGAAAAGACTGTTGCGAACGTTGTAAACGAACTGCTCAGACACGGCTGTGAGGTCGTTTACGAGAAGATGTACGACGTACACGTTTCGGGTCACGCCTGTCAGGAAGAGCTCAAGATGATGCTCGGACTTACAAAACCGCAGTATTTCATTCCCGTTCACGGTGAGCAGAAGCATCTCAAGAAGCACGCGGGACTTGCCAGCCTTATGGGTATGCCTGATGAAAATATCATGGTTGCCGATCTGGGTGACTGTGTTGAGGTAAGCCGCGAGGGCGGTCTTAAGATCGTTGATAAGGTTCCGAGCGGACGTGTGCTTGTCGACGGACTCGGTGTCGGCGATGTCGGCAGCGTGGTGCTCAGAGACAGAAAGCATCTCGGTCAGGACGGACTTATAATTGCCTGTGTGGCGATAGATTCCGTCACGGGAGAGATTGTGTCGGGACCCGATGTGATCTCGAGAGGCTTTGTCTATGTAAGGGACGCGGAGCCCCTTATGGCGGAAGCAAGAGAGGTTCTGTGGAAAGCGCTTGACCAGTGTGCGGCTCACGGTGTGCGTGACTGGGGTGCTATCAAGAACCGTATGCGTGACGACCTTTCGCGTATGATGTTTGAAAGAACGCGCAGAAGCCCGATGATCCTGCCGGTCATCATGGAGGTCTGATCACCGTCTGTTTGACGGATAACTGTAAAAAAGGAGGGCGGCATATGAAAAAATTAAAAAAGTTCTGGATTGTGTCCCCTGTTATTATCGGACTTGTGGCAATTGTGGTCATAATGGCAGTGTTTACGGCGACTGTAGAAAACCGCAATAAACTGCTGCTTGTTCACGCAACCGTGGCGGTGTTTGCGATTGCTGCGACATTGCTGATAAACGATTATACGAACAAATCCGTATTCGGGTATCTCAAGAGGCTTTCCGATTCGCTCATGCCGAAGGAAAAGGAAGCGGTCTCGGGAATGCCTTCGCCGATGGTGTCGGTCAAGAACGACGGAGAAATCGTGTGGTATAACGAGCAGTTCCGCAAAACCGTGCTCAGCGGCATGGACGCTTTCGGAAGCTCTATCATGAAGGTCTTTCCGAAATTCAATCTCACAAAGCTGAAATCGGAGGAGCCGTTTGAGATAAAGCAGAACAAACGCTGGTTTCAGTGCAGCGTCTCCGAATGCAGCGGCGAGGATATCGGCAAATACAATCTCTTTTTCAGCGAGATAACCTCTCTCAAGGAAACGGAGCAGAGATACGAGGAGACCCGTCCGGTCGTTATCCTCATCGTTTTTGATAACGAGGAGGAACTGCTCAAGGAGCGAGAGAGTGAGCGTATGCGTGTCATGGCTCAGATCGATTCTCTTATCAATGACTGGGTAGCGGACAGTACAGGTGTCTGCTGGGCGGATACGCGTGAAAAGAGTCTGATACTGCTCGAAAGCTCCGACTTTGAAAAGATTGTCGAGAATAAATTTGATATTCTGGCGCAGGCGCGTCAGATAATGGTCAAGGATAATCTTGCCGTCACGCTGTCGATCGGTGTCGGCTGCGGCGGAAAGAATATCGCCGAGTGTGAAGCATGGGCGCGTCAGGCGCTCGATATGGCTCTCGGACGCGGCGGCGATCAGGCTGTTGTCAAGAATGAGGAAGGCTATACCTTCTACGGCGGTGTTACCAATTCCTCCGAGAGACAGAGCAGGGTCAGAATGAGAATGTCGGCGTCGGCGTTGACCGAGCTTTTTGAAGGCTGCAGCAATTGCTTCATCATGGGTCATAAATATTCCGACCTCGATGTTGTCGGAGCTGCAATCGGTGTACACAGCCTTGTTCGGTCCTTCGGCAAGGAGGCTCATATTGCCATCGATCGAAGAACGTCGCTTGCGGCGGATCTCATAGACAGCTATGAGAAGACGTCGGGACTCGACTGTTTCATGGACGTTTCCGATGCTCTCGACAGAGTTCGCGAAGGCACGCTTGTGGTGGTTGTCGATACACATTCGCCGACGATAGTTGAAAGCCTTGCCCTTTATGAAAGAGCTACAAAAACAGCGGTTATAGATCATCACAGAATGATGGTCGACCACATTGAGAATCCGACACTGTTCATACAGGAATCATACGCGTCGTCGGCGTCGGAGCTTGTAACCGAGCTTGCGACATACATAGATCCGAAGGCTATCGGAAGGGCAGAGGCAGAGGCGCTTCTCGCAGGTATAATGCTCGATACAAAGAGCTTTGTGCTAAAGACGGGTGTGCGAACCTTTGAAGCATCGGCATTTCTCAGAAGAAGGGGTGCTGATACCGTTGAGGTCAAACGCTTCTTCTCCGGAACGCTCGACACGTTCAGAGAAAAATCAAAGATCATATCCAATGCAACGCTCTATAACCGATGCGCAATATCTATCGTCGATAAGGTTTTCGACGATATAAGAGTTGTCGCGTCGCAGGCGGCTGACGAAATGCTCACGCTCGACAGCGTTGATGCGTCGTTTGTTCTGTATGAGGGCGGCGGTCAGATAAATATTTCGGGACGCTCACACGGCAAGATGAACGTCCAGCTCGTCACCGAAAAGCTCGGCGGCGGCGGACATCTTACAATGGCGGGAGCACAGCTCAAGGAAGAAACCATGGAAAATGCCGTAAAACGTCTCAAGGCCGCAATCGATGAGTGCCTGAAGGATCAGGCGGCTCAGAAATAACAAAGTTTATTTTCAATTTCAGAAAGGAATGTATAAATATGAAGGTAGTATTGCTTCAGGATGTAAAGGGTACAGGTAAAAAGGACGAGATAGTAAACGTCTCCGACGGTTACGGAAGAAACTTCCTGCTGCCGCGCAAGCTTGCAAAGGAAGCAAATGCACAGTCCATAAACGATATCAAGAACAAGGAGCGTGCAGAGCAGTACAGAATAGAGCAGGAAAAGAAGGCTGCAACCGAGCTTGCAAAGAAGCTTGAGGGAACAACAATAAAGCTCTTTGCAAAGGCAGGACAGTCGGGTAAGCTCTTCGGCTCGGTCACATCCAAGGAGATTGCCGATGAGGTCAGCAAGCTCGCAGGAGTACAGATCGACAAGCGCAAGATAACCCTTGACGGAGATATCAAGACTTTCGGAACATATCAGAGCGAGGTAAAGCTCTACACAGGTATCTCCGCAAAGTTCTACGTGCTCGTTTCCGAGCAGTAAGTTTTCGGCTCAGTTAACGAACAGTTCACCGTTACGGTGGATTATTATATAAGTCCCGCAAAGAGGAGAAGGTCATTGCGATGAACAACCAAAGCTTCAGTCAGGATTTTGACAACAGCCAGCTGCCATACAGCCTTGAGGCTGAGCAGGCGGTGCTGGGTGCGGTCCTGTTTGATCAGAGCTGCCTTAATACACTTCTTGAAATGCTCAGACCGGAATGCTTCTATGTGCAGGAGCACAGGGAGATATTTTCCGCAATGAACCGCCTGTTCAAAACAGGTGCACCTGTCGACTTTGTAACGGTGCTCAATGAGACGGTTACGGTCGGAGCGTTTACGGAGGATACGGGTAAAAAGTATCTCTACAATCTTACACAGTCGGTTCCGCAGATACGCAACTATGAAGCCTACGCGAAGATAATAAGAGACAAATATGAGCTTCGTGCGCTTGTGAATGCGTCGAGAGAGATCATAGCCGATGCCGTTGACGAGTCAAATGAGGCGTCGGTGGTGCTCGACAGAGCGGAACAGAGAATATACGAGATAGCACATCTTCGTGCCTCGCAGGGTCTTGTTCCCATAAGCGAGGTCATTATGGACGCCTATGACAGACTGTCCATTCTCGATTCCGACAGGCGCGATGAAATGCTCGGAACGCCGACCGGCATAAATGCACTCGATGAAATGATAACGGGTCTCAACCGTTCCGACCTTATCATTCTTGCGGCACGACCCGGTATGGGAAAGACGAGCTTTGCGCTCAATATTGCACGAAATGTTGCCGTCAATTCAAATAAGAAGGTTGCCTTCTTCTCGCTCGAAATGAGCCGTGAGCAGCTTGCTCTGAGAATACTCTCGTCCGAATCGGGAGTCTCGGGCAAGACACTTCGTTCGGGTAAGTTCGGAGAGGGCGACTGGCCTGCGCTTGCAAACGCTGCGGTCGCGCTTCACGGTGCGCCGATATATCTCGACGAAAAGAGTAACATCTCGGTCACAGAGATGAAGGCGAAGGTAAGAAGACTGGGCGACGTCGGACTGGTTGTCATCGACTACCTCCAGCTTATGGCGGGCAACAATGTCTCCAACCGAGTTCAGGATATTTCGGATATAACAAGATCGCTCAAGATAATGGCTAAAGAGCTTGACGTAACGGTCATCTGCCTCTCACAGCTCAACCGTCAGGCCGATACCCGTGTGGGACACCGTCCGGCACTTTCCGACCTGAGAGATTCGGGTTCCATCGAGCAGGACGCCGATATAGTCATGTTCCTTTTCAGAGAAGGCTATTACGAAAGCAGCGACAGAAAACCCGGTGAGGAAGCTCCCGATGTCAACCGCAACAAGGCGGTGTGCATAATCGCAAAGAACCGTCACGGTGATGTCGGCGACGTTACACTCCACTGGTCGGGTGAGACAACGAGATTCACAGCATTAGAGGAGCGCCGCGATGCTCAGTAAAATCAGAGAGACCATCGCGCGTTTCGGTATGCTTGAGGACGGGGATAAAGTAGTTTGCGGACTTTCGGGCGGTGCCGATTCGGTCAGCCTTGTCTATGCGCTGCACGTGCTCGGTTATGATGTGACGGCGGTTCACGTCGATCATATGATACGCGGTGAAGAGGCACGAAGGGACAGAATGTTTGCACAGAGCTTCTGCGAGAAGCTGTCGATACCCTTTGAGTGCAGACAGGTCGATGTGCCGTCAAAGGCTGCACAGCTCGGTATCGGTCTTGAGGAATGCGGACGCAATGTTAGATATGAGATATTTGACGAAGTTGCGGGTCAGCTCGGGTGCAGGACAGCAACAGCACACACAATGTCCGACAGTGTGGAAACCGTAATTTTCAATATAGCGAGAGGAAGCTCGATAGCAGGTCTCGGCGGTATACCTGCCGTACGCGGAAATATAATCCGTCCGCTTATAAGCGTCACCCGTGAAGAGGTCGAGCAATTCTGCAGACAGAATATGCTTGAATATGTCAATGATTCCACAAACAGCGACACCGTTTATACAAGAAATATGATAAGGCACGAGCTCGTGCCGAGACTCAGAAGAATAAATCCGTCGTTTCATCTTGCCGTCGGAAGGCTGTCCGAATGTGCTGCGTCCGATGAAGAATATCTTCGCTCGCAGGCGCAGGCGGCGCTTGACGATATGGAAGACGACGGCAGATGGCCTGTCGAGCGGCTCAGAGAGCTTCCCGACCCGCTGCTTCGCAGAGCAGCTGCGATAATTTCGGGTGGCTGCGACTATAAACATATCGCTCTCATAAAAGAAATGATATCGGAAGGCAGCGGTGCGGTCGGGATAGATTCGCAAAGGACGCTCGCGATACATAAAGGCATGATATCCCTCAGAAAGGAATATGAATGTCAGGACGAATGGGAAAGCGAGCTTGCCTTTTCCGAGCAGATTCTGCCCGACGGAAGAAGTCTGATATGTGAAATCGTTGCAATCGATGAATTCAAATCATCGGAAAATTATCACAATTTATTGTTTACGGATATCGTCGATTATGATATAATACTCGAAAGGTGTTCCGATAATAAACCTGCTGTTGTGAGAAACAGGCGGCAGGGCGATCGGTTTGCACCGAATGGACGGGGGCTGACAAAACAGGTCAGAAAACTCTTCAACGAAAAGGCAATCCCCGCCGACCGCCGCTCGTCATACGTTATGATAGAGTGCGGCGGTGAGATAGTATGGCTTGAAGATTTCGGTGCGGCAGAGGGCTGTGCGGTTGGAAAGTCAACGCAAAAAGTTTTGATAATAAAGCTATGTAGAGGAGAGAATATTGATGCAGGCTGATATCGAAAAGGTATTGATAAATGAGGAAGAGCTCGCTGAGATGATAAAAAGACTCGGAGCACAGATAAGCGAGGATTATAAGGATAAGAACCTTCTTCTCGTAAGCGTTCTCAAGGGCTCTGTTGTGACAATGGCTGACCTTATGCGCGCCATCACAATTCCCTGTTCCATCGATTTCATGGTCGTTTCGAGCTATGGAAAGGGAACCGAGACCTCGGGTTCGGTCAAGATCATCAAGGATCTCGATATCTCGATCAAGGATTATGATGTACTTATCGTCGAGGATATTCTCGATTCCGGTGTCACACTCAGCAGCCTTATCGAACTGCTCAGCAGCCGCGGACCGGCAAGTCTGAAGCTGTGCACTCTTCTTGATAAGCCCGACCGCAGAAAGGTCGATATCAAAGCACATTATGTGGGAACAAAGGTGCCCGACGCCTTTATTGTGGGATACGGTCTTGATTACGCTGAAAAATATCGCAATCTCCCGTATATAGGAATACTTAAGGACTCGGCTATAAACAAGTAACGAGTAATATCTAAGGAGTGAATTTGTTGAACAACAAGAAAAAGACGATCAGGAATGCGATTCTCGGTATTGGTCTGCCGATACTTATTATAATAATCTTCTTCCTGATTTCGTCGAACACCTCTGTGGACACGATAAAGACCTATTCCGATGCACTGTCTTATTTTGATGTTGCGGAAGAGAATTCTCAGAAGATCAAGTCTTATGAGCTTTCCTTCGAGACATCGGTGCTCAAGATCACGCTTCGTGACGAGTTCAAGGACGAAAAGAATCCGGTCTATACTGTGCCGAGCGTAAATCTGTTTGTCACCGACATTGAGAATCTCAGAGTGAAGTTCTTTGAGAGATACGATGCAGCGCTCGAGCTGTCCGCTTCTCAGGGCAATGTCAGTGCGACCGATGTTTTCGGAATGACCGTCAAGGATTATGAAGAGCATCCGCTCAATAATCTTTCGTGGAACTACCAGCCGCAGAGAGAGGCAACATGGATTGAAAGCATGATTCCGACGCTTCTTATGCTCGGATTCATGGTTGTCATATGGTTCCTGCTCATGCGCCGCATCAACGCAAGTATGGGTGACGGCGGCAAGCAGATGAGCTTCGGCAAGGCAAAGATAAAGAATGTCTCCGACGAGAAGCGCAAGACCACCTTTGAGGACGTTGCAGGCGCAGATGAAGAGAAGGAAGAGCTCGAAGAGATTGTCGAGTTCCTCAAGAATCCGCGCAAGTTCAACGACCTCGGAGCACATATTCCCAAGGGCGTTCTTCTTGTAGGCCCTCCGGGTACAGGTAAGACCCTCCTTGCAAGAGCTGTTGCAGGCGAAGCGGGAGTTCCCTTCTTCTCGATTTCGGGTTCTGACTTTGTTGAGATGTTCGTCGGTGTCGGTGCATCGAGAGTCCGTGATCTTTTCGATCAGGCTAAGAAGAATTCTCCGTGTATCGTATTCATCGATGAGATCGATGCTGTCGGTCGTCACAGAGGCGCAGGTCTCGGTGGCGGTCACGACGAAAGAGAGCAGACCCTCAACCAGCTCCTTGTTGAGATGGACGGTTTCGGTGTAAACGAAGGCGTTATCATCATTGCAGCAACCAACCGCCCCGACATTCTCGACCCGGCTCTTACAAGACCGGGACGTTTCGACCGTCAGGTTATGGTAGGCTATCCCGATATCAAGGGAAGAGAGGCTATCCTCAAGGTTCATTCCAGAAAGAAGCCGCTCGGTCCGGACGTTGATCTTGCCACAATTGCAAAGAGCACAGCAGGCTTTACAGGTGCAGATCTTGAGAATCTTCTCAACGAGTCGGCACTTCTTGCCGCAAGACGCGATCAGAAGGCAATCACAATGCGTGAGATCGAAGAGGCAACAATCAAAGTCATCGCAGGTACAGAAAAGAAATCAAAGGTTATTTCCGAAAAGGAAAAGCGTATCACAGCAGTTCACGAGGCTGGTCATGCCGTTGTGACATATTTCTGTGAGACACAGGATCCCGTTCATCAGATATCGATCATTCCGCGCGGTATGGCAGGCGGCTATACAATGAGCCTCCCGCAGGAGGATAAGTCCTATCGCATCAAGAGCGAGATGATCGAAGATATCGTTGTTCTTCTCGGCGGACGTGTGGCTGAGGCAATCGTCCTCGAGGATATCTCAACAGGTGCATCGAATGATATCGAGCGCGCAACAAAGATTTCGCGTGAGATGGTCATGAAGTACGGTATGAGCGAAAAGCTCGGACCGATCACCTTCGGCAGCTCCGAGGGCAGCGAGATATTCCTCGGAAGAGATATGGGTCATGTAAAGGACTTCTCCGATGAAGTCGCTCATGAGATCGATATCGAGGTAAAGGATATAATCACAAGCTGCTTCGATAAGGCAAAGTCGATTCTGACCGAGAACAGAGATAAGCTCGATCAGGTATCCGATTATCTTATGAAGAATGAAAAGATGGACGGAGAGGTTTTTGCAAAGATGATGTCAAAAACCGAGCTCGATTTCTGATAATATCGACAGGGCGGAAGAGGCGAAGTGAGTCTCTTCCGCTTTTTGTTTTTAAAATGTAAGAAAATTTTCGAAATTATATTGACAAAATCAAAAGTAACAATTATAATGATATAGCCGTCGAAAAGACGGGAACTACGGCCCAGTAGTTCAGTTGGTTAGAACGCCAGCCTGTCACGCTGGAGGTCGACGGTTCGAGCCCGTTCTGGGTCGCCATATGCTGATATAGCTCAGTCGGTAGAGCGCATCCTTGGTAAGGATGAGGT
>SVPG01000006.1 GCA_015065975.1 Oscillospiraceae bacterium | reverse complement strand
TTAGGCACGCCGCCAGCGTTCATCCTGAGCCAGGATCAAACTCTCTAAAAATTGTATCTCAAGCCTTTCGGCCTAAAATCAAGTTTCAGAGTTTGTACTCTGCTCAAGTCGTTACTGACTTGTTTTTGAAAATCGTGTGATTTCTCACACAAGGAATTTTCGGGTTCTATTCGAATAAGTTGCGTTGTTTAATTTTCAAGGTCCTATACTTCGAATCACTTTCGTGATCCTCAGTTTTTCCCGCCGATTCAAGCTTTATCAGCTTTCCTCTTTGCGGTTTTTTCTGTGCTCTCTCTCGAGCGCTTTGTTATAATACCACACCCTTTCTCAAATGTCAACACCTTTTTTTCGATTTTTTTAAAAGTTTTTTCGCAGCTCGTTTCGAGCCATCCAACATATAGTGACACAAACGACGATTTTACAGCAAATTTCGCACTTTTATCCACCATATAATGTGCCAAATTTTTTTCGGTTTATGCAAATATTCTTTTTAAAGACACAAAATGCCGGATAAGAATAAAAGCATGAAGTCTGAATATCATATTTATATATAATGTTTATACGAGGTGAGCTAATTGCTTTCAAGGTTGATGCGTTACTTCTCTCTGAGTTTTATTTTTGCTGTACTTTTATACTCTTATATTATATATGACTGCAGATCAGAAACAACCTTCAAAGATTCGAGCAGTATATCTTCATATAACGATACGGTCGGATCGCTTCAGCTCTGCTCTATATATTATATAGAAAGTAACAACGACTCTCAAAAGCAAAAAGTCTATCTCAACGAAAAGCTGCTTCTTGCGAAAGTTATTTCCGCCGAAGCAAGAGGCGAGCCTTTTTCGGGACAGGTCGCTGTAGGTGCAGTCATACTCAATCGAACGCAACACCCTTCCTTTCCCGATACCATATACGAAGTATGTTATCAACCCGGAGCTTTTTCATGCATCAATGACGGTCAGATAAATATGACGCCTACATTATCAAGTATTAAAGCCGCCGAGGAAGCCCTCAGCGGCAGCGATCCTTCAGGTGGTGCAGTTTATTTCTACAATCCGGACACAGCAGCAAACGATTGGATCCGAACCAGACCTGTAATCAAAACAATCGGAAATCATCGTTTTTGCACATAGAAGTATATTCAACTAAAACACCAATAGGGAGCACGAATAATCGAGCTCCCTGAACTTAGCTTATTAAGTTGGCGCTGTACTGATTAGCCTTCGAGATCGAACTCGAGCTTCTCACCACAATTGGGGCAATCAATCTCACCTACGCTGATGAGCTCATCATCGAGGCAGATAGTATCGCCGCAGGTCGGGCAGGTGACCTCATAATAGAGTTCTTCAGGTGCAGCCTGAGGAGCTTCCTCATGCTTGCTGCCGCAGCAACACTCACCGTCATCATAGAGATCCTTCTCGACCTCACCGAGATCCTCGTCAACAGCATCGACCTGAAGCTGAAGCTCGTTTACATTCTCCTCAAGTCCTGTGAGAGAAAAAACTACATCCTCAAGCAGCTCGATCAGGTTGTTGATAACCTTGGTGTCCTTCTTGGTCTCATCAAGTGCAAGTCCTTCGACAAGTCCCTTGAGATAAGCAAGCTTCTCCATCTTATTCATGAAAAAACCTCCCTTGGTATAAGTGTATAATTATATGAATTGATTGACTGAATTATGCGCGCTCCATATAGAGGCCTGTTCTGGTATCGATTCTGATCATGTCACCCTCTTCGATGAAGAGAGGAACCTTTACCTCAGCGCCTGTCTCAACAACAGCGGGCTTTGTAGCATTGGTAGCTGTATCGCCCTTGAAGCCGGGATCGGTCTGAGTAACCTCAAGCTCAACAAAGTTGGGAGGCTCGACACCGAATACGTTACCCTTATAGGACATAACTTTGCACTCCATATTCTCCTTGACAAACTTGAAGTTGTCGCCGAGGGTGGAAGCGTTGATGGGAACCATCTCATAGCTCTCCGGATCCATGAAGTAGTAAAGATCACCGTCTTCATAGCTGTAGAGCATATCCTTCTTCTCAACAAATGCTGTGGGGAACTTTTCGGTCGGGTTGAAGCTGCGCTCGGTGACAGCACCAGAGATCACGTTTCTGATCTTGGTTCTGACGAAAGCAGCGCCCTTACCGGGCTTAACATGCTGAAACTCGATGATCGAGAAAACCGATCCATCCATTTCAAATGTAACGCCATTTCTGAAATCGCCTGCTGTAATCATACGAAAACCTTGCCTTTCATTGCTTAACGCAATATATATATTCTCCCGTTAATTTTACCCCATCTTATATTGTATTGCAATAGTAAATTTAAATTTTTTTGCTTTTTTTCGCAAATAATTGAGTTTTTACATAATTTTTTCTCAAGTAAACACATTTTTACATTTTATTGTATTCTATACACAAAAAGCTTTGATAAATTCACAATAAGATTTACAAGACAAATCTGATTATGTGTGATATAATATATCGGTATAGATTCATTGTACCTCTATATAATCAAAGATCGTCCCCGATCTTGTCACAGGAGGATGATGCCGCTTGTCGGTACTTGGCATAATAATTATCATTCTTGTAATTTTCACATTCATTATGGTCGGGCTTGAGTTTCTCCGAAGCCGATACGTTCTCAATGTAACGCACAGTGTCGTATCAATGGATTCTCTCCCCAAAAACTTCGACGGCACAAAAATGGTCGTTATCGGAGATCTCCATCAGATGCGTTTTGGTGACTACAACGAGCTGCTCGCAAAGAAGATTAAAATCGAAGAACCCGATTACATATTCTTTGTCGGCGATATGGGCGATTCGAGAAAATACAACGTAGACGCTTTCTATGATCTCCTCGAGACTCTCGGACGCGATATTCCATTCATTATGGTTCCGGGAAACCACGATCTCAGACTCGGCGGCGGAAAGGTTCACAAGAACTTCCTCCGCGAGGTTTCAAACGCAGGTGCCGTTTTGCTTGACAACGCCTGCGCCGAAATGAAGGCAGGCGACGACAAGCTTTATATCTACGGTTTCTGTCAGCCGCTTCTGCCTCAGAAGGATGTCGACATCAAGTACTGGCGTCTTTCTTCCGTAAGCGACGGATACCTCTCTTCAACTCTCGGAAAATGTCCCGATGATGCACCTGTTATTCTCCTCGCACACGATCCCACTTATTTCTCCAGTTATTCAAACTGGGGCGCAAACCTGGTTCTCTCGGGTCATATACACGGCGGAATGGTGCGTCTGCCTTTTGTTGGTGGAATCTTCTCCCCCTCCCGCAAGCTTTTCCCGAAGTACACCTCGGGGCTTTATGAAAAAGGCGACAGCAAGCTCTTTGTTACAAGAGGTCTCGGCTCGAGCATTATGACACGTTTCGGAAATCCTCCCGAAATTTCTGTCGTAACTCTCGCCTGTCCTGCAAGCGCCGCAGCTTATGAAGCAAAGAACAAGAAAGCCAAGGTTGAGCTTCCCGCCGAATCGTTTTCCGACTGGTTCAAAGCCGAATTTGCTTCCTTCAAATCGCTCATGCAGGAGCGCGCAAATCAGGTTTCCGATTTCTTCTCTGAAATGTTCGGCAAGAAGAAGTCACGTTTCTCAAAGGAAGCCGATCGCCGCAAAAAGAAAAACACCTACACCGTCGACAAAGCTTCAAAACGTATGCCTAAGGAAGAGAAGCATATCGAAGAGGACAAGCCCTATATCTACACAAAGAATAAGAAGAAATAACACGAACGCCCGGCATAGCCGGGCGTTTTTTCTTGACGAAAAGCATACTGCAAATATAATTGTATATTCACATACTGCTCCGATACACAAAATATAATCACATATTGCACAAAACCACATTATCTGCTATAATATGATAGATTAAACATTATCACCTTTTGAAAGGACTGTTATTCATGGCAGAAAAAAGAGAACGTCAGATAATCGACGTAAGCAGCGGCAAGTCTTCCGCCGCTCCGAGAAAGAAGTCAACCGCCAAGAAATCCCCCTCCGAGAAAAAAGCTAAGGTTCAGGCTGTTCAGACTCACGCTATTATCTCTGCCGAGAATCAGGGCAGAGCAAAGAAGTACCGCTGGGGCGCTGTTATCCTCTGGCTTCTCGGTCTCGCTTTTGAGATACTCACCATCCTCGTTGTCAACGGATATCTCTACATTCCCGGAAACACAATGACCTACATAATCATCGGTCTTGTCGCTGATTTCATCTGCGTTGTTATCGGTTCGCAGCTCTGGAAGAAGTCCAACCACATCGATCCCGCTTCCGAGAAGAACAAGATCAAGTTCTTCCTCTGGAACAATATGGGACTTATCGCTTCTCTTATCTGCTTTGTTCCCATCATCATCGTACTTCTCAAAGAGAAGAACCTCGACGCAAAAACCAAGAAGATCGCTACCATCATCGCATGCATCGTTGCTGTTATTGCAGGTCTTGCTTCCGTTGATTGGAACCCTGTATCCGCAGAGGACCTCGCTCAGGCTCAGTCCGACGCTGCAGCTTACACCGTAGACGGTTCCGTATACTGGACTCAGTTCGGCAAGCGTTATCACCTCACTGAGGATTGTCAGTCGCTCCAGAATTCCGCTACCCTCTATCGCGGAACTGTTGAGGAAGCTTTCGAAGCAAAGCGCGGCACTCCCTGCAAATTCTGCGCATCTCAGGAGGCAATCGCTGAGGTTTACGGCGAAAAGGCTGACGACGAGAGCACAGGCATCGACCTCTCCGCTCCCCTGACCGAAACCGACGATACCGTTGATACTTCGGTCGACGGCGAAACCATCACTTATGAAGATTTCATGGGTGACTACTACGCTGAGTAAATTCAAATAAAACATACACATAAAAAGCCGCCGCAAGGAAATCCTTGCGGCGGCTGATTTTATTCGGATTAGTTCTCGACCTCGACAACCTTTGCTTCGGGAGCGTTCTTCTTGATGCTCTCGATGCCGTTGAGGCAGCTCTTCTTTGCGGAATAGCCCTCGCCTGTTGCGACGATCTCGCCGTTGCGTGCCTTGAGTCTGAATCTGGTCTCGTTGTTCTTATCTGTATAAACCTCGAACTTGGGGTTGGTTACAGTCTGAAAGCCTTCTACGGTCTGGTCCTCGAGCTTTGCGTTAAGAACGATTCTCTTAACACTCTCGATGCCCTTCTTGCAGCTTGCTGCGGTTGCATAAAGCTGGCTGGTAGCGATAACTTCACCGTTTCCTGCCTTAAGATTGAAACGATACTTTCCCGAATCGGTAACTTTGATTTCGAATTTTCCTGCCATGTTTAATCACTCCTCGTAGTTTGTGTTTTTATTATATCAAGTAAATTGCTTATTTTCAACGCTTTTCGTCAAAATAAATAAAATATTTCCCGCTTTGCACTTTTTATAGTAGACTAAAAAAGTAAAACGAAGTATAATAAAACAAAGGCTGTGTACCTTTAAATTTTTGTGCATTTTGCAGAAAGGACAGATACAAAATGGACATTGCAAAAATCAACGAAATCATAAAAAAGATGAGTCTGAAGGATAAAGCTGCCATATGCAGCGGATATGACAGTTGGAGTACGATACCGTTCGAGAAATACGGTATCCCTTCAATCATCACATCTGACGGCCCTCACGGTCTGAGAAAAAAGATCGATGATGATGTTCAGCTGTCGCTCGTTTCCGGCGTTCCCGCTACCTGCTTCCCCACCGCAGTTACAACCGCATCATCGTGGGACAGAGCTCTTCTCCACGAAATAGGTGCTGCAATCGGCGAAGAGTGTCAGCAGGAGAACGTTCAGGTTCTTCTCGGACCCGGCGCAAACATCAAGCGTTCCCCTCTCAACGGTCGTAACTTCGAATACTTCTCCGAGGATCCTCTTCTCTCCTCGCAGATGGCAAAGAACCACATCACAGGTGTTCAGAGCAAGGGCGTCGGCACATCGCTCAAGCATTTCTTTGCAAACAACCAGGAAACAAACCGTATGGTCGCAAATGCCGTTATAGACGATCGCACTATGCGCGAGATATACCTCGCAAGCTTTGAGGCTGCAGTAAAGGAAGCTCAGCCCAAGACAATCATGTGCAGCTACAACAAGATCAACGGTGTTTACGGTTCACAGAACAAATTCTCTCTCACCGACGTTCTTCGCAACGAGTGGGGATTCGAGGGATTTGTAATGTCCGACTGGGGCGCTGTCGACGAGCGCGACGAGTCTCTCGACGCGGGTCTCGAGCTTGAAATGCCGTCCTCATCGGGAATCGGTGCTTCAAAGATAGTCAAGGCCGTCAAAAAGGGCACTCTGAAGAAGGAAGTTCTCGACACTGCTGTACGCCGTCTTCTCAAGGTCATCTTTGAGCTCGACGAAAACAAGCAGGCTGATTATAAATACGACGCAGATGCTCACAATGAGCTTGCCGCAAAAGCACTTACCGAATCGGCTGTCCTTCTCAAGAACGACAACAACATACTTCCGATGAAAAAATCCGGTTCCATCGCGGTTATCGGTGACATGGCCGACACTCCCAGATTCCAGGGTGCGGGAAGCTCGCAGGTTACACCGACAAAGCTTTCCGGAATCCTTGAGGCTATTAAGGAGGCTGCACCCGAAGCTGCTGTCAGCTACGCAAAGGGTTATGAGAGAGAGAGCAACGCTCCCACAGATGTTCTCATCGCAGAAGCTGCTCAGATCGCAAAGGATTCCGATATTGCAATAATCGTCGCAGGTCTTCCCGAGAGCTTCGAATCCGAAGGCTACGACCGTATGCATATGAGAGTTCCCGACAGCCATATTGCTCTTATCGACGCAGTATGCGCTGTTCAGCCCAACACTGTTGTTGTTCTTCTCAACGGCTCTCCCGTCGAGCTGCCCTTCGCAGACAAGGTATCCGCTATACTCGAGCTGTATCTCGGCGGTCAGGCAGTCGGCTCCGCTCTTGCAAAGCTTATTTTCGGCGAAGTTTCTCCGTCAGGACGTCTTGCCGAGACTTTCCCGATGTATTACGAAAACTGCCCGTCATATATGGACGAAATGCGTAAAGGTCTTGACGGATACGACGTTTTCTACAACGAGGGACTGCTTGTCGGTTACAGATATTATACAACCAAGAAGATACCCGTCAGATATCCGTTCGGACACGGTCTGTCATATTCCTCGTTCGAATATTCAAACCTCACTGTCAGCAGCGATAAAATCAAGGATACCGACACACTGACCGTCACGGTTGATGTCACCAACACCGGTTCTTATGACGCCAAAGAGGTCGTTCAGCTTTATGTTTCAATGCCAGAGTCAAAGGTATTCCGTCCCGTTCGCGAGCTGCGTGCATTTGACAAGGTCTCGCTCGCACAGGGTGAAACAAAGACTGTCACTTTTGAGCTTTCAAAGCGTGCGTTTGCATATTACGACACCGCATCGTCCGACTGGCGTGCAGAGAGCGGTGAATATGTAATTTACATCGGCAAGGATTGCGAGAAAATGCTCCTCTCTCAGAAGGTTTATGTCGAGGACACTCTCCCCCTCCCCGCTGCCGAAAGACAGGTTTTCACCCGCAACACCACTCTCGGCGAGCTTATGAAGGACGAAGTCGGCAACGCTCTTCTCACAAAGATTCTTGATGCAACCAAGGGCACCGGACTTACTCCCGACGAAATCACCGACGGTACAATGATGGATTTCGTCTATCAGACAACCCTCAGACAGGTCTTCTCCATGTGGATCAAACAGTCCGACGAAAAGATTCTCTACACACTCATAAATGCTCTTAATTCAAAATCGGGCAGAAAAATGCTCCTTAAACTGGCTAACAGCGGAAAGCTCGAAAAGCTTATGGGCAAAATGATGTAAACTCAAAAAGGAACCTCCGAATATCGGAGGTTCCTTTTTATGTGCATTCAATCTTTTATCCCGACTACTGCATTTTCGATCGTACGCACAGCTTTAATACTTTCGAGCTCTGGGTACCTGCGTCGACCGAGTATTACATACACTATCACAAACATTACTGCGCTGACTGCAAATCCGCCGTAAACGTCGAGTATGGAATGCTGTTTCACAAGCACGGTCGATGCACAGATCAGCAGAGAGAGAACTGTAACAAGCAGAGCGATAATGGGCTTTTTCCTGAATTTTCTGCAGTCCCACAGGGCAAAAAGCGCAACCATCGAGCCAATGACATGTCCGCTCGGCATAACCGCAAAATTGTCGTCCGTTTGGTAAAGATTTGAGCACATACGCTCAAAGAAATCATTCAAATCAAGCTCCTGCGGACGAAGCATCTGTGCTGACGGAAAGAAATAAAAGGTTGCTATCGCCACGGTAAAACCGAATATCATCGACCACATAAACCTTCTGAAAGCATCCGCATCGGCAAACATAAGATATATTCCCGAAAACAGAAGCAGCAAAAACCACGTCCAGTATATCAGAACAAACTGCGGCACAAACGGAATCATATCGTCCAAAGCCGTGTATGACACCCAATACCTGTCCGGGCGGTAATCGCTCAGAAGAAAGAATCCCACTGTATACAGCGGCACATAAAGTGCCCACACTATGTGCTTATATTTCCCCAAAATATTTTTCACTCTCATATATACCTCCCCTGTCGGCTATTTACACATTACAAGAGAGACCGCCTGTCTGAGATTTTTAATTTCGATATTCTTTCTGCCTGACTCCTTTTCGCCGTCAAGAGTCCAGTCCATCTGCGGGTCAGCCGTTACGGTTACGGCCCCTGTGCTTACAAAATCGATCATATCACACTCATAGTCCTGCGACAGTATCGAGAGAATACACCTGTTGAGTTCACCCACGCTTTCGGGATTTTTTATCAGAAGCAGCTCAAATCTACCGTCATCAAGACTGACAACATCGGGTGCGAGGGTTATGACACCGCCGACGGATGTGGTATTTGCAACGGCACCCCATATATAATCCCCTTCAAAATCTCCGTCGGGTGAAGAAATCCTCAGCGTCTGCGAACGTATTTCAGGAAGCTCTTTCATTCCTTCAAGGACATATGCGGCATGACCAAGAGTGCGTTTTATCTGCTGAGGTGTTGCATACGACGCCTTTGTAAAAGCGCCGAACGATGCGACATACGTAAAATATCGGTCTCCGAACATACCGACGTCTATCCCCGTCGGCACACCCTCAATTATATCCTTTGCCGCCCTTATCGGATCCTTAGAAAGACCGAGAGTGTTCGCAAAATCGTTGGTACTTCCTGCGGGGATATAGCCTATCGGGATACTGCTTCCGGATTTTATCAGACCGCTGATAACTTCGTTGAGCGTTCCGTCTCCTCCGAGGCACACTATCAGATCCCAGTTCTTTGCACTCTGCGCAATTATGGTTGCGTGACCGCGATACTGTGTAGTCATTACAGTAACGGAATATCTCGCGCGGTTGAAAACGCCGATAACGTCAAGAAGCCCGTTTCTCGCCTGATTCTTTCCCGCAAACGGATTTACTATCATCAGAACCTTTTTCACATATATCACCCCTATCCTTCCGATAAGGTGATGTTATATCAGAAACATTACGCTTATATTAAGAAATTAAAAAAAATTTGACCCGAAAGCATCGAGCCTTCGGGTCAAATTTTTTATCATCAGGAATTCTTAAGTATGATCTCTTCAACCATATCCGCCGCACTCTCACAGGAATCACAGCAGTCCTCAAGTCTTGCAAAGATATCGGTCCATGCACAGATAAGTCTTGTATCCGTATCATCGGTGTAGAGAGTTCTGATGGAAGCGGTATAGACCCTATCTCCCTCGCCCTCGATCCGGTTGACTGCGATAACCTTCTTGCGAAGATCGTCGGCATTCTTCTTATACTTGGAGAAATCTTCAAAGAGATCTGACAGGCCTGCACAGCAGCGGCAAACGACCTCTGCCATTTTTACGGCATCGGGACGGCAGATCTTTATATCGAACATATAAAGGTCGTGCGATGCATCGTCGATGCAGTCGATGATATCGTCAAGACGGTGTGCCAGTTCAATGATATCCTCGCGGTCGAACGGCGGAAGGAACTCCTTGAGAAGAACCTCCATAAGCTCGTGCTTGCAAAGGTCGGCAAGCTGTTCGGTCTCATGAAGCTTGTGACTCTTCTCCTCGAGCTTCTCATAATCGTAATCGTTGAGAATGTCATAGAGCATTGCTGATGCTTCGTTTGCATATCTTACGATCTTTTTAAAACACTCAAAATAATCGAACGCTTCCTTTTTTTCTTTATTTGTAAAAATTCCCATAATCAAACCATACCTTTCTGAATCAGTGCAGTTTAGAATTTAAAATATTCTCTCAAACAGTTTTGCCATAAGGAAGCCAAGCGCTCCGCAGCCCGGGAAAGTAAGAACCCATGTGAGTACCATTTCACGGACAACGCTCCAGTTGACCCTCTTGATGTGACGTGCAGCGCCGACACCCATTATGGCAGTTGTCTTTGTATGTGTCGTGGAAACAGGAACACCTGTGAGCGATGACAGAAGCAGACAGAAAGCAGCCGCGAGGTCAGCCGAGAAGCCCTGATACTTTGTAAGCTTGACCATATCCATACCGACAGCTTTGATTATTCTGTATCCTCCGATCGAGGTTCCAAGTCCCATAACGAGAGCACAGAGCACCATCATCCAAAGAGGAACCACAACCGCGCCTGCTTCGGCCTGTCCCTGAGAAAGAGCCATACCGAGAAGGAGGACGCCGATGAACTTCTGTCCGTCCTGTGCACCGTGCATGAACGCCATAGCCGCACCGCCTGCAATCTGACCCTTTTCAAAGAATCCGGTTGTCTTGTTCCTGTCGATACCTTTGAATATTGATTCTACGATTTTTACAACGACAAATCCCATTATGAATCCGAGAATCGTCGAAAGTCCAAGACCGTAGATGACCTTGAGCCACTGACTGCCGTTGATTCCTTCAAAGCTGTGATTGATGGAGATTGCCGCACCGGAAAGACCGGCGATGAGCGCGTGGCTCTCACTTGTCGGAATACCGAACCACCACGCCAGCGTCGCCCAGACAACTATCGCAACAAGAGCCGCACAAAGCGCAATAAGCGCAGAACGGGGATCGTTTCCGAAATCGACCATATTATATATGGTTTCGGCAACGCTCTTGTTGATAAGCGTCATAGTGACAACACCGATAAGATTGAATACCGCCGCCATCAGTACCGCTGCTCCCGGCTTCATTGCGCGGGTTGAAACGCAGGTCGCAATAGCGTTCGGTGCATCAGTCCATCCGTTTACAAGGATGACACCAAGTGTCAGCAATGTTGTGATGATGAGCACCGGATACTGTCCCATGAGGGAGATAAATTCTTGAATGGAAATGACGGTCTCCTCCTCTCATATTCTTGTATAAATTTTCGTTATAATTTTATCACAGGCATTTTTATGCGTCAATAAATTTAACACAGATTTAACCATATGCCTTTCCATGATTTTACAATTACATCTGTTTTTTTTACGGAAAGCTTTATTATTCATCGGGAATGAAGTTTTCAAAAATAACGGTATCTCCCTCAGATTCGCACTGTTTCATTTCCTGTTCCGTCTGTGCTGTCCACACAACAGTGCGTGCACCGAAAACATTTTTCAGCATTTTGTGCGTAAAACCTTCTCTGTCCGCAAGGCGCATTGCTATAAAATCGGGACGTGTCAGGAAATTTGTAAGATAATTGTGCATAACAAATCCGAGAGTCTTTGTGAGATCGGAATTTCTGCTGTTGAAATCCTCCGTCAGCTGGCCGCGTGCTGTCTGCGGTCGGTTGAGCTTATACCATCTGACAACTCTGGGATCAAACGACTCGACAACATATTCCCCTTTGTAAGACGAAAGCTCCCTCTCAACAGCCTCGCAAAGCTGAGCGTGATTTCCGTTCTCGGCTTTCAGTTCGATTATCAGCGGAACTCTGCCCGACACCATTTCAAGCACCTGAGAAAAATAAGGTATACGTTCCTCTGTCTGCCCTACCCTGAGCTTATCAAGCTCGGCAGATGACGTCCTGCTTATTCTCAGATCAGTTCCCGTCATTCGAAGAGTGCTGTCATCATGCATTATCATGAGCTTTCCGTCGGCTGTCAGTCTGACATCGAATTCGAATCCGAATCCGTGAGCAACGCATCTTTCAAAGGCTGCCATTGTATTTTCGGGAGCGCCATTCTCCGCGCTGTGCAGACCTCTGTGTCCGTATCTTTTTCCCATCATGGCAGAAAGAACACTATGCCGCCTGAAAGACGGCATAGTGACGAAAAGATATATTGACGATAACACAACCACCGTGACGGCGGTAATAATCAGAAAAATCATTTATGCATCCACATCCAGTGCTTCGAGAGATGCTTTTCCTATCGGCTTGCTGTCGCCGTGCTTTACAAATATCATTGTTATGAATGCAAGAGCAACGAAAACAGCCGCATACGGGAAGAGCGTTCTCATTCCGTAATTGTCCATAAGCAGTCCGCTTATATAAGGAGTGATGGTCTGAGCTGCCATACTTGCTGTGTAATAGAAGCCCGTATATTTTCCGACATCTCCGCCCTTTGCAAGCTCAACAACCATCGGGAAGGAGTTGACGTTTATGGTTGCCCAGCCGATTCCTGCAAGAGCAAACATACAGTTCATGATGATCGGAGAGCTGCCTGCTGTGAGCGTTGCTGCAACGGAGAAGGCTGTACAGAGCATAACAACACCTGCAAGTATTGCCTTTTTACGACCTATTTTTGAAGAAATAAGTCCGACGGGAATATAAGCGACAATCGCTGCTGCCTGTGCAAGCATAAGAGTCATATTGTAGTCAAGATTGAGAACCTTGCTTGCATAAACGGAGTATTTGCTTGTAACAGCATTGTATCCCATGAACCAGAAAATGACCGATGCAAGAATGAGGATAAGCGAGAAGAATTCCCCCTTGCTCAGCTTTCTCTTATTGCCGTTTTCATCCTCTGCGGATTCGTCGATATTGTACTTTTTGCTTTCCTCCTGCATCTCGGAAACAAACTTCGGCTCTCGGACCGTAAGCATGAAAACAATAAGAGCTGCGACCATAAGTCCCGCAATGACGGAGAAGAACACGGTATAATTCATCATCGAATTCTTTACCGAACCTGTTGCGAACACAGCACCGAGTGCAAGGACGCAAATGCCGCCTGCTGTTCCCATAAGGTTGATGACAGCATTTGCCTTGGAGCGAAGCGGTTTGATTGTGACATCAGGCATAAGAGCGACCGCAGGCGAACGGAAGGTTGCCATTGCGATGAGCGCCACAAGGAGAATGGCGATAAAAATGATTATCGGCTGGGGATCTGAAAGTGTCTGCTGATGGACATAAGCCTGTCTTGCCGGCTCGACATAATTTGTGTAGTCGAGGTTTGTCTGTCCGTTTTCGTCAACAGACGTGATCGCTGTGAACTCATTCTTTGTGAACTTGTCCTTTACGTTAAAACTTTCGCCGTCGGGAGCGATAAGCTCAGTACCGTAATCGAACTCGTAAAGTGTCTCGAGAGCAGCCTTATCGTCAATCGCAGAAACTGCATTGATCTTTGCAAGCTGCATATTATCGGCAAATGTAAGTCCTACAAATGCGATAACGGCGATTATTGTACCGACAAGAATGTAAGGTGTGCGCTTGCCGAGTTTTGAATTTGTCTTATCTGAAATAATACCGAAAAGGGGCAGCATAAACAGAGCAAGAATATTGTCTATCGCCATTATGATACCCGAATGAGCCTGGGACATTCCGAACTTGTTTGTAAGCATAAGGGGAACGATATTATCGTATGCCTGCCAGAATGCGCATATCAGGAAAAAGGCAAAACCTACACAGATCGTTCGTTTGTAATTGAGCTTCATGTCATTTACATTCCTTTCGTTTAAACAATTTTGTCAGCTTCCGATTCGCCGTAAACCGGGATACCCTCTTCCTTGAAAAGCTCGGCGGTTATTCCGTAGCCGCTCTTGAGCATTCCCGAAAAGCTTCCGTCATAAATTATTCCAGATCCGCACGACGGACTTTTCTCTTTGAGAATTGCACATTCGCAATCAAATCCGCGGTAGACCTTGAGCGCTTCCTTCGCTCCGCGTCTGTAATTCTTTGTGACATCTATTCCGTTGCTCATCATAACCCTTGCGCCTGACCGCTCCGACGGCATTCTCGGCGTGGGCAGTCCGCCGTATATCTCGGGGCAGAAAGGGATAAGCGTATGTTTTTGGGCCAAAGCCATAACCGCTTCGCACGGGTTGCTTCCGCCGTCGTACCTGCAGGATATTCCCAGAAGGCACGCACTCACAAGTATTCTCATAAGTTTTTAAACCTCGAAAAAAGCCTTTTGATAAAGCTTTCCCTTTCCTGCGAATTTTCATCATCTGCAAAAGAGTCTCCGTAAAAAACCGCTTCACCTTCAATAACGTCGCTGCCGTGAGATCTCGGTTTTTCCTGCGGCTCTTCAAGCTCGTAAGGTTTCGCCGTAGCGGTCCTGTAATATTTCGGGTTTTCGTCGGCAAAAATGCCTGCTCCCTCCATATCGAGCGCCTGCCTGAGATATTCGTGCGCACGTTTGCGCTCCGAACACTCCTCAAGGCACTGTCCGAGTCTCAGACAGATCTGTGCCGACCTGTCTCCACCCTGCGAACTGTATGATTCAAAGAAAGCCTTTCCCGCCTCTTTGTAATCTTTCATATTATAATACGCTTCGCCTATCGCTGCATATATCCACGTTGCTTCCGAATAAGCCTTTCGCGGTCTCGGAACCAAAGTCAGCGCTTCATTGTACTTTTCCAAAGCACGGACATAGTCACCAATCTTCGCAAGCTTTTCGCCCTGCATACAAAGCGATTTCATCTCAGCAACAGTTCCCTGCGGAATTTCTGCCATATCCTGCATCCGCGCAAAAGCGCGTCTCCTTTACGATTTTTTGCATTTTTATTATATAATAACACCAAAACAGCAAAAATTCCACTCTTTTATCAACAAAAACGGAAATATCGGGAAAATATATTCTACATACAAAAAGGTCGCACACGGCAACCGCCGATGTGCGACCTTTCATTTTTATTCGGGATAGCGTCTGTAGAAATTATACTCCGCCGTATCCTCTGTTATTGTAGCAAATGTGTACCCTTTTTCTATCATATAGTCAAGTGCTTCGGGAAGCGCTTCTGCCGACCATTCCTTCGGATGGAAAAGCACAACTGCACAATCCTGACTTCTGCTGGTATAGTTCAGATCAAGAAACTTCTTGAAATATCCCAGACAGCCCTCTGCCGAGTGATAATAGTAGTCATGGAACTCCGTCGTCCAGTCAAACGCCTTATATCCCTTTTTATGCATAAAATCAAGTATCCGATCATAGCTCTTCTCGCCTCTGCTGCCTGTCGGAAAACGGAAGATATTATCGACATAATGACAGCCCGAAGCCTCCATTATGAACTCCCGGCTTTTTTCCATATTGTCAAGGAAGGACTGCGGTGTAGGATAGTAAGTCGCGTGTCTGTAACCATGGAGTGCAAAGGTGTGCCCTCTCTCGTATATCTCCGCATACTTCTTAGCCTGACTCGGCGAAGCATTCATAAAAAATGTAGCCTTTACATTGTACTCATCAAGTATATCGAGTATCTTTCTTGTATATTTCGTCGGCGTATCGTCGATTGTAATGTAGGCTACTTTAAGTACATTTATAACACATTTATCAGTATTTCCCGCCGAATCGGACGCTGTTATTTCAACCGTGCCCGCGTTGTATGTTCTAACAAATCCGTTGCTGTCAACCGACGCGATTTTCTTATCCGATGACGACCACTGCACCGCCGTTCCTCCAAGCGGTCTGAACTGATATGTGTCACAGCAATAGATATCCTTCTCGCACAATCCGATTTCGAACACCGAAGGCTCTGACGCGGTACTCGAAAAACCGTCAGCCGAAAAACCGCTGTTGACAAGCGCAAGCGCATCATACGTTGTCATCGGTTTAACTTCCTGCGTCTCGGAAGACGATACAACCTCCTGTATTTCGGCAGGTTTGTTTTTCAGAGCATTTGATAATACCGCTATATTTATTGCAAGAAACGCAACTGCAATTACTGCGACAAATACAGTTTTTGTACCCTTGCTTTTGTTTGAACTGTTTTTCACTTATTTCTGCCCTCCCCGCGCTCTTTTCAATCAGGAATACTGTGCACAGATACAGATAAGCTTCAGCAAACTTTCCGCGCTGCTGCAAAAAACTGTATCTCTTGTCGGTATTCTGTAAAAGTCCTGAGAAAAACAAATCGAGTTGTCAACGGCAAACACAGAAAATACAATCCTGTTGCGTCCTGCAAAAAAATCGTTCGCTGTCATCGTACCAAGCATACGAGTTATATTGAAGCGCACACTGTAAGCACCGTCAAAAACGATATTTTCGTGATTATACAGGCTGTCTGCGGCCGCATAAGCTTTCTTGCCGTTATCGAGAAGAAGCTGAAGCGAGAATCCCGTCGCATCGTCCTTAAATCCCGGCAGCACAAAATTTGTATTTATGCAAAGCCAGGTTTCGCCGCTGCCGTCGACATATATCTGATAGCCTGCTCTTGCTTTGTCCTTTAAATCTCCCGACAGCTCTATTTCAATCGGTGCAATCAGTTTGCTTTCTGCCGACAGAAGGCAATTATACAAATCGGAAACCGTCTGTGCCGAATTCATCTGCAGCTCAATCTCGATTGCCGCCTGCTGCACAAGTGTAACGCTGTTATCGTCCGCAACGGTCTTCACACATTCAAGCCGCTCTCTTAAAATACTGACAGCAACAGGTCTGAGCATATCAAGTTTTTCACTTTCGCATGCCTCTTCTATCTGCTGACAGGTAACAACTCCGTCAAAGAGCGTTGTTCCGACGGCATCACCCGACGCACTGCTGCCTGCGTCTTCTCCGAGTGAAACCGTATACTGCTGCGGCATATCCGAAAGAAGCTTCACTCTGAGCTCTTCTATTTCAGCAGTACAGCTATTCCTCGCTTCATCGAGCTGTGCTCTCTTCCGTGCTTCTTCATCATCGGAGCAGCCTGACAAAAGCAGCGCCGCAGCACAGACAAAAATCAGTATTCTGTAAAACGCATTGGTTCTCATTTTTAACCTCACCCGCTTCGTCAAAGGATGGTGCTTCCCGAATGGCTTACCGTATTGACCTCTTCGACGCCTTTTATCCCTTTGATCTTTCTCAGTGTTTCAAAATCCTTCTCAGACATTTTGAGCTCAAGAACAAGCTCTTCAAGTCTGCCGGAAAGAGATTTTGATTTGATTTTGTATTTCGGCAGGCTGTTGATTCCTCTGAGCACTTCATCAGCCGCTCTGTAATCATAGAGTATTACGACAAGATATCCGCCGCCTGTACTCAGCCCTGTTTTATCAAGGAAGTTTCCTGCCCATGAAATCAGGACAAACAGCAGACCTATCACAACCGTCGCAATGATTGCAACTATGGTAAATCCTGCACCCACAACAATTCCTGCCGTTATTGCCCAGAACATAAAAACAGTATCCATGACTTCCTTGACGGCGGTTCTGAATCTGACAATGGACAAAGCACCGACCATACCGAGAGACAGCACGATGTTGGACGAAATGCACAGAACAACCAGCGATGTTATCATCGGCAGCAGCACCAATCCAAGCGCAAAGTTCCTGTTAAAAACAACGCCCGTAAACGTGATTTTATAGATAAGTACAATAAACACGCCGAGAACACACGCAAGCAGGACAGCGGTAAAAATCTCGCTGACCGACACATCAGTTACTTCTTCAATAAACTTGTTTTTTATAATATCGTTAAAGCTCATAATTTCTCCTCAACTATTCAAGAATTGTAGACAGACAAAGTGTGTATTTAGAATTTGCCACAAGAGTCTTCGGGATATCATATAAAAGATCTCTTATAAACTCGGGCAAAAACTCATTGAATTTGACCTCCATAAGCTGCTCTCCCTCGGGAAAAACCGGGATAGTTCCGAGTTTGTCATCAAAGATATCGGTTTTAAAGGGAGCCGTCCTTACATTGAGATCGAGCGTAATACGCACATTACTGACCGGATATGTAAATGCAATACGGTCATAATCGACCAGCACATGAGGCTTCATAAGTCTCGTTGCACACAGCATTCCGTATTCTTTCAGCAACGGCTCGTCCGCACGACTCAATGTTATATGATCGCTTTTCAGAATCGCCTCGGTCATACTGTAGGAAAGTTCCACGCTTTGCTTGTGCGAATACAGATTGTTCTTTGATTTTTTCTCAAAGATCATATAACTGTCATCATAATTGTAATAACGGATGCGGTATTTTGCACGTTCGCTTGTTCCCCACAGCTTTTCATGAAAAGCCGTGTGATCAATATCGTCAAAATACAGGCTTCTTATAAAATACCCTCCGTCAGCACCGGCATTCTTGTCCTTTCTTAGCACAAGTCCAAGCCTCTTTGACAACAGCTGTGCCGACAAGCTGCTTATTCTGTATTTGTACTCGTGCCTGTAAACCTGAGCGCCCAATATCTCACCTCCCGAAATACTTCGCTATATCCTTATCGGTAAGATTCATATACGATTTCATACTGCGAAGCACTTCACCTATTCTGTCGTGATCTGTAATATAAGCACGAACTCGTCTGACGTGCTTCTCCCAGTCCTTTACAGACCCTCCCCAGTATGCCTTTTCCCTTTTCATCTCCGGTCTCAGCAATTCCGTATAATAATCTATCGTTTTCAGGATATTTTCGTCTGATAGAGTTGAATCGAAAAGCTCTGCCATTCTCGTGAGAAATCTATCCTTGAATTCATCGTTTTTTATGAGTGCCCTGAAAAGAGCGCTGTGCTGACAATTTGAATCAAACGCCCATCTGCACGTTCCAAACCACACAAACGCCCAGTCCATATCAAAAAGGCAGTATCTCCATTTTCCTTCTTCGGAAGAATAAACGTATCTGACATTTCCGGGGATATCGTTGTTTCCGCAATACGCTTCGAAAATGTACCAATCGATGAGGCTGTCAAGATTTATCTTCGAATCGATATATCTGTAATTCTCATCTTTTTTCATATCATTTGTTCTTGCAAAGCTTATCAGCTTATAGAGCGAAGGATTCACATTCTCCCTCACGGGTGCACGGGCTATCGTAACACTGTTCGGGCTCACATCCAGATGCGACGAACAGTACTCCTCTGAGTAGGCTTCTCTTATTGAAAAGATTCCGAAATACTCACCGTTGATATAAAGCACACAATGCTTGTCATTGAGCGTCAGAAGATTGTTGCTCCCCTGCTCTGCAAGAGAACAGGACAATTCATCTCTGAAAATTGTCTTTGTATAGTCCTCGCCGCCTCTGATCAAGAGCGAATGAAACTCGGAAATTTCACTGTCATCGAACACTTTATAATCAAGCGTTCCTCCGTATCTCGGACGAAAAACTACCTTGAACGATTTTTTCGCGCTCGTCTTTCTTGTTCCTGCACCATGCATCTTAAGACCGCAATCGATTGTAAAGCTTCCATCATCCTCGAACAACGAAACGTTTGCAAGCTTTTCCCAGTCCTGATAGTAATTATTGTGGTTGCCCTCTACATATATTCCCTTTTCCGCACTCCACAGATCCTCGGGAGCTACAGCAAGACTCACTATCGGCAGTGTATGTCCTTCATTGAGAAAGTAGGAAAAAGTTGCTGTTTTTCCCGTGAGAGCTTCTTTCGAAAAACACGCCGCACGTATAACGGTTGTTTTATTCAGAACTATCGGCTCGGAATAAAGCTTCGATTTTCCCGTCGGTATGGTTCCGTCGGTTGTATATCTTATTTCATTTCCGCCCAGCAGCTCAACGGTAAGAGACTCCCTGTCATTATAAACACCGCTTTCCACTGACGAAAACGGTGTTTTTTCAACGGTCCTTTTTCCACCCGAATTCTCGGCTCCGGGCGACGGCTTTTTAAAATAGAAGTATCCGCTGCTTCCGTCCTGCATACGTCCGTAACTGCCTTCGTATGTAAGATCGATCAGGTGACAATAATCCACTATATCGGCGTCCTTGTTGTACAAAAACAAAGAATCTTCATCAGCCGAAAGCGAGAAATTGGCGTGAACATATCTGCCGTTGGTTTTTTCGCTCATACCCGAACAGATAATTATCTGATACTGACCGGGAGCAAGCGATATATCTGGCAAGCGGAATTTATCCTTTATCTCACTGCTGTCAGTTAGATAATAATCGGACAGATTTACGGTTCCCGACGAATTATTGCGAAGCTCTATCCAGTCATAATATTCTCCGTCGCTCTGCGCCAGCAGCGACGCATTGCTCGTCATTACCTCATTTATCACTATATCATCGGGAGCAATTCTCGATGAACAGAAAGCCTCGTATCCCACACCGTCATTCGAATATCCGGGAGAAGCTTCCGCGGTTATGACGGTATTGCCTTCAGCATCTATCATGATTGATCTGTCATCATCTGCCCGTTCATAACTGAAACTGTCGAGCAAAACACCTGCAGGCGATGTCAGCACAACACATTCCCCATCGGAGCTGAGCGAAAACGGAGCGTGTATTTCTCCGTTTTCAAACACACCATTCTTTCCCGACGCAAAAACCACAACACTGCCGCCCGGTTCAATAACCGTATCCGGAAGCATCATCTGAAGCGGCTCGTCAGACTTGTCCGAAAGATAAAACCCTTTCAGGTTCGCCTCATTCTCTCCGACATTCGATATCTCGATATAATCGGAAAAATCTCCGTCACAGTCGGCAACAACAGATTTGTTGGACGGCATTATTTCGGTTATCTTCAATGTTGTATCGGCAAAATTCAGTGATGCTGCGTATTCGTTCCTTCCCTCTTCACTGTTCACAAATCCCGGGGTTGCAAACTGACCAACAGTCCATTCACCGAGATCATTTAAAATCATCGGACAGTTTTCTGTTGTTTCCACCGTCTCAATGCGGTCAATTATGACATTTGATTCACTGATGAAAACTATATCCTCGCCGCCGGACTTTGATATCTTGAACGGAGCATATCCTTCCCCGTGCATATCCGAACAGTATACAACGAGATATTCGCCTGCTCCGATATAAGTGCCTTCGGGAAATGTATATCTTATATTCACCTGATTGTCGGAAAGTCCGAAGTTCGAAATATCGATATCTGCATCGGAACTGTTATAAATCTCTATCCAGTCGCAGCAGACGCCGTTTTCGTCCGGGTACAGATTATTTGACGCGAGTATTTCCGTTATATAAACCGGATATTTGCTCTTGCTGCCTGCCGATGTCTCAGGCGTTATCGATAAAGCGTACACGATGAAAGGGATCATAGCTGCGATGATCACCAAAAGTAAAATTATCTCTTTTTTATTATTCTTTGTCATACGACTGACTCCCTGCAAAACATATAAAAGAGTATTGAATCCGCAAAATTACGACATTATACTTATTTTATAATAAAACATACTATAATGAATGTCAAGCTTGCCAAAGTTGTCACGAAACCAAAATAATAAGATTCAAGTTAACACATAGTTTAAGATTTTAATATATCATATATTGTGTCAAAGTCTGAAACTTATCGTGCTGTACAAAGGAGCTTTTTGTCATGCTTAATATACTTATTGTCGAGGATAATCTTGATCTGCGCGAGCTTATGTCGATAAATCTTCGCGGTGCCGGATACAGCGTTCTTGAGGCCGGAAACGGCGAGGAGGCTCTTTCGGTACTCGATCACTCAAAGGTCCATCTTATGATCGTTGATCTTATGATGCCTGTTATGGACGGTTTTGAGCTGACCGAAGCCGTACGCAATGCCGACGAATCCATTCCGATCATGATAATAACCGCAAAAGAGGCTCTTGAGGACAAGCGCAAGAGTTTCCGCAAGGGCGCTGACGATTATATGGTCAAGCCCATCGAGATGGAAGAAATGCTGATGCGTGTCAAGGCGCTGCTGCGACGCGCCGATATCGCAAGCGACCGCATTCTTCGCGTCGGTGAATGTGTGCTGTCCGAGGATTCTCTCACGCTCACAAAGGGTTCTGATATGATTGAATTCAGACTCAAGGAATTTCGCCTTCTTCACACCCTGCTTTCTTACCCCGGAAAAATCTTTACCCGTCACGCTCTGATGGATGAAATATGGGGCTATGACAACGAATCAGACTACCGAACAGTCGATGTGCATATCAAAAGACTTCGCGAAAAGGTCGAAGGTATAACCGATTTTGAAATTCAGACTGTTCGCGGACTGGGATACAAGGTGGTAATCAACGAATGAAGAAATATTCCGTCAAAGTCGCTTTAATAATCATAATCATCGTTTCGGTATCCTCGATCTGTTCCTTTACGCTGACCATGCTGCTCAAGGGGTTATTCATTCCCTGGCTCGGAGCTGTGGAAACATTTATTTTCGGCATAGCTGTAAAGGAGCTTATCCAGCCGATAATGACCGTTGCGATATCTTTTCTTCTCATAGGCTCGACAATAAACGCAATTATGACTCCCCTGACACGGGTATCCGATGCTACACAGAAAATAGCCAACGGTGACTTTTCCGTCAGGCTCAAGGAAAGCGGAAGAGACACCGAAATAGGTCGTCTGCAGAGCAATTTCAACCGTATGGCAAAGGAGCTCGAGGGCAATGAGATTCTGAAGAAGGATTTTGCCGCTAATATGTCGCACCAGTTCAAAACTCCGTTATCGATCATAAAAGGATATTCAAGTCTTCTTGCCGAAGAATCCATTTCCGACGAGGACAGGATAAAATATGCTACTCTGATAACGAGAGAGAGCGAACGGCTTGCACTGCTTTCGGAAAACATTTTAAGGCTTTCAAAGCTCGAATCGCAGGGGCTTATTTCCTCACCGAAAAAGTTCCTCCTCGACGATCAGATACTTCAGTCTATCGTGCGGCTTCAGCCAAAATGGGAAGCTAAAAACATCGAATTTATCATAGATATCCCGATGACCTATTACACAGGCGACGAGGAATTGCTCTCTCAGGTATGGTTCAATCTCGTGGACAACGCCATTCGTTACTCGGAAAAAGACAGCGAAATCACGGTCACTATGAAAAAAAGCAGCAAGCAGATCGTCGTTTCCGTCTCCGACAACGGTATGGGAATGGACGAGGAAACGAAAAAAAGAGCTTTTTCGAGATTTTACAGAGGTTCATCTGTTCACGGTAAAGGCGGAAGCGGACTCGGTCTTCCGATCGCCGCAAAAATAATAGAGCTGCACGCAGGCAGCATCGAAATAGAAAGCGAACCGAACAAGGGTACCTGCATCACCGTGATTCTCCCTGTAAATTAGGCAAAAATCCCCGACAGTCACCGCTTCGCGGCAGCTGTCGGGGATTACTGTTATTGTCTGTAATAAACTGCGGGGGCTTTCCCGTTTCCAATGTTGGTAAACGTACCCTTGTCACCTTCTATCGAATAATAGAGAATACTTTGCGTTCCGTCTTCATATTCAATAATAAGGGAGCTTTTTGAGTTTTTGCACTGGGTTCTGTATATTCCTTCTTTGATAATGCATACCTCGCCGCTCTCGGTCACTGCTCTGACAATAACTCTGTCGTCATTTGTGAACTCGACGGTAAGATTTTCGCTTGTTTCCCATACTCCGACAGGGTTATCGGGTATACACGACACTATTGTCAGAACAAGCACGACCGTAACCACGATCAGCGCCAGCGCAATAAGCATAATCGCAAGACGTTCCTTTAGCGGACTGTGCTTCACGCGATTCTTTCGCGGCACGTGCTTTCGATAGAACGCAAGCAATCTGTCGGTCGCGGGAGTGATCGCTTTGTCAAGCTTCATATATGCATTTTTGAGTCCCCGCAAAACAGGATTTGAAGGTTCGTAATCATCCTCGGATTCCGAATCCTGCGAGCTTTCTTCCTCAATCTGCTCTTCCTGCAGCTCGGGCGTTTCCTCCTCGGGCTGCTCCTCTTTCTTCAGATCATCTTCCGTTATTCCCGCAAGGCGGCGGAATCTCTCCTCATCGAAGGTCGGGCGAACATTCGGATCGCTCTTTTCTTCCTTTTTCTTTTCGGTTTCCTGCTTGCGGTTTACCCGCATTATCTCGGGGATATCTTCTGTTTTGCTGTCGATATTGTCGTAATCGATGTTGTACTGATCGGCAAGCTGATCGAGATTCTGAAGTATTCTCGATTTTGCCGCATCGTCGACCGGCTGTCCGCATACCGTACAGCGACCTACAGCAAGATTGACCTCTCCGTTACAATTTCTGCATCTCATCAATCAGACCTCGGAAACTATTTTTGATTATGCCGCATTGAGAGTGTAAGTCTCTCCGGTTGTGGTTGTAAGAGTTATCTTATCATCAGAGACAACATCAGCTGTTCCGATTATGCGATAATTCTTTCCGCCGTAAGAAAATCTGATTTCAACCGAGCAGTCGTCATACACATAATAATTGGCGCTGAGCTTCTCGGTAATGAAGTATATCTTGACGGAAATATCTGCCGTGTCGCCCTTCTTGAAGGTGATCGTTGCATCATAACCCATCAGAGTGGTCTTCCACTTCTTCGAGGGAAGGAGCTCTCTTATACGCATGGCTTCCTGCATTTTTGCCGATGCCGGAGACTCGGTTGGCTTTGCAGTTGAGGAAGTTGTTGCAAACGGGTATGTTGTGCGAATAGATGTTATCGTTGTTGTTACATCAGATTCCGATACGTAAACATCAGATGACACGGTTTCTTCAGGTTTTTCTGCACAGATATATGTGATGGGATTCTTGCCGCCAAGCAGTGATATCACATAAAGAATCGCAAGCGCAGCAACCACTCCGCCAAGGAAAGATGCTGCATTTCCCGCTGTATTCTTCTTTGTACTTTTTTTCTTTGAAGTACTCTTTTTTCCGCTTGTCTTTTTTGCGGAGGTGCTCTTTTTAGCAGTCTTTTTTGCAGGCATTAAAAATAACTCCTCTCAACTTTCTCAGATGTAAACTATTATAACTTCATTGCCGACCGATTTCAAGACGGAGATTGTCACATAGCATATCACTGTATTTATATGTTACACTTTGTTAACACATTAGACAAAAAATTATCGTTTTTATGACATAATGTTATGTATAATATAAATTGTAAGATATAGGAGGTGATGCTCGGGACAGATATCAGGCGCACCCACAATTTGTGAAAGGACAATGTATCATGAGTCACAGAAAGCAGGTATGCATAGCCTGTGTAACGGGACAATACAATTGTGAAAGAATAATAAATGCCGCCGCTTGCATAGCTGAAGACGCAGGCGCTTTGCTTGAAATTGTCAGCGTTCTTGACGGTTACTGCACCGAAAGCGAGCTTGACGCTCTCGAATATCTCCACAGTATTGCAAGAACAGTCGGCGCTCAGATGACCATTCTATATAATGAGAACCCTGTACTGGCCGTTACGGAATATGTAAAAAGAGTCAAAGCTGATTATGTTATTACCGGTACACCCGGAAAGGAAAACAAATTCATCTCTCTGCTTGCGGCAGTCCTTCCGAAGGTCAAAATAATATCCATTCCCGAAGCAACTTCGGCAGACGAATACAGCGATCCCGATATACTTAACCTTTCGGTCAACCGTATGGCGTAAGCACAAGAATAAAATAAACAATCATCGGCAGAAGCGAGAAATCCGCTTCTGCCGATATTTTATTGCTTTTATCAGAATGCCCAGCCGCCGTTGCGGAATATTGCCACAGTCTTTCCGTCCTTTGTTTTTCCGTCAATATTCAGATCGGGTGTTCCGATCATGAAATCCTCGTGGATAAATGCACTGTTTATTCCCTTTTCGCAGCACTGGTCAAAGGTCATATTTTCAAAACCTTCGAGACAGCCGTTGAATCCTGAACCGAGAGCCAGATGGCAGGCGGCGTTCTCGTCAAACAGAGTGTTATAGAAAATTATTTCACTGTTTCTGATTGGAGAATCGTACGGGATAAGTGCGCACTCGCCGAGATATGCGGAATTCTCGTCCATATTTATCATATCGGTGAGCACTGCACGGTCGTCCTCGTTATCGGTAAGCACCTCAACGGCTTTTCCGTTCTCAAATCGGAAACCGAAGTTCTCCATCAGTCTTCCGTTATAGGAGAAGGGCATCGAAGAATAAACAACACCTTCTGCCTTTCCCTTCATGGGAGATGTAAATATCTCTTCAGACGGGATATTGGGGTTATAGACAACTCCGCCGAGGGTCTTTTCGCAGCCGCCGAGGAATCTTCCGATATCTATAAGCCCGACAGTAAGATCGGTTCCGTTTGATGCGGTATAATGCAGCTCACGAAGTTCGAGAGAGTTGAGATAAGAGTATCTCTCTTTGAGATTCTTATTGTGCTCGTTCCAGTTCTCCTGTGCATTTCCGTCAACGCGTGAGCAGTAAAGTATACTCTCCCACAGCTTCTCGACCGCTTCTTCATCAGAGACGCCCGGGAACACCTTTCGTGCCCATTCGACGCCGGGAACAGCGGCAATACACCACTGATACTTATCCTCCATAGAATCGCGGTACGGTTTGATAACGGCTGTTCTTGCCGCTCTCGCAGATGCATATTTCTTCTGATCCACATCACACAGACCGTCGGGATCTTCAGAAATGACGTATATCATCGCGGGAAGAGTTTTGACGTTGTGCTTGAGCTTTTCGACCTCCCAGTCAGTAACCTCAGAGAGAGCCTCAAGGCTCTGCATCTCTATATCGATCTTCTCAAGCGGCATATACATCCACTCGACACGAACCTTGCGCGCTCCGAGTTTATAGCATTCCTCGACCAGCATCATGACAAACTCGGGCTGATCGAAATATGCCTTTATGACAACGTCCTGATCCTTCTGTACATTTATGCCCATTTTGGTTATGAGACGGGCATACTCAAGCATTCTTTCCTTTTTCATAATCGTCCGCCTGCGCGGCTTTCCTCCTTTTACTGTGCACTCACGCACACATATGAATAGGCAAAACGGTCAATCACCCAATAGGCATACGCGGAGTCGATCTCCATACCCTTACCTATCGGTTCACCGTATTTGTTCTGCTCGTAGGAAACTCCGGGGTCGTGAATGTAAAAAACAACGCTGTCCCCAAGTTTTCTGTATCCGTAAATTATAAAGCAATGCCCCGAAAGCGAAAGGTCGACCTCACTCATCTGTGTCAGAATTATGCACCCTGCATCCAGATCGCTCAGCATCGATTCGATCGAAACATCTTTGCTTTCATATTTTACTCCGTAATCGGCAAGACATTCCTCAACCTGCCACATCCACCAGCCCTGACTGTATTCGGGCAGAAATTTTTTGCGCAGTTCATGCTGAGTTACATCAAGATCGCCCGTAGACCACCTTATTGCCATTGCTGAAATTGTCGGCATACAGTTCACATCGGCATAATAGCTGTAATCGTACTGTGTAAGATACCAGTCATAATCACGGTCATTTCGCACGGTGATCTTCTGCGCTTCGGGTTCGGTATGAGCCTTGATATATTCATCAAGGGTACCGATGCATTTTATCATCTCGCCGTAATACACCGCCGTCTCGGCGGCATATGAATCCTCGCCGGCAAAATCTTCGCAGAACCCGGTATAGCAGGAATATGCAAAATCCGACGCTATATCTCCGATTTCAAATTCATGGATTATGTACTGAGCCGAAAATATATCCCCCGACGGAAACGGACTCATGAGCGATTTCGCACCGGCTTTTCTTGCCGCTGTCAGCTCCGTATCGAGATAGGTTACCCAATCGTAAGTATCTTCATCTATCTCGCCGAAACACGTTTCATACATATAAACAAAGCTCTCTGCTGCATTGCTGCGCGTAGCCGGAACGTCCAATCCGTCGGAAGAGTAACATTCCATAATCTCAGCCTTGCAGCTTTCCCACTGCGTCGTTGCCTCTTCCGATTCGGCAGGTGTGTAGAAGTCGAGGAAGACATCACACATTGACATAAGCTCGTCCATCGTTATCTCGTTCGAGCTTACCGTACAGATATGTGACGAAGCATATTCGATAAAGGACGCCATACACTGCGCGAGCTGATACGATCTCAGCTGAGAATAGAGGTCATCTTCAAAGAGCAGGTCGACAAGTCCTGTTTCATAAGCCTTGAGATACACATCGGAGCCGCTGACACTCTGTGAAATGCGCGCGGTATCGATCGGCTCACCGTACGCTTCACAGTATCCGACAAGCACGGACAGAAGATCGATCAGATCGACCTTTTCTCCGTAGCGGCCGAGATCGGGATCAAGTCCCGCCTCGCACAGCATAAAATACGACGCGAGGAACTCGCCGTCCGAAAGATATTCGGTCATGGCGATCGGAGATATCTGAGTTGTGCCTTCGGTATTTATCACTATCTCATCAAGCAGAAAGCGTCCCGACTGCGTGCCCTTTATGAAGCTTCTGAGAACATAGTTCTCTTCACGTTTCTCGAGCGAGTAATCTATCGAAACCACATCACCCGAGGCGTTTGCGCTCTGCAGAAGGCTGCATATCTCCCCGTAATGCTCCTCGAGGCGCTGCGTAAGCTCGGTAGCTCCTGAAAAACCTTTGAGAACGGGAAGCTGATACGGATACTCTCCGTAAAGCGTAAGGGTCGGCTCCGACACACAGGTCAACTGCGAAAACTCACAGCCCGAAAACGCACAAAGACAAAGCATCACGCACAGGAGCACGGCAATGATTCTTTTTTTCAAATCCATAACGGTCTGTTATGCCTTTCTTGTTATTTTGCAGGACGAACTGACCACTACATCAAAATCATACGTCTCATTGGCTGAGACAAGCAGACCTTTACTGGTCTGTCTGTAAGAAAAGCTCTGAACGCCGCGATCGTCGCTGTTCATTCGAAGAGTTCCCGTAAGTCTGCCTATCTCGCTGTACTTTGTCGTAAATCCCGTCGAGGCATCGTGGGAATCCGCGGGAAGCGGCTGCTGCACTCCGACTATATCGGCGCCGAACTGACCGTCCTTGAACTGCATCAGCGTAAAGCTCGTATCAACGCCGCTCTGGCTCAGATTCCACGAGGTCTTGTACGAGAAGGTCTGCGGCAGAGCGTAGAAGACGTCCTTTGCCATAACAAGGAGATTTTCCTCATTTATCAGCGAAGCCGTCGTCGGGTGGGCGCTTATTATATCCGAGACCCCCGATATGCCCGTTACGTTCATCGACGCATCGACTGCAACTGTAAAGCTGCAGCCTATAAGGTCGAAATACATCGCCGTATCCGAGCTGTACATGGTTCTGTCATTTGTATCAAAAACATAGGACTCGTCATTGACCTCATATGTCCAGTAGACACGCGTAAAGGTATAGACACAGGTGAGCGAACCGTCAGCCGCAACAGTTATCGCAAGGTCATAATCGTATTCCTGATCGGAGCGATAATAGCTGCCGCCGCTTTCACCCGCTACATTCTGAACTGTGGAATTTGCGCTTGCCATCGAATATGTTCCCGTTTGGAAACGGGGTGCAGGCGCAGACCACGTCTGCTCGGTCGTACCTGCCGTCTGCACGGTATCGGACGCAGCACTTCCCGACGATGACGCGCTGCTCTGATCGAGGCGTTCATAATACTCGGGTTCGCTGCACGAGCAGGCTGTGAGCAAAACCGTCAGCAGCAGTGCTGCCGCAAGTTTAAGACTTCTTGACATCGGGGGCTCCCTTCATTGTAAGGCTGATGCGCTTCTTTGCGGTATCGACCGACAATACCCACACCTTTACAACATCTCCCACCTTGAGCTTTTCACTCGGGTGTTTTATGAAGTGGTTGCAAATCTGCGAGATATGTACAAGTCCGTCCTGATGGACTCCGATATCCACAAACGCACCGAAATCTATAACATTTCTTACCGTTCCGTCAAGCTCCATACCGGGAACAAGGTCGTTCATATCGAGAACATCGGTACGAAGCAGGGGCTTGGGCAGTTCGTCACGCGGGTCACGCCCCGGACGCATAAGCTCGGTAACAATATCGTTGAGCGTCGGAACACCTATACCGAGTTTCTCGGCTGCGGTCTCCTCACCTATCTCGGCGACACGATCCTTGAGATCACCGATCTTGCCCTTTTTAACGTCGTCCAGCTTGTATCCGCAAAGCTCAAGAAGCGCTTTTGCCGCGCTGTAGCTCTCGGGGTGAACCGCCGTATTGTCAAGCACATTGCTGCTCTCCGCAACACGGAGGAAGCCTGCGCACTGCTCGAAAGCCTTGGGACCGAGCTTCGGAACTTTTTTGAGTTCGCTTCTGCTCTTGAACGCACCGTTCTCCTCACGGTATGCAACGATATTTTTCGAAACCGCCGCCGAAACGCCTGCAACTCTTGCAAGAAGCGACGGCGACGCTGTATTGAGGTCGACGCCGACCGAATTGACACACTCTTCGACAACTCCGCCGAGAGCATCGTCGAGTCTCTTCGGGGGCATATCGTGCTGATACTGACCGACACCGATAGCCTTCGGATCGATCTTTACAAGCTCTGCAAGGGGATCCTGCAGTCTTCTTGCGATGGAAACGGCGCTTCTGAGACTGACGTCATATTCGGGGAACTCCTCAGCCGCAAGCTTGCTCGCGGAATAAACCGAAGCGCCCGCTTCACTGACGACCATATAGCTCACGCCGTTAAAATCGTGGAGCAGGTCGGAGGCAAACATCTCGGTCTCCTTACTCGCAGTTCCGTTACCGATCGACAGAGCATCGGCATTATGCTTCTTGATGAGTCCGCCGACTATTCTGCGGGCCTCGTCGATCTTCTTGTAGGGCGGTGCGGGATAGATAACGCCTGTATCGAGAACTCTGCCCGTATCGTCAACGACCGCAACCTTACAGCCTGTTCTGTAACCGGGGTCGAGACCTATGACGGTCTTTCCCTTTACAGGCGGCTGCATGAGAAGCTGGCGCAGGTTCTGTGAGAAATTCTTTATGGCTCCCTCCGCTGCGGTTGCGGTAAGATCGGAACGCAGCTCTCTCTCGATCGACGGGAATATAAGACGGTCGTATGCATCGGTTGCCGCTTCGATAACAGCATCGGTGCAATTCGAGCCGTATATTACACTTTCGGAATAGACGATATTGAGTCCTTTTGCTTTGTCAAACTCTACCGAAACCTTGAGGAATCCCTCGCGCTCACCGCGGTCGACTGCAAGAACTCTGTGTCCTGCGACCTTTGTCAGCGGCTCACTGTAATCATAATAGGTTGTATAGACGGAATCCGCTTCGGGATCGGACGCCTTTGTTCTCAGACTTCCGTTTGCAAACGCAACATAGCGCAGACGCTTTCTGATATTTGCGTTATCGGAAATAGCTTCCGCAATTATATCGAGAGCACCCTGCAGAGCATCCTGAGCGGTTTCAACACCCTTTTCCGCATCCACATAATTCTGAGCCATATCGATAGGAAATTCTCCGCCCTTTTCCTGTGCAAAAATCGCATCTGCGAGCGGCTGAAGTCCCTTTTCCTTTGCGACGGAAGCTCTTGTCTTTCTCTTGGGTTTATAGGGACGGTATATATCCTCAATCTCGGCAAGTGTTGCCGCAGCACCGAGTGCCGCAGAAATTTCATCGGTCATCACACCGAGATTTTCGATCGATGCCCTTACCTCCTCGCGGCGCTTTTCAAGACCTTGGAGATATTCATATCTGTCCGCAAGCTCACGGATGGTCTGGTCATTCTGTGTTCCGTGCATCTCCTTGCGGTAACGTGCAATAAACGGGATGGTGTTGCCATCGTCAATAAGTGTGAGAATATTCTTGACATACTCAGGCTTGATCGAAAACTGAGCTGCAAGCTGTGCTACAAAATCCATTGGCAGAGTATTCCTTTCAAAGTGGCTTGATAATATAAAGTATTGCGAAAATTATTGGCTGATGAATTACATATATCAGCAGTGAATGCCGCCCGATAAACGCAAGCGGCGGGCAGTAGTTCTTGTAAAACGGCTTCGGCAGTTCCTTTCTGCAGAGACTTCCGACATATGCTCCCGCAAGGAAAACAAAAAGCCACGGCATCAGCGGGAAATAATCGGCTGCCGCATAGCTTGCGTTGATGAAGCCGAAGGGGTAAAGATTATTGTTGTAAACAAGAATATCGGGTACGGCAAAAGAAAAATCGCCTATACCGAAATACCCTCTCTTTACATTCCATGTGAGCAGGGCGGCTGCCGCAAACAGCGGTGCACCGACCCACCACGGTATCTTTTTGAGCCATTTGCCCACCGCCGCATATATCAGCATTGAGCAGGAAAGCATATGCAGAACGCCGAAATATATCGCGCCGCCGGGAAAAACAAATGCCGTAACAGCGGTAAAACCGAGCGCGATGCACAGTAAACCTGCGCCGCGCTCGGCATTACTTTTGGAAAGATTTGCGCATACACCGGAAAGCACAACAAATATAAGTTCATCGAAGATGACTATATATCGCTGTGAATCGTAAAGCTGTATCGCCCAATCATACCGCCACACGAACGCAAGATCAAACAGCACATGGTAGAACACCATGTAGATTATCGCAACAGCGCGCAGAATATCGATAATATGGATTCTGCGCGTCGCTGCGCCTGCGTCCGATTTTGTCGGTTTTATCATTTGAGATTTTCTCCGCCGATGAACTCGACCTCATAGCCGCGCTCTTCCATCAGCTCGATTATGCCGCCTTCACCGATAAAGTGAGCTGCACCGACAACATAGAAAACAGTCTTGCCGGAAGCGAGATACTCCTCAGCTGCATCTGCCATGCCGATGTTTCTGTCAAAGAGCATCTTGTCGTTGTATTCCTTGATGAGCTCGGCTTCTTCCTCAGTGTAGCCGCCGTTCTCTTCCTCTGTATAGTCCATATCGGGATCGGTTGCAACGTTCTCTGTGAACTCGTCAACGTCGCCCTTCTTCCACAGCTCGAAAAGCTGCTCGGTTGCTTCAGCCTGCTCCTTCATATCCACCTCGAGGTAACCCTCAAGAAGAAGCTCATAAAGCTCATCGGGGAACTCGGAAAGCATATTCATCTGGAACTCAACCGATTCAACCTCAAGAACGCTCTTGCCCATTTCCTTTGCAAGCTTGAGGAAGTGTGCGTCGATTCCAAGCTCGCTCTTGAGATCGGTCTCACCGAGAACGATATTGTCGAGCAGCGAGCTCCACATTGCAGGCTTGCACATATTGAGTGTCTCGATTGTGTAACCGAGATCCTGCCATGTATCGGGATACTCCTCAAGGATCTCAACGAGTCCGTCATAGAGCTCCTCGGACATATGATTCTGAACCTTGTCGCCGTCAAGATACATCATATCCATGGACATCTGCATCTGTGCTGCATAATCGCTCTCAAAAGCGATGGTGTCGCACTCGACAGCCAGAGCATCAGCCTCAACGAAAGCTTCCATTATGGTCTCGTTGAAACGGTATGCAGACTCGTCGGCAACGTGAATGGAACCGAGGAAATAGATGACTCCGCCGTCCTCGGACTCGCATCTCCAGAACATCGGGGTTGCCTTTGAATACTTCTCGGGGAGATCCTCAAAGACCTCAAGATCGTAGAAATCACCTTCGTAGCTGCCGGGGTCGAGTGAATCGAGATCCACATCCTGTCCTACCTCATACTGGCTGAGCTGCTGCTCGATCATTTCCATGACCGCTTCACAGCCTGTCAGAGCAAAGCAGAGACACGCAACAAGCAGAACCGCAACAATCTTTTTGAACTTTTTCATTTTTTGACCATTCCTTTCTGAATCTATGTTTTCTCTTTTTTGACAATTTATCGAATCACGCCCGACATTTTCAGACAGGCTGATTATCCAGAAACAAATCGGGGAAATCTGCGAGCAGACCGCTCGTCACCTCGAACATATCCATGCACCCGCACAGAACACAATCGGCATCGCCGACCTTTCCCTCATGCGCTATTCCCTCTTTTCTGAACACGGGCAGAAGCTTTCCGTAGTTGCGGGAAACGTCGGGCACGGGCGCACGGTGCATCGCAAAGCTTGCATCGAACAGAGTACCGTCGTCCATGACGATGCGCATTTTTCTCGGCTCGCTCAGTCGGTTTTCTATACCGCACCATTCCTCAACGCCGTGAATGAAGGTATTCTTTGTGAGCGGCACTCCGAGGAAAAGCACCTGTGCATCTGCGTCAAGCAGTTTTCCGCAGCAGCCCTCTCTCGGGCAGGGTGTGTGCATATACTGTTCGCCTTCAACAAACTCTTTCGCGCCTTTTCCGTACACCGCCATCGAATGCGTCGGGTGCAGACTCCTGACTGCGCCGTCTCTTTTCAACAGCACCATACCGAGCACACCAACACAGGAAGGTGTATTCTTCGGATCAAAGGTATCCGTTTCGCTGCCCACCTTATCCCACGTATGCGTCGCACAGCACAGAAGGCCGTCCTCTCCGACCGCATCGAGGAGTGCATCGAGGATCGTATCCGCACCGCCGTCAACAGCGCCAACGGACTTTACCGACGAATGAACAAACAGTGTCCCGGACTTTTTTACACCGAGCTCTTTGAGCTGCTTTGTCAGACCGACACGATCATACATATAAAAATTACCTCTCGTTCGATGTAACATCTACTGATACAATTATACAATACCTATCCTTTCATTTCAAGTACAATACATACATAAGATAACAAAAGAATAAAATTTCAGCCCGCCGTCGCCTTGACAAAACACTCGGGTTGATGTAGAATTCTCAACTAAATCACGGTATCAACGCATCAGCGGCAAAACTTTGCAAAGGAAAAATTTCTATGATCCGTTCGGTAAAGCTTCCCTGGGGTACAATACAGTACGAATTTGAAAGAAAAAGAATAAAAAACATAAATCTCAGGATACGTGCCGACCGATCGGTTTATGTCTCTGCGCCGATCGGCGTACCTCTGCGTGTTATTGAGAATTTTATTATCTCAAAATCGGATTTCATACGCAGCGCTGTCAGCCGCAGCACTCAGCTGTCCGACTGCGTTTTCTGTGACGGCGACACCATTCGTCTGTTCGGAAGCGATGTCGTCGTATCTCTTTCAAAAAGCAGCACAAATAAAGTCAGTCTCTCCGACGGAACGCTTTTCGTCTCGCTCAAGGAGCCCGACGACGAAAAGAAACGCGTTCTGATAGTTCAAAGGTATCTGAACACTCTTGCAAAAGAGTATCTCACGGAGGTTTTTGACGACATATTTCCTCTTTTTGCACGATATAAAATCGAGAAACCGTCGCTGTATTTTCGCAGCGCAAAAACCCGCTGGGGAAGTTGCTGTGCGCAGAAAGCCTCGGTCATGCTCAACGTGCGTCTGATACATTATCCGCGCAAGGCCGCCGAATATGTAGCCGCGCACGAGCTTTCCCATATGATGGTTCAGAATCATTCAAAGGACTTTTACGATATCCTTTCATCGGTCATGCCCGATTATAAGGAAAGAAGAAAAATTCTCAAGAGATAAAAAAACGACCGCCTGTTTTGCAGGCGGTCATAATTTTTTCGGATATTCAGTTTTATTCTTCAAAAAACACCGTCATAAGATCGTCGGTAAAGAAGGCATAATCGGTTTCCTTCTTTACATTCTCGTCAAAGGGATTGAGCGCGACTGAGGTTCTGCACGCTTTGAAAAGCTCCATATCCGAAAAACCGTCGCCCACGGCAATCGCTTTATCGGGAGAAGTACCGAGTCTTTCGCATATGCTCATAAGCGCAGCCTTCTTACCCTTTTCGGACATATGCTCGATATATTCACCCGTCAGTCTGCCGTCGACGATTTCACACTTCGAGCCTGCATAATCGTCCATTCCCCAAAGCCTGCAGCCTGCCGCAACGACAGGTTCGGGACCCGTTGATATCACAGCGCATTTTATGCCCATCGAATGGAATCTGTCGACCGTCTCTTTTATATTCCTGAGCTGTTTGAAATGCTTCGCAAACCTTGCTTCGATGACAGATATTTCAAGTCCTTTTGCCAGTCTGAGTTTCGCTCTCTCGCCGTGGAGAAACGACGGGAACTGATTTCTCATCTGCTCAAAGCGCATAAACTGCGGAAATTTCTGCACAAGTATCGCAAGATACATCATGGAGTGTATTCCGCGCACAAGCGTGTCGTCGAGGTCAAAGCAGACAAGCTCCGCACCCGACAGAAAATCTTTTTCCTTATTCATAACAGATCATTCCTTTTAAATCAACGGGCGCACACAGTAACCATGCTGCGTGCGCCCGTTTCCTGTTTATTATACTGCGTCAGAGAGTCGAAATCTTATCCACAAAGCTTTCGAGCTGAGGGCGGAATTCTTTCCAGCCTTCTGACACTGCGCCGTCGTCCCCTGCCCTTGCCGATTTGCAAAGTGAATCGGCAAATCCTGCAAGCACAACAGCACCTATCGTGTTGAGTGCGCCTTTCAGACCGTGAACACTTATTGCAAAACCGGGCATATCACCGCCGTCAAGCTGACCGTCAAGCTCAGCTATAATGGACGGAATCTGCTGCGACGAAAGCTCCAGCGCTGAACGGTAAAGCTCCTCATCACCGCACATACGGGCGATAGCCTCATTATATTGCAGACCTTCTATATTGGAAAGCTTTTCTGAAAGTGACATTATATGTTCTCCCTTTCAATCACAGGAACTTAACCGAGTATGGAGATAAGTATACCGGCTGCAACGGCAGAGCCTATAACACCTGCAACGTTGGGACCCATTGCGTGCATGAGAAGAAAGTTGCCGGGATTGTATTCCTGACCGACCTTCTGAGAAACACGGGCTGCCATCGGAACAGCGGAAACACCCGCAGAACCGATAAGGGGATTGACCTTGCCCTTTGTAACAACATACATGAGCTTGCCGAGAAGGATTCCGCCGATTGTACCGAAGCAGAATGCAACGAGACCAAGACCGATTATGAGAAGGGTGGTCGGTGTGAGGAAAACGTCGCCCTTTGCGGTTGCGCCGACGGTAACTCCGAGGAAAATTGTGATTATGTTCATGAGCTCGTTCTGAGCCGTATTGCTGATTCTGGAAACAACTCCGCTCTCACGGAAGAGGTTGCCGAGCATGAGCATACCGACAAGTGTAGCTGCCGACGGGAGAAGAAGCGAAACGATGATTGTAACGATGATCGGGAAAAGGATCTTCTCCATCTTTGTTACAACACGGCCCGGCTTCATAACGACAGTGCGCTCCTTCTGGGTTGTAAGAGCCTTCATGAAGATAGGCTGAATAAACGGAATAAGCGCCATGTAAGAATAAGCTGCGACCGCAATCGAGCCCAGGTATTCGGGAGCGAGCTTCGATGTAACATAAATAGCCGTCGGACCGTCAGCACCGCCGATGATCGCGATCGAGCCCGCAAGTCCGGGATCAAGTCCGCAGACCATTGCGAGAATGAACGCAACGAAGATACCGAGCTGTGCAGCAGCACCGAGCAGGAAGCTCGAGGGGTTGGAAAGCAGAGGACCAAAATCGGTCATAGCACCGATTCCGAGGAAGATGAGCGGCGGATAGATTCCGAGCTTTACGCCGAGATAGAGGTAGTAAAGAAGGCCGCCCGCGTGCTCGACCTGAACATATTCGAGTCCGTCCTGTGCAATTATCGTACCGTATTTTGCAATATCTGCCGCGGAAGCCTGAGCAATGGGGATAAGCTCTGTCTGCGGAACAGTGGTAAGCCCTGCAAAGGGCAGGTTCGCAAGAAGCATACCGAAGGCTATCGGCAGAAGGAGCATCGGCTCAAACTGCTTGCCTATAGCAAGATAGATGAGTGCGCACGAAACTGCCACCATGATAAGATTTCTCCACTCGCCGTTGATGAATCCCACTATACCGGAATCCATCGCGAGATCCTTGATTGTTTCCCAAAACTGTGAAATGATATTCATATGATCATCAGTGTCCCTTTCAACGAAGGACTGGCTCCTTTCCTAATATATAATGGGATCAGAAGCGGCGTGTATTCTCAGCAAGAGCTGCCTGACGCCATGCGGAAGCGCCCTGTCTCGAAGCACGGCGCACACTTCTGATTTGATAACCTGTTGTACCGTCCGACATACTTGCAACAGCTGCAGCGATGACAGCAATGATCTCCTCCGGTATTGAACCGTCAGATACAGGTGCCGAAGCAGTTTTTACCGATTGTGCGGAAGATGTCTTCTTAGCCGCAGCAGGTGCCGCCTTGGGGGTCGGTGCTGCATTCTTGATCTTCTCGCCCGACTTTTTCTTTGCCCTGCCGCTGATACCGTCAGCGATCTTGCCGTAGAAGGCAAAAAGCAGGGTAAGAAGAACCAGCATTGCAAAAACGACGACGATACCTGTAATGGTGACAACCACCATCAGTTCGCTTCTGGGCATTGTATCCAGAACGCTTTTACCTGCCGCATCAGCCGAGCTGACTGCGCTGTCAGAGACCACTGCGGTTGATTCCGAAACAGCGTTTAAAATGATTGATGATAGATTTGAGAGCAATTTGTGTACCTCCCGAGTTAAATTTGCAAACATATTACATTATATCCTATCTTACCCGATTTTTCAATCAAAAAATCAAACTATTTCTTTGCAACATTATATTGCATTTGACGATACAAGGTGGTAAAATACTTTTATTCAATTTTTGATACATTTGCCGCAATGCGGCGGAACGGAGGAATATCATGTCCGATTTCAGAATAGAGACCAACTGCGTTCAGGCAGGCTACAAGCCCAAGAACGGCGACCCGAGAGTACTGCCGATAGCTCAGAGCACAACATATTTCTATGAATCTTCCGAGCATATGGCAAAGCTCTTCGACCTTTCCGCAGCAGGTCATCTTTATACCCGTATCTCAAACCCCACCTGTGAGGCTGTCGAGGCAAAGATCGCTGCTCTCGAAGGCGGCGTCGCTGCCGTTCTCACCTCTTCGGGACAGGCTGCTTCCCTCATGTCCGTTTTCAACATCTGCCACGCAGGTCAGCACTGCCTCTGCTCCGCAGCTCTTTACGGCGGAACATTCAACCTTTTTGACAAGACCATGCGCGAGATGGGTATCGAGTTCGATTTCGTCGATCCCGACGCTCCCATTGAAGAGATAAACGCACTTTTCAAGGATAACACCCGCTGCGTATTCGTCGAGTCGGTATCCAACCCCTCTCTTACCGTTCTCGATATAGAGAAATGGGTTGATGCTGCTCACAGCCACGGTGTTCCCCTTATTGTTGACAACACCTTCCCCACCGCTATCAACTTCCGTCCTTTCGACTGGGGTGCTGATATAGTCGTTCATTCCACCAGCAAATACATGGACGGTCACGCCGTTGCTCTCGGCGGATGCCTTATCGACGGCGGTAAGTTTGACTGGACCAAGGATAACAAGTATCCCGAGCTTACCACTCCCGACGAAAGCTATCACGGCGTAATCTACACCGAGCAGTTCGGCGCAGCAGCATACGGCACAAAGGCCCGCACACACCTCATGCGCGATCTCGGTTCCATGATGTCTCCCGAAAACGCTTTCCTTCTCAACATCGGTCTTGAGACACTTCATCTGCGTGTTCCGAGACACTGTGAGAACGCTCTTGCCGTTGCTCGTTATCTCGAGGCTGACGACCGCATCGAATGGGTCAACTTTGCAGGACTCGAGAGCAGCAAGTATTATGAAAGAGCTCAGAAGTATATGCCGAACGGCACCTGCGGTGTTGTTTCCTTCGGCGTAAAGGGCGGCAGAGAGGCTGCAACAAAGTTCATGGATTCTCTCAAGCTGGCAGCTATCGTCACACACGTTGCCGATGCCCGCACCTGTGTTCTCCATCCCGCAAGCACCACTCACCGCCAGCTTTCCGATGCTGACCTTGTTGCCTGCGGAGTTTCCCCCGACCTTATCAGATTCTCTGTCGGTATCGAGAACGTTGAGGATATCATCGCAGATATCGATCAGGCTCTCGAAAAAGCAACAAAGTAATTTACACATCATTACAGCCTGCCGCAATACGGCAGGCTGTTTTTTCACCGACTCGACGGAGAGTTTATTGTACATTTCCTCGGTTCGTTGTAGAATAAAACCGTTAACGGGAAGGAGCTGATCTTATGGACTGCAGGAAAACGGGTGAGCTTATACGCAGACTGCGAATTCAGAGAAAACTGACGCAGGCGGGACTCGCACAGATTATGAACATAAGCGACAAAACGGTATCGAAATGGGAACGCGGTCTCGGCTGTCCCGACGTGTCCCTGCTCGCCCAGCTTTCGGAAATACTCGGCATCGATATAGCCACACTGCTTTCAGGTCAGCTCGAGGAAAACAAAACTCCGGGAGGAAACATGAAAAACCTTAATTTTTATTATTGCCCGTCATGCCGCAATATTTTCACCTCCTCGTCCGAGGCGGCTGTATACTGCTGCGGTCAAAAGCTCGAGCCGGCGAAAATCCGCAAAGCCGAGTCCGGCGAGACTCTCAATGTCGAAAAAACAGACAACGAATATTTTGTATCGTCTTCACACGAGATGACAAAGGAGCATTATATTCTTTTTGCCGCACTTCTGACAGGCGATACTATTATTATGAAGAGGCTGTATCCCGAATGGGATATGCAGGCTCGTATCCCCTGTATCGGTCACGGCAAGCTCATATGGCTGTGCTCAGAGCATGGGTTCTTCTTTCAGTATATATAATAGAAAGGCTTCGATACGAATTGATCGAAGCCTTTTTGTTATTATTCGGTTATTTCGGCTTTCTCCTGCTTTTTCCCGAGATTGAAGAAAAGAGCCATAACAAGCAGATATATTCCGAGAATGACCACGCCGAATACCGCCAGATAAACAAACTTGACGGGGATTATACTCCAGAACATTTCGAGTATCGATATTCCGTCGGGTCCCATTGTATAGAAATAGTTTGCCTGCTCACAGAGTCCCGTTGCGATAAGAATATTGTTGACGCCGAAAATGGCTGCCGAAAGAACAAGCAAGAACAGCATCACGCCGGGGATATCCTTGAACGTCGGACGGAAAAATCCGAGCGTTGCGATGCATATGGCGGAGATTATAATAAGTATATGAGTTCCGTAGAATCCGATATTTCTGAAAAGGAATATATCATAGCCTCCGAAACCTACCGACGGGAATGTCAGCGCCAGAAGCGCTCCGAGCGGTGCAACCGTGAAGCAGAAGCCGAGCAGGCTGCGCTTCTTTGTAAGGAGCGAAATCGGAATAAGGAACATATTTATGTTGCACAGATGCAGCGGAAGCTCGGAAAACCAGTTCATTGTCTGCTGACCCGTCAGCTCGAGGTATTCCTTATCTACCGACAGTCCGTATTTATATACACAGAAAAACAGTATGTCGAATATACATATTCCTATAATCGTCCACTTCTTCACCGTTTCGCTCTTATTGCGAAGAGCGAGCGACAGCACCACTGTTATTACCGCAGTCAGTGCCAGCAGCGCAAAATACACGCCGTTGAAGGTATCAATTATCATTTCGATCATCCTTCTCAAACAAATTTTGACATTATTCATAATAGACGCTTAGCACATATTTGTCAACAACCGCCCACAGGATTATCACAATTCGTCTGTTTTAAATTATCTGTCGCACAAAAACGATATTTTCTCATTTTGCAGTCAACAGCACCGTTAAAATCTAAAATTTTTCTTCAAAAATAACAAAATTCATCTTTGCTCTATTGAAAAAGTTTGCAAAATCAGTTAAAATACTACCAAGTGGTACTATCAATAAGATAGTATTCTCAATAAACTGGGAACGGTTTATCGGTCAGCGACTCTTAAACCCCGGCATCCGATATCGGCACTGCCGCAACTCCCGCGTTTCAGAAAGGAATGGTCACACAAATGGCACTGAGACTCAATGCAAGCTACACAAACGGCTTCATCTCAGACGACGAACTCAAGCAGCTCGCTCCTGCCGTAAAACAGGCTCACGAGGCTCTGCACAACGGCACCTGCGCCGGCAACGATTTTATCGGCTGGCTCACACTGCCCACCGATTATCCCGCAGGCAACATGTCTTTTGAAAAGGGTACCGATAATCCCGAATTCAATCGCATCAAGGCTGCTGCAAAGAAGATTCAGTCTGATTCCGATATTCTTATCGTCATCGGTATCGGTGGTTCCTATCTCGGCGCACGCGCTGCGATAGAGTATCTCACCTCCCCCAACTACAACCTTATCAGCAAGAAAACTCCCAACATCTACTATGCAGGAAACTCCATCAGCGGCGCTGCTCTCAGCGAACTGCTCACCCTCTGCGAGGGCAAGGACGTTTCCCTCAACATGATTTCCAAGTCAGGTACAACCACCGAGCCTGCTGTCGCATTCAGAGTACTTCGCAAGATGCTCGAGGACAAATACGGCAAGGAAGAGGCCTGCAAGCGTATCTACTGCACAACCGATGCTAACAAGGGTACACTTCACGATGTCGCCCTCAAGGAAGGCTATGAGACATTTGTCGTTCCCGATGATGTCGGCGGTCGTTTCTCCGTCCTCACAGCGGTCGGTCTTCTCCCCATCGCTGTTGCAGGCTGCGATATCGACAAGCTTCTTGAGGGTGCTCAGGCTGCTCAGGCTGATTTCTCCAAGTCCAGCGACATTGAGGAGAACGCCTGCTACAAGTACGCTGCAATGCGCAACGTTCTCTACAACAAGGGTTATTCAACCGAAATCCTCGTCAGCTATGAGCCCGCTTTCCAGCTGATGAGCGAGTGGTGGAAACAGCTCTACGGCGAGAGCGAAGGAAAAGACAACAAGGGTCTCTTCCCCGCATCCGTTATCTTCTCCACCGACCTTCATTCCATGGGTCAGTACATTCAGGAAGGTGTCCGCAACCTCTTCGAGACAGTCTGTGTCTTTGACACTCCCAAGACCGACCTCGAGATCGGCATCGATCCCGAAAACATCGACGGTCTCAACTTCCTCGCAGGAGAGAAGATGGACTATGTAAACAAGAACGCTTTCGGCGGCACCGTTCTCGCTCACAACGACGGCGGCGTACCCAACATCGTTCTTGAGATTCCTAACTGGAGCGAATTCGAGCTCGGTTATCTCATTTATTTCTTCGAGAAGGCTTGCGCTATTTCCGGTATCATCCTCGGCGTCAACCCCTTCAACCAGCCCGGCGTTGAGGCTTACAAGAAGAATATGTTTGCTCTTCTCGGCAAGCCCGGTTACGAAAAAGAGCAGGAAGCTCTTGTCGCAAGACTCGGCGACAACTTCAAAAAACTTACAGGTAAATAAAATATATCGAAGCTGAATGCTTCAAAATTCTCATATCAGGAGGAGTTCAAAATGATAACATTTCTCATCGGACACAAGGGTTCAGGTAAAACAAAGAAGCTTATCGCTAAGGTTCATGACGCTGTTGAGGCTTCCAACGGAAACGTCATCTGCATCGAGAAGGGCGACACTCTTACTTATGATGTAGACCACAAGGCAAGACTTGTCAACATTGAGGATTACGGCATCAAGGGCTTTGACGCTTTCTACGGCTTCATTGCAGGTATGTGCGCAGGCAACTACGACATCACTGACATTCTTGTTGATTCCACCCTCAAGATCGGCGGCAAGGATTTCGACGAGCTTGCAAAGTTCATCGAGCGTGTTGACCCCCTTTCCAAGCAGGCAAACATCAATTTCACCTTCTCGGTATCCGCTGATGCAGATGAAATTCCCGCTTCCCTCGATAATATTGTTACAAAATTCTAAGTAATTTTGTTTTTATCATTGACAAAAGGGAAATGTAAATTTATAATATATCGAGTAATGTTTTGAGGTGCGATATGCAGCTTGACCTGAAACAGGCTTTTCAGCAGGAAGGTGAGCGTCTTCCGATAGGAGCTGAGCTCAACTTTTCCGATCTTGAATTTGATAATGCCTGTCCCATACCGGAGCCCGTCAAGATCACGGGTACGGTCGAAAATCAGAATATGGTCGTTGTTATGCGTTACCGTGCCGAGGTTGGTTATACCCGAGCATGCGATCGCTGTCTTGACGTAGCTTCTGAGGATTTTGTTTTTGATTTTCAGCATATCCTTGCTACCGAGGACAACGGTGACACTTCCGACGAGATCGTTGTGGTTCCCGATTTCCGTCTGGATCTTTACGAACTTGTTCGAGAAGATGTATTGCTTGAGCTGCCGACAAAATTTTTGTGTTCGAGCGAATGCAAGGGGCTGTGCCCGAAATGCGGCTGCAATCTCAACCGCGAGACTTGCGACTGCACTCATAACGAGCCGGATCCGCGCCTTGCTGCGCTGAGAGAGCTTTTGAAAAAGGGAGGTTAAACGAAATGGCGGTACCTAAGAGAAAAACGTCCAAGGCAAGGAGAGACAGCAGACGTTCGAGCGTATGGAAACTTGACGCTCCGACCCTTGTTAAGTGCTCTCACTGCGGCGAGCTGAAAAGACCGCATCGCCTTTGCGGCAATTGCGGCTTCTATAAGGACAGAGAAATAGTCAAGAAGGACGCTTAAGTCTTTTACACTAACAAAACAGCGGCTGCGGTCGAGGCGGTATCCCGTTTCGTAGCAGCCGTTTTTTGTATGATTTTGCGAAAGGTCAATTTGCTATGAGTGTTGTAATAACAGGAATCGAACGCGGTTCAAAAGCCGAAAAGCACGGTATCAAAGCCGGTTGGACGCTTATTTCGATAAACGGACACGAGATAACCGATGTGCTCGATTATCGTTTTTTTGAAACAGAGAGAAAGCTCGAGCTTGTCTGTGAGGCTGACGGAAAAGAGCATAGGATATCCGTCAAAAAAGGTGAATATGATTCACTCGGACTGGAGTTTGAAACATATCTTATGGACAAACAGCATTCCTGCAAAAACAAATGCTGTTTCTGTTTTATCGACCAGCTTCCCGACGGTATGCGCGAATCGCTCTATTTCAAGGACGACGACGAGCGCCTTTCCTTCCTGTTCGGCAACTACATCACCATGACAAATCTCTCCGAACGAGAGGTTGAAAGAATCATTCAGATGCACATAAGCCCGGTGAATATTTCGGTTCACACAACCAATCCCGAGCTTCGCGTCGAAATGATGAAGAATCCCAATGCAGGAAAATCACTTGAATATCTCAAAAAATTTGCCGATGGTGGAATAAAGATAAACTGCCAGCTCGTACTCTGTCCCGAAATCAATGACGGTGCAGAGCTTGAGCGTTCCATAACCGATCTTATGGCTCTTTCACCCGCTGTCCAGAGCATCGCTGCTGTACCCGTTGGACTGACAAAGCACCGCGAAGGTCTTTGTCCTCTTCGCGGTTTTACCGCAGAAGAAGCAGGCAGGGTAATTGACACCTGCGAAAGTTTCGGCATAAAAGCAATGCGCGAACATTCTTCCACTATGATATGGGCAGCCGACGAATTCTATCTCAAAGCAGGTCGCCCTCTCCCCCACGCGGGTTATTACGAAGACTTCCCGCAACTCGAAAACGGTGTCGGTTTGGTATCTCTTCTTCGTGATGAGTTCAGTCAGGCTATGGAAGATACCGACGCTGATGATATCACCCGCGAGCTTTCTGTTGCGACGGGAACCTCCGCCTCACCTATTCTTGCTGCAATGCTTGACGAGGCGGGCAAAAAATGGCATAATAGTCTTTGGCATCTTTATACGATAACAAACAATTTCTTCGGAGACAGCATCACGGTTGCGGGTCTTGTTACCGGCGGCGATCTTATCAATCAGCTCAAAGGCAAGCCGCTCGGAAAGCGTCTGCTTATCCCATCTGTCATGCTCAGACACGAGGGCGATCTTTTCCTCGACAGCGTTTCTGTAAACGATGTCGAAGAGGCTCTCGGAGTCGAGGTTGTTGCCGTCCCCAACGACGGTTACGTATTACTCGAAGAATTGCTCAAATAATCACGATTACTTAATACACGCTTAATATCGGGGAAATATAATTTTCCCCGTATATATAAATATTCAGAAAAGGAGAGCTGTTCCGATTTTTTCGGGGCACGGGCATAAAATTGGCTAAACCGATAGTTGCTATCGTCGGCAGACCAAATGTCGGCAAATCGACGCTTTTCAACAAATTAACAGGCACTCGTCTTGCTATAGTAGAAGATACACCGGGCGTTACACGTGACCGTATATACGGCGAAAGCGAATGGAGAAACAGACCTTTCACCGTTATCGATACGGGCGGTATCGAGCCCTATTCCGACGATATAATTCTCAGTCATATGCGTCATCAGGCTGAACTCGCCATTGACTCGGCGGATGTTATCGTTCTTGTCACCGATCTCAGAAGCGGTGTTGTTGCCACAGATCAGGAGGTTGCGACCATGCTCAAAAAGAGCGGCCGCCCCATCGTTCTGTGCGTAAACAAGTGCGACAGCGTCGGCGAGGCTCCGCCTGAATTCTATGAGTTCTATAATCTCGGACTCGGCGATCCTATCGCTGTATCCTCCGCTCACGGTCACGGAACAGGCGATCTTCTCGACGCGGTATTCGAGTATATTCCCGAATCTTCGTGGGATGAAGAGGACTCTGATTCCATAAAGGTTGCTGTTGTGGGACGACCCAATGCCGGTAAATCCTCGCTCGTCAACCGTATTCTCGGCGAGGAGCGTCTCATCGTCTCCGATATCGCCGGAACGACCCGCGACGCTATCGATACTATGGTCGAAAAGGACGGCGACAAGTTCGTTTTCATCGATACCGCAGGTATCCGCCGCAGAAGCAAGGTTACCGATGATATCGAAAAATACAGCGTTATCCGCGCTCAGGCAGCCATCGACCGCGCTGATGTCTGTATAATAATGATCGACGCGACCGAGGGATTTGCCGAGCAGGATTCAAAAATTGCCGGTCTTGCTCACAACAAGGGCAAGGCTACCATCGTCGCTGTCAACAAGTGGGATGCCGTCGAAAAGGACACCAACACCATGAATGCTTTCAGAAAGAAGCTCGAGGAATCCTTCTCGTTCATGGCTTATGTTCCCTTTGTTTTCATCTCGGCAAAAACAGGTCAGCGCGTTGACAGGCTCTTTGAGCTCATAAAGTTTGTCGCTTCCCAGAACGCTATGCGTATCTCGACAGGTACCATAAACGACGTTCTTGCCGATGCGACAGCAAGAGTTCAGCCGCCTTCCGACAAGGGCAAGCGACTCAAGATCTATTATATGACTCAGGCTTCGACAAAGCCTCCTACATTTGTCTGCTTCTGCAACAACAAGGAGCTTTTCCATTTTTCCTATCAGCGATATCTAGAAAACCGTATCCGCGAGACCTTCGGAATGGAAGGAACTCCCATACGGTTCGTTATCAGAGAACGGTCGGATAACAACAAATAATTCAGTCTTTACGGAGTGATATTGAATGTCCACTTTTTTTGATGTGCTTCGCGTTTACGGATTGACCGCGATAGTCGGTTATCTTCTGGGAAGCATCAGTTTCGCTATAATATTCACCTGGTTCTTCACAAAGAACGATGTTCGCACATCGGGCAGCGGAAACGCAGGTGCCACCAACGTTTTCCGCACTGCGGGAGCAATCCCCGGCACGCTCACCTTCGTTCTCGATATGGCCAAGGGTGCTGTTGCTGTTATTCTCGGCAGACTGATATTCGAAAAGTTCGGTGCACCCGGTATCAACGACCCGGTCGCCGCATCTCAGATAGGCGCTTGTGTTGCGGGTCTGTTTGCCGTTCTGGGACATCTGTTCCCCGTATTCTTCGGTTTCAGAGGCGGCAAAGGTGTTCTCACTCTTGCAGGAATCATTTTCATGATCGATCCCCTGCCGCTGCCTGTACGTTTTCTTGCACTGCTTATAGTCTTTGCAATATCTGCAGTCATAACAAAAACCGTCTCCATCTCCTCCATGGCTGCCGCTGCTGCTTATCCCATAGTCACCTTCATTCGGGTAATCACTCTTCACTGTCAGCAGCCTCAGGTATACTCAAACACTTATTGGATAATCGAGACAATTGTTGCTGTTATTTTCGGTGCAACGGTATTTATTACCCACCGTGAGAACATCAAGCGCATAATCGCGGGAACCGAACCGAAGTTCTCCATAAAAAAGAAGGGAGAGTAATTCTGAGTGATAAAGAATACAGTTATCCTCGGCAGCGGAGGCTGGGGCACCGCTGTGGCTCTTGCCGCCCATCGATGCGGCATCGATGTCACCGTCTGGTCAGCATTTCAGGACGAGATCGACCGCATTGTCAGCACCCGTGAAAACCCTCTTCTTGAAGGAATCAAGCTCCCCGAGGATATGAAATTCACAAGCGATATCAACTGCGTTAAGGACATCGACATGTGCATTATCGCTGTCCCCTCTTTCGCCGTCGACGATGTCGCAGGCAAGCTCGCGGGGCTCATTTCCCCCTGTTCCATAATAGTCAGCATAAGCAAGGGTTTTGACAAAAACTCCTGCGAGAGGCTTTCTGAGGTTATTGAGCGTCATCTGCCCGATAATCCTATTGTCGTTCTCTCCGGTCCCTCACACGCTGAGGAGGTCGCAAGAGCCATACCGACCGCGCTTGTTTCCGCCTCCAACAACGAGGCTGCGGCGGTCGCTGTCAGAGAATGCATGAGTACAGACAAGCTCCGTATATATTCATCTCAGGATATCGTCGGCGTTGAGCTCGGCGGTTCAATAAAGAACATAATCGCTCTCGCCGCGGGAATGTGCGACGGTATGGGATTCGGCGATAACACAAAGGCCGCTCTTCTCACACGAGGACTTCGTGAGATCGCACGTCTCGGCGTCGCAATGGGTGCACGAAAGGACACATTCGCAGGTCTCTCCGGAATGGGCGATCTGATAGTTACCTGTACAAGTATGCACAGCCGCAACAGACGCTGCGGAATACTCATCGGTGAGGGAACTCCCGTTTCTCAGGCACTAGCTCAGATCGGTACCGTTGAAGGATATCACGCTTCTGCGCTTGTCAACCGTCTTGCTCAGAAATACGGTGTATCAATGCCGATTTGTGAGAGCTGTTACAAGGTCTGTTATGAAAACGGCGATCCGAACGCTGAAATGATTAAGTTAATGGCACGCCCCAACACTCACGAGGACGAGGGTGCGTCATGGTGGAGTGTGTACGGTGAAGAAGAATGATATAATAACTCTCGAAATTACCGCCATCGCGTCACAGGGATCGGGTATCGGTCGCTGTGACACAATGGCGATTTTCGTTCCTGCCTCTGCTGTCGGAGATGTTCTTGAGGTAAGGATCGTAAAGGTCGACAAAAACTGTGCTTACGGAAGAATCGAAAAAATCATAACCCCTTCCCCCGACCGTATCGCGTCCGACTGCCCTGCTTTCCCTCAATGCGGTGGCTGTGATTTCCGCCACATCAGTTATGAAGCGGAGTGCAAAGCCAAATGTCTGCGCGTGGCAGACGCTATGAAACGCATCGGCGGTGTTGATATTGCACCCGAGGAATACATATGTGCCCCTTCCCCCGACAGATACCGCAACAAGGCTCAGCTCCCGTACGCGATGACAAAAAACGGCGCTGTATTCGGGTTCTACGCAGAACGCAGCCACAGAGTAGTTCCGTGCAGCGACTGTCTTCTGCAGCCTGAGCATTTTTCGCGCATTGCGGCGGCTGCTGCAAAGTTTTTTGAAGAATCGGGCAACGAGCCTTACGACGAGCTTACCGGCAAAGGCAGAGTACGTCACCTGTTCATGCGCACATCGCAGTCAACAGGCGAAACGGTCGTCTGTGTTGTCGTAAACGGCAACGGTCTCAAAAACGAGCCCGAATTCGTCGAGGCTGTCCGCAGTGCATACGACAAGGTCTCAGGCGTTGTCATCAACGTAAACAGAGAGAACACAAATGTTATACTCGGTTCAAAGAGCCGTACTGCGTGGGGGTCCGACACCATAACCGATCGTCTGTGCGGAATGGATTTTGCAATATCTGTAAAATCGTTTTTCCAGGTCAACAGAGTTCAGGCTGAACAGCTCTATCTCAAAGCTGCTCAGTACGCAGAGCTCACAGGCAGCGAAACACTTCTTGATCTTTATTGCGGAACAGGCACCATCGGTCTGAGCATGGCAAACAACGTCCGTCAGCTTATCGGTGTTGAGATAATCCCGGAGGCAATAGAAAACGCCGACAAAAACGCTCAGCGCAACGGTATCAGCAACGCCCGTTTCATATGTGCAGATGCCGCAAAAGCCGCTGAACAGCTCAGAAAAGAAGGCATAAAACCCGATGTCATTATCCTTGACCCGCCGCGAAAAGGCTGCGCCGAGGAGCTTATCGGCACGGTCTCTCACATGAGCCCCGACAGGATTGTTTATATATCCTGCGACCCCGCAACCCTCGCGAGGGATATCAAGAGATTCTCCGAATACGGCTATGAGGTCAAGCGTCTTGCTGCGGCTGATCTTTTCCCGAGGACACGGCATGTTGAAAGCGTGTGTTTGCTGACGAGAGAGGGAAAATAAAATGCTCACAATTTATTTTGGGAATTCGTGTTTTCGAGAGATAGAATCATCAATCACTCTGCTAAATTGCGCAAAGAGCGAAACTGACACTTTCGATAAATTCCTGCAAGAGGCTATGGATAATCTGATACTGCACAAAGAAATCGGCGAAGAATACAGAAATCGGGTCTTCGATGAAGTTGACAGCCGGCACGGGGACGTGCTCTTTATGCTGCAGATGGTCGACAACATGGACAGAGTCGTCGAAATCGAACTTGAGCAGACAAAGAAATATTATTGCATGAGCTGCCATGAATGGAATGAAAATTTCATAATATACGAGAGTGAAAACAGTTATACTATGCTATTCTGGTGCACTACGGCATAATGTAAAGACATCTTTACAAGGAAATCTCCCGCTTTGTAAAGGTCTTTTGATGGAAATTCGGTACAGCTTTTGCTATGCTGAAAACAAAGGAGGTACCTATGAACATCGCAGAAAAAATCAAGGAAGCTCGCACAGTGCTCGGCATAACTCAGGAAAAAGCCGCAGAAGAACTGCTGGTATCAAGACAGACCGTTTCAAGCTGGGAAAACGGCAGATCGTTGCCCGATATTGTCAGCGTTATAAAGATGAGCGAGCTGTATCACCTGAGTCTGGACGAACTGCTGAAGGGAGACAAAGAAATGATTAAGAAAATCGAGAAGGATTCAAGACTTGCAAAAATTCAGAAAAGCTTTTTCAAGGTAGCTTTCGTTTCCGTGATAGCTTATGCGGTCATAATGCTGCTTCACCTGTTCTTTGACGGAAACAGCGTCATTGATTTCATCTACGGAGCAACCCCCGGCACATTACTGGGACTAAACTTCCTCTTTACCATGATAAGCTTCAACAAACTTGAATCAAACGAATAATATTCCGTAATAAAAAAGCTGCCCCGGTGAGAGAGTTCTTAAGGATGAATTTATCCCACAACGAAAAAAGACGAGCATCTGACGAATATGCCGGATGCTCGTTTGCTTATGTGGTTGTACAAACGCAATGCAGCGGAACGGTGAGTATAATTGCGTCCTCCTGAATGGTAAGGAAGTGAGTTTTATCTAATAAGCTCTTTCTAAATCAGATTACACAAATCCGACAAATCACTAATTCTTTGTTTTCCAATACCTATACCCCAAAAATTCAGTCCGGCACTTTCTGCGCACTTCATATCGCTCAATGAATCTCCACACATAAAAGATTCCTCCAAATTGATTTCCGGATATTTCCTTATCGCCTGCTTTATCAGCCCATTTCTCGGTTTGCAACAATCACATTGTTCATCTCGTGCATGAGGGCAATAAAAAACATCCAAAATACTAATATCATTTTCTGTGAGTAACGCCAAAAGCTTGCTATTAAATTCATGATATTGCTCTATCGAAATAATTCCCTCTCCAATGATAGACTGATTGGTTACAATAATTATTTCATACCCTTTTTCTTTCAAATACTTCATTCCCTGAATTGCTCCCGGCAATATCTCCGGATATTGAATCTGCATCCACATGTCATCCGGATAATCACGGTTAATCGTTCCATCTCTATCTAAAAAAACAACTTTCATTATATTCTCTCACTTCCTTATGTAGTATCATTATAAGGTACAGTTTACTACTTTGTCGGTAGTACACAAAACCGCAAGCCGGTCAAAGGCTTGCGGTTTCATTATTTGCATAATGGTAAGTAAAAGATAACTCTATCCTTTTCATCAATCTTACTGACGTGCAGCTTTTTTTATTATGCATCAGTTGACGAAACATCTTCAAAAGTGTAATCAACGGTGGGACATACAAAATCCCTGCACGGCGACGAAAGATATCCCGAACTCTTTTCAAGGGTATTGATTATACCCGAGGCGTCCTCACCGAACACAAGTGTCGGCTGATAGTTGTTGACTGAAAGCCTCTCGGCGGAGGTTGTATAACACGGAAGCACGGTAACTCCCGTCACAACGGCGGTTCCTTCACGCAGAGCAAAACGCGGACGTGCTATAAAACAAATGCGGTTTACCTCATCGGTTGATCCCTTTCCTCCGAAGGAGAAATTTCCGAGGCTGTAGAAAATATATTTGCCGTTGTAGAGCTCAACACCCTGAATGGTGTGCGGATGGTGACCGATTATCATATCTGCGCCCGCATCGATCATTTTATGTGCCGGCTGTGCCTGATCGCCGTTGGCATCGTTTCGGCGCTCAAGTCCCCAGTGACAGTTTACGATAACGATATTATCGGGACGCTTGTATGTCTTTATCTGCCGGATCATCAGGTCCGTAAGTTCATTACCGAAAACATCTTCGGGGTTGTAGGATGTCGTTATATAATTTGCTCCGAGCAGAACAATCTCAACGTCTCCGACTTTTCTGACAATAACGTCGCGCTGACTTCCGACATCAACATTTGCCGCCTTAAGCGACGACATCGTCTCATCATATCCTGTGCGTTTGTAGTCATAGCTGTGATTGTTCGAAAGATTGCAGCCGTCGATATAGCTCGCCGCTATCATGGTCTGAGCCCATTCGGGATCGCCTTTGAAATTATAATTTGTATTCTTCTGGAGTCGGTTTGTCGCGGTTGTAAGCGTGGTTTCGAGATTTATATAGGTATAATCATCGTTTGCAAAAAGCGATTTTACAAGGTCAAACGGGTATGTTCCCCCGCCTGCCTCCTCATATACCGCATTGAAGTTTGTTTTGGTTGATGCCTCGGGCCATGTTCCGAGAGTGCAATCGCCCGTAAACGAAAGGACAACCTCATCGGGCTGCATCTGACCGCGTTCCCAGCTTATATATCTGCTGATGAGAGATGCATGCTTTCCCGTGGACGGGACAATATTGTAATACGCCGTATCGGGCAGATCCTGCTGAGGCTGAGTGGTCGTACCTGTATTCTGGACACTGCCGGAATAATCGGAGCCCTGCTGGACAGGCGGCTGAACATTATCCGTATCTTTAGGTGATGCGGACAGAATGATCGCCACAAGCTGAAGAACTATCACGGCAGCCGCAAGCATTACTATCGTATTTTTATGCTTCTTTTCGTTGTTGGAATCAAAGAAATTCATTATTTCCCCCGAGCAATGATTTAATATATCATATTATACCATTACGCTGTTTGCGAGTCAATCATCACTGCCCTATATATTGTGAATTATCATGTTTCCTGCGATGGGCACAGATACTTGATATTTGCAATACGGTATGATAAAATTAAAACAATAATTATAATCGCAGGCAATGCGGTTTTCGAAAGGGATGCTTAAATTGATCGATTTCAAAAACTCTCAGCTTTTCAAGCTCAGCCAGGTTCCGACCAACACATTTGCCGATATACTCCGTCCTCTGCTTCTCAAGGACGAGCGCGTTCTCAGCGCTTATCAGACAGTACGCGACGGTGTTGTCTTTACCGACCTGCGAATACTTACAATCAACGTTCAGGGCGCTGCGGGCAAAAAGATTGACGTATCTTCCCTGCCCTACAGGAGCATCAGAGCATTCTCCGTCGAATCGACAGGCGTACTCGATTCCGACTGTGAGCTCGAGATATATGTAAGCTCCGTCGGCAACATCAAGTTTGACTTTGAAGGAAAAGCCGACATCGAGCTTATATGCAAAATGATATCTGCATGCTGTCTTTAATCCAATAAGAGAGGAAAATTCGAAATGAAAGATATGCTTTCCGCACTTTACGAGACCGTCGTCGAAAGACGCGATAACCCGCAGGAGGGTTCTTACACCTGCTATCTGCTTGACACCGGACTTGACAAGATACTCAAGAAGGTCGGCGAGGAGAGCGCAGAGACCATCATCGCCGCAAAGAACGGCAGCAAACCCGAGATAGTCGGCGAGGTTGGCGACCTTCTCTATCACCTTATGGTTATGCTTGTTTCCTGTGACGTACCTCTCGGGGATATTATCGCAGAGCTCGAGAAGCGCAGTCTCAAAACAGGCAATCTCAAGCAGTTCAAGGTCACCGATAAGAACACCTGATCAGCAATAGAATTTTCGGGCGACGCTTCTCAGCTCGTCCACATTTTTTGGACGCGGCAGCGCCTGCATTACAGATTCCTGTATATGAGGAGGAAGGGTGCTGAAAAACTCGTCCATCTCTTCGTTTTCAAAATAGCTGTTCTGTTTTTTATCCATTCTTGTCGCTCCTTTTACTCAAATCACAGTTAGTTTATCCCCAAAGGAGCGCTTTATTCTTACAGAAGGTTTGGTACGACAAATGAGTCTTATGGTTAAACAGTCTGCGTTCAAGAATTTTGACCGCAGCGAGGTTTTTGATGATGAGGGTAACGTTCGATGGTATATCAAACGCGAACGCATTGCTCTCGGTTACAACATCAACGTTTATAATCTCGAAAACAACAAGGTCGCCTCAATTCTGCAGCGCGTTACCAGCTTCAATCCGCGGTTCGATATAACCGTCGACGGAAAGAAGTTTGCAACCATAAACAAAGTTACCACCATGTTCAAGCCGAAATACGAAATTGAGGGTGTAACATGGCAGCTTGACGGCGATTTTTATATGCACAATTTCAAAGTGTACAGCCAGTTCGGCGGACTTGTCATGTCGCAGCACAAGCAGTGGTTCACATGGGGTGATACATTTATTATTGACTACTCAAAGCAGTCGGATGAGCTGTACTGCCTGTGTGTTGCATTGGCACTCGACGCCGCCGACGCAAACAGCTATCGATTCATACACTGAGATATAAAAGGGGATTTCTTTCGTGTTTGCACGTCTGATGAGTATGGGAATACGCGGTATTGACGCGTATCCTGTTGAGGTGGAAGCCTTTGTTGCTCAGGGAATGCCGGCTTTTGACGTGGTTGGACTTCCCGACAACGCTGTAAGAGAATCAAAGGACAGGGTCCGAGCTGCAATGAAAACCTGCGGCTTTGATTATCCTGTCAGCAGAATAACCGTAAACCTCGCGCCGGCCGATATAAAAAAGGTCGGCGCGATATACGATGTACCTGTACTTCTGGCAGTTATGGCTGCTACGGGTCAGATTCCGCAGATTTCACAGGACACTGCGTTTATAGGCGAGCTCTCTCTTGACGGAAAGATCAGAAGAGTCGCCGGTGTGCTTCCGATGGTGACTAAAGCCCGCAGTGTCGGAATAACAAAATTCTATATTCCTCAGGAAAACGCCGCCGAAGCCTCAGTTGTCGAAGGCGTTGAGTGTTATCCCGTTTCGAGCGTTGGCGAGCTTGTTGAGCATCTGACAGGCGGCAGGGAGATCGATCCTCTCAGCGCCGAGAGCTTCTCCGAAAGCTCCGCTCTTCCGACAGCGCCCGATTACAGCGATGTCAAGGGACAGTTTGCCGCTCGAAGGGCTATGGAGATTGCCGCCGCGGGAGGACACAACATTCTGCTTATCGGACCTCCGGGTTCGGGCAAGAGTATGCTCGCAAAGCGGTTCCCTTCAATTCTTCCCGAGCTGACATACGAGGAAGCTGTCGAGGTTACAAAGCTTCATTCCGTTGCCGGAATACTTCCGAGCGGTGTACAGCTTGTAAAGACGCGTCCCTTCCGTTCTCCCCACCACAACGCATCTTCAGCGGCGCTTGCGGGCGGCGGTGCACTTGCAGGTCCGGGTGAGGTTTCGCTCGCACACAAGGGTGTACTTTTCCTCGATGAGCTGCCCGAATTCAGCCCTGTTGCGATGGAGGTTCTCCGCCAGCCTCTCGAGGACGGTGTCATAACAATCTCTCGTGCGGCAGGAAGACTCACCTATCCGTGCGAGTTCCAGCTCGTTGCGGCGATGAACCCCTGCCGATGCGGATATTACGGTCATCCGACGAGGGAATGCACCTGCTCACCGACAGCGGTTGCAAAATATCAGGGCAGGGTTTCCGGACCGCTTCTTGACAGAATAGATCTGCAGGTGGAGGTACCGCCTGTTGAATACGATAATATATCGAGCGGTCAGCCTGGTGAGAGCTCTGCCGATATGAGAAAACGTGTCGAGGCTGCGAGGAGGATCCAGCTCGAACGTCTCAAAGGCACAGGTGCATCGTGCAACGCGAGGATCGATCCCTCGCTTCTGCACAAGCTCTGCAACCTTACAGACAGCGCTCAGATGATGATGAAACGGGCTTTTGAGTCGCTTGATATGTCGGGAAGAGCTTATGACCGCATATTAAAGATTGCTCGCACCATCGCCGATCTCGAAAACTCCCCTACCGTAACATCTGCTCACATAACCGAAGCTGTTCAGTACCGCGTGCTTTCGGAAAGGGCTCGCAATCATTAGGGCATTACAAACGGGATATTGAAGTATTCCGTAAGAGACAGTGCGAGGTTCTGTGCAATGAGTCCTATGTTATCGCGTATCCACGTTGCGTCCTCGACGTTATCGTGATATGCAAGCTCGATAAATACACTTGGAGCACGTGTTTTCGAAAGCTCACCGAGCCTTGTCGACGTTCTTACATCAACAAGCTGCGGCTGAGGGTAGATATCACGCAGATTTGCCGCAAAAATTTCCGCACCGCGACGACCGTTCACGCTGCCCGGATAATAGTAAACGTCGGGGCCCTGTATCTGACCTGCAAACTGATCAGGTGCGGCATTTGAATGAATGGCAAGATGCAGATCGTAGTTTCCGGCGTTGCTCTTTGCGATAGCTGCGGCTGCGTTTGCTTCGCGGTCGTTGCGCACATAAGTGATGCCGCTCGCATCAAGATACGGCAGCATTGCATCAACAATGAGGTTTGTGTAATACTCCTCATCGCCTCCGATGATATAGGGATTGAACTCCTGCGTTGACGGACTGAGAAAAACAATGGGCATAGTATGTTAAATACCTCCTTTTGTCAGGTATTACATACTATGCCCATTTTGCTTATTTTGTTAAATATCAGCCGCAGGAAGAAAAGAGGGAAAGATCATATACGGAATCTGCAGCCTCGCCTGTTTCAAACTCGCTGTCCTCGCCGACATCAAGTCCTTCACGCTCGCAGCCGCCTGCGAAAAGAAGCATTGCACACATAAGAGCGGCAAGAAGACCGACCATAATTCTTTTAAGCATAAGTGAGATCATTCCTTTCTTGATATTATCGATTCAGGGAATTTTACTGATAATCGTCAGCATTCTCCCAGTTGTGCCATACGTCCTGAACATCGTCGTTATCATCGAGCATATCGAGAAGACGCTGCATCTTTGCGGCAGCTTCCTCGTCGGTGATAGCGGTATATGTATCGGGAACCTGCTCGACCTGAGCCGAAACAAACTCGTATCCGAGCTTCTGAAGAGCATCGTATACAGCGGTGAAATCATCGGGCTCGGTCGTGATCTCAAAAGCATCCTCGTCAGCAGAGAAATCTGCTGCGCCTGCCTCGAGAGCCTGCTCCATGAGAGCATCCTCGTCCTGATCGTCACGCTCGATGACAATTACGCCCTTCTTATTGAACATGAAGGAAACACAGCCCGAGTTGCCGAGGTTTCCGCCGGCCTTATCAAAATAGTGGCGCATCTCACCTGCGGTACGGTTGCGGTTATCTGTAAGTGTTTCTACAATAACAGCAACGCCGGAAGGACCGTAGCCTTCGTATGTGAGGGACTCGTAGTTCTTGCCGTCTCCGCCGCCTGCTGCCTTCTTGAGGGCACGCTCGATGTTATCGTTGGGGACGTTTGCAGCCTTAGCCTTTGCAATACAGTCGCGAAGCTTGAAGTTGGACTCGGGGTCGGGTCCGCCGCCCTCACGGATAGCGACCTGCATCTCACGACCGATACGGGTGAATATAGCGGCACGCTGGGAGTCGGTTTTTTCCTTCTTGCGCTTGATGGTACTCCATTTGGAATGGCCTGACATTTGATTAACCTCCAGTGACTTTGAAAATCATATTTATAACTTAATAAGTATAAAACATATATTTTCCGTTGTCAAGTCACTGCAAGCACACGATGTGGTCAATTCATGCAATCAACCCTCTCTTTCACCATAGAAACCAGTTCATCACAAGACATTGTTCGAGTCTGCGCGCAGTCGAGCTCTCTGACAGAAACGGTATTCTGTTCTTCCTCTTTCTGCCCGACTATCACCATAAACGGAATCCTGTCGACAAGCTGTGCCTGGCGTATCATATACCCTATCTTTTCATTGCGGTTGTCAAGCTCACAGCGGATATTCTTCCCTCTCAGCTTATCACATATACTCTGTGCATATTCTGAGTTCTTCTCCGAAATCTGAAGTATTCTGACCTGAACAGGTGAAAGAAACACAGGAAACTTTCCTGCAAAATGCTCGGTAAGTATGCCAATGAATCTTTCGATCGATCCAAAACAAACACGATGAATCATTATAGGCCTCTGTCTGCGGTCATTTTCATCGGTATAACAGAGGTCGAAATTCAAAGGGAGCTGGAAATCGAGCTGTATCGTACCGCACTGCCACGTGCGTCCTATACTGTCGCGCAGATGAAAATCTATTTTCGGACCGTAAAATGCACCGTCACCCTCATTTATGGTATATGCCAGCGATAGCTTATCAAGTGCTGCGGCAAGTCCGTCGGTCGCCGCCTGCCAGTCCTCATCACTTCCCATACTGTTTTCGGGACGGGTGGATAATTCCACGGTATATTCAAAACCGAATACCGAATACACTTCATCAATCAGGTTAACCACTTTCACTATCTCGTCGGTTATCTGATCGCGAGTTATAAAGATATGGGCATCGTCCTGGGTGAAACAGCGGACTCTGAAAAGTCCCTGAAGAGCACCTCTGAGCTCGTGTCGGTGAACTGTTCCCAGCTCTGCAATACGAAGAGGAAGCTCACGATAACTGCGCGGACGGCTGTTATAGACCAATATACTTCCGGGACAATTCATCGGTTTTACGCAGAAGTCCTCACCGTCGATCTGTGTGCAATACATATTATCCTTGTAATGTTCCCAGTGACCGCTGGTTTCCCAGAGACGGCGGTGCATTATCATCGGCGAAGATATCTCATTATATCCGCTCTTTTGGTGAACTGTGCGCCAGTAATTGATGAGTTCATTTTTTATAATCATTCCTTTAGGCAAGAAGAAAGGAAACCCCACACCATCTTCACTGAACATAAACAGCTGCATCTGACTGCCGATCTTGCGATGGTCTCGTTTCTTAGCTTCCTCCAACAGTGTCATAAATCGGTCAAGTTCAGCTTCTGATAAAAATGCAACAGCATTTATCCGAGTAAGCATTTTGTTTGAGCTGTCATTTTTCCAATATGCTCCCGAAATATTCAGAAGCCTGAACGACTTGACAGCACCTGTGGACACAAGATGAGGTCCTCGGCACATATCGACATACTCACCCTGACGGTAGAATGAAACGCCCTCATCCGCAGCAAGATCACCGATATGTTCCACTTTATATTTTTCTCCTCTTTCAAGCATAAATTTTACCGCTTCTTCGCGGGACAGGGTAAACGGCTTGAGTGGCAGATTTTCTTTTATGATATTCTGCATTTCCATCTCTATTGTTTTAAAGTCGCTCTCACTAAGCTTGACATCTCCAAGGTCGATGTCGTAATAAAAGCCGTTTTCTGTTGGTGGTCCATAGGCAAAAATCGCCTGTGGATAAAGTCGTTTTACCGCCTGTGCCATAACGTGCGCTGCCGTGTGCCGCATAATACGCAGATCCTCACCGCAAGGACACTGCACAGTCTGACCGCTGCATTTGATGATTTTCATATTTTTTCTCCTTTTGTTTTTTTCCGAACAAGAAAAGCACCCCTGACATACAGCACATACTGTACATCAAGGGTGCATACTAATCACGAAATGCACGGTTCCACCTTGATTTTTCTCTCAGACTCCATCAAGTCTTATCCTTTAACGCAGGCATACGGCTGCACTTACTCTGCTTTCGGCGCAGCAGCTCAGGAGTGGTTTTCATTGCCGATTCACATAGAGGCTTCCAGCAAAATGCCCCTTTCTCTGTCTGTTTCACAGCAACTACTCGTTCCTTCATAGCTTTTCCTATTCGGTCAATCGCATTATACTCCTTTTTAGATGCCGTGTCAATGAACGATTTAATCAATCTGCAGCCCACTGTTACCCTTTAAAATATTGACAAATCAGTTCAAATATGATTAAATTATTTAATGTATACAAACTGATAATTTATTAAAAAGGATTGATACAAATGAGTGTTTTTGACGAACTTAAAGCTCGTGGTCTCATCGCTCAGATGACTCATGAGGACAAGATCCGCGACATGCTCGAAAACGAGAAGGTCACCTTCTACATCGGCTTTGACCCCACTGCCGATTCCCTGCACGTCGGTCATCTTCTTCAGATGATCATTATGTCCCATATGCAGAAGGCGGGTCACAAGCCCATCGCTCTCATCGGCGGCGGTACCGCAATGGTCGGTGACCCCAGCGGCAGAACCGATATGCGTTCCATGATGACCAAGGAAACCATCAAGCACAACGGCGACTGCTTTGTCGGTCAGATGGCAAACGTTGTCGATTTCTCCGACGACAAGGCCATCATGGTCAACAACGCAGACTGGCTGCTCGGTCTCAACTATGTCGATTTCCTTCGTGACATCGGCGTTCATTTCTCCGTCAACCGCATGCTGACCGCTGAGTGTTTCAAGTCCCGTCTTGAGAAGGGTCTCTCCTTCATCGAGTTCAACTATATGCTTATGCAGAGCTATGACTTCCTCTGCCTCAACGAAAAGTACGGCTGTAAGCTTGAGCTCGGCGGTGACGACCAGTGGTCCAACATCATCGGCGGTATCGAGCTCGTCCGCAAGGTCAAGGGCGAAGAGGTCTGCGGCATGACCTTTGCTCTTCTCACAACAAGCGATGGCAAGAAGATGGGCAAGACTATGGGCGGCGCTGTATGGCTCGACCCGAAAAAGACTTCTCCCTACGATTTCTATCAGTACTGGAGAAACACCGAGGACGCAAGCGTCATCAAGTGCCTCAAGTTCCTCACCTTCATCCCCGTTGAGGAGATCGAAGCTATGGAGAGCTGGCAGGGTACAAGCAAGATAAACGATGCAAAGGAGATCCTCGCATACGAGGTCACCAAGATCGTCCATGGTGAAGAAGAGGCTACAAAGGCTCGCGATGCTGCAAGAGCAATCTTCGGCGCAGGCGTTGCAAGTGCCGATATGCCCTCCACTACCCTTTCCGATGAGCTTTTCACCGACGGCAAGGCTGAGGTAACTTCTATCATGGTAGCCTGCGGTCTCTGCAAGTCCAAGGGTGAAGCAAGACGTCTCATCGATCAGGGCGGCGTTTCCATCGATGACGTAAAGGTAACCGACGGCTTTGCAGCCGTTGACAAGGAAGCTTTCAGCGAGAACGGCTTTATCGTTATCAAGAAGGGCAAGAAGGTCTATCACAAGGCTCTTATCGGTTAATCAGACATAACAAAAGGTCACGGTGCCAATGCACCGTGACCTTTTTTGTTTATTCTTACTGTGCTGCGCCTGCCTGGGTTGTGGTTGTCTCATCTGACGTCTCTCCGGTCGAGAGGAGGTCGAGCGCAGTGCTTATCTGAGGGTCTTCCTGAGGAGTGAGGATATGACGGTTGGTCTCCTGATAAGTGGAAAGGGGCACGTTATAGAAATATCCGCCCGAGGATATCTTTCCTCCCTCAATCGAAGAGCAGGTATCAGTTTTCCAGTTGCCTGTGGTGAGCTTGATTGCGGAGCCGTCACTTATCCCGAAATATTCCTGAACGGTCATCTGACCGTGAGTTGCCGTTCCGACAATATAACACTTACCGTAATCATATATCGCCGATGTGAAGAGCTCTGCCGCGCCTGCGGTTTCTCCGTTTACGAGTATTACCATCTTCATATCGGTACTCTTTGAATCCGAGGTGTAAAGAACCTTTTCGCTGCCGTCGCTTTCAATAAATGTCATAAGGTTGCCCTGCGGAAGAAGGGTATCGAGTATCGAGCACGCATACTCATATTGCTCCATACTTCCTCCTGCAGTACCTCTGAGATCGATCATGAGCGATGTAACGCCAGCAGATTTGAGAGAGCTGTATGCCGAGTTGAACTGATCGTCGGTCTTATCATTGAACTCAAATATGCTTATATATCCGACGCCGGATATATTGCTGTATTCGACCGAAACGTTGGTGAAGGTCGCTTTGCTTACATTGAAGCTTATCGCGTTATCCCCTCTTACAACCTTGAGCGAGACATCGGTCTTTGCGCTGCTGATATTTGAAACAGCCTTATCATATCCCGTCGAGAGGACGGTAACGCCGTTCACGTAGGTGATGACATCGCCCTTGAGCATTCCTGCAGTCGCTGCGGGAGAACCGCTCTGAACACGGTTTACAAGGATATTTCCGTCGCTTGCTCGAGAGACGTCAATTCCTATACCGAAATCGTAGCCTGCAAGCTCGTTCATTTCCATCTCGTATTCTTCAACGGAAAGGTATTCGCAAGCTTCATCACCCAGACCTTCGATAAGGCCGTCTGCCATTTTGTCAAGCATTACATCGTAATCGATCTTGCCGCCGTATTTCTGGCGTACTTTCGACTCGATTTCCGTGAGTATTGCGTATGTGAACTGTCGGTCGGTTACCGAGCTCATTCTCTCTTCAAACTTTCTCATTGCGAATGTGTAAGTAACAGTAACCGCAATGGCTGCAACAAGTGCTGCTACTGAAATCGCAATCCCCAAAGGTATCTTTTTATTCATCAAGTAACAAACCCTTCAATATTTATATAAACCGACAACTCCCCGACTATGCCGGGGAGCTGTTATTTAATGTATTAGAGATAGTTCATCGGGTTCTTTGCAACGCCGTTGACTCTGATCTCAAAATGGAGATGCGGTCCTGTGGAACGACCTGTGGAGCCGCACAGTCCAATCGTCTGTCCTCTTGAAACCTGCTGACCTACGCCTACACTCTTCTTGCTGAGATGGGCATAAACGGTCATGTATCCGCCGCCGTGGTCAACTATGACATAGTTGCCGTAGCCGCCTGCGTTGTAGGAGCTGGTAACGACTTTACCGGAGTTTGAAGCAACGATCTTCGCGCCCATGGGAGCTCCGACGTCAATTCCCTTATGATAGCTGTTCGACCATGCACGCCAGCCGAACTTCGATGTGATGCGTCCGTATCCGGGAGCCGGCCAACGCCACGAACCGCCGACGTATGTATCGTTATCGGATTTCTGAGTGACGTTGTTTATGATAGCATCAAGCTGAGCTCTTGCGGTTGCCATTTCCTTATCGATCTTTGCCTGCTCTGCCTGAAGAGCAGCCTTATCGGCAGCAATCTGAGAAAGAAGCGAAGATGCTTCTGCCTGCTGTTCAGAAAGCTCCGCCTTCTTGAGGGAAAGGTTTGCCTTCTGCTCCTCAACAGCCGCTTTCTTGAGCTCTATCTCAGCCTTTTCAGCCTCGAAACCGTTTTTGTCAAGAGTCAGAGTATCGATGATATCCTGGTCGTAATCGGCCATTACCTCAAGATAGACCATATTCGAAAGGATATCGTCAAACGACTGAGACGAAAGCAGAGTCATGAGACCGCCGCTGATATCGCCCATGATGTACATGGTACGCATACGGCTGCGGAAACGCTCATAGCTTGCGTCGATAGCTTCCTGTTTCTCGGCAATTGCAGCTTCAATACCCGCAATCTCAGCTTCCTGAACGGCGATCTGGGAGTTGATGGTATCGATCTGCGAGTTGAGGTTATCGATAAGCTTATTGATCTCCTCAAGCTGAGACTGAGCGTCTGCCTGACTCGACTGAAGCTTGGATATCTTGGTCTTGATGGAAGCCTGCTCCGCCTCAAGCGAAGCCTGCTTTGCACGAAGCTCAGACTCGGTCGCAGCTTCGGCAACCATCAGGGTTCTTGTCTCTGTTTCTTCGGCATTATTGACCGTTGTTGCACAATAGCACGAAACAAACATCGCGACAGCAACAACGAGACAAATAAACGTCTTCTTAAACATTATTAAGTCCTCCGTCATTGTGCAAATACTTTCTTATCGAAATAGTACTTCCGACTGCACCTGTCAGTATTCCCGCTCCGAGGAATCCTATCAGACAGATCAGCCATATCTTTGAATACGGGATAACACCGTATTCGGCTATCTCCGGCACAGAGTTGAGAACGGTGAGATAAACATAGCTTATTCCGCCGAAAGATACTATACCGGAAATGAGACCGATGAATATACCTTCTACAAGGAAGGGCATTCTTATGAACCAGTCTGTTGCACCGACCGATTTCATAATACTGATCTCAAGTCTTCTTACATACATTGTAAGCTTGATCGTATTTGTGATGATAAACATGGAAACGAGGAAGAGCAGACCGACGATAAGCGCGCCGACGATAGAAACAAATCGGTTGATATTTGTCAGCGTGTTTGCAAGATCCTGCTCGCTTCGCACGGTATAGACGCCGTCTATCGCTCCGAGCAACGCAACGGTATCGTTGAGCCTTGTGATATCCTTGATGGTAAGAGTATACGCATCGGGAAGGATATCGGCTGTATCGCTGAGGCTGTTTACAAGCTCGGAATCGTTGCCGAGTCTTGCAAGCATGGAGGCGAATGCATCCTCACCCGAGGTGAACACCATTTCGTCCTCTATGTTTCCGACTCCCATGATCTTTGCTTCCATAAGAGCCTTCTCTTCATCTGTTCCGTTGAACGAATCGGCAAGGAACACCTTTACAACGTTCTTGTCCTCAAGCCATTCCATCATGCTCGAGACGTTTACGGAAATTATCGCCGCACTGCCCATAAGAACAAGACAGCAAATAAGTACACCGATCGAGGCAAAACTCATAAGACGGTTTGCCCACATATTTCTGAAGCCCTCTTTTATGAGGTACTTTATACTACTGCCCATAATACTCAACCTCCGGTCCGCTGTCCGCTACAAGTTCGCCGTCCTGTATTTCGATAATGCGTCGGCGGAACTTCTTAACCAGAGCATGTTCATGTGTTACCATGAGTATGGTGGTACCTCTGCGGTTTATTTCGTTGAGCATATCGACAATCTCAAAGCTCATTCGAGGGTCAACGTTTCCCGTCGGCTCGTCTGCAATTATCATCGAAGGGTTGTTGATAAGCGCTCTCGCCAGACCGACTCTCTGCTGCTCACCGCCGGAAAGCTCCTTCGGCAGACAGCGTGCCTTGTCATTGAGTCCGACAAGTCCAAGAACATAAGGAACCTTTTTTCTTACAGCTCGTGTACTTGCTCCCGTAACACGCATCGCAAACGCAACATTGTCAAAGACCGTCATGTTGGGAATAAGTCTGAAATCCTGGAAAACCATTCCCATCGATCGTCTGTAATAAGGTATATCCTTATGTCTGAGTGTGGAAAGTCTTCTTCCGTCGACTATAACTTCACCCGAATTTGGGACTTCCTCTCTCATAAGTATCTTGAGCAGGGTCGATTTGCCCGCACCTGACGAACCGACGATGAATACAAATTCACCTTCATCAATGAAAAGGTTGAAATCCTTCAGCGCCTTTGTTCCGTTGTCATAGGTCTTGTAAACATTTCTGAACTCGATCATTGGAACTACATACTCCTCGATTTTGCTAAATGAATTGGCTGATACATATTATACAACAATTCGCCAATAAAATTGTTAAACGATTGTGACATAACTTTGAAGTATAACCTCAAAACACGTCCATATCTCCATACAATCCGGAAAAAGTCGCTGAAAAACGCCATTTCCCGGATTGTGATGTTTTTATGATTTTTTCGATTTTCGCTATTTGAATGCGATATATTGTGTGCTTGCGTAGCCGACTGCGCCGTTGCACAGACGAACGAGATACCAGTCGGAATTGTACTGCTCAAGAACAGTGACCTCTGTTCCCTTTTCGAGCTGGGTTATTATGCCGAAAATGAAGCCGGGACCCGTTCTGATATTGAGCTTCTTCCATCTTGTGTTTACATATGCCGCTCTGCCGCTTATGAGCGAATAGTCACTGCGGGTTGCAAACACTGTGGTCGGAGCAGTTGTCGTTGTGGTTGTGGCAGTTGTAGTAGTGGTAGTTGTCGTCGTGGTTGTCGGTGCTGCAGTAGTTGTTGTGGTTGTTGTCGGCACAGCGGTTGTCGTTGTGGTCGGAGCCGCTGTGGTGGTGGTCGGAATCGGATCGGTGGGAGAAACGGGCTCCTGCTCCTCCGGCTGCGAAACCTCCGCTGCTCTGCCTGTAACCTTTACTCGGTTGACAGTGTAAACATACTCTTCGTTGCTGACGATGAGAATCTTATAGGTCTTGCCGTTGACAACACGCTCAACATATTCAGGCTCGACCGATACGGTAATCTCCGCTTGCGTCATTCCGGAATCAAACTTCACGGCATCACTCAGGGACACGCCTGCAAAAGAAACTGCCACGGGAGCGTCGAACTCATATCCGACAAACACCTGGCTGAGGGTCTCTTCAAGAGTAGCGCAGCCCTCGAACACCTTGAAGTCGTTCTCGTTGATGACGCTTGCGCCGCTCGTATTTGTAACAAACTCTTCGGAAACCGGTTCTTCCTCTTCCGTAATTACAACCGCATCGGATTCGGAAACGTCCGATTCGGACACGACATCGGATGCAGACACATCAGATGCCGAAACATCGGACACGGAAACGGACACGGTCTGCATCGAGCCGGCAGAAGGCATATCGGTAACAGTTACAACCGTGACATCGCTCTCGGAAATCTCTTCCTCCTGCGTGTCGGTATCCGACACAACAGGCTCATCGATGGTGCTGAAATCGTTGACCACCAGGAAGCACTGTCTGTTGAGAGAATCGTAATCGTACTCTATCTCGGGAAGCGCAAAGCCGACCGACGAAAGCTCCTTTTCAAAGCTTTCGGAAACCGAGCTGTAAAGAGTCATTCCCGGAGAATAAACGAAGGTTACCTCCGATACCTCACCCGACGGCGAAGTAAGCTCAAGAGTACCGTAAACAAGTTTTCCGCCGTTGATTGCTTTATCGGACTCGTCCGACAGATTCATGCCGGAAGCTCCCGACTGCGGAACCTGAGATGCAGATACTGCAGGAACCGCCGCAAGAACAAACGCGACACACATCAGCAAGGATAAAAATCTCTTTTTCACACCGCAACACCCTTTCCAAAATCCAGAAGTGGTAAATTTTGCAAGTACATAAAACCAAATATCCTATAACATAGCCTGTTATATCAGTATAGCATAGACTTGTTTTTATTTCCAGTGTTTTTAGCCTATATAATGATAAATTAAACAAAAATTAACAACTTAACATTACTGAGCTTCTACAAATTCAATCAGACGGGTCAGATCGACTCCCTCTTCGCCCTTAAGAGCCTCAAGAAGCTTTGCCGCAACCTTTTTTACCCCTCCGACGCTCTCACTCTCGAGATTGATCGGCATGATGGGATCGTGTACGCTCAGACGAAGCAGGAACCAGCCGTCCTCAAATGTTGCTCTGACGCCTTCACGGTTATCGTCAGCAAGGACAAGCGATTCGTCCTTCTCGCAGAAGGTTTCGAGATTTGCAAGTATCTTCATACCCTCCGCCGCAAAATCAGGTACGGTTATCGGCAGGCGAAGCTCACACTCCTCCACGGGATCGGGCATTGACTGCGTCAGCTGAGAGAGAGTTTTTCCCTCTTTTCCGAGCTTTGCAAGGGTGATGATTATTTTTGTTACAAGATATGCACCGTCATCGAGGAAATAGTTTTCCTTAAGTGCCGCATGACCGCTCGTTTCGATCGCAAGGGGGCATGCTGTTCCCTGCTCGTTGAGCTCGATCGCCTTATCGATAACGTTTCTGTAACCGCGTCTGTATCTGTAATGCTTGCCTCCGAGCTCCTTCTCGATAAATGTCTTGAGCGCTGCAGAGGTTGTGGAGTCCGTGACTATCGTTCCGCCGGGGCAATCCTCCATGGCTATTGCCGCGGAAAGAGCAATGAGTCGGTTGCGGTTTATCTCCGAACCGTCCGGTCCGACGGCTCCTGCTCTGTCAACGTCTGTATCAAAAATGACACCGAGGTCGGCCTTTGATTCGAGAACAGCCTCGCAGATGGATTCCATGGCTTTTTTGTCTTCGGGATTGGGTGCATGGTTCGGGAACATTCCGTCAGGCTCGAGGAATCGGCTGCCTTCAACATCGGCACCGAGAGGCTCAAGAACCATATTTGCATAAAATCCGCCGACGCCGTTTCCCGCATCGACAACAATCTTGTATCCCTTGAGCGGAAGATCGTTTTCCGCAATGCCTGTACCCTCGCTGATGAGCTTTCTCAGGCGGGCTGCATACTCGGGCATATAATCGCACTTTTCGACATTTCCGTCTTTGCCGCAGGGCAGTTCTCCACGCTCGCACTCAGCAAGAATGTCGGAAATATCCTTGCCGTTGAGGCCGCCTTCGGGAGTAAAGAACTTCAGTCCGTTTCTGTTGAACGGGTGATGGCTTGCGGTTATCTGTATCGCACCGTCGAGTTCCTTGTCGAGTGTCATCATAAACATGGCGGGAGTGGAAGACATACCTGCGCGAACAGCCGTTGCGCCCGCTGCGCTTATGGCTGCACTGACCGCATCGTCTATTCTCTCAGAGGATATACGGCAGTCGTGACCGACACCGATTCTGAGCTCACCGAGAGACTTGTTGTATTTTCTTCCGAGCCATACCGCAAACGATGCAGCCATCGCACCGACAGCTTCATCGGTCAGATTTATGTGCTGGCCTTCGACGCCCTCACTTGCAATTCCTCTGATATCAGTACCGCTTTTGAACTTTTTCCATTCCATTTTATTGACGCCCTTTCACTATTTAATATCCGCAAACGGGCGCACGCCGATATACGCAGCGTGCGCCCATTAAAATTTTTGAAAAACTATCTCTCGGAGATGTATCTGCTGAGCTTTGTGGAGAATACCGCAAATCCAAGCAGAACACCGAGCACACAAAGAACCAGGTTGACAATGAGAACAACCACGCTGTTGGTCGGGGTTACCCACATCGATGCAGATGCCTCAGCAAAAGAACCCATTTCCTTTGCCGATGTAAACATGAACGCAACAACCACCGCGATTATCGACATAAGCTCGGAAGCAGCAATGGTCATGCCGAGTCCGGTCGACTTGTTCTTGATACCGTTATAGGAGATGTAACCCCATACTGCGCAAATGCCCGAAACAAAGCAGAGAGCTGCCACAGGGAAACCGAGTGCCAGCGAAATAAAGAAGGGCACAAGACCGCCGAGAGCTCCGAGCAGAGCACCGAGGAAACTCATACCTGCAGTGCTTTCAGCCTGAGCTGGACGGTCGTCATACTCGGGAACGGCAGATACTCTCGTTCTCTCACCGAGCATTTCCTCGTCGATCTGCATTCTTCTCTGACGTCTCTCTATCTGTGCGTATTCATCGTAACTGTCGTCGTAACTCGAACGTTTCGGAACGATGGGTTCGGAACCGTAATCCTCGGTCTGTCTGCGCGGAGCACGCTGAGGCTTGTCGGCATCGCGGCAATCGGCGCACATCGGCTGAACCATACCGTTATGGAAGGAGCGCTTGTTTGCAGGCGCACCGCATTTTACGCATTTATTGGGAGCCTTGAAGCCGCATGCTCTTGCATTAGCAGCAACATATGCAAGCAGGTCATCAAGAAGAGAATCGGACATTCTTCCGTTGCTCTCATCATAGAAAAGAGCGAGATAATTCTCAACATCGCCGACCTGTACATCGCGCAGAGCACTGCGCTCGGACATAAGCATATCTTCCATAGCGTCAAAGCCGCTGTCGGGAGCAGAGAGCATAAAGATGCACAGCTTGCCGCCGTCCTCCTCAGCAACAGAGAAGCCGACACCCTGAGCAACACCGTATACGGTATCGCCCTCTATACGGTATTTTCTGCTCTGCTGCCAGTTTTTCAATGAAGAACTAATCATAATCCAATCATCCGTTCCGCCGAAACCGGCATTTTTCTTTTCAATTAAGTATTTTACTCCAAACACGTGTTTACGTCAACAAATTTTATATCTTCATTTGTAAAGATTTTTAAAACTTAATTCAGATTTCATTCACACTTATATTCAGATAAAAAATATATACAGGTTATATTTCATTGACAATATCGAATTTTTGATTTAATATAATGTGGATATACTATTTTATTTTTTATCGCAGAAGGGGGATTCGTATGCGCGATATCATGGGACTCAATTTCGGCTGGCGTTTCAGCCCCGATTTCAAACAGGAATATATCCATCCCGATTTCAAGGATACCGCATTCAAGCTGGTTGATATACCGCATACCGTATCCGAAGCTCCCGGCGATTACTCTGTCGACAGAAATTCCTGCGGCGTTTCCTGCTATCGAAAGATGTTCGTTATGCCGTCAGGCTTCGAGGGCAAGCGTCTGTTTCTTTACTTCGACGGCGTTGCAAACTGCGCTGCCGCTTTCTTCAACGGAAAGCCCGTATGCGCTCACAAGGGAAGCTTTACTCCCTTTTCCTGTGAGGTAACAGGTCTTGCAAAAAGAGGCGACAACCTCATAACCGTTATCGTCGACTCGACCGAAAGAGATGACACACCTCCCTTCGGCGGACAGATTGACATTCCCTGTGGAGGCGGCATCTATCGCGAGGTTCGTCTCGAAGCGGTTGACGAAACAAGCATCAGGGAATTCACCGCAGTGCCCGTATATTCCGACGGGGACTGGTCAATTGATATAAAAGGCTCTCTTACATCTGACAAGGGTGCAGGCTTTACATTCTATCTGTTCGACTCTCAGGAGCGAAAAATCTCCGCAAAATACTATAACTGCAGCGGCGAATCCTTCGAATGTCTTTGGGATCTGCCCTGTGAGGTGAAAGAGTGGAGCTGTAAATCTCCTGTACTTTACACGTTAAAAATCGTTCTTGACTCGGGCGATGAAGTCTCTGCACGGCTCGGATTCCGCCGTGCGCAGTTCCGAAGCGACGGATTCTATCTCGGCGATGAAAAAATCCGCCTTGTCGGTCTTTCCCGACACCAGAATTTCCCGACAATCAAAAACGCTCTTCCCCGTTCCGCACAGCGGCTCGATGCCGAGCTTCTTTCCGAGCTCGGATGCAATATAGTTTCAACAAGTCACTGCCCCCCTTCGAAACATTTCCTCGACCGATGCGACGAGCTCGGTATTCTCGTTATCGAGGATCTTCCCGCATATGGTCACATCGGCGACAGCGACTGGAAGGACACGCTCTGCGACAATCTCTCCGAGATGATCGCACGTGATATATCTCACCCAAGCGTCGTTCTGTGGAATATCCGCATCGAGGACGCACCCGACGACAGCGAGCTTGACAATCGCCTTGCCGCGATCGCGAGAAAGCTCGACCCGACACGCCAGCTCGGCGGTCTGCACGATTCCCGCGGAAGCACCGTCGCCGAGGACGTTTTCCTTTACAAGGATTACTCTCACAACGGTGACAATCCGGGTCTCGAACGCAAGAAAAACGTCGTAAAATCAAAGAATATCCCTTACGTTATCGCAGCTCATTCGGGACAGAATGCTCCCGCAAGAAGCATCGACCGCGAAAGCTATCTTCTCAGACAGGCTCTCCATCACGCAAAGGTGCTCGACGCATATTACGGCGACCCTGAAATCTGCGCCGCGATAGGCTGCTGTCTGAGCGATTTCTCCGCAGGAAAAGGCATCGGTTTTGCAAATCATCTGTGCGCCTGCGGTGTTACCGATTCTTCACGTATAAAGAAGCTTGCAGCTTATGTTTACATATCGCAGAAAGAGGACGAGCCCGTTCTTCGCATCTCCTCCGATCTTTCTCCCGACGAGCAGGGTGAGGTCTGGGCATTCACAAACTGCGACGAAGTGAAATTACATATCGGCGGTGAACTCATCGGAAGCTGTCACCCCAACAGAAAACTGTTCCCGAATCTCCCCCACCCGCCGATACTTATTGAAAATTCAGAGCGTCTTTTCTCGGGAAACGAAAAGATCGTATTTGAAGGTATAAAAAACGGCAGCAGCGCCGCGTCCGTTACGGTCGAACCCGTCAGACGCGCTTCGCTCAAAGTTACCGCAAGCTCTTCAAACCTGCACCACAGCGACACTTATGATGTTGCCCGCATTGAGCTCGAGGCAGTGGATCAGAACGGAAACCGTCTGCACTACTGTTCCGACGCCGTAAATATAGAATGTGACGGTTCCATGGAGGTAATCGGCAGCAAGCTGTTCTCACTCGAGGGCGGTGCGGCTGCCTTCTATGTACGAACCAAAGGCGGAAAAGGTCAGGCTGTGGCAAAAATCACCACCGAATCACTCGGCGAACACAGGGTTGTCTTTGACGTGACAAGGACTCTTCCTCCGAAGGATTCGGGCAAGAAGGACGAGCCTCCGAAGGAAACTTCAGCAAAAACTACGGCAAAGAGTTCTTCGGTCGAAAACGACGCTCCTCCTCCCGTGGTGGTTCACGATTTCGATGACAGCGATTCATCCTCTCCTCCGCCCGCAAGCGAGGTCAAGGATGCTGTTCATACATTCAACCAAAAGCGTAACAAGAAAAACAAACATAAAAAATAACCTATCAAAGAAAGGCTGAACAAAATGCGCAAAGAAATGGCAAAGCAATACGACCCGAAAGAGGTCGAGGACAAAATTTACAAACTGTGGGAGGACGGCCATTATTTCCACGCTGTTCCCGACCCCGATAAAAAGCCCTATACAATAGTTATGCCGCCGCCCAACATCACAGGTCAGCTCCATACGGGTCACGCCCTTGACAACACACTTCAGGACACAATTATCCGCTGGAGAAGAATGCAGGGCTACAGCACTCTCTGGCTGCCCGGCACCGACCACGCTTCCATTGCCACCGAGGCAAAGATCGTCGAAAAGATGAAGGAAGAGGGCGTTACAAAGGACGATCTCGGAAGAGACGGATTCCTTGAGCGCGCATGGCAGTGGCGTGAGACCTACGGACGCAAGATCACCCAGCAGCTGCGCAAGATGGGTTCCTCCTGCGACTGGGAACGTGAGCGTTTCACCATGGACGAAGGCTGCAGCAAGGCTGTTGTTGAAGTCTTCAACCGCATGTATGAAAAGGGTCTCATCTACAGAGGCGAGCGTATCATCAACTGGTGTCCTCATTGCAAAACAACAATTTCCGATGCTGAGGTTGAGTTCGCGGAGAAGGACGGCAACTTCTGGCATCTGCGTTATCCCCTCACCGACGGAAGCGGATATCTCGAGCTCGCAACAACAAGACCCGAGACTCTTCTCGGTGATACTGCTGTTGCCGTTCATCCCGACGATGAGCGTTACAAGAATTACATCGGCAAGACCGTAACTCTCCCCCTCGTCGGCAGAGAGATCCCCGTTGTTGCCGACGAATACGTTGAGATGGATTTCGGAACGGGTGTTGTCAAGATCACTCCCGCTCACGACCCCAACGACTTCGAAGTCGGTCTGCGTCATGAGCTCGAGGTCATCAACGTCATGAACGACGATGCAACCATCAATGAGCTCGGCGGAAAATACTGCGGTATGACACGCGAGGATTGCCGCAAGGCTATCGTTGCCGATCTCGAAGAGGGCGGATTCCTCGTCAGAATCGAGCCGATTTCCCACAATGTCGGCACCTGCTATCGCTGCGGCACAGTTGTTGAGCCGAGAGTTTCCAAGCAGTGGTTTGTAAAGATGAAGCCTCTTGCAGAGCCTGCAATCGAGGTTGTCAAGAACGGCAAGACCCGTTTTGTTCCCGACAGATTCTCTAAGATTTATTACAACTGGATGGAAAACATCCGCGACTGGTGTATCTCCCGTCAGCTCTGGTGGGGTCACAGAATCCCCGCCTGGTACTGCGATGACTGCGGCGAAATAACCGTCAGCCGTACCGCTCCCGACTGCTGTCCCAAGTGCGGCAAGCCCGTCCGTCAGGACGAGGATACCCTTGACACCTGGTTCTCCTCCGCACTCTGGCCCTTCTCCACACTCGGCTGGCCCGACAACACCGAGGAACTCAAGTATTACTATCCCACAAACACCCTTGTTACAGGTTACGATATCATCTTTTTCTGGGTCGCAAGAATGATCTTCTCCGGCGTTGAGCAGATGGGCGAAATTCCCTTCGACACCGTATTCATTCACGGTATCGTCAGAGACGAGCTCGGCAGAAAGATGTCCAAGTCTCTCGGCAACGGCGTCGATCCTCTCGAGACCATCGAGAAGTACGGTGCCGACTCGCTCAGACTTTCCCTTCTTACAGGTATCAGCCCGGGCAGCGATATGCGCTATTCCGACAAGAAGGTTGAGGCCTGCCGCAACTTCGCAAACAAGCTTTGGAACGCAACTCGTTACGTTCTCATGAACATCGAGGACGACGATATGCCTGCTATCCCCGAGAATCTCGCGATCGAGGACAAGTGGATACTCTGTGAGCTTTCAAGAGTAACCGCCGAGATGACCGATAATCTCGAGAAGTTCGAGCTTGGCATCGCTGTTCAGAAGATCTATGATTTCATCTGGGATTGCTATTGTGACTGGTACATCGAGCTTGCAAAGATCCGTCTTGCAAAGGGCGGCGACGAGGCTAAGGACGTCCGTTCCATGCTTCTCTATGTTCTCACAAACGCTCTCAAGCTCCTGCACCCGTTCATGCCGTTCGTAACAGAAGAGCTTTACGGCTCCATCCCCAACGACGGCGGCGTTCTTATGATTTCCGACTGGCCTGTCTTTGGCGACGAGTTCAACTTCTCTGTTGAATCGGAAGAGATGACACGCATCATGTCCGCTATCAGAGCTATCAGAACAAGAAGAAACGAGATGAACGTTCCTCCTTCCAAGAAGGCAACTGTTTACATCGAGACCTCCTATAAGGATACATTCGTTCACGGCACAGCATTCATCGAGCGTCTTGCTTCGGCAAGCTCTGTTGAGGTCGGCGAGAGCTTCTCTGTCGACGGTGCTGTAACAATCGTTTCCGACGGTGCAAAAATACTCATTCCTCTCGCTGAGCTTGTTGACAGAGAGAAGGAGCTCGCAAGACTTTCCAAGGATCTCGAGAAGATCGAGAAAGAGATCAAGATGCTCGAGGGCAAGCTTGCCAACGAGAACTTTGTCTCCAAGGCTCCCGCTCAGATCATCGAAGCCGAGCGTGCAAAGCTTGCAAAGGCAAAGGAAAAGGAAGCTATCATCAAGGCTTCCATCGCTGATTTCGGCGCATAATCAGACAAATTCAACGGCGAGTTTTGCACAATGTGCAAAACTCGCCGAATTACGCTTTTTGAGGGACAGGTAAATTATGAGAATGCGAAAGAAAAAGAATCTTGACTCACGCTGCGCCGAATGCGGCGGTTATCTTACCGTGCTTCACTCACCCGAACTCAACAGCGAAACAGCCTGCCTTACCCCCGAATATCTCGATATCGTGGAAATGTTCGGAAACGACAATCCCGTCGAGCTTGAAATAGGCTGCGGAAAAGGTCAGTTTGTCTGTGAGCTTGCAAAGAGAAATCCGGACATAAATTATATCGCTGTCGAGGTCACGCGCAACGTCGTTGTCGCCGCTGCCGAAAAAGCACGTGATGAAGCTCTTCCTAACGTTAGGTTTTTATGCGTACCTGCAGAGTACCTGCCGAGATATCTGAGACCTGCTTCCGTTTCCCGCATATATCTCAATTTCTCATGTCCTTTCCCGAAGAGCCGTTTCAAAAACCGCCGTCTCACGCACGAGCGTTTCCTTTCAAAATACAAGCTTCTTATGCAGAAGGACGCTGAGATACATCAGAAAACCGACAATATGCAGTTGTTTGAGTTTTCTATCGAAAGCTTTTCCAAAAACGGATTCGCTCTCAAAAACATATCTCTCGATCTTCACAACAGCCGTTTTGAGGGAAACATCGTTACGGAATACGAAAACAAATTCGCTTCAAAAGGTCTGCCGATATACAGACTCGAAGCATATATACCTCAGTCATGACCACCCGTCAAACGGGTGGCTTGTTCAAGGGCTAAAAGCCCATGTTACCGGCCAGCGCCTAAAGGCGCTGGCTTTCACATTTGTTCAAGCCTATTGCCTTTGACTCTCGCCGCCCTTGAAAGGGCGTTTGTATTACTTGCTACCCGTGAACGGGTCTTCGTATTCTTTAACGCTCAATTTATCAAGTGCAATATCATGTTTTTCCTGCTCTTGTATATATTTCTTTACTGTTGCTTCGTTAAGTCCTACCGTACTAACATAGTAACCTTCTGCCCAAAAATGTCTGTTGCCATATCTGTATTTCAAATTTGCGTGTTTGTCGAACATCATCAATGCGCTCTTTCCTTTTAAGTATCCCATAAAACTTGACACACTCATTTTCGGTGGTATACTTAAAAGTAAATGTACATGATCCGGCATCATGTGTCCCTCTATTATTTCTACTCCTTTGTATCTGCACAGCGTTTTTATTATCTCTTTTAGGCTTTCTCTGTACTGATAATATATCGCTTTCCTCCTATACTTCGGAGTAAATACAATATGATATTTGCACATCCATTTCGTGTGCGCTAAGCTATATGTTTTGTTTGCCATTAAATCACCTTTCTTTTCTGTTTTGATAGGCTTGAACACCTTTATCTTAACATCCGAAAGGTGATTTTTGGTATAACCTTTTTGTTGCACCACCCGCATAGCGGGTGGTTTTCTGTTTCGGGCTACGCCCTCAACTGCCTAAAGGCATAATGACAAAAAGTCGGTCAACACTCATGTTGACCGACTTTTTTTACTTATCCATCATACCCTGTATGAAGGTATATTTTGTTCGTTTCCAGTTTACATTTCTTTCGAAATTTTCATTGACGAACTTTGTGTATTTCGGGTCGATAAGCTCGATACAGAAGCCGGGGCGGTCATATTCCGCTCTGAACCAGTTTTCAAAGCCGCCGCCGAGATTCTTGAGCTTTGACGGACCGAGAAGCTTGAATCCGCACACATTTCTCAGTCTCACCGCGATATCGTAATCTCCCGGCACAGTCTTTGAATATTCGTCACGCCAGAATATGAAATATCCGCGCACGTGCATGGAGAACATCCACTCAAACTCATGCTCCGAGCAAAGCTTTATGAGCGCCTGGGTTTCCGATTCGGAACCTTCGGTTTCACCCTTATAAAGGTTGATATGAGGACCTTCGGTGCTTGTTAACGTCTTATCCCATCTGAACGGGAAGTTTCGGTTGAGATTGACTCCGTTCGCATTTGCGGTATACTCATCGCGCCAATAAACGCCCTGCGTCTCGGATTCCGGCTCTTCTCCGTTTGTCCACGGTGGAAGAACGTCACAGTTGACAATCTCAAGACCGTCGGGATTTACAAGCGGCACGATGTAAAGAGTAAACTTATCCAGAAGTTTTCTCATATTGTACGAGCCGTACATTCCGTCTTCGGAATAATACGCCGCCGCATACTCCTCAATACATCTCATCGTGAAATTGACAGCCGTACCCTCGTTCGAGTGGAAACCGGCCACGATAAGAGCTATTCTCTCGCCTCTTCCCAGCTTGACCATTGTGAGATCCTTGCCGAGCTCGCTCTTTCCGACAACCTCTGTTGTGATAAGCTCGGGGAAACTCTGTGCGAGATAATAAATATCATCGTTGAGCTTCTTCGGACTGTATTTCTGTGTGAAATTGACTATCTTTACACCTACCGAAAACTCCGCAGTAAGACCGTTGTAGCTTTCGCAGGTTATCTTTGCGCTGCCTCTTCCGCGTCCTGTTACAACACCGTTGGAATCGACCGTTGCAATCTTTTCGTCCGACGAGGTATATTTATACGCTACCGCTCCCGTATCGACCTTCGGCTCAATCCGTACCGTCTGACCCGAGAATATGCTCGCAGAATCGGACGCAAGAGTAAGCTTCTGCGGCGCATCGGTTACCGTAACGGAGGCTGCTGCGCTCGCTCCGTTATACGCTGTAACGGTTATCTGTGCCGTACCTTTTGATACCGCTGTTATCTTTCCCGAGGCATCAACCTTTGCAACCGAGGCGTCGGAAGATGTATATGTATATGTAGATGACGAAGCTCCTTCGCCTGCCTCAACACCGATATTATACTCTTCCTCAAGTCCCATGGAAAAAACTTCATAATCGAGCACAAGCTGCTCGGGAGCTGACATAACATTGACCGTACAGCTGCCGTCTATCCAGCCTGCACTGCTGACTGTTATCTTCGCACTGCCGACTTTATTTGCCGTCAAAGTGCCGTTCTGCGACACCTGAACTATCGAATCGTCGTCGCTCGAGAACTTGACACCGTTGCCTCCCGTCCAGCTCACGGGCATACTCTCACCCATACCAAGCTCGACTTCCGGCTCGGAAAACTCAATGGTTCCGATATACTTGACCATAACGAGACATTCCGACGTAAATTTCCCTTCAAGAATCGACGCCGAAACGGTAACACTGCCTTCCGACAACGCACTTGCACAGCCGTTTTCGTCTATCTCAAGGATATCGGGGTTGCTCGAATTCCATTCTATCTCATGACCCGATGCAATAACCGGAAGACTGAACCCGATATCAGCTTCGATCGTTTTTGAGGTACCCGGTGCAAGCTCGTATGAATTATTCCGAATATTAAAAGAATTGACAAGCGGTGCCGAATTCACGCAAAGCACTGCATAAACGTTGAGCAGAATAAGTCCTGCCAGCAAAGCAAGCTTTACTCCCAGTCCCTTATCCGACTCACGCTTTTCTTTATTCTGAGGCGATGGAAGCATATCCGGAGCAGATGGCATCTGAGAATCGTCACTCTCAAAGCCTATTTTCTTTTTGTTATCAACTCCGCCGTTCATTCCTGCACGTTCCTCTCTGATCGGGAATAAATCAATCGTCGGTATTCTTCTTAAATACCCAGATGCGCTGCATTGTGAAGGTCACAACAACAAGGAGAACATCCACGACCATCTTTATGAAGGTCTGCTGGTTTTCGCTCGATCCTCTGAACACAATATCGCCAAACAACCATACAAGCGTGGTCGACAGTGCCCACACACCAACAACGAGTATGACATAACGCAGCATGCTCTTTGCTCGCTCGCCGTTCTTTTTGAATACAAAAATCTTGTTTATAAGGAAGTTGACGACCGACGACGCAATTCTCGCGGGTGCTGTCGCAAACGCCTTAAGGAACCATCCTCCGATTGCGACCTCGCCGCTTTCGGGAAGTATGCCGATCAGGATTCTGAACACTATAATATCGACAAGATATGCTATCAGGCTCGACATTATATACATCAGAAATGTCTTCATGAGAAGGAAATAAATCCTTATCGAGTCGCGCACCGCATTGAAATGCGAGCTGCTGTTATCGTCGATATAGACCGTTTCAATCGGTGTTTCGATAATATCGATTTTTCTCTCCGCACATTCGACGAGCATATTCATCTCGTACTCATAACGCTCGCCCTCGATATCGATAAGCATCGGTATCATATAATTGGGGATACCTCTGAGACCTGTCTGTGTGTCACCGATCTTTTCGCCGTGGAATATTTTGAAAACCACGCTGGTCATCTTATTGCCGAATTTGCTTCTTGCGGGAACGTTGTCCTGGTCAAAATCGCGAGAGCCGAGAATAAGCGATTTCTCATTCTCGCCCATAAGCTTTGCAACCGTCAGGGTGTCCTTCAGAGTGTGCTGTCCGTCAGCATCACCCGTAATCACTCCGTCATAGCCCTCACAGTTCTCGATATAATAAGAAAGTCCCGTTTTGAGAGCACGTCCTTTTCCGCAATTGACCTTGTGCGTAAGTACAACACATTCGGGAACAGCTCTTACCTCGTCGAAGATGGGAGCAAAATCCTCTCCGCCGCCGTCGTCGACAACAAGTATCTTTGTAAATCCCGCCTCAGCCAGAGACTTTACATATGATATCAATTTATCGTCAGGCTTATATGCCGGTATCAGCATTGCTGCATTCATAAAAGCACCTCTTTCAAACTACCCAATATACAGTATATCTGATTTATTTTACCATAATTGTGCCAATAAGTCCACAAATAAATCCCTGCACAGCAATATTTTGCATTTTTCCCCTTGTCATCACTTGACACATCTGCTCACTCGAATATAATCAAAATACAGACATATGAAAGGCGCTGCAACGCATGAACAGCTATTACCGAAAGAACAAAAACAAAAAGAAGCTTCGTCTGGGAAGGAAAACTGCGGCTGATTCCATATCGGGAGTCCGCCGTCACAAGTCGTCTCTCAAAAAGAAAAACAAGCTCACCTTCTCCGTCATACTGTCTGTCTTTATAATTATCCTCGCCATCGCCGCGCTGATTGCAGTCAACGTTATTTATTTTTACGGCGATCACTTTTCATCGCTGTAGAAAACCGACAACGAATCGAGGAAAAACTTTTCAAGCCTGTCCCATTCGTTCACATCACCGTCAAGCTTGCTCACTGTATCACTGAGCACTGCAAGGTTCTGTTCCAGATATCCGTCAATCGCTTCAATCCGCAGCTGCACATCGTGCTCTGCGGTATTTTTCTTTTTCTCGGCCATCTCGGAAACAATATTGCGAAGCTCGCTGTCAAGCCCGTACTCAACAAGTTCGTCAAACGGCACGGGAGGAGCGCTCTTCTTCTCAACCACCCACTTGCACGCAAGCAGCGATCTGAGCATATAAAAATATCTCTTGAGTGAGATGCTTTCTCCCGTAAGATTTTTGATAATATCGCTCTTTGCCATACTGAGATAATGATGCGCTGTTGATTTTGCCGAAAAGCAGTCTTCGCCAAGTTTTTTCAGGTCGTCAAAAATCGGCGAAGTCCTGTAAACTATCGGCGAATTGAGCCACTCAAAAAGAGTCGGGTTGGATTTGTTCATGAGTCTGAGCGCCTTCTGCATATCCCATCCGTTTATATCGAGCGTCTCGTCAAGCTGCCATTCTATTACGTCGCGTGTCGGAGCAAGCCTCAGATAATATTCCGGTCTGCGCAGGTAGATAAAGCGCACGTCATAGTCGCTGTCCTGCGACGCAAAACCCCACGCGCGGCTTCCCGATTCGCACGCATAAATTATTTTTACATTTTCCGCCTTCTCGATTTCGCAAAGTTTGTTTTTTATAATCTCTTTCATATCGGCTTCGCTCGTTTCTACATATTTTTCTCCGCTTGAATAAAAGCTCATTCGCCCGCTCTTTTTCAGCATTTCGCCAACTTCGTCACGTGTACAGCGGTAATCACCGTCCCCTACACGTTTATACGTTCCTGCAAAAGGATCTCTTCCGATGAAAACGGGGCGCTCGCTTTTGTTCGCCTTTGGCACGGTAATTACAACTATCTCGTTCCCGTCAGAAATCTCTTTTCTGATGCTCATTTTCTCTTTCAGATTAACGCTTACAACATCTTTATCGTCAAGACCTGAAAGAAAATCCTCTATGAGCATATCCGCATCGGGCAGCCACACGCTTGCAAGTGTTTTATCCTCAAGCTCCTCTACACCGAGAAGTATCACACCGCCCGAGGTATTCGCAAAAGAAGAATAAGTCTCCCATATACTCAGAGGAAGACCTCCGACTGCTTTTTTTGCTTCTATTCTGTTGGTCTCTTTATATTGTCCGAGCTCTTTTATATCAAGCATATTTTCACACCCTTGGGCAGAATAAAAAGGATTTCTATTGACATAATTATATTTCTATTATATCATCGCCGCTTCAAAATGCAACATTGTATAAAGTCGTCAATAATAATGTGCGGCAATATTTATTATTGCTGTGTACATTGACAGAATTTTATAATATTTCCTGATTATGCCATTTTTCACCTTGCAGTTTGACATAAAACGGGGTATAATATAAAAAAATTTTATATTAAGGAGAAATTGCGCGAATGCCACCGATTCAGCGTGAATTTACCGAGAAGGGCGTCCTTCTTGACACCGACGGAAACCTTATTGAAGGCGGATGGTGTCAGGGAGCACTCCTTGAATACCGCAGAGATTCTGTCTCTCGCATCAATAAGCTTTTCAGACTTCGCGAAAGCGAGCGTTATATTATATCTTCACCCGATTATCAACTGATACTTTCAATAAGCGACAACGGCTATTTCGGTATTGTTTCCGCCACCATCGCCAGTCTTTCGGGCGAGAGTGAGACAACGACCGACGTTATAGTCCCCTTCCCTTTCGGTCGGTTTGAGCTTCCCCAATCTGCCGAGAGCGGTGATGTCATTTACCGCTCAAAAAGAATGGCTCTTGATTTCATCAAATCGCCCGAAAACCGCCATCTGCGCTGCCAGTTCAACGCCTTTGACGACGTGCGACCTCTTTACGTCAATCTGATTCTCGATGAGGGCAAAAGTCAGACCTTCTGCTCCGCTTCTCCATACAAGGACAAACCCGAACAGTTTATTTACTGCGGCAGAACTATGGGTATGACCGTTTCGGGAAAGGTTGTCTACGGCGGTACCGATATCGAATTCCTGCCGGAAAGCACCTTCGCCTGCCACGAATGGACGAGGGCTGTAATCCCCGGTGAGACTCACAGGGCATGGTGTGAGGGATTCGGAACGGTCGACGAAAGGACCGTCGGATTCAGTTTTGGAGAATGCAGTGCCGACGAGTCGGTCTCAGGTCAGAACTTTATTCTTTGCGACGGTCAGCTTCATAAGCTCGGAAAACTCAAAATCGAATATGACGCTGACGATCATATGAAACCGTGGAAAATACGGTCTGGTGACAGGAACGTTTACCTTGAATTTTCGCCGATTTCGGGCGATTATGATATCCGCGGACTTTTCGGTCTTATCAAAGAAGAGCGGCGTTATGCCTTCGGTCGTTTTTCGGGACAGGTCAAGGCAGGCAAAGAGATCATCAATATTTCGGATATGATCGGATTCGTTGAGGACTATTACACCAAGGGCTAAACGCGGGGTAATTTTTCTCATAATCCGTCAGAGGTTACATAAAAAGGGACAGATTATTCTGCCCCTTTTATTTTTTAGTCAGCACATAGGTTTTCCACGTTATCCACCGAGTTTTCCACAATATTTATGTCAACACTGTTTTCTTTTATCGAATAACTTACCGTATACACGACCATAATATATTGGAAATATTACCCGGAGGGATGAAAATGGTCAGAGGTGTAAACAGGTATACCGTTGAAATAAGCCGTACAAAAAGTCCGTATTTCGAACGCGCCATCTGCTTTGTCAAACCTGAATTTGCAAAGCTCGACAGTCTTGATCTGCACCGCGCTGCCGCGAGAATGGTATGTGAAATAGATTCCGACATTGAGCCGCAATGCACACATATTCAGTCCGACGCACACAGCGGCAAAACCTCATTTCTGCCGTTTTTTATCGGAGTTGTTCTCGGGATTGCCGCAGGGGTTCTGTTCTCTGTATTATTTTTGTAATTTTACATTCCGTCCGTGCATATCAATTAAGCGGAACGGAGGAATCATATGCAGAATATAATGGTTTTACCCGTAAAATCGGGTCTGTCTGTCAGGACAAAACAGCTTATCACAGCCTTCGGCGGCGCACTTCTTGAATTCGCGATAGCTTCACTTTTGCACTTTTTGTGGGAATGGTCGGGAGAACTCTATCCCGTCGCAGTCTTCGCCTCGGTCAACGAGAGTGTATGGGAACACCTGAAAATAATGCTGTGGCCTTATCTTATCTGGAGCTTTGCCGTATATGCAATCTTGAAAACCGACCCGAAAAGACTCGTCACAGCGCGTATTCTCGGCGCTATAGCTATCGTATTCGTAACCGTCAGTGTATTTTATATTTACAGCGGTATAATCGGATATTCAGTTCCTGCGATAGATATTTCGCTCGCCCTCATCGCCCTCATTATCGGTGAGCTTGTCAGCATAAGAGCAATAAACAGTCCGAGCATCACGGGCGAGTATTACACCATTGCCGTCGCCGCTCTGGTCTTGCTTACCGTTATGCTTCTCTGCTTCACAGTAAGCGCTCCTCAGATCGGGCTTTTCCGCGACCCTTCGAGCGGAACATACGGAATATGATGATATCGGCATCGGTGATTTTTCGCCGATGCCGAGCATCTTACAATCCATATATATACAAATTATATATTGACAAACCCAATTCATCGTTGTATAATAATATAGCTAAAACACAAGGGCCATTAGCTCAGTTGGTTAGAGCAACCGGCTCATAACCGGTTGGTCCGGGGTTCGAGTCCCTGATGGCCCACCACAAAAAACACCATTTGTCTTTTGACAAATGGTGTTTTTTAACTAAATCCGTCCTTACGGACGGGATAAATCCATCTACGACGGATGAAATCACTTGCGTGATGAAATCCAACTTCGTTGGAAGAAGGACGGATTTAATTTCATCTGAAGCCATAGGCTGAAGATTTCATTCGAGCAGGGCGAGGATTTCATCGCGCTCTGCGCGATTTCATTGAAATTCTTCTCGATCTGTGATAGCATTAAATTTAGAAATAATAAGGAATTTAAGTGTATGAAAAATGTTGTTATCAGCGCCGATGGAAATAGAAAAGTATATTCTGTTCCTGACGTTGTGGCAGACAATTTAACGGCATACTGTATGGAGTTTTGCACGAATTGGTTAAAAAACAGCCCTCATGCAAAGAAATATCGGACCCGTGAAGGATTTTGCTTTAACGAAGATGATTTTATTGAATACTTGAACACCTATGTTTTTCCCAACGAAAAATCTGTACTTGTAAAAAAACTCGGGTGGATCGATTTTCAATCCAAGCTTCCTGCTCCCTACTGCGATTGCCCGGAGTTTAATTTCTAAGCAAATAATCCCTACAGGAGGACGGTCATGAATAATCCGTGGAAAGATATTGACCTCAACGCTTACGAGAGTCACATGAGTCTGGAAAGCGTCTATCAGCTGCAGGCAATGAACGAGATGATGAAGGAACAGTTTGACGCTTATGATGCCCATTCTGTTATGATTCTCGGTATTGCAGGCGGCAACGGGCTTGAACACATTGACAAAGATAAATTTCTTTCGGTATACGGTGTCGACATCAATCAGGATTATCTTGACGAATGTCAGAAAAGATATTCGTCGTTAGGTTATATTTTCAAGCCAATTTGTGCAGATTTATCAGATGATCGTATTCAGTTACCTTGCACCGATTTACTCGTTGCAAATCTTCTGATTGAATATATCGGATATGATTGCTTCAAGAATGTTGTAAAAAAGGTAAATCCCAAATATATCTCCTGCATCATTCAGATAAACACAGAAGAATCCTTTGTGTCCGACTCACCTTATCTGCATGTGTTTGATCGACTTGACGAGGTTCATCATCAGATGGAAGAAAACCAACTTATCAATTCTCTTCAGAAAATCGGATACACCAAAAAATTTACGAACGAAAGAGAGCTGCCCAACGGTAAAAAGCTTGTGAGAATTGATTTTGTTCGATAACACAGTACGGTGATTATGCAATGATTTTCAAAGAAAGCCAAGCGGCGTTCCCTCTCGATTCTCCCCCATTACTTATAACACCGGATCGAAACGATCTGATTGCTGCACTGGAAAACGCCGAAATCGAACACAAAACGATCAACGACAATCGCATCGCTTTCTTCGGCAAAGCTTTCGGCTGCGATATACGATTTTTATTCAGCATTCATTTTGACTCATCAAAGGTCAGATTTATAGAAATACTCCGAGATACCAAATCCTGCAACAGCATCGAGGCTTCATTCAAGGAATTATCGGAAATTCTGAAAAAGCAATACGGAGAACCACATGTTGTAACCTCTTCTTCAATCGGTGGACTGCCATGCGAACGATGGACCACTTCAGATTATATTCTCGATCACTATACCTCTGACCGATTCGGTATTACAGAACACCTTCGCATAAGTTTTAATAATAAATAAAGCAAAACTTCGGGCACCTTCTTTTTAGAAGGTGCCCGAAATAATTATCACTCAATTTAATTTCAGTTCTCCGGCTCTATCAAACCGTAGTTGCCGTCCTTACGTCTATATACAACATTGATCTCATTGGAGAAATCATTGCGGAACATATAAAACTGGTGTCCGAGCATATTCATCTGCAGAACTGCTTCGTCGATCGACATCGGCATAACAGCAAATTTCTTCGATCTTACGATCTGGAAATCAAGCTCTTCATCAACTGCGCCGCCCTCTTCCTCAATCGGAGCGAATATCTGCGCTGCAGAATCGGCCTTGATTCGCTTGCTGAGCTTTGTCTTATTCTTTCTCATCTGTCTGGAGAGGTGATCAACTGCGCTGTCGAGTGCGTCATCCATATCAGACGATGTTTCCTCAGCTCTGTAAATATAGCCCTTGCTTCTGACTGTAATTTCGACAGTCTTTCTGTCTTTTTCGAGAGTAACGGTAACGGTTGCTTCCGCATCATCACCGAAAACCTTGTCGAATTTTGTAAGCTTCTTGTTTACTCGTTCCTTGAACGAATCTCTCAGATTAACTTTACGTCCTGTAATTGTGATCTTCATTAGATGAACTCTCCCTTCAATGGATAGTCGAATCTTATGCGGTTATAAAAACCTAAGTTATTATCTAACCGCAGGTTAATTATAACACAAAATATCACAAAATGGAAGTATAAAATGTGAATTTTAAATAAATATTTCTTCGTGGCGGGTTACGTGACATCCGACATTCACCGAAACAGGTAATCCTGCAATATGAGTCGGATAATATTCGATATTGACAGCCAGTGCGGTTATATCTCCGCCGAAGCCCTGAGCTCCGATATCAAGGGTATTTACCGCATCAAGCATCTTTTTCTCGAGGTCTTTATAATAATCGTTTTTGTTGCGCTCGCTCACAGGGCGGCAGAGTGCCTGCTTTGCAAGCATTGCACATTTCTCGAAATCGCCGCCGATGCCCACACCGAGCACAACTGGCGGGCAGGGATTTCCACCTGCAATTTTGACCGTTTCGACAACAAAACCAATTATATCCTGTTCGGATGCCGCAGGCGTGAACATTTTAAGCCTGCTCATATTTTCGCTTCCGAAGCCTTTTGGAGCTATTTTAAGCATAATTCTGTCGCCTTCAACGATTCTCGTGTGGATAACAGCGGGCGTATTGTCTCCCGTATTTCCGCGCAGTATCGGGTCCTTTACGACCGAGCAGCGAAGCAGTCCGTCAACGTAGCCCTGAGACACGCCTCTGTTTACCGCATCTTCGAACGAGCCGCCGACAATATGAACGTCCTGTCCGACTTCGGCAAAGATCACAGCCATACCCGTATCCTGACATATCGGCATTTGCTCATTGCGTGCAATATCAAGATTCTTCTCCATATCGGCAAAAATACTTTTTGCCAGCGGACAGGTTTCCTTTGCTCCGCATTCGGAAATCAGATTGCAAAGATCGTCAGGAAGCTCACGGTTTGCCTTGATACAAGCTTCGGCAACCGCTTTTGTTATCGTCTCACACTTTATTTCTCTCATAATTATCCCTCCGCACGGGAATATACCTGTTTGCCGTCAACGAAAACCATCTCAGGCTTTGCACAAAGCGTCAGAGGATCGTCCGACCATACAGAAAAATCAGCGTCCTTGCCGACCTTGAGCGAGCCAACCATATCGTCAACACCCAGGATTTCAGCCGGCACGATCGTTATCGCTCTCAGCGCATCGGTATAGTCCATACCCTCTCTGACAGCGAGACCTGCACACAAAGGAAGATACTGGATAGGAATTACGGGATGGTCGGTAATGATGGCCGTTTTAATGCCTTCCTTTGCCATAATACCGGGCGAGGCTGCCGAAAGATTCTGAAGCTCGGGCTTTGAACGGTCGCACAGATAGGGACCGCTCATAACTCTCGCTCCGCACTCTTTGAGCTCCTGCGCACAAAGATGACCTTCCGTTGCATGAACAATAACGTAATCCAGATCAAATTCTTCGGCAATTCTTATTGCCGTGAAAATATCGTCGCGTCTGTGAGCGTGAAAATGCACCTGCATTTCACCCCTGACAACGGGCAGCAAAGCCTCAAGCTTTGCGTCAAACTCGGGACGGTCGGTATCGGGATCGGCTATGGATTTTTCCACATCTTCCATATATCTCACCGCGAGGGAAAGCTGTTCACGGATTATCGCGGCCGTTGCCATTCTCGTATACGGAGCTTCCTGTTTGCCGTGATATACGGTTTTGGGATTTTCACCGAAAGCCATTTTCATCGCCATCGGAGAGCTCACAATAATATTATCGATTCTGCCCGGAGTGGTCTTTATGCAGATATTCTGACCCGCTATCGGATTTGCGCTTCCCGGTCCTGTTACAACAGTCGTCA
>SVPG01000032.1 GCA_015065975.1 Oscillospiraceae bacterium | reverse complement strand
ATTTCCCATGCAATAGGCAATAAACACAAAGTCGCCTGCTTCAATAATTGTTGAATCAGCCCAAAATTCATCAACTTCAATTCTTTTAATATCTTTCATTAACTTTCCTCCATCAACTTCAAATTTGTCGCTCTATTCTTTTTGCATTGAATTATACCATACCTATAGACAGCAATCAAGAGAATCGTACAGATTAATCCATTTCAATTTCCACTTCGCTGGTTAGGTGGACGGCAATCGCTGATTATGGACACCTCATAGGCATAATTGACCCACTTCCGGCGAAAAATAACCCACTTGTTACACCGTCCACCTAACCCGCTTAGACACAGGAGATATTAACAGTTCGGATTTGTTGTTTATTTCAAGAAATACGAGCATACACACTTTCCAAACGGTTACTCATAAGGCGAGAATCCAAGGTTAGAGGGGCACACAAAAAGAAGAAAACAGAGAAACAGAGAATCCATTGTGTTGGGCTACGGGTTCTCTGTTCGACAAACTGAAATCTTACTGTTAATCAAGGCAATGTAAAAAAGTATTATTCTCCGGGCTTTATTTCTTTTCTGTCATTCATCAAATCCTTTGCCTTTATGTTTGGATGATGATAACGCTTACGCTTTTCTGGAAGACGCAGCATTCTACAAATAATGGTATCCAGTTCCTTATATGCCTGTGGTGTCTTAAACTGTATTGCCTTTGTCGGACAATACACAACACAAGCATTGCATCCATGACAACGGTGATTCCACTTAGGATATTTATTCTCTATAGTAATATTTCTTGTAGGGCAGACTTTTTCACATATTCCACACCCCTTACATCTATCATCCGTATAAAATCCTTTGTCATATTCATTTTCTATTGCCAAATACGGTTCCATCACCTTGTTAAACCTTCTTCGTGTTAGTGGTGACATTCGTGGATAATTTCGCTTTTTTCTTCGGCTTATTTCCTTGCCGACTCTTCGTATCTGTTTCTCCATGTAAGGTATCATGATTTTCTCCGGCGGAAATGGTGGATACGCAATACACTGGCTTGCAACACATCGTACTGCTCGTCCATAATCAAGACGTGTACCTTTTTCTTCCAGAAGCATCTCTACTGTCTCAAAACTTTTCCCAAGCACCGCAATATATGTAGTAACCATAAATATATAAGCATTGGTGTTTATGGTGATCGCCTTAATAAATTCCTTAAAAGTTCCTGGCACATCCCATTCGTATACAGGACACACAAAACCAATCACATCTGCATCCTTTGCAGAAACATCTTTTGCATTACAACGAGCAGATATAAGCTCTGCACCACCTATTGCTTCTGCAATTTTACCTGCTGTATATAAGCTGTTTCCTGTTCCGCTAAAATAATAAATAATCTTCTTCATAAAAGCATCCTTCCTATACAACTCTAAAGTGTTACACTTGTTACCTCTGTGAAAATAGTATATAATGGATGTACCACAAAATCAATCCTATATGCTAATCTGTCACACATCGGTAATATGTGTTACCCGAAAGGAAATGGAGTATTATGAACACAACGAACGGAAGAATTGCTGAGCAATCAAAAAAGAAAATCGCCAACGCATTACTGGTTGTTTTGCAACAATATGATTATAAAGAAATAACCATCACTCAACTTACGCAGGAAGCGAAGTTATCCCGAAAAACCTTTTATCGCTTGTTTACATATAAAGAAGATGTATTATCCTATTTATTTGAAAATTTGTATATAGAGTGTTTTGAACAAATTAAATCCCAACACACTCAGTGCTATTGGGATATTGTTCAATGCTATTTTGATTTTTGGGAAGAACGAAAAGCACTATTACATATTTTCAGGCAAAGCACGCTCTTACCGGTTCTGTTTGATGGTGCATATAAATATTCCTTTAGTATTTTTGAATATGTCCGTTCTAAAGAGGTCGTAGAACATTTATCTGAGCAGTTACCGTATCTCCTTGCATATAGCATAGGTGGCATGCATAGTATGCTGTTAAAATGGGCGGAAAATGATATGACCATCCCATCTTGTGTTTTAGTCGAACACCTAAGAAATGGTTTTCAATCTATGAATCTGTAATTCTTTTGGAGTTTATTTCTTCTGTCATTACTCTATCAAAGACAGAAGAAAATTCAAGTTTATCGGTCTGTTTGCCGTTTGCATTATATCCATAACTCACGAACGAATTACAATGTTATCCCGAGCAAGAATGTGCAGTTTGAAGAGCTAAAAAATTATTGATATCACTTCGCTGGTCAGGTGGACAGCAATTGCTGATCAAGATATCCCATTGGCAAATTTAGCCCACTTCCAGGAAAAGACAACTCACTTGTTACACCGTCCGCCTAACCCGCTCCGACAGAAGATATATTAACGGTTCGGATATTACTTTTTTTGCGTGGTCGCCAACGGGCTGAGAATTGTCTGCGAAAAGCCGCCAGGCTTTTCATAGCAATCAATGCGTGCTTTGCTCAAAACTCAAAATTCGCAGAACGCCTCGAAAAGTACGCATTGTTGCTAAGCGGCCTTCGATTCCCTGCCGAGGCAAAACTAACCTTTATAAATAACGCAACAGTGCCAATATTGTCATCTTTCTTCCCTTGATGTGCAAGCGTGCCGATTGACTTGGTTTTTCATAAATGGTATCATTATATTACCCAACCGCAAAGAGGGCGACCTCGACAAGGTCGCAGCGCTTGTCGGCCGGCTCGAAAAATAGCAAAAAAACACCGATCCCCTCGAGCGCTATGCGTTCGAGGGGATTTTTCTTACCCTCTCTTATCCTTTTTCAGTACGATCGCGAGGATGCTGAGCGTGTTCGCGATGAACGCCATTGCGACGACAAGGACGATTATGATAATCTCCTTTATTCTGTCGGCGGCGGTCGTGACCTCGGGCAGAAAATTTCCTCCTTTTTGAACTTTCCGAATCGGCAACGGCAAAAGCATACAATATCCCCCTTTTCTATTAGTGCATATTTACCATATCGTGATTTTTCAAACACAATATGTAGTTTTTATCGGTCAAACTTATTGACAACGTCACTATATGTTGTTATAATTAAGTGCACTGAAAAAAGGAAAGAGGGACATACAAAATGCTTACCACAGTACCGTACGTTGCCAGCATTCAGAAGCGCAACGGAACTGTTGCACAGTTCGATCCGGAGAAGATAAAGAACGCTATCCAGAACGCAAACAACACCATCGAGGACGAGCCCATGACCGCTGCGACGGTCGAGTATCTCACCGAGAAGGTCTGCCGCGATCTCGGAAGCGGAATCCCCACCGTCGAACAGATTCAGGACAAGGTCGAGGAACAGCTCATCGCTATGGGCTTTGCAAAGACCGCAAAGGCTTACATTCTCTACCGTGCGGAGCACGCGAAGATCCGTCAGGCTGAGACCGACCTCATGGACATCTACAAGGAGCTCACCTTCCAGGATTCCAAGGACGCCGACTTCATGCGTGAGAACGCAAACATCGACGCCGATACCGCCATGGGCACCATGCTCAAGTACGGCTCCGAGGGCAGCAAGTATTTCGTCAACAACTACGTCCTGCCCAGAGACATCGCCGAGGCTCATCTGAGAGGCGATATCCATATCCACGATCTCGATTTCTATATGCTGACGGAGACCTGCTGTCAGATCGACCTGCTCAAGCTGTTCAAGAAGGGTTTCTGCACGGGACACGGCTTCCTGCGCGAGCCCAACGATATCCGCAGCTACGCCGCTCTCGCCTGCATCGCCATTCAGGCCAACCAGAACGAGATGCACGGCGGTCAGAGTGTTCCCAACTTCGATTTCTCCATGGCTCCCGGTGTCGCACGCACCTTCGTCAAGGCTTACTATCAGGCTCTCGTTCAGTACCTCACCATCAAGGGTGTAGACAAGAACGAGGCTGAGGCTGTCGCAAACGACGCTCAGGCTTCCATCGCTCTCGAGGTCGCTCTCGGAAACGGCGACAAGTTCGTCGAGGAGCTTGTCTCCTTCGTCGGCGCAAAGCTCGACGAGACCCTCACAAGAGAGGCTCACGCTTACGCAATGAGCACAGCATGGGACATCACTGACAACGCAACCTATCAGGCTATGGAAGCTCTCGTCCACAACCTCAACACCATGAATTCCCGCGCAGGCGCACAGGTTCCCTTCTCCTCCATCAACTACGGAACCGACACCTCGCCCGAGGGCAGAATGGTCATGCGCAACCTCCTTCTCGCAACAGACAAGGGTCTGGGCGACGGCGAGACTCCCATTTTCCCCGTTCAGATATTCAAGGTCAAGGAAGGCATCAACTACAACCCCGAGGATCCCAACTATGACCTCTTCAAGCTGGCTATAAAGACATCGGCGAAGAGACTGTTCCCCAACTTCAGCTTCCTCGATGCTCCCTACAATCTCCAGTACTACAAGCAGGGCGACTACAACACCGAGGTCGCTTACATGGGCTGCCGTACACGTGTCATGGGCAACGTCCACGACAAGAGCCGCGAGGTCACCTGCGGCAGAGGCAACCTCAGCTTCACCTCCATCAACCTGCCGAGAATCGCTCTCGAGTCTAAGGGCGATATCGATAAGTTCTTCTCCATTCTCGACAGCCGCATGGACCTCGTCGCACGTCAGCTTCTCCACCGTTACAGCGTACAGTGCACAAAGCACGTCTACAACTACCCCTTCCTCATGGGTCAGGGTGTATGGATCGATTCCGACAAGCTCGGAAATAATGACAGTATAGCTGAGGTCCTCAAGCACGGCACACTGAGCGTCGGCTTCATCGGACTTGCCGAAACACTTGTCGCACTCATCGGCAAGCATCACGGCGAGAGCGAAGAGGGTCAGGAGCTCGGTCTGCGCATCATCTCCTATATGAGAAGCGCTATGGACAAGAAGAGCGCCGAGACCGGCATGAACTTCACACTGCTTGCAACTCCCGCTGAGGGTCTTTCGGGCAGATTCGTCCGCATGGACAAGAAAAAGTTCGGCAATATCCCCGGCGTCACCGAGAGAGATTATTACACAAACTCCTTCCACGTTCCCGTATATTACGGCATCAACGCCTTTGACAAGATCCGCCGTGAGGCTCCCTATCACGCACTGAGCAACGCAGGTCACATCAGCTATGTCGAGCTCGACGGCGATGCCTGCAAGAATCTCGACGCTTTCGAGAGCGTTATCCGCTGCATGAAGGAAGCGGGTATCGGCTACGGCAGCATCAACCACCCCGTTGACCGCGATCCCATCTGCGGATTCACAGGCGTCATCGACGACGTTTGCCCGCGCTGCGGCAGACGCGAGGGCGAGGCTGTCAGCATCGAGCGTCTCAACGAGCTTCGCAAGAAGTATCCCAACATGCCCCACATTGACTGCTGCAGATAACAGCACGAATTTATATTTATTTTATTGACAGGAGGAAATATCATGAGCCAGAAAACTATCACCTGCAACGCCGACGGTATGGTCGGTGAGAATATCGGATTCGACCGTATCCGCCGTATAACGGGATATCTCGTCGGTACTATCGACCGCTTCAACGACGCAAAGCGTGCTGAGGAGCACGACAGAGTAAAGCATTCCCTCGATCAGGCTCAGTAATATGGGCATGACCCTTCGCATAGCGGGTATCCAGGAGGATTCAATAGTCGACGGACCGGGGTTCCGCCTTGCCGTTTTCACGCAGGGCTGCCCCCACCACTGTCCCGGCTGCCACAATCCGCAGACCCACCCCTTTGACGGCGGCGAATTTATCGACACCGACGAGCTGCTCGAAAAGCTTTCGCGCAACAGGCTCGCAAAGGGGATAACCTTCAGCGGCGGCGAGCCCTTCTGCCAGCCCGAGCCGCTCGCCCATCTCGCACGGCAGGTTCACTCGATCGGCAAAGATGTTGTCTGTTTCACGGGGTTCACCCTCGAGCAGCTTCAGAAGATGGACGATCCCCACGTTCACGAGCTTCTCGGTCTTGTCGATATCCTTATCGACGGCCCGTATGTCGAGGCTGAGCGCGACCTGACCCTCAAGTTCCGCGGCAGCGCAAACCAGCGTGTCATCGACCTGCCCGAGACCTTGAAACGGGGCGGGATATGCCTCTGGCACGACCCGTATGATGATATTTAGTTAAGAAATCGGTTCTGCAAAATGCAGAGCCGATTTTTGTTTTTGGTGCATCTCGGGGGCGAAAAAGTGCCGCCGACGCTGTTGCGTATTGCAAAATGCCGCGTGTGATGCTACACTCAAGGAGAAATCAGGAAAGGGAACACTGCAAGCTATGAAATATACCGTTATCCATGTCCCCGACGGGGAGGACGAGGTTATCGTCAGATACAGCGAGCTGTCGCCCGAGGTCGAGCAGGTGCTCAGCGTCCTGCGCGGTCAGCAGCCGAGGCTTCTCGGCTCGAGGGAGGGCGAGCAGGTGATGATCGCTCCGGGCGATATTCTCTATATCGAATGTGTCGATTCAAAGAGCTTTGCCTGCACGGCTGAGGACGTTTTCCGACTGGAACACACGATGACCCAGCTCGAGCAGATCCTCTGCGACATCAATTTCTTCCGATGCAGCCGATCGATGATAATAAACATCGACAAGGTCGAGTCGCTTCGCAGCCTTTCGTCAAACCGCATCGACGCAACGATGCTCGGCGGCGAGCACATCATCATTTCGCGGCGGTACGCGTCGGAATTTCGCAAGCTTCTGAGAGGGGGAAGAGACTATGAATAAACAGAAACGACCGCTTTGGAAACGGCTTCTTGTCGAGGAAATTGGCATCGAGTTCAAGGCCTGCCTTTACTTTTTCTGCATACTTTTTTATTATTCGATGTATCGTCTTATCGGCGGCAGCTCTGTCGCCGATATCCTTCATATGGCCGAGATGATACTGCTGACCTACGCGATGGGTTACGCGCAGTTCTATCTTATGCATAACTTTGACGAGGCGGAAAAGCTCGGCGGCAAGGAGATATTTTTCCTCATTATCTGCACGGCGTTATACACAGCCGCGTCGTACATTGCGGGCTGGTTTGATAAAAACCTCGCCGTCACGGCAGGATTCTTCTTCTATATCGCGTTTGTTTATGTGTGCGCGTTTCTCATCTACAAATTCAAGCGAAACGCCGAAGGAAAGATTCTCAACGAGGATCTAAAGGCATTCAAGGAAAGGCGGAAAAACAGATGAAAAATGTTATCGAAATCGAAAATCTGACAAAGAGCTACGGCAAAAACAGGGGTGTGTGCGACGTTTCGCTCAGTGTCGGCGAGGGGGATATCTTCGGATTCCTCGGTCCCAACGGCGCGGGCAAATCGACCACGATCCGCGCCATGCTCGGATTTATCGGGTTTGACTCGGGCAGTATCCGCGTGCTCGGCAAGGATATAAAGACAAGCCGCGAGGAGATTCTTCGCGATGTCGGATATATGCCGTCGGAGGCGATGTTCTATCCGACGATGAAGGTGCGCGATGTGATAAAAATGGCGGCAGATATCAGAAAGGCCGACTGCTCGAAGGAGGCTGCGATGCTGTGCGAGCGCCTCAAGGTCGACACCGAAAAGCGCATCTCCGAGCTGTCTCTCGGCAACCGCAAGAAGGTGAGCATCGTATGCGCCATGCAGCACAGACCGAAGCTCTTCGTCTTCGACGAGCCGACGAGCGGTCTCGACCCTCTTATGCAGACCGAATTTTTCGCGCTCATTGACGATTACGTCAAAGACGGCGCGACCTGCCTTTTCTCGACGCACGTTCTGCCCGAGATAAAGCGCTGCTGCAAAAATGCGGCGATAATGAGCGAGGGTCGGGTCATTCGCGTCGACAGCGTTTCGGAGCTTACACGCACCAATTCAAAGCGCATCAAAATGGTTCGCGACGGCGTCGAGGAAGACTTCATCTACGAGGGTGAACTTAATGACCTCTGGCGCGAGCTTGAGGGACACGACATCGGCGATATTTTAATCGAGGAACCTTCTCTTGAAGAGATTTTCCTGCGATTTTACAAAAACTGAGGGGAGGCGCGCGTTATGTTTACAATTTACAGACACGAACTCAGACAGTATATAAAAAGTATGCTGATATGGTTTGCGGGCGTGAGCGGTATGGGACTTATCTGTATTCTCATGTTCGGCGATATGAAGAGCGAGATCGACTCGATGGCGGAGACATTCTCGTCGATGGGCGCTTTTTCAAACGCTTTCGGTATGGATAAGCTGAGCATAGCCACCCTTTCGGGCTTCTATGCCACCGAGGTCGGTCTTATCCATTCGCTCGGCGGTGCGATGTTCGCCGCGATGATCGCCTGCTCCGCTCTTTCAAAGGAGGAGGAGGGGCACACGGGCGAATTTCTCTTCTCCCTGCCCGTCGGCAAGGCGAAGGTCATCGGCGCAAAATGGCTCGCAGTGTTTACGAATATTGTCGTTTTCAACCTTCTGTGCGTCGCTGTTTACTGCGTCGGCTTCGCTGTCTCGGGCGAGAGTATTCCCGCAAAGGAATTTGCTCTTTTCCACGCGATGCAGCTCTTCATGCACACCCAGGTCGGCGCGATGTGCTTTGCGGTTTCCGCCTGCTCGAAGAGAAACCGCATCGGCGTCGGACTCGGCGCAGCCCTCCTGCTTTACGCTTTCGACACCGTCGCAAGGATTCTTCCCGACCTTGCCGATTACAAGTTCATCAGCCCGTTTTCGTACAGCAACGCCTCCGACATATTCAGTTCGGGCGAGGTTTACACAAAGGGCGCTCTGCTCGGTGCGGCTCTGCTCGTGATATCGCTCGCGACGGCTTTCGGGGTATATTCAAAGAGAGATCTTGCGTCGTAAGAGATTAAAAGAGAAAAGGACCTCGAAAGAGGTCCTTTTTGTTATTTCTCTACAAAAATTATGAAAAATATTTCAGCCACAGATATTTTAAGTTAACCGATATTTTATCCGGACATTTTATAAACGCCGCAACAAGCAAAAATATTGCAACAACGTTTATTATCAACAGAAATATCGGTGCAGATGTCAAGTCGAAAACATCTTCGTATGTATCAGGAATATTATTTATCGATATTATTGTTATCCAATCAATAAAAAGCACAGTTGCAGATACTAAGATGCCTGTTATATAGCAAATTTTACTTTTTATCATAAACAGAACAAATGATACAACAATAAGAATCATCGTTATGACAAGCCCTATCACTGCCACCATGTCGATATCGTAAAACGGATTACTTGAGCCATGTGCTGCAGACATATCATTGATATATAATTGACCGTTGACTTTTCTATATGTATCCAACAATTCAAACATATTTCCCGATTTTTCATACCCCAACACGCTCACACTGAACCAGTCGACACACATCAGTATTGCCGACAATGCCCACAATCCGAAAACCACAAGATATAATGTGCGCCATATCGGTCGGCTCGCCGTGCGCGTGTTTGAAAGAGGAGAGTAACCCGTCTGCACGGTAACATTATTTCCTTCACTTGTTTTTGCTTCGGATGCAGCACCAAGCGACTTTCCGCAGCCTGAACAGAACACCGAATCATCTTCAATTTTTTGTCCGCAATATCTACAGAACATAGATACTTCCTCCCTTAATCCGTTTTTGTAAAAAACAATCAGAATCAAGCAAAACCTCTAACAGATACCACGCTCTCATCTCGACTTAAGTTTATGACAAAACGTCATATTTGTCAACAATAAATATGGCAATATGTCATATATGAGGTGATAGGTATGATTCGCTTGCGGCAGCTGCGCAAGGAGAAAAATCTTACGCAGATAGGCCTGCAGATGCAGACAGGGATCGAACAGGCTCTGATATCAAAATACGAGAAGGGGGAGAGGGTCCCTCCGACCGAGACTCTGATATGCCTTGCCGATTTTTTCGATGTCAGCATCGATTATCTTCTTGAGCGGACCGACAGGCGCGAGGTCAATAAATAAAGAGAAAACCCGTGAAGAAAACTTCACGGGTCGTTTTTTATGATTGCGGTTTTGTGGATTTTTATTGGTCAGTAATAAATTTGAGGGTTCGAAACCGGGCAACCTTCGGTTGTCACTTTTCGACCGACCGAAAAGTGACGAAAAGGTCGTCGGGAGGGTTTCGTTCCCTCCCGAACCTACCCAACCGACCAAAGGGACTCAGCGTCCCTTTGGAATCCCGTAACGCCTGCCAGATAACAAGAACGACCCGATTCTCCTGAAAATACGAAGAGACATATTTTCCTCGGAGAATCGGGTCTTGAGTACAAGTGAGTTTGCGGTTCTATTAAGATTTGAAAAGTTGTTTCAGATGAAAAGGGTTCGAAACTAATCGGTCGCAGACCGGGAAAGCTCGTCTATCTTCTGGCGGCACTGTGCTGCCTGAGATTCGAGCTTTTTCTGTTTTTCGACGTATTCCTCGCGGCGGCGGGCGACCCGCTTATAGAACTTTCGGTCGAAAGCGAGCTCCTGGAGGAGTCTTATCACAAAATAGATTCCGACCGCGAGAAGGATAAAGCCGAGTATCTTCTTTTTGAAAATGAGAAGGACAAGAGACGGCACAACGGTTATCGCCGCGAGCACGATATGCTTTACGGGGACGTCTTTTTTCTGACCTGCGAGCTGCTCATCACACTCGGCAACCTGCGTGTCGAGATGGGCGAGCTGGTCGACTATCATCGCAAGACGCTGTTTTTCCTGAGTTATTATGTTCATTTCGTCTCCTCACTTTCCTTTTTGATGTGGGGGAGCTTTATGTAGGGCGAGACGTGAAGCGCTCCTGTGGGACAGGCACGCTCGCACGCGCCGCAGCGCACACATTCGGGGTCGTTGGGCTTTGTCCTGACGGGGCAGGCCATGGGGCAGGCACGCTCGCACGCACCACAATTGACACATTTATGCTCATCGACCGTCATTCTGACAAGCGCGAAATTGTTGAAGAGTGCGTATATCGCGCCGAGGGGACAGAGATAGCGGCAGAAGGGGCGGTATATCACCACCGCGAGCGCCAGTATCAGCAGCAGTATCGCCAGCTTGTGGAAGAAAAGTCCTCCGATGGACGCGGCGACTGCGTCGTTGAGCAGGGCGAGAGGTATGCCGCCCTCGAGCGTACCCGCAGGGCAAATATATTTGCAGAACCACGGGTCACCCGTCGCGCCGTAGCCTATGACGGCGGGCAGAAGGAAGACAAAGACCGCAAGGACGGCGTATTTGAGCCATCGCAGGTATCTGTCGCCCCGAAATGTCTTGATTTTATGCTTTGGAAAGAGCAGATATAAAAGCTCCTGAACAAGTCCGAAGGGGCAGAGCCAGCCGCACACGAACCTTCCGCACAGCGCGCCGAAGGCCATAACATAGCCTGCGGCTGTGAAGGAAAAACTCTTATTGCGGTCGGTCGCAACCGACTGCATCGCACCGATCGGGCAGGAACCGAGCGCACCCGGACAGGAATAGCAGTTGAGCCCGGGGACGCAGTTCTGCTTGAGCGGACCCTGATATATCTTTCCGCCCGTGTAGCCCGCAATATATCCGTTGCTGAGCAGCGCCCAGAGTATCTGGACCGTTTTTCTCAGCGCACCGCTTTTCTTCTTAGCCAATGCCTATACACTCCAGACATATGCGCACAGCTTTCTGAAATATCAGAGCGGCTTCACCGCGCGTATTTCCGAAATACATCATGCCGACGCCGATAAAGAAAAGCATCAGCGGCAGCACATATCGCATTATTTTTTTCATCATGATGCGTTTGCCTGACGGCGGTAATTGTCGATCATGCCCTTCCAGTCGGTGTAGTAGTTTGCACCGTAGACGGGAGCCTCGTTCATGAGGTTTCCTTCGCTGTCAAGAAAATATGTGCAGGGAAGGAAAATGGCGTTCTGACAGTATTTTTCGTTGAATTCCTTGCCGTTTGCAAAGATGTAATAGCCGATGCCGTTCTCTTTGAGGATATCGTTTGCGGCTGCCATATCCTCGTCAGCCATAACGCCGACCATGGCGACCTTGCCGTCAAACTCCTCATAGAGCTTCTGCAGTGTGGGCATCTCGCTGACGCACGGACCGCACCAGGTCGCCCATACGTTGACGACGGTCAGCTCGTGTGACGGCACGACGGTATTGATGAAATAATCGTAATCCTCGGAGAAATAGGGGATAACGGGCTCGACGGGCTTCTGCTCCTCGGCGGCGGTTGTGGTTGTGGTCGCCGAAGCTGTCATCTGCGTATCTGCCGCCTCGGGAGACCCTCCGACCAGTGAGCAGCCTGCAAGACAAAGCACCAGCGCAAGCGACAGGGCTATAACGGATTTGGAAACTGTTCTTTTCATACGACAGACCTTCTTTCTATTATATTATGTATTTATTATTCTTCGCTCGATATGACGGAAGCGGCAAATGCCGCGGCAAACTGCGAGCATTCGTACTGATTGCGTCCGTCCGCATCGGCGCAAAGATATCCCGACAGTGCGGCATCGCCCGCGCCGACGGTGTTTATTCTGCCCTTTACAGGCTTTGCGGGCACGCGCACGACCTGATTTCGTGTGACCGAGATGAGTCCCTTATCGCCCCTTGTGAGCAGGACGACATCGACTCCGCCCGTGACAAGGCTCTTGCAGGCGGCGATCATATCGTCGTCGTTTTCGAACTTTGTCGAGCAAATCTTCTCAAGCTCGTGCTCGTTGGGCTTTATCAGCCACGGCTTTATGCGGAAATAATGGTCGGCGCGAAGCACGTCGGTATCGACGACCACCCTCATTCCGAGAGTGGAGACATATTCCATAAGCGACGCGTACGCCTCGGGAGTGATTCCCGGAGGACAGCTTCCGCCGAATATGACGGTGTCACCCTCGGACGCGACGGTGTTGAAATAGCCGCGCAGCTCGGCGAGAGCCGAAGCGGTGCATTTGGGACCTGCGCGGTTTATCTTGATGGTTTTCACGTCGCGCTCGCCGACGAGCAGCGTGATGTTTTCACGGATATTTCCCGGCACCTTTATGAAATGGGAGGGAATATTCTCGCGGCAAAGCTCGCCCATGTATTCGCGCAGGTTGTTCTCACCCGCGATTCCGACCACCGATGCGGGCAGCCTCAGTCGGGTAAGGTCCCTTGCGATATTTGTGGCAACTCCCGCCGCCTCGCGGTATTCGCTCGTCGCGCGGTTTACTGCGTCGTCGCTCAGCTCGTCGACGCTCAGTGTGAGGTCAAACGACGGGTTGAGCCCGATACAGATGAACTTGCCGAGATATTTCATGTTCCTCGCCTCCGTGATAAATTTATCTTATCAAAACTATTTATTACGCTCTTTTCCATTTTACGCCCTGAGGTGTATCCTCGAGGATAATGCCCTGCTCCTTAAGCAGGTCGCGGATACGGTCAGCCTCAGCGAAATTGCGCTCCTTGCGGGCAGCCTGACGCTGCTCGATGAGCTGCTCGATCTCGGCGTCGACGCTGTTGTCCTGAGTGACATAGAGCAGACCGAGAACGTCGGTCAGCTCGGTGAAGAGAGCCTTTGCGCCCTCGCACAGCTTCTTCGATGCGCCGCTGCCGACTGCGCAGCAGGTGTTTACCTCACGCACGAGGTCGAATACGACCGAAAGTGCACCTGCGGTATTGAAATCGTCCTCCATAGCCTCGGTGAACTTCTCTCTGTATGCGGAGAGCTTTTCGAGAAGTGCATCGTCGCCGTCGGCTGCATCTGTTTCGGCGTTTGCGAGCACGAAATCGAGATTGTCGCGGCAGGTATAGAGTCTCTGAAGAGCGGCCTTGCTCTGGTTAATAACGTCAAAGGAATAGTTGAGCGGGCTTCTGTAATGGCAGCCGAGCATCATCATTCTGATGGGCTCGTAGCCGAACTGCTCGGCGACATCGCGCACGGTGAAGAAGTTGCCGAGCGACTTGCTCATCTTCTCGTTGTCGACGGTGATGAAGCCGTTGTGCATCCAGTAACGGGAGAAGGTCTTGCCGTTGCAGCACTCCGACTGTGCGATCTCGTTCTCGTGGTGGGGGAAGATGAGGTCCTGACCGCCGCAGTGAATGTCGAGAGTTTCGCCCAGATAACGGCGGCTCATTGCCGAGCACTCGATGTGCCAGCCGGGACGACCCTGACCCCACGGGGATTCCCAATAGGGCTCGCCGGGCTTCGAGGACTTCCACAGAGCAAAGTCTGCGCCCTCCTTCTTGAGTCCCGTATCGTCGGTGCGGTTGCTTGCGCCCTCGAGCAGGTCCTCAAGCGGGGAATGGGACAGCTTGCCGTACTCGGAGAAGGAACGGGTGGAGAAATAGACGTCTCCGCCCGACTCGTATGCGTGACCGTTTTCGATAAGCTTTTCGATTATGGCAATGATCTCGTCCATATTCTCGGTAGCCTTGGGGTGGGTGGTCGCCTCGCGGACGCCGAGACCCTTTGCGTCGGTCTTGTATTCCTCGATATATTTCTCGGAAACGGTCTTGTAATCGGTGCCTTCCTCGTTTGCGCGCTTGATGATCTTGTCGTCGATATCGGTGAAGTTCTGGACAAAGTTGACCTTATATCCTCTCCACTCGAAATATCTTCTCAGCGTGTCAAAAACGATGAGGGGACGTGCGTTTCCGATATGAATGAAGTTATAGACGGTCGGTCCGCAGGCGTACATTTTTACCTCGCCTTCGACCTGGGGGATAAATTCGTCCTTCTGACGTGTGAGGGTGTTGAATATTTTCATCTGTGACAGAACCTTTCGTTTTTGGAAATTTATGCGAGCTTGTCGAAAAGCTCGGTCTCAACGGCGAGTGCGGAGATGAGGGAGGTCTTGTCTGTGCCGTTGGGATAGGTCTTTATGAGAAGATCCTTCTCCTCACAGTCGACAAAATCTATCGCGTGCTCGAAATTCTCGTTGATGCCGTTGCGCACGCAGATAAGCTCGATGAGCATCTTTCTGAGCGTGTTGATTATCTCGGTCGCACGGATATAAGCGCCGCTCGCGATGGCGTGCTTTGCGGTGCGGATGCTGTTTGAAACAAAGTTCCAGTAAGCCTCGTCCTCGTCGGGCTCTTCTTCCTCTTCCTCCTCGGGCTCCTCAACGGGTGCGGGCGGCTCCTCGGGATCGGGAACGACCTCGAAAACGGGTTCGGGCTCGGGTTCGGGTTCGGGCTCGGGCTCGGGCTCCATCTCGGGCTGCGGCTCGTCGGAGAGGATATCCTCCTCGACCCTTGTCTCAGCCTTCATGGCGGCTGCTGCATCGCCCGTATTGTCGAAAACGCATCTCCACCACGGAGCGTCGAAAAGCTCGGCGCAGGTGCAGACCAGCACGGTCATGATAACGCCCGACTCGAGGGTGTACTCGATAAGGACGAAATTGTCCTCGCGGCGAAGGGTCTTCTTCGACTCGAGACCCAGCTCGTTGGATACGAAATAGTGAATGCGTCCGTATACTCTGCGCACATTCTCCGCCTCGTCAACGACCACTGCGAGATTGACGGTCAGGCTCTCGGTCGAATCGTCGCCGAGCACCAGCACAGATGTTATCTCTTCACACTCTGCGGCAAAATCCGCCATAGTGTCGATACACGAATTTCTCAGTTCAAGCTTTTCGGAAAATTCCATTATTGTCATCCTTTCCTTTGATACGGTTTGTAATATTTTAAAAATAAATTACTATGCGTCTTTGAAGAGCTCCTTGCTGTCGGCGACGTATGTTGCGCCCGAGATCACCGTTGCGGCGGTGGAGATCCACAGCAGGACGTGACCGACGACGGGCAGCCATGTCGTGACTGCGGCGGGAAGGGCAACGCCCAGCTCGGGCAGCAGCCAGAGGGCGTACTGAATGGCGAAGATAACGCCCAGCGCGGTCATCTGGGTGACAGTCTTTGCCTTGCCCCAGTTGTTTGCGGGGATAACGATGCCCTTTGCCGACGAGACCATTCTTATCGATGTGACAAGAAATTCGCGCAGGAGCACGATTATGACGATCCACGGCGAGCACAGCCCGAGCGGTACGAATGCGACCAGCACGGCGATTACCAGCATCTTGTCGGCAACGGGGTCCATGAGCTTGCCGAAATCGGTTATCAGTCCGCGTGAGCGTGCTATGCGTCCGTCGAATGCGTCGGTTATCGCGGCGACGCCGAAGAGCAGTCCCGCGACCAGCCAGCGATGGGGCATGAAATCATAGAGTATGAAGACGACCACCGCGGGCACGAGTATCATGCGAAGCAATGTCAGTTTGTTTGGAAGATTCAATATATAAGCCTCCTTCGGGAAGATTTCCCTATTTTACCAGCTCGCCCATAAGGTCGCAGTCCATATAGTCGCCGATTCCGACGGTGACCATATCGCCCTGCGTGAGCTTTACGCCGTCGGTCGAGAAGAATATCTTGCCGTCGATATCGGGCGCGTCCATCGCAGAGCGTCCGTAACAGCAGCCAGCGATGCGGTCATATCCCTCGACAACGACCTGAAGCTCTTTGCCTATCATGGACTCGCACCACGCATCGACGCAACGCGACTGCTCCTCCATGACTATCTCCTGGCGGCGGTTACCTTCCTTCTCGCTGACCCTGTCGGGCAGGTCGAAGGCGGGTGTGCCCTCCTCGGCAGACCACACAAAGCAGCCAAGTCTCTCGAACTTTGCCTCGCGGACAAACTCGCACAGCTCGGTGAACTGCTTTCTCGTCTCGCCGGGGAAGCCGACCATGACGGTCGTTCTCAGCGTGATGCCGGGAACCTTTTCGCGTATCTTCTTTATGAGAGCAAGGAGCGACTGCTTGTCGCCCTTGCGGTTCATCGCTTTGAGCACTTCTGCGTTGCAGTGCTGAATGGGGATATCCATGTATTTACAGATCTTCGGCTGATTTGCCATCGTTTCGAGAAGCCTGTCGGTCACTCTGTCGGGGTAGCAGTAGAGCAGTCTTATCCACTCGATGCCCTCGATCCTGCACAGGTCGTCGAGCAGCTCGGGCAGGAGGTATCCCGTGCCGAGGTCCTCGCCGTAGCGTGTGGTATCCTGCGCGACGATTACCAGCTCCTTGACTCCGTTTGCGGCAAGGCGCATGGCCTCCTCGATTATCGCTTCGGGCTTTCTGCTTCTGTAAGCGCCGCGGATACCGGGGATAGCGCAGTAGGAACAGCGGTTGTCGCAGCCGTCGGCAACGCGCAGATATGCGTAATGGAGGGGAGTTGTCTGAACTCTGCCGCCGTCAAGGGGCATATCCTCCTTCTTGCCGTAGCGGGAAACGCGCTCACCCGCG
>SVPG01000031.1 GCA_015065975.1 Oscillospiraceae bacterium | reverse complement strand
TGATGTCCGTCTTGCCGAGGTTGATTTTGAATACACCGAGGGCAAGCGCGTTCTCAGCGATGTCACCCTTTACGCAAAGCCGGGACAGAAGGTCGCTTTTGTCGGCGCGACGGGTGCGGGCAAGACCACCATCACAAACCTGCTCAACCGTTTCTATGATATCGCCGACGGAAAGATACGCTACGACGGCATAAACATCAACAAAATCAGAAAGAGCGACCTGCGCAGATCGATAGGAATCGTTCTTCAGGACACAAACCTCTTCACAGGTTCGGTTATGGAAAATATCCGTTACGGCAAGCTCGACGCGAGCGATGACGAATGCATCGCCGCCGCAAAGCTCGCAGGTGCCGACGATTTCATCACAAGACTGCCCGACGGCTACGACACAATGCTGACCGAAAACGGCGCAAACCTTTCTCAGGGACAGCGCCAGCTTCTCTCAATCGCACGTGCCGCTGTTGCCGATCCTCCCGTTATGATCCTCGACGAGGCAACCTCCTCCATCGACACACGTACCGAGGCTATCGTTCAGCGCGGTATGGACGCGCTGATGAAGGGGCGCACGGTTTTTGTCATTGCGCACAGACTCTCGACCGTCAAAAATTCCGACGTCATAATCGTTCTCGACCACGGAAAGATTATCGAGAGGGGCGACCACGAGGAGCTTCTCGCCCAGAAGGGACAGTATTATCAGCTCTACACGGGCGCATTCGAGCTCGAATAACGCAAAAAAAGGAACAGACCTTGCGGTCTGTTCCTTCTTTGCTATTTTATCCTGATTGTCCGACACTCATACGCTTTTTCAAAACCCAGTTTCTGTGCCAGCTTTGCCGATGCGATGTTTTCGCTGTGACACGCCCAGACGGGTCTTTTGTTTTCGCCGAGGACATACCGCACCATCATCTGCGCCGCCGCAAAAGCCAGCCCGCGTTTACGGTAATTCTCGTTTGTTTCCACTCCGATATCAATTTCTTTATCGCTTACCGCCGATGAAAACGCCCACGCTGCGGGCTCGCAGCCGTGCATGACGCAATACCCTTTCCCCTTATTCAGGAATTCATCCGTATTGCTCCACGAAAAAGCAGGAGTGATTCTCCCTTTCATATGCGAAATTATTTCCGAATCGATCTCTTTCAATTCATACCCTTCGGGCAGCTCGAAAACAGTTTTGCTGTCATCGTGTACATATTCGAAAAATGACCTGCGTTCTGTGAGAATATCAGCCTTTGAACCGAAAAACTCAACCATACGCTCGTCGTCGGCAAACAGGACAAATCTGCGTGTATTTGTTTTTTCGGTCATCAGTCCGTAAACCTCTTCAAGAAAAGCGTCGTCATATTCCCCGAGGACAAGCGCAAAGCCGCAGTAATGCCACACCAGCGCCGCCGTGCCGTCATTGACGAAGATATCGCCGCTCTGACAGCCCTGCACAACCGAAAGCGGATAGACCGCCGAACAGGTACCCGATGCCGCATATCCTTCATATTCCTTATATTCGCAGGGTGCAATCGCACGCATCATCTTCACCGACCTTTTCAGAAATAAATTTATGATATTATACTATTATTTTCTCATAAGTCAACACTAAAAAACGGCTTCCGACAAAATCGGAAGCCGCTCTTTATTATACATTATGCAATTACTTATCCTTGCGCTCTGCGATCTTTTTCTTGATGACCTTGATGAGCTCGAATACGGGGATAACGAGAACTGCAAGTCCGAGTGCGATTGCGAACTCGCCGAGGCTGATGGGTGCGAGGTCAAATGCGTTTCTGAGGAACGGAATGTACATAACCGAAATTGTAAGGATAGCGGTTATGATAAGGGAACCGATCAGCCAGTTGTTCTTGGTCTTGAGCTTGAAGATGGACTGTGTCTGCGATCTCATGCAGAATGCCTGGAACATCTGTGTGAAGTTTGTTGTAAGGAATGCCATGGTCATACCGTTGAGATGCTTGATATCTTCGATGCTCATACCCTTGAAGAGAGCTATCTCACTCTCGGGCAGACCCATATTGGTTCCGATGAAGTAGGAGATGAGGATCATCGCAGCCATGAAGATACCCTTGATGATGATATCGAGTCCTGCGCCGTTTGCGAACACGCTCTCGTCGGAGGAACGCGGCTTACGTCTCATCAGGTCGCCCTCTGCAGGCTCCATACCGAGTGCAAGACCCGGTGTACTGTCGGTTACCATGTTGACCCAGAGAAGATGCGCCGGGCTGAGAATGGTGATGCCGAGAAGCTGAGCTGTAAAGATGGAAATAACCTCAGCCATATTTGTGGAAAGCTGGAACTGGATAACCTTCTGTACGTTATCGTAGATACGTCTGCCCTCTTCGACCGCGTTTACGATTGTTGCAAAGTTATCGTCGGAGAGAACCATATCGGCAACGCCCTTTGTAACGTCGGTGCCGGTGATACCCATGCCGATACCGATATCGGCAGACTTGATGCTCGGTGCGTCGTTGACGCCGTCGCCCGTCATGGCGGTAACCATGCCGTGAGCCTTCCAGGCCTTGACGATTCGTGTCTTATGCTCGGGCTGAACTCTTGCGTATACGGAATACTTCTCAACTGCATCAAAGAGCTCGTCGTCGGTAAGGTCGTTGATCTCCATACCTGTGATAGCCTGAGATGCATCGGTGATAATACCGAGTTCCTTTGCGATGGCAACAGCGGTATCGATGTGGTCGCCCGTGATCATTATCGGGCGGATTCCTGCTTCCTTACACTCTCTGATAGCATCGAGAACCTCGGGACGGCAGGGGTCGATCATACCGACAGCGCCGATGAAGGTAAGGCCCTTCTCAAGCTGCTCGGGCTCGAGATCGGTGGGGATTTCATCGTAATACTTGTATGCAGCGCCGAGAACACGCAGTGCTCTGTCAGCAAAGCCCTTGTTGTTCTCAAATACTGCCTTCTTGATCTCATCGGTCATCGGCAGAATGTTGCCGCTCTCGGTGAGATAGTTGTCACAGCGGTCAAGAAGCATTTCGCAAGCGCCCTTTGTATACTGGACGATCTTGCCGTCTTCGCTGTGAATGGTGGACATCATCTTTCTGTTGGAATCGAAGGGTGCCTCACCTACACGGGGAGCAGCCTGCTCGAGCTCGTACTTCGGCATACCGAGAACATAAGCGTAATTGACGAGAGCACACTCGGTCGGCTCACCGACAGACTCGGTCTCGCCCGGCTTGATCTCAGCATCGGAGCAGAGAGCCATAGCCTTTGCAAGCAGCTTTTCGTCACCTGTCGACTTGTCGACGACGGTCATCTTGTTCTGGGTGAGAGTACCTGTCTTATCGGAGCAGATAATCTGTGTGCAGCCGAGAGTCTCAACAGCGGTCAGCTTTCTGATGAGAGCCTGACGCTTGGACATCGCTGTAACGCCCATGGAAAGAATGATCGTGACAACTGCGGGAAGTCCTTCGGGGATCGCAGCAACAGCAAGAGCTATTGCAAGAATGAACGTATCGAGAACGACATCAAAGATGCCTGCATCAGCAACAGGAGAGATGAAGTTTCTTACGATACCGAAGACGAATACGACTGCGCAGATAGCGAGGACAAGCTTTGTAAGTGTGGTGGAAAGCTGTGCCATCTTCTTCTGGAGCGGAGTCTGCTCGTTTGCAACGTCGGACAGAGCGTCGGCAATCTTACCCATTTCGGTATCCATACCGACCGATGTGACAACTGCTCTTCCGCGTCCGTAAACAACTGTGCTTCCGCTGTAAAGCATATTCTTACGATCGCCGAGGGCTACGTCCTTCTCGCCCTCCTTGAGCATGATGATATCGATAAGCTTGTTTACAGGTACGGACTCACCTGTAAGTGCAGCCTCTTCAGCCTTGATGCTGTGGCTTTCGAGGATACGGCAGTCTGCCGGAACGGCATTGCCTGCTTCGAGAAGGATAACGTCACCGACGACGAGATCCTCGCTCTTTACGGTCACGGCCTCACCGTCACGCATAACGCGCGAGGTTGCCGCTGTCATTTCGTTGAGTGCTTCGATAGCCTGCTCGGCCTTGCTCTCCTGAACAAGACTGAGGACGGTGTTGATAAGAACAACAGCCAGAATGATGATAAGATCGGCAAAGTCGTTTTCGCCCTGGATGATGGTTGTGACAGCCGAGATAGCCGCTGCAGCAAGCAGCATGATGATCATCGGGTCGCAAAGAGCCTCGAAGAATCTTCTGACAAGACTCTTCTTCTCAGCTTCCTTGAGCTTGTTCTTTCCGTTCTGTTCAAGTCGTCTTTCGGCTTCCTGTGAGGTAAGACCGTTGTCGGTCGAGCCGACCTCGTTCAGAACTTCCTGGGGTGATTGCAGATAGAAATTCACTGTTTTACCATTCCTTTCTTTTATTTAAAAAAGGTACTGATTTTATGTCCGCTCGGGAAATAAAAACAGCGCACGGAGATTCCGTACGCCAATCACAGCGGAGCAAAACAGACGCACAGAACAACCCGCACGCGAGTCTCATCAATTAAGGCAAACCAGACCGATATCTCGGACGAGCTTGTTGATTTGCCGCACACATTATCCGCCGCAGCTGCGCCCGGATGATGAGCTGATTACTCCCTCACGAACATTATTTGTAATAATTATACCGCCGAGTTTGACATTTGTCAATGATTTGCACATCAATGGGGTAATACAAAAAAACCTGTTTGTATTATTTATAATTACATCGACCCTCAAATCGGCGCGCAAATCCTTGACAATATTCGAGTTGCAATGTATTATACTATGTTAGAAACTAAATTTGTTTATATATCGAAAGGAACAATCAAAAAATGAAAAACACCGAAAAGTCATTTGAGAAGGTTGTTGCTCTGTGCAAGAACAGAGGCTTCATTTTCCCCGGCAGCGACATCTACGGCGGTCTCGCAAACACCTGGGACTACGGTCCTCTCGGCGCAAGACTCAAGAACAATGTCAAGGACACCTGGAGAAAGAGATTCATTCAGGAGCGTCACAACAGCTTTGAGGTCGATGCTGATATTCTTATGAACCCGCGCGTCTGGGAAGCAAGCGGTCACGTTGCAAGCTTCTCCGACCCCCTGCTCGACTGCAAGGAGTGCAAGATGCGTCACAGAGCTGACAATCTCATCGACGATTTCGATCCCGAAGCTCATGCAGACGGCATGACCAAGGAGGAAATGTTCGAGTACATAAAGGCTCATTCCATCCCCTGCCCCAACTGCGGCAAGCACAACTTCACCGATATCCGTGAGTTCAACCTCATGTTCCAGACATATCGCGGCGTCACCAACGACAGCAAGAGCGTCATCTATCTGCGTCCCGAAAACGCTCAGGGCGAATATGTCAACTTCCTCAACGTACAGCGCACAATGCGTGCAAAGCTCCCCTTCTCCATTGGTCAGATAGGAAAGGCTTTCAGAAACGAGATCACTCCGGGCAACTTCACCTTCAGAACCATCGAGTTCGAGCAGATGGAGTTCCAGACCTTCTGCAAGGAAGGCACCGACACCGACCTCTACGAGTATTTCAAGGAGTACGGCAAGAAGTATTATGAGGATCTCGGCATCGCTCCCGAGCATCTTCGCTATCACGATCACGAGAAGCTTGCTCATTACGCAAAGGCTGCCTGCGATATCGAATTCCTCTTCCCGTTCGGCTGGGGCGAGGTCAACGGCACTCATAACAGAACCGATTTCGACCTTACCCGTCATCAGGAATACAGCGGTCAGAAGATGGATTATCTCGATCCCGTCACAAACGAAAAATATATCCCCTACATCATCGAGTCGACCTACGGTCTCGACCGTACCGTTCTCGCTCTTCTCTGCGAGGCTTATGACGAAGAGGTCATCGATGCCGAGAAGAACGACGTCCGCGTTGTTCTCCACCTCAACCCCGTTATCGCTCCTTACAAGGCCGCTGTTCTCCCCCTCTCCAAGAAGCTCTCCGAGGGTGCTATGGAGATCCGCGATCAGCTGAGCAAATATTTCATGACCGATTTCGACGAGACCGGTTCCATCGGCAAGAGATACCGCCGTCAGGACGAGGTCGGTACCCCCTTCTGCATCACCTACGATTTCGATTCCGCCGAGGACGGCTGCGTAACTGTTCGTGACCGTGACTCCATGGAGCAGATCAGAATCAAGATCGAGGATGTACGTGCTTATATCGAAGAAAGGCTCGTTTTCTAAAAAATGACAAAACTTATCATCGTCCGCCACGCCGAGGCAGCCGGCAACAAGGAAAGATATTTCCAGGGACACACCGACGGCAAGGTCAGCGACAAGGGCAGACTTCAGCTTGAAAAGCTTTCCGAACGTTTTGTCGATATGCCTTTTGATGCCATCTATTCCAGTCCGCTTTCACGCGCCGTGGAAACGGCCGAGGCGATAAACCGCTATATGAAGCTCCCCATTACGACCGATGACCGTCTGATGGAGATAAACGGCGGCTGTTGGGAGGGCAACAAATGGGCTGATCTCCCCACACTCTATCCCGAGCAGGCTTACAACTGGTCCGCCGCTCCGTGGGATTTTGATCCCGAAGGCGGCGAAAGCATGCGCGAGTGCTACGCAAGACTCTCCGAGGCGATAAAGGACATCGCCGCAAAGAACGACGGAAAGACTGTTGCGATTGCATCTCACGGCTGTGCTATCAGGGTTCTTCTCTGCTGGGCAAAGAGATGGGAGATCGAAAAGCTCAACGATGTCGAATGGTGCGACAACACGGGCATCAACATCATTGAGATCGAAAACGGCGTTCCGACACTCATTTCGGAAAACGATTCTTCACACATCACCGAGGAGCTTTCCACCTTTGCCGCTCAGAAATGGTGGCGCGCAGATCAGCGCGGTGAAATGTGCTTCGATGATTAAATAAAACACTTCGGGGGGATATCTTTTGCCAAAACAGATATCCCCCTGTCTTTTTAAAGGAATGATATAATATGATAATAATGTCGGTTGATCTCGGCAAGGCTCGTACAGGTCTTGCGATATGCGATAAAAGCGAAATGCTCGCCTCTCCTCTGTGTGTTATCGAAGAGCACAACCTGGAGCGTCTGCTCGGAAAAATATGTGAAAAGGCGGCAGAGTACAAGGTTGAGCAGCTTTGCGTGGGACTTCCCCGCAACATGGACGGCAGCGAGGGCGAAAGCGCTCAGCGAGCCCGCGCATTTGCCGAAAAGCTGTCGGAAATGTCGGGCATCGAGACCGTTATGCGCGACGAGCGCGGCACCACCATAACCGCACACGGCTATCTCAACACGACCGATGTCCGCGGCAAAAAACGCAAGGCGGTCGTCGATGCCGTTGCCGCGACGATAATCCTTCAGGATTATCTCGACTATCGAAAAAACACATCTAAAAAGGAGAGTATGTGATATGGTATTTGACAGAGATTTTGATTTCGCACGCGATTATATTTCAGCCGACGAAACGGTTCTCTGGGAGGGTAAGCCCGGCAAAGGAAACCTTATCGCAAAATCGGATATCGTTCTTATCCCTTTCAGCATTTTCTGGTGCGGATTCGCCATTTTCTGGACTTGGACCGCCTTTTCCATGGGCACAGGCTTCATGTCTGTATTCGGAATTCCTTTTGTTGCCATAGGACTTTATCTGACCCTCGGTCGATTCGTCCACAAAAGCATTATCAGAAAGAAAACCGCATACGTAATCACCGACAGAAAAATAATCCGCTCGCGTTCGGGCAATATCGATATTTTTGAGCTCAGAAACCTTCCCAATATGCACATCACCGTCCACAAAGAGGGTTACGGCACCATCACCTTCGGCCGTGAATATGACTATTATTACACCAGACGTCACGGATACGGTTACGGACGCGGTTATCTGACCTACAACGACCCCACGCCTTCTCTCGAAAATGTCCCCGATGTTGCAAGGGTTCATCAGATAATCTCCGACGCTGTCACCAACACACGTAAAAAAGAAAGCGAGGCATAAATATGTATAATTCAGATTTTTGCGATGTTCATTATGACGAGCAATGCAACATCGCGTTTGTAAAATGGAAATCCTTCTGCTGCGGCGAGGATTACAGAAATCCTCTTCGTGAGGCGATAAAGATAATGTCGGAACACCCCGACTGTCATTATGTTGCAGACACGCGTGACGGCTTTGAAAACGAGGACGCCGACACAAAATGGGTATTCGACGTCTTCGCAAAGGAAGCCTACGCTGCCGGCTGCAGATACATAATCTTTATCATCGACAAGGACGAATCTCTCAAGGACGAGCTCGAGGGGCAATCGGTCGAGCTTCGCAAATATTTCACCGTAAAGGCTTTTTACGGCATGGACGAGGTCTCCCGGTTCTTAAGCGACGAGCGCTCACAGAAAACAAAAATCAGACCGTTCAGAGAAGCTGATGCAGACGAGGTCAGTGCTCTTGTCCGCCGCAATTTCCTCGAGGTCAATATCCGCGATTATCCACCCGCCGCAATGCAGGAGCTCGCAAAGGCGTTTGACTCTGGCAGAATACTCAATCTCGCCTCATATGCTCACACTTATGTCGTCTGTGAAGAGGATAAGATCATCGGCACAGGCTCGATATCAAGCTTCTGGGGAAGCGAGACCGAAAGCATACTGCTGACTATATTTGTGCTTCCCGAATATCACGGACGCGGTATCGGACGCTCAATTATCAAAATGCTCGAATCCGACGAATTCTTCCTTCGCGCAAAGCGCATTGAAATTCCTTCCTCCATCACAGCCTGCGGTTTCTACGAGAAGATGGGCTACGGATACAAGGACGGCGTCAAGGAGCTTGATGACGAAGGACATTACAGGATGGAAAAATTCAGATAAAATTCCCTTCTCAAAGCAGGCTCATAAAAAACACAAAGCTCATATACAGGTTTCCTGTATATGAGCTTTTGCTTTATCGTATGGAATTTTACAGCATTCCTACCTCTTTCATCATATCGGCTATTGCGATAGCTGTGACTGCTTCGATTGCGGGAAGTGCTCTGGGGACGATGCAGGGGTCGTGGCGTCCGTTGATAGTCAGCATTGCGTCGCGTCCCGCTTTGAGATCGACCGTGCGCTGTTTTTGTGCGATGGACGGTGTCGGCTTTATGGCCGCTCTGAACACAAGGGGCATACCGTTTGTTATACCGCCGAGAATACCGCCGCAGTTGTTGGTCTCGGTCAGGACGCGTCCTTTGTCCATCGTGAAGGAATCGTTACTTTCGCTTCCGCGCATTCTTGCGACATTGAAGCCCGCGCCGAACTCTATTCCCTTGACAGCGGGAACGCCGAAAACTATCGACGAGATAACATTTTCCGCACCGCCGAACATGGGCGATCCTATTCCCGCAGGCACACCGACAGCCGCTATCTCGACTATGCCGCCGACGCTGTCTCCGTCAACCTGGGCGTCCTCGATAGCGCGGCGCATTCTCGGTTCAATTTCCTCATTGAGAAGAGCGAACGTGTTTTTCGACAGGGCGTTGAGCTGAGCTGCCGAAACGTTCACGGGATCAAAGGGATTGTCGAAAATATTGCTTATAGAGAAGATATGTCCGCCAATCGTAACGCCTCTTCTCTCAAGAATCTGTTTGCACACAGCGCCCGCAAAGGCAAGCGGAGCGGTAAGTCTGCCGCTGAAATGTCCGCCGCCGCGCACATCGTTATATCCCTCATAACGCAGAGCGCCCGTATAATCGGCGTGACCCGGACGGGGCAGGCGCGAAAGCTTGTCGTAGTCAACAGGGCGTGTGTTTGCATTCTCTATAACAGCGCAGAGAGGCGCACCCGTTGTCACTCCTCCGAGAATACCCGAGCATATCTCGGGGATATCCGACTCCCTTCTCGGAGTGGAGGTCGGGTCATATCCCGGTGCACGGCGGCTTATCTCACGGATAAGCTCCTCATCATTGAGCTTCTCACCCGCAGGCAGACCGTCAATGACAACTCCTATTCCCACACCGTGGCTCTCTCCGAAAACGGATATTTTAATATTTTGACCCCACATCGATGACATCAGCTTCGCCTCCAAGCATAATAAAAAACACGAAGATTTTATGTTAACAAATAATTCTATTGTATCTGTCGGCTTTTCGTTATATCACGGCAGATTCCGTCCTATCATTCCCGTTACAGAAGCAACGCAATCACTATTCAGACATAAGTTTATGTCAAATATCCGCGAAATATCGAAGCCGCAGCAACGTATTAAAAGATATTGTATCATATTATTTTTCAAAGCACAATATCTATTGATAAAAAAACCGTGATACCGAAAATCGGCATCACGGTCATCTTTTTTTTGGAAAATTACTCTTCTTCCTCCTGAAGAAGTCTTACAAGCATAAAGTCAACAGCGCCGCGTGCAAGTCTCATAAGAGCAAAAACGATAACTGTTATTGTAAGACCTGCGAGAAGGATCATTGCACTGTACACGGAGAACTGACCGACAGCGGAACGTACGGCGAGGAATCCCGTAACAATGATTCCGATAAGCATTACAGCGATGGAAAGTGTGCCGAAAAGGGAGGAAAGCTTCTGGAGCGAGCACTCGGTCTGAAGCTCGAACTCGTCAACCCATGTCATTTCAACGGGATTGCCGTTCTCGTCGACTTCCATTTCAGCCTTGATGATCTCCTCGGTGCTGGGAGCTCTGGTATCGATATAGGAAAACAGACTCATGAATATACATCCTTTCAGATAATGTGATACAGCGATAGAACTGCTTTGAGATTTATTTTATCATAATATCCGACAATATTCAACAATAAGTTTTCATCCCTTTCAATTTTGAATAAACAGACGGCAGGCGGGCATTATAGAACAAAAGGAGCTGATAAAATGGAGCTTCGCACTGACCTTGCTCTTGAAGTGCGTGAGGTCAAGGGAGACATCGGCGGCGTTCTGTGGGAAGAGGAGCGGCAGGGTGATATCACTGTCAGCCGAATGGACGTCACCACACCTGCGGGAGCACGCTCGCTCGGAAAACCTATGGGCAAATACGTAACCGTCGAGCTGCCTGCTCTGACCGACAACGCTTTTCGCACGGACGAACGTTTTGAAGCCGTTTCGGGCGAGCTTTCGCGCCTTGTTCCCGACGACGGCGAAATACTTGTTATAGGGCTCGGAAACAGAGCGATTACCCCCGACGCTCTCGGTCCGAAAACCGCGGCGAAGATAGTCGCAACACGCCACATCGCAGGCGAGCTGAAACGCAGTGCAGGGTTCGACTGCCTGCGTCCGTGCAGTGTTCTTGCGCCGGGAGTGCTCGGTCAGACGGGCATCGAGGTTCTCGAGCTGCTTCGCGCAATATGCAAGAGCATCTCCCCTGCCGCAGTCATAGTCATCGATGCGCTCGCTTCGAGAAAGCTTTCAAGGCTCGGACGCACCGTACAGCTGAGCGATGCCGGAATATCGCCCGGAGCGGGAGTTGGCAACAACCGCCCCGAAATCAGCACAAAGACGCTCGGTGTGCCCGTCATTTCGGTCGGTGTTCCGACGGTCGTCGAGGCTTCCGTTCTCGCACGCGACCTTATGGGACACGATGAGCAGACACGCGAAAACGGCGAGCCGATGATAGTCACTCCGCGGGAGATCGACCTTCTCATCGACCGAGCTTCGAGGCTTCTTGCCCTGTCAATAAACAGCGTTCTTCACCCGAAAATAGACCCGATCGACCTGCTGTCGGTGACATAAACTGCACTGTGCCCGCATAAAAATTCAAGGAAAGACCGGACAAGACGGTTTTGCAAGATATCTGAAAGGAATGGTCTGCCTTGAAAAGAAACGGAGCACAAAGAATCATCGAAGGAATATGCTGTACGCTGAGGGCGGCGTTCGGACTGCTGCTGACGGCGGCGGTCATCGCCTCCCCCTTCTGGCTGACCGAGGATTCTCCCGAACAGCTTCTGGAGAGGGCCGCTCAGCTTTACCGCTCATTTCGCGCATCGGAATCGACCGCAATATCGGGCGGAGTTGTCGCAGGTGAGGTCGTAACCCCGACCGAAGTCACAGTCACGGCACCTCCAGCAACGACGACTACCACCGCCGCACCCACGACCACCACATCAACGGAAGGTCTGCTTCCCGTCAGGGAGGTCCAGTATCTCAAGGGCAACGTTTCGGGCAGCGGGATAAATGTCAAAAACGGAAACTCCAACCACAGCATCGACATCGCCGCTCAGCTCGCAAAGCAGCCCGATTTCAGGCTCTCGTCGGAAGGGTATCAGGTGCTCATCATTCACACCCATACCACCGAATGCTACACGGGAAACGGCAGCGGCTTCTACAACCCGAAGGTCAGTCCGAGAACGACGGACAAATCGCAGAACATAGTGCGTGTCGGCGACGAGGTCGAGCAGGAGCTTGACGCCGCGGGAATAAAGGTTCTTCACGTCACGACTGTTCACGATTATCCCGCCTACAACGGCTCCTACGGGCGTGCGCAGGACACGATAAACGAATATCTCAAAAAGTATCCGACCATTCAGATGGTCATAGACATACACCGCGACGCCATGACCCAGAACGACGGCACAAAGCTCAAGCCTACCGCTGTCATAAACGGCAGAAAGGCCGCGCAGGTAATGATAATAAGCGGCTGCAACGACGACGGTTCACTCTATTTTCCCGACTGGGAATACAATCTGCGCATGGCTGTGCGTCTGCAGAAGCAGCTGTGCGAGGACTGGCCGGGACTCGCACGACCGCTGTATTTTGCGCCCTTCCGATACAATATGCATCTGACCCGCAACTCTCTTCTCATCGAATTCGGCACCGACGCAAACTCACTCGACGAAGCGATATATTCGGGCGAGCTTTTCGGAAAATCGCTCGCAAAGCTTCTCAAAAGTCTATAAAGCAAAGGGGCAATCCATTACGAAAAAGGGACGTATAAATCTCACACCTTACATCTCAACCGTCGCAATAACTCTTATGCTGTTTGCATTTTTCGGCGGTCTGAGCGCGGTCGACGCCGCCGCTCAGGCTTCTCTGGGCAAAGAAAATGTCCGCACCCTTATGCCGGATACGGACATCTTTTTTTCACTGTTTTCTTCAAATACGCTTGATATTCTGCGCCCGATAACCGTGTTTATCGATCCCGAGCTCAGACTTGCTCTTGAGGTTGCTGCGGCTGCTGTTCGTCTGTTTGCATGAGGCGCTCGGAAATCGCCTTTGACCTTAGATAGTCAGCCTTTGCCTCCTCAAGCTCGTCGAAGGCTTCATAGAGCTCCGACCTGAGAAGATAGAGCGATTCGAGCTTTGAGAGAGCACCTCTGTCCTCAAGGCCTTCGAGCAGAGCCGCCGCACGGTTGTATTCCCTGAGGCTGTCGTAGTAAAGATGAAGCTCGCATCTGCACAGGCAGGCAGCCCTGCTTATGCGGCAGGCAGCCTCCGCCTTGAGCATCGACGAGGTATCCTCACCCTCATCCGTCTCATCTCTCAGCTCCTGCATAAGCTCGGCCGCCGCACCGTAGGTCTTTGCCGCCTCGAAAAGCCGCTCGGACAGCTCAAGACCTTTTGCGATAGAGAAGGTCGATCGGAAGAGCATCTCCTTTGCCCCTTCCATCTCACCGCACTTCTCAAAGATCGACGCGGCCTGTCTCATATCGACTATCATCGCGTCGTACATACCGAGCATCTCGTATGCTTCGCCGCGGTTTGAGTACATTATGCCAAGTCCCGGAAGATCGTCACCGACACGCTCGGAAAGCAGGATCGCACGGGTACAGTCCTCGACCTCGCCGGCATAATCCTTTACTCTGTATCTGACCGTACCGCGCGCATTGTAAAAACCCGCAAGCATCGAATCGGTCTGATCCGACCTTTGGGAATGGTTTTCTATAAGGCTTATCACGCGTGTAAAACAGGTCTGCGCCTGTATGTATTCGCCCATATCGCGATAGAGCTGTGCGAGGCTTTTCTGCACACCGACATACTGGTCGAATGCTTCGCCCGCGCTGCCCTTGCTAAGCTCGTCATACATAAGGTCGGACAGCGTCACTGCCGACTGTCTGTAAAGCTTTGCAGCCTCCTCACGCTCGCCGCTTCGCGCCTTGCACTCGGCAAGATTACTCCTTATTATAGCCATCAGCGGGTCGCCGTTGCGGTCGGGCAGACTCTTCATAAGATCCCTCGCGCGTTCAAAATCCGCCGCCTCAGCCGAGGTATCGTCACTGCATTTGAATCGGCACATTCCCGCTCTGTTGTATGCCATCGCACTCTGTCTGACGGGTGCATTTTCCTTCTCAAAAGCCTGTCCCGCCTGCTCAAAAAGCAGAGCGCACTGCTCGCTTGCACCGTCGGTTTCAAACATCTGCGACGCCCTGTCAAAAAGCCGTGCGCCTTCCGACAGACCGCCGTTCATTTTATTTCCGTCAGAACCGCTCATAAAATGACCAATTCCTTTCTTTGCATTTCTACTGCCGCCCGAAGTGTTTTACCTCGGGCGGCATATTTAAAGCGCACCGTACACCCTCGCCTTCGGCAGGGGCGCGAAAGATCCACGATCCGCGTGATCCCGGAGGCCGAGCAGCCCCTTGCCCGACTCCTGTTATATAATATTCATCACACGGACGCGATGCCCTATATCATATCAAAAATATTTTTGCTATCGCCGACACCATCGGAAGCGTGATCGACGAGATGAGGGTCGTCACGGCTACCGTTCCGCTTCCGAGCTCGGAATTTCTGTTTGTCATTGCGGAAATCAGAGCAGTCGTTGCCGCGGTCGGTGCGGCAGCTTCAATAACGAGAACGAGCTTTGCCGTATCGCTCAGCTCAACGGGTATGAACACAAGCGCCGCAATCACCGCTGCGGGCACGACAAGGAGTCTCAGAAACGACACAAGGTACACTCTGCCGTCGGAAAACGCCTTTTTAAGGTCGGCGCAGGCAAGCTTCGCTCCGATAACGACCATCGCAAGAGGAGTATTCATGCTCGCAAGCGTCTTTATCGGATAAAGCACTCCTTCGGGCAGTGAAAAGGGCAGAAAGAGCAGCGGCAGACTGACCGCAAAGCCTATGACTCCGGGATTGAGAAGCGCCTTTTTTATCGACGTTCCCTTGTCCGACATAAGGGCATATCCCGCAGTCCACTGCAGAAGCATGAACACCGCGACGAATATCGACGCGTACATTACGCCCTCTGCGCCGAAAACAGCCTGCGCAAGCGGAAGTCCCATGAATCCGCAGTTTGAAAACACCGTTCCGAATCTCATTACGGGGCGGTCGTTTTCATTCTGTCCGCGATACATAAGCAGCGTTATTAGCAGCGGTATCAGCATTGACGCTGCCGCACAGGCGGCAAATATCATGAGCGAAGCTCCCGCTCCCGTATCACGGCATCCGTAAAAGGTCTCGATCAGAAGGCAGGGTGTGACCGTCCACAGCAGCACATCGGTCATCTGATCGATGCCCTTTTTGTCCACAAGCTTTGTCTTGCACATGACAAATCCGAACGCCATCATCACAAACAGCGCAAGCACCTGTGAGCCTACCGTCAGCACACTGCCGAAAAATTCCTGCATCAGTAAAACATCTCTCTTCTTGTTAAACGGGATATCAAGCGGGCATTTTGCCCATTTGTGTCCATTATGATTCTAACACACAAAGCCATCATATTCAATCACATTATAAAGAAAATATATCCAATTGAGCTTTTATTATTGATATAAAACTGTTTTTGTAATATAATGATTCTAATTAAAGTATTTCCCCAAATCATAAAATATCAGTCATTTTGTCCGAACAGATCATGTTTTCGGACGCATATCCGTATATCAGGAAAGGAATGATACCAATCATGCTTTTGACGCGGAACAAGACTACCCCTTCGTCCGATGACGAGCTGTTTTTCCCCGTCCGCCCGTTCAAGGGGTTCGGCGGTGTGGAGCTGCCTCATCTGAAGGGTACAGAGAACTGCGAATCGCAGGTTCTCCCCACCCCGAAAAAGGTTGTCATATCCATGCAGCAGCATGTCGGCGCTCCCTGTGAGCCCACTGTCGCCGTCGGCGACAAGGTATTTGTCGGTCAGCCGATAGGCGACTGCTCGGCTTACGTCTCCGCTCCGATACACTCAAGCGTATCGGGTACGGTCAAGGACATCACGCAGATCCTTCTCACCTCGGGTCAGAAGGTCAAGGCTGTCGTCATCGAAACCGACGGAGAACAGACTCTCTGGAGCGGCATAAAGCCTCCGAAGGTAACAACTCTCGAGGAGCTCTGCAAAGCGGTCAGAGATTCGGGACTGGTCGGTCTCGGCGGTGCGGGATTCCCCGCTCACGTCAAGCTCAACGTCCCCAAAGACAAAAAGATCGACACCCTCGTCATAAACGGTGCCGAATGCGAACCCTATCTCACCGCCGACTACCGCGAGATGGTCGAGAACGCAGAGGACGTTCTTGAAGGCATCTATCTGCTCAAGGCTCTTCTCAAGGTCGAGCGTGTCATCATCGGCGTTGAGGCCAACAAACCGAAAGCAATACAGATACTCTCCGATATGGCTTACAACGAGGAGCGCGACCCCTTCAATCACGTTCGCGTACTCAAGCTCAAATCGCAGTATCCCCAGGGCGCGGAGAAAACTCTCGTTTATTCCTGCACCGGACGCAGAATCGGCAAGGGAAAGCTTCCTGCCGATGTCGGCTGTGTCGTTATGAACATAACCTCCGTCGCATTCATACACAGATATCTCACAACGGGTATTCCCCTTGTTTCAAAGAGACTTACCGTTGACGGTTCCGCCGTCACCGAGCCGAAGAACGTCATCGCTCCCATCGGCACACCGATAAGCGATATCATTCGTTTCTGCGGTGGTTACAAGGCTGAGCCCAGAAAGCTCCTCATGGGCGGTCCCATGATGGGTATTACCATGTTCGACGAGGACACCGCAATTCTCAAGCAGAACAACGGTATCATCGCTTTTGCGACCGACGACGTCGACGAAAGCCCCGAGACCGAATGTATCCGCTGCGGAAGATGCGTTGCCGCCTGCCCGATGAGGCTTCAGCCTCTCACCATCGAGAACAAGGTAAAGAACCGCGATGTGGACGCTCTCAACCGTTTCAGCGTTATGAGCTGTATGGAATGCGGAAGCTGTGCTTTTGTCTGCCCTGCAAAGCGCAAGCTCGTTCAGTATATGCGAATGGGTAAAACTATCATCAGAAAAGCAGGTGAAAAGAAATGACACCCTGGGATGACGATACCATAACCATCGGCGGTGCTGCCGAGGAAGATGATATTTCCTTTACCGGCAAGCTTGAAAGAGACCCCGGCGAGGAATATAAGCAGACTAAGGTAAAGCCTACGATCAAGGACCCCGAGCCTGAGCCCGAGCCCGAAATCGACACCTCGATCACAGACGAGATCGAGGCTGTCATAGAGATAGGCGGCGAGCCTGAGCCCGAGCCTGAGCCTGAACCCGAGCCTGAGCCCGAACCCGAGCCTGAACCCGAGCCCGAACCCGAGCCTGAACCCGAGCCTGAACCCGAGCCTGAACCCGAGCCTGAGCCCGAGC
>SVPG01000005.1 GCA_015065975.1 Oscillospiraceae bacterium | reverse complement strand
TAATTTTTATGACCTGTAAAGCAAAAAACAGATATTTACCGAAGGTTTTATCGCAGGCATTCCTATCGGGCTCGGGTATTTTGCGGTTGCCTTCTCCCTTGGAATAGCGGCAAAAAACGCGGGGCTTTCACCCTTTCAGGGTTTTCTTGCAAGCATTCTCTGCCACGCTTCGGCAGGCGAATATGCAGGCTTTACTCTCATCGGTGCCGGCGCGAGCTTTCTTGAGATTGCCGCAATAACCCTCATTGCAAATGCCCGTTATCTTCTTATGAGCTGTTCGATGAGCCAGCGCATAAAACCCGATTCTCCCTTTTCTCACCGACTTTTTCTCGGCTTCTTTCTCACCGACGAGCTGTTCGGCATTTCAATGGCTCGTCCCGGGTACATAGACCCTCTGTACACTCTCGGCGCTGTTCTGTTTGCTTCCCCCTGCTGGGCATTCGGCACCGCACTCGGAGCCGTTGCGGGAAATCTTCTTCCCGTTCGCCTTGTCAGCGCACTGAGCGTTTCTCTTTACGGAATGTTCCTTGCAATCATCATTCCGCCTGCAAAGAAAGACCGTATTGTTGCGGTACTGATCGTGCTGTGCTTTGCCGCAAGCTTCGCCGCGGGACATCTCCCCTATATCCGCGAGCTTTCCGAAGGTACACGCACCATAATCCTTACAGTTTTAATCTCCGCAGGTGCGGCGATCCTGTTCCCCCACGATGAAACCGAGGAGGCCGGACAATAATGGGAAAAACATATATTTATATTCTTATAATGGCGGCTGTGACATTTCTGATCCGTGTTGCACCACTCACTCTGATAAAGGAAAAGATCGAAAATAAATTTATCCGCTCGTTCCTTTATTACGTGCCCTATGTTACCCTTGCCGTTATGACCTTCCCCGCCATCATCGAAGCAACCCAGACCCCTGTCGCGGGACTTATCGCACTCGCCGTCGGAATTGCCGCCGCGTGGCTCGGCGCCGACCTTTTCAAAGTCGCGGTCGCCTGTTTTGCCGTTGTCCTCATATCCGAATTTTTCCTGATATAGAAAAAGCTCTCACCGAATCGGTGAGAGCTTTTTGTTTTACACGGCAGCCTCTGCCGTCTTTGTTTTATCAAATGCTTTGCGAAGTGCGAATATGCCGCACGACGCCGCGACGAAGGGTACGATATAGGCGAGCAGGAAAACGGGATAGCTCAGCACGCCGGGATAGAGCATTTCGTAAACGGGAAGGGTTGCGGGCTCGCCGTATCTGATGAAGAACATATTGAAGGTCTCTTCGAGTCCCGACAGCTCCGCCCACAGATTGAGAAGCTCGGCAATTGCGATCATGACGAGGAAAACCGCGCTCGCACCCAGCATCGAGCGCCATTCGAGCTTTATCTTTCTGCATATGAGAAGATACAGACCGATAGCGAGCTGACCGCCGTGATGCACCATCGTCTGGATATTTATGCCGATCATGCCGATGAACACGGACGCAGGATAAAACATTACGAGAATTCCCGCGAGCATACCGAAGGTCGCAAGATATGAAAGCAGTGCGTTTTTGACCCTGCCCTCCTTCATGAAGCTTGCGGCGAGCGCGGCGTACATCGGCGTCGAGCAGAACTGGAACGGGAACGCATACCACTCAAAATCCCAGCTTCCGACGCCCGCAGCGGCGTTATAATCGAAGCTGTATACTATCTGTTTATACACCTCAAGCACGATGCACAATATCGCAAAGCCGCGCAGTATCCCGTCAAGATTCCTGCCCTCGGCATCTTTTGCGAAACGGCACAGAAGGAAAACCGCCAGCGCCGTTATCGCAAGCCACATTATATGAAACCAACCGAAGAGCTGGGGTGTTTCCATTTCACCCTGCAGAAAACAGATTATCTTTTCAAAAAATCCCATTTATATAACCCTCTTTCCGACATTCTTTTCTCAATTCGATTATATCGCACGCGAGGGGTTTGTCAATCGGACCGGGCGTTTCGTAAACCTTTTGTAACTGCTGGTATGAAAAAGGCTATTTTCAAAATTGACAGAAGCGATGCAAACGCGTAATCTGCATCGCTTTTGTTTTCACTTTATTTCCTGTTCAAGAGAGTCAAATTCGGGAGTCGAAAAGAACTCGCCGAGAGTTATTCCGAGTCCGTCACAGATCATTTTTATCGTGAGCAATTTAGGGTTCTGACTCTTACCATAGATGATGTTCTTTATGCTTGATGGCGGCATACAGTGTACTGTGTGAGCTTCGGAAAATTTATGGACATATCACGGTAAGAGTCGTCCTTGCATATATGCCGACAGAGCAAGCGGCAGAAAAATACGGCTCCGACACCGTCCTTCCGGAGGGTATCGAAGCCGTGCCAAAGCGTTATGCAATTATTTGGAGAAATAAATGGATGATTGCTCAATCAGATTGCGTTGTGACCTGCATCACCAGACCTTTTGGCGGTGCCGCGCAATTTGCAGAGCTTGCCCAAAAATAAGGCAAGCGTATTATAAACATCTCCGATAAAATATCGGGCAAGCCTCTTTGATCGCTGCTTTGCATTTCATGTGCGTCGGTTATAGCCTTTTATCTCTCCTTTTCGGTTCACACCCGTTAGAGATACTCTTTTAAGTGTCTGACAGTTGTTTCTAATACTATCGTTTCAACTCACATTCCAGCACAAAATGACACAACTGCTCCATGATGAGCCAAACCCTGAAATATTTCAACTCACACACCCGTACGGGTGCGACATTTCCTTGAAAGTGTACTCGCCAGAAGGCAGATAGAATTTCAACTCACACGCCCGTGCGGGCGTGACGTTGAACCCGGTACGATTTGCAAGGTCGATAAAATTTCAACTCACACGCCCGTGCGGGCGTGACCGATCAGCGATTTGATCACAGGTGCTTATGTCAATTTCAACTCACACGCCCGTGCGGGCGTGACCGAAAGAGGGTGAAGCGGTGAAGAAATACGAAAAAATTTCAACTCACACGCCCGTGCGGGCGTGACGATATGATCGCCTCTAAGATTAAAGGCGTTTGAGATTTCAACTCACACGCCCGTGCGGGCGTGACTTTTATGAGTTGTGTGATAAAATGTTACTGTAGCATTTCAACTCACACGCCCGTGCGGGCGTGACTTTGAGCCTAAACCTAAGGGGTGGTCGAGATATAATTTCAACTCACACGCCCGTGCGGGCGTGACGTTCAGACTGTGGAAATTCCATATCAGGCACGAAATTTCAACTCACACGCCCGTGCGGGCGTGACACCTCCTATTCTTCGAGCTGTAACCTTGCCCGAAATTTCAACTCACACGCCCATGCGGGCGTGACTCGGCGGCAAATCCCTGTTTTGTCAGCGTTTTGTCATTTCAACTCACACGCCCATGCGGGCGTGACTCTAAATCTTCCGTTCTTATCACCTCCTCCCTGTTATTTCAACTCACACGCCCATGCGGGCGTGACCCGAGAGCCGCGACCGAGCGCAGCGAGGGAACGATTTCAACTCACACGCCCATGCGGGCGTGACTGCGCCGACTGCCGTTTTCAGTGGACGTATCCCGAATTTCAACTCACACGCCCATGCGGGCGTGACTTGAATGAATTACGACGCATTGTCACGAGCCGAAAATTTCAACTCACACGCCCATGCGGGCGTGACTCAGGGCGGTTTTTCTATGGCATTTGTCAAGGATATTTCAACTCACACGCCCATGCGGGCGTGACGCTGCCCGTGCCGCCGCTGCCGTACGGGTAGCGAATTTCAACTCACACGCCCATGCGGGCGTGACGTTCTGATCTCACCCCTCCGTCGCTTGTTTTCGATTTCAACTCACACGCCCATGCGGGCGTGACCCGAGGGGATCAGATGTGGCAGCGGGGCGAGGGGGCATTTCAACTCACACGCCCATGCGGGCGTGACTCGGCAACGGGGAAACTTGGGAAATATCTATAAATTTCAACTCACACGCCCATGCGGGCGTGACGTTTTATCTCCTTTTTACTTTCTTTCTGACAACAATTTCAACTCACACGCCCGTGCGGGCGTGACACGGTTAATGTTGTTTTCCCGTCCGAGTGGGATATTTCAACTCACACGCCCGTGCGGGCGTGACCCTACATATTGCGCACAATATGGGTCATCACCCCAACGGGCGGACGCTTTATGAATTTTAGCCGCATTTTGTTCACAGCTTATTCATTTTTATTTGTCTTTAACCCGCGAAGCTCACGGTAATCGGATATCAGCGCCGCTTCGCAGTCGTAAGATCATATTATGATGACACCCTCCGGGTCATAGGTCTCCTTTGCTCCGAAATGCTCGACCCTTCTTTGCCAATTATTTCCGAGATAATAAAACCTCAGACTGTCGCAATCTTCATCGATCAGTTTCAAAAGCCTGTCCTTGACCTTCAAAAAAGTTCCATAATCGACATCGATTTCAAACACGGAATTCTGCACACGCTGCCCGTAATCGCGACACTCCTTGGCGACCTTTCGAAGACGGGTCTTTCCTTTACTGTCGACCGTAGACACATCATAACTTACAAGCACCATCATAACAATCACCTATTTGAGCAAATAGCAGGGATACTCTTCGATCTCCCCGCGAACATATTTTGCTAAAAGAGAACTCTGAACAAACGGCAGCTTTACTCTCTTTCTGACATCGGCATAGTATATATACGCGTCACTGCTGCAGTGCCACACATGATCCGCACACAGCTTCTGAGCAAAAACCTGAATGGCATCCGTTTCATTGAACGCACCGCTCTTAGGCGATCGAGGCTTGTATTCAACGATCTGCACACGATACCTTCCCTCCAGCCCGTCGATCTGCACTCCGTCCTGTGCTTTGACAAATTCAATGCAGTCGGCAACTCCATAAAGATCATATTCTGGCAGATCGTTGTACAGCGCAACAGCACTGCGAACCACCTTTCGGCTGTTTGAAAAATCATGGGTGCCGTCATGCACGTGCTCATGCATAAGATCAGCCTTGACAACAAAGGCATTTTCCTGCCAGTCCTTGTTTATCTCAAGCAGGGCATAACGCCTCGGGCAGTACATATAGTGCTGTATCGTGCGTATATTTACCGTCTGCCCTGTCATATTTTTTCTGTCAGCTCAACACCCTTCGGCATTTCCTTATCAACATTGATAACATAATCGTCATAGCTTCTCGGTGCGACGACTCCCTCCTTCTTTTCGATCTTTATTTTATCGAAAAGTATGTGGGACGGGGCGTTTCCGAGCGCCGATTCGTGCTTGAAAACATACAGCTTTCTCATGCACATCTTGCCCCTTGCCGCACTGTGGTCGTTTTCAAACATATTTATGATCGCTGTCCAAAGAAGTTCAAGGTCTTCCTCGCTAAACCCGATATTCTTCTCTTTATCTGCGTTCTTCTGCGCCAGAAGTGCCGACACATATCCCTCTGCCTTGTAGAGACCATACGGAACAAAGCTCTTCTTGCCCATCTCGGTTTTCTTTTTATCGGCAAAATCGCTCTCGGTCGTAACGGCCTGTCTTGTGATTGTGATATCCTGAACATAGACAGGATCGATACTGCGCGCGAAATTTATCTGTACGGGACCTCTGACGATTCCGCATGGATCATCGCCCGTGCTCATTACCGCGCCGAAGGTGCGAACATCGTAATAATTTTTGCATATGTATTCCTGTGCAGCTTTTACATCATCGGAATTTTTGCCCTTCTGCTTCTTGGCAAGACCGAGCGCATCGTACGCCTCTGTAAATTTTGAATTAAGCGCACGGTCTGCCCTGACAAGTATTCCGTAGCCGCTCTCCCCGTCCTTGGCTATCTCAACAAAATTTCGAATTTTTCTCTTGAGACACACATCGGTGACGATTCCGTACTGAGTCTCGGGGTCGGTGCGCGGCATGTTGCCTGCATCGGGGTCGCCGTTGGGATTTCCGTTTTCCACATCAAAGATCATGACAAACTCGTATCTGTTTTTGATTATATTGTTTTCCATATTAGCCAGCCTTTCTTATATTCAGTCTTTATTTTTTGTCGTGTAAAGAGCCTTGTTCTGCTGATAGTAACCTATGATAAACCTTCCCTGCGAATCGAGGTCGAGAGTCTGCGGATATTCTCCGTCAAAACCGTCCGTGATCTCTCCTATGAGCTTTGTGTAATAGATCACCGTTCCCTCGCCAAGCTTTCTCATGTGATTCTGAGAAAGCATCATGAGCTTCGGCATTATGCTTGCCGGTCTGGAGCAGGCAGACGAGAAATAGGAATCCTTGATGGTTCTGTTCAGATTTCCGCCTGATGAATCGGACTGGATCTTCTCAAGAACGGCAAAGAGCCTGCCGCAGAGATATGCCGGACTTTTGTTGTTTTCATTGAGAGACATGGTAAATTCCTCCTTCTGTCCTTTCAGCCTTGCTTTCCTGTTGATGCAGGCCTTGATGATTCCTGCACGGGTATCGTTCAGCTTGATATAACGGCTCTTTTCGTCGTCGCTGTCCGTCTTTACGCGCCGCACCACAGTCTCGAGAAGTGCGTGGGGATAATTGCTTCCGCCAAAGGCCGCAAGCATTGTATTCGTCATCAGAGGGGGCGGTACCTTCTCGTTTGACGATTTCGGAGATATAAGCTCCTTCGCTATCCTTGAGAAAAACACCTGATGTCGGCTCTCGGGTTCGACCATGAGATCCTTCTGATGCTGCACGAGATTGTCAATTATCCTGCCGTAGCTGTCCCTGCACATGAACTTCTGACATATTCTCGAGCTGTTGGGTGTCAGTCCGGCAACATAAAATGTCGCATTTCTGTCGATTCCGCCGGTCGTTCCTCCCGAAGCCGCATAGCCGAAAAGCTTGTCCAAAGCCGCATCGGCATTTTCCGCCGAATTGCCAAAGAATGCGGAAAACAGGTCACATTCCTCTTCGTCATCCGCTTTCATGGCAAAGTATACTATGACCATATCGCCGATTATCGTTCGGTGATTTTTCGAGGAGAGAAGGCGGTTGAGGGTACGCGTATACTTTTTCATCGCCTCCTCGGAGACATTACTGTTGTAAGACTGGGTCTTTCCGTAGGAGGTGTATGCCGATTCCTTCATGCCAACAAGAACGCAGCCTGTTGTATTACCGCCGGGGAGCTTTACGTTCTCATGTATTCTTGCAACAGGCAGATACTGACCGAGTATTCCGCAGACAGCGCAGGCAGCTTTGTTCTCTTCATCGCCATTTTTCTGCTCGCCGTGAAGCTGCTCAAACCTCTCTCTGAACTGTTCATCCTCTTCGAGATTCCCCTGTGCTCCCGTCAGGCCAAAGCCGAAATACGCCCCTTTGTATTCCTTTCCGATCTTCAAAAGCATTGGGTTTTCCGTCTGGCTTTCGGGGTTCCATTTCTCGGCAAATCTTCTCACTGCACCGCATATTCCAGTATCCATGCCTTCAAAGAAACTCAGATTATATTTCACGAAGGCATCGTGCGACTTTTTAGCCTTATCGTTTTCCGACCGGGCTGAAAAGCCGTCCTTTTCATAGCTCAGACCGAAAATATAAAAGGGTCTGTGTTCGGCACAATAACAGCTTATACTGGTCGATTTTCCGCGAAACGGAACGACTATCCTGCGTGGTACAAGCCGGGTCTTTTCCTTGCCGCCTTTGAGCTTCTGAACCTCTTCCCTTCGCACATCGACGATATCCGCGATATCGCCCTCTTCTGTGAGCATTATGCGAAAATGTATGTCCTGCTCTCCCCAACCTTCGGGGACGGCGTCCGATGTGCCGCCTTCAAGCAGCTTGTCATCGTAGTCGCAAAGCGCTTTTATCAGCATTTCATCCCCTCCGTATATCTGTGTACATCGATCACGCCGTCGATCATATGCGGACGGTAATAGACCGCGTCCGCTTTATCGGAAAATTTCGGACATTCCCAGTCGTTATTGATCGGCACTCCGCCGTCCTCAAATCTCATGGAATACAGCATAAATCCAAGATCGATATCTCCTTTCAGCTCGGGTGATACCTCACCGAGATCAAACTCGTCCACAAGCTCCAGACGCTTTACCGAAAACTCCCTGCAGCCAAGACACGGCTGGCGGAAATGCTGCCCTTCACGAAGTCTGCGCAGCATGATGTTGTAATGTTTTTCCTTGCCCTCGTCAGCCTTCTCCGACCTCAGCCCTGTCAGCTCAAAATGGAACTCGATTCCGTATTTCACATCCTTGAGGATCATTCCCGCGCGCTGACTGCGCTCCTCGGACGCATATATTTCGGCAGGTTTTCCGCCCTTCATCTGCGCTCTGACAGCCGATATCGGTATCTTGCTTTTGATCTCGTTTCTTCTCACATTGATGAATTTTATCGGGTTGAAGACGATTATCCTGTCGATGACTATTTTCAGCGCAGGTTTCCAATAGACGCTCTTGATAAGTCCTTCCAGAGCGGAAACCGTCGGCACATCATAGGAAACGCGCTCGACCTTCATTTCCGGTCTCGTGAAGAGCGCGTAATCACCTTCCACCACGATCTTGAATCCGTAACCCATTGACTCACTCCTTTATAAAATAATGTCATTTGATGCTTCTGTATCAAGCCCTGTTTCGCTGTTGTAACAGTTCATCGCCGTCAATATGTATATTCCCGTGCCGAAATCATCGACGATTCCTGATTTCATCGCCCTGTCAAATTCACTGCGGCGCAGAGCGACGGTGTACTTCTGCAGTCTGCGCACGACCGAACGGCTGCCGTTTTTCAGCGCCTGCACAAGCTCCTGTGCATCACTGCAGTGCGGTACGACGACACCGACCGTATCGTCCTTTATGAATCTGAAGCTCTCGGCGTAGCTTCTGAACGGTATGGAATCTATCCCCGTACATCCGTCTGCAATGGTATTTTTCAGAATATCCTCTTTATATGACGAAAAAAGCCGCCTGTAATACTCCTCGATGCATTCGAGCGACGATATATCATTATGCTCCGCGAGCAGATTTTTTACGATATTTATCGGAACCTGCAGGTCTCTGCCGCTTTTCTCGTCTGTCTCAAAGACATAGACATCGCCGCATTCCCTTTTCCCCTCACGGTTGCACCTGCCGCCCGACTGCAGTATGCTGTCAAGTCCTGCGCACTGGCGGAACACCGCCTCAAAATCAAAATCAACTCCCGCTTCGATAAGAGAGGTCGATACAACGGTTATCCGCCTCCCCTCGGTCAGCGCCTGCCGTATCCGTTTGATCGTTTCCGAGCGGTCGGACGCGGTCATATAGGTAGAAAGATGATATTTCTCCCCCTGAAGTGTACCGTATATCTCGCGTGCGGTGCTCTTGAGATTGACTATTATCAGACTGCTTGTGTATTGTGCCGCCTTTTCCAGCACACTGCCATAGTCCGTTTTTCCAAGGTCGATATATCGGCATTTTCTAAAATATGTAAAATCCTCTTTATCGGGAAGAAGCTCACTGACACGGCAATCGGGCATAAACCTATCGATAAGGTCGGCATAATCGGGCATTGTTGCCGACAGCAGAATTGCCTCACTGTTTAGATATTTCGTTATATATCCGATCCCTCTGAGGCAGGGCTGCAGCATTTGTATCGGCAGAAGATGTATCTCATCAAATATTATCACCGAATCTGCGGTATTGTGCAGCCGTCTCAGAGCCGACCCTCTGTTGTGATACATCGACTCGAAAAATCTGACACTTGTTGTGATTATTATCGGAGCGTCCCAGTTTTCCGACGCAAGTCTGAGCTTGTGTGCCGTTTCATAATCGGCAGTGCTGTCATCGATGCAATAGTTGGAGTGATGCTGGAGTATATCGGCACATTCGCCGAAAATGCTTTCAAATATATCTGCCGTCTGTTCGATGATACTTGTGTACGGGATAACATAGATGATCCTTTTCTTGCGGCCGCCCGATTCGAGCAGTTTTTTCAGTGCTATCTTCATACTGCAAAGAGTTTTTCCGCTGCCCGTCGGCATATTGAGTATGCTTATGCCTTCTGACACACTGCAGTTTTTACACGCCTGCTCCTGCAGCCATCCGCGAGCCTGCTTAAGCGGAGTATCGGCACAAAATGAGGCAAATTTTTCATCGAGCCTGTCCTTCATTTTTTCAAAATCAGCCGTCAGCTCTTCCCTTTCACCCTGCAGGCAAAACCGCTCTGTATCAAGAAAATCGGCATCGGTCAGACACGAAAACAGATATCTTGTAAAAAACGCATACGTTTCGATAAGCCCTGTTTTATCGCCGCTCTTTGCCGCAGACATAAGCTCTTTGAAAACTCCTTCCGCCTTCGGAACACATACATCTATCTCATTCTTGTACGCACTGTAGCTGTTCTTTTCATCGGCATAAACACCTGACCTCTTAAGCCTGCTGTGAAGCGTGGTATCGTCAAAGGGGTGATCGCCCGCAGTACCCCCATCGGGTATTCCCGTGTGGTGACCTGCGATACAGTATTCCATCATAGGAGCAATTATCCTGTCCGACTTGTCCGAAACGGCGGCATCACATTCAAGAGCACCGCAGGTGGAGTGCTCAAACCTGTTCTGCCCTCCGAAAAGCCTTTCCTGAAACGCCTGCGAATATTTACCGATATCATGTGCTTTTCCCGTTTCATACGCAATCGATCTGAGCAGTTCTGCCGAAAATTGCGAAGCCATCAGCGCCACATTTTCAAGATGCTCCCTGACACTCTGCATTTCCCCTGTTTGGTTTCTGTGTGCGTAGTATTGCATAATATCATCTCTCATAAACCGATGTAATATAGATATTTATACCATATATTATACTCCTTAATTACAATTTTCGTGACACAAATCGACAGCTGCGCGAAATTTCGTACATATAAACAACTTAGTGCCCGGTATATTGTTCAACTTCACAAGTGTTTGACAACCCCGGCAAATTCTCTGCAAAACATAAGTTGGGATAAAAGCGATAAACAAAATCACAGCCGAGGATCGAAAGCTCCTCGGCTGTGATTTTGTTTATTTCCTGTCCCGTGCGATAAGAGCGTCGGCGGCAAATTTTCCGCTCGCTGCGGCTGTGGGCAGACCGCCGTTGGTCGTTATCCACTGGCTGCAGATAAAGACGTTGCAAAGCTTTCTGAGCGTGTTCTTTGCGGTGAGGCTCTTTGCGCCCGCCCGCTCGAAGAAGCTCATATACGCGCCCTTGTAAGCACCGCACCATTTTGTGAATGTCACGGGAGAATAGGTGCAGAGCTGCACCAGTCTGCCTTCAAGCTGAGGATACTTTGCGACGATGCGAGCCTGTGTTTCGTCGGCAATGCGCTGCTTTTCGGCGTTGTACTTTTCGCGGTCCTTATAAAGCTCCTGCCAGAAATCATAATCCTTTTCGCTTTGAAGGGTGTTGCACTGAATGACACGGCGGGCGGCGGGAAAAAGCCCGCTGTCATAATCGTACATACGAACGCCCATAAAGGATTTGTCCTGTGTGCCGATGCGAATCGGCTCGCAGGGGAATATCACCGAGCCCTCGATTCCGCAGTCGGTGTCGCCCTTAATACCGAACGACACGTTGAAGCCCGATGTGACCTGATAGTCGGCAGAGCGGTCGTACATACGGCGCATGGCCTTATCCATGTATTTTCTGTCAAGCAGCTTACCGAAGGTAACCGACGGGTCAGCGGCGCAGATAACATAGTCGCAGGAAGCAACCGTTCCGTCGGCAAAGGTCACGGAAACAGCCTTGCCTTTCTGCACATCGATGCTCTGTGCGGTCATGCCTGTGTGAACAACGCCGCCGAGACTCCTGTAACGCTCGACAATGCGGTTTACCATACCGACCGAGCCGCCCATGGGGAGCGCACCGTTGTTGCTTGTGTAAAAAGCATAGGAAGTAATAAGGGTGATGGCCTTGTAGCCCGGGTCGAGATACTGCGACATCATTTGACGGACCATCGGATTTTTGAAACGGTTTGCAAGATCGGCAATGCTGTCCTTGCCATATTCCATAATCATTCTTCCTGCGGCGGCCATGGTCATACCAAAGCGGATGGTCTCCATCATGCTCATCTCTGCCATGGATTTTTCGCATGGGACACGCACACTCTCGGCGTTTCTGACATTGTCGAAGAACTTATTTAATTCCTCGCTGTCCTCGGGAGCAAGAGCGAGAAACTCCGCCCTTGCCTTTTCGAGATCACGCCAGAAGTGAAGCTTTTTTCCGTCCATCTCCAGCATATAGAAACAGGGCTCGTAATAAAGCTCTGTATCATCGGTCAGCACGCCGATATTTTTCCATATCTTATTGAGGTCATCGTCCTCGCGGCAGCCTGTCAGCCAATGAAGGCAGTTATCGATATGATAGCCCTGTCTGTCCCAGCCTGTACATTCGCCGCCCATCATGGCATTCTTTTCATAAATCTCGGTCTCGAAGCCATTTCGCTGAGCACAGATTCCTGCGGTAAGTCCCGAGATACCGCCGCCGATAATAATTACCTTTTTCATTTCGCACCTCTTATTATATCAATGATCCATTCCGCGTCGGGGAGCTCTTTTTCACCCGAGAGCATTTCGGGCGTGACCGCTATCTGCTCCATGACTCCCTGCACACTGCTCCAGAAAGCAAAGGAAAGTGCGTAAGGGTCACCCTCGCGGAAATAACCGTATTGCTGACCTGCGGCGATTACCTCCGCCGACTGCTCGATCTGGTTTACGCTCATAGCGAGCTCCTTTATGTGCGCGGGAATACCGTCGCTCCGTCTTGCCTGTGCCATCAGCACAAACATATAGAACACCCACGGCTGCTCCTTTGCGTACCCGAACATCACCCTGAGAAAGCCCGTGAAGTAATCGAGGGGATTGGAAAAATTCATTTCCATCGGCTGATTGGTTCCCTCAACACCCATACGAACAAGCTCCTCATAGAGCTGTTCCTTGGATTCAAAATAATGGAACATAAGCCCGACGCTCATATTTGCAGCCTTGGCTATATCCCCTATCTTGGTATCCGAATATCCTTTTTTTGCAAACAGCTCAAGAGCCTTGAAGATAATAAGCTGTCTGCGCTGTTCCTTTTGTTCGTCTCTTGTCGGCATAATCCACCTCGTTGAATTATAATTCATTGAACGCATATTCAATATATCACAGTGGGATTGGTTTGTCAAGAGTAAAAATGAGAATTAAAAGGTCGCTTTGATATAATTTTCCTTTCCATTTTGTGCTCTGTATGATAGAATGAAAACAATTAACTGAGAGTGTGGAGGAACTCAGTGTATGAGCAAATCAAAGGATCAGAGGATAAAAAAGCTTAAGAAGAATCGCATATGGCCGTCCGTGCTGGGACTGATATTCATTATCTTTTTATTCAGTCTTATTTCGACAGCGGCGCTTGCGGTATCGGGTGTGGATATCGTGCAGAAAAAGCTGTCGAACAGCAGCAGCTCGTCCGTGAAGATTGCGGAGCTTTTTGCAGATTATAATCCCGAGACGGAAGAGAACGTCGAGAACACGGTGCTGTCCTATATCGACGTGCTGGAGGAAATCGAAGCTGTATGTGTAGTCGATTCGGAAAAAAATCCCGTCTGGTCGAGCAATGAGGAGTATCCCGTAATCGACGAATCGCTTGAAATGGAATACCTTTCTCAGACAGATGACAGGGATATCAGCGTTCTCATTCCCGAGGGCGAGGATCAGGTATTCACCATCAAAGACGGCGGAATCGTCACCAATAAGGACGCTGTTGAAGATATCTTCAATTCGGAGGATTATGACCCTTCGGCGCCTTTTACCCGACTGAAGCTCTGGATGATCGTTCCGATAAACGACATGGAGGTCATGGTTCTCAACGATGTGCCGATATACCTTCAGGACTTTACGATGATGATAACCTGCATCGTTCTCTGCGCATTGCTTATCGGCGCTTTTACGCTGCATCATCTTATTTCCATTATTACTATGGTATACGATGTGCGCAAAACCACAAAGATCATCTACACCGATATGGTGACAGGCGGCGATAACCGTCTCTTCTTTATGAGAAAAGGAACCTCTCTGCTGAAGAAAAACCGCAAAGGAAAACGAAACTACGCCATTGTCCATCTTGAGATGCGAAAATATCGCACCTTCTGTACCTGTTTCGGTGTTGACAAGGGTCAGGAGCTCATCGAAAAATATTATAACGTGCTCAAAAAGGAGCTTATCCGCAGCGAAATCGTGGCACATCAGGAGAATGCCCAGTTCGGTCTTCTGATGGTATATACCGACACGGCCGAGCTTGAAGCGCGTATTCTCAGGCTTGAGAATGCTCTCAATGCTGTTCTGCCGAAAATGAAGGCATATTTCTGCGCAGGCGTATATCTCGTTCAGCCGGGCGAATACGACGTCGAACAGCTGTACAACAACGCCATGATCGCCTGTGAGGTGCTCGGCGAAGAGGCAGAAAACAGAATCGCTTATTTCGACGTGGAAATGAACAACCGAAAGCTGTGGGAGCGCAAGGTGGAGGACGACATGGACCGCGCTCTTGCAAACAGGGAGTTTCAGGTCTATCTTCAGCCGAAAATCAGCACCACGGGCGAAGCTCTCGGCGGTGCCGAGGCTCTTGTCCGCTGGATTCATCCGACGGAAGGCTTTATCGCACCGAACCGTTTTATCCCCATTTTCGAGAAGAACGGATTCATACTCAAGCTCGACGATTATATGCTCGAGGAGATCGCAAAGGTTCAGGCTGCGTGGCTTGCGGAAGGACGCGGACTTGTGCCCATCTCGGTCAATATTTCCCGAGCTCATTTCACAAGAGAAGACCTTGCAGAGCATATCTGTTCCATTGTTGACAGGTATCAGGTGCCGCACAGTGTGATCGAGCTCGAGCTTACGGAGAGCGCGTTCTTCGATGACAAGAAGGTGCTGATAAACACTGTTCAGAGGCTTCGCGAGGCGGGATTCCCCGTATCCATGGACGATTTCGGAGCGGGATATTCTTCCCTCAATTCTCTCAAGGAGCTTCAGATCGACGTTCTGAAAATCGACGCTAATTTCTTCCGCGGAGCAGATTCCCGGGAGCGAGGCATGCTTATCGTGTCTGAGGTTATTGACCTTGCGAAGAAGCTTAACATGAAGATCGTCGCGGAGGGTATCGAGAGCGAAGATCAGGTAGCCTTCCTGACGCAGCAGGAATGTGACCTGATCCAAGGATATTTCTATGCAAAGCCGATGCCTGTTGCAGAATTTGCGCAGAAATACAGCGCATAAAAATTATCGGAGGTAAATCATGACATTCGATGCCAATAAATTTTCGTGGACGAGAGGTCCGAAGGAATACAGCATTTCGCCCGACCGAATCGAGATAACAACCGAGCCCCACACCGATCTGTGGCAGAGGACGTATTATCATTTCAGAAACGACAACGCTCCCGTTCTCCAGACGGAAACGCCGGAAAAGTTCTTTTCATTCACTGTGAAAACCGATTTCTCCGAGAGCCGTCACCGTTTCGATCAGTGCGGAATCGTTATGTATCTCGACTCGGAGAACTGGCTCAAAGCCTCCGTCGAATACGAGACCGAGCAGTTTCAGCATCTCGGAAGCGTCGTCACAAACCACGGCTATTCCGACTGGGCAACAACGGTCATTCCCGCCGATGTACGTACAATGTGGTACAGATTCAGCCGCCGTGAGGACGACTACTGCATAGAGTGCTCGACCGACGGCGAGAGCTTTTCCCAGATGAGAGTCTGCCATATGTGGGAGGGCGCGGGTAAAATAAGCTTCGGCATTTACGCCTGCAGTCCCGAGGATTCGTCGTTTACGGCGGTATTTACCGATATGAGCATTACCGAGTGTATGTGGAAGGCACACGACGGTCAGGCGCCCGACGAGGAATAAGCTATGACGGAGAAAAAGCCTGTCTCCATAAAGAAAATATCGGTCGCGGCTGTCTGTATATGCCTTGCATTCTGCATTATCTGCCCTGCGGTCATTGCCGTTATACACAGTGTGGTTATGGGAAGATACGATTATGACAAATATTCCTCCGACCGATATCTTGTCTATGACGATATAAAAGAAGAGTATCCCAGAAGGACTTTTGAGTTTGAGTCGGGAGAAAACTCACTGTGCGCATATCTTTACGGAGAAGAAAACGAAAAGGGCGTTATTGTGGTCGCTCCCGGGCATACCGACACAAATGATATCAAGCTCTATGAAATCCGTTATTTTGTTGACGCAGGGTACAAGGTTGTGTGCTTTGATTACACCGGCTGTTACACAAGTGAAGGCAAAGCTTTCGGCGGATACACTCAGGCGGTTTATGATCTTGATGCACTGCTTGCATTTTTGGAGAACAGCGATGAATTCGCAGGTATTCCCGTATATCTGTTCGGTCACAGCCTCGGAGGTTATGCCGTGGCTGCTGTGCTCGCAAACGGTCACGATGTGCAGGCGGTGGTTTCGGCTTCGGGGTTTGATACCGCCGAAGAGCAATGGCAGTATTCCATCAGCCGCTACACAGGCGTTTTCTATCCTGTTATCAAGCCGTTCAACAGCCTGTTTATCAGCATGAAATACGGCGACGATAAGGCACTATCCGCCATCGGCGGCATCAACAGCACCGACATACCCGTGCTGGTTATAAGCGCCGAAGATGATGTCTTTTACGGCGGCGCAAGCCCCATATACAACCGTCGGGAAGAGATAGAAAATCCGAACTGCACATTTATTCTTATGGACAAGGAAAATCACAACGGGCATTACGATTATTTCCTTACCGATGAGGCTCTCCGCTATCAGGAAAGCCAGCCTGACGCAAACATCGACAAGGAGCTTTACATGGAGCACGACGCCGACGTCATGCAGATGATAATAAGCTTTTTTGACGGTGTACAGAGAAAATAGAATATTAAGCAAAAAGGCTGCTCCGAGATGTTCGGAGCAGCCTTTTTTATTTATATCAATTCCACAAAATACAAATAATTATTCAGCGTCGTCCTTCTTTGCGACGGAGGTGTTCTCAGCGCTTGCAGCACCGACCTCTGCGCCTGCGGAAGACATACCGACCATCTCAGCTACCATCGGGGAGAAGATTACAGCGAGGAGATAGCTGGCGACGAGGGTGGGAAGAAGAACCTGTGCCCAGGAGCCGAGCCACATGACGGGAAGCGGGGGAAGCTGAGAGAGAGCCTCAGCGGGAGCCTTTGCACGTCCCATAACTACGCCGAAGAAGCTGACGATAAGGCTGACAACGAGGGTGTTGCCGACGGAGATGGGCAGGCAGTTGAGAAGTGTGAACTTCATGCTGGGGGGATTTGCGCCTGCCTTGGTTGCAAGAGCGCGGCCCCACTTGCCAAACGGAAGGAAGAGTCCGCAAAGGATACCGACAGTGATCGACATTGCTATATTGGAGATGTACATCATCTGGGGAGGTGTTCCCTGAGCTGCGAGGGGGTTGTTCTTGAGGGTCAGGTATGCTGCGATAGCGCCCATAGCTGCGGAAATGATGATTGCCATGATAACGCTCATTGTTCTCTGCTTCTTTTTCATATCTTTCACCTTTCTTACCCGTTCGGGTTTTTCATAATTTATAAGTATCTCACAGTCTGATTTCGGATAGGTACAGCAGGGGTGGATATATCCGTTCTTTTTATCAAACGCACGTCTGTTCTCAACAGCGGCGGGTGTATAAACCTCACCCGATGCAAGACGTGAACGGCAGAATCCGCATTCACCGCTTCTGCATTTGCTCGGTGCGGCAATTCCCGCACGCTCAAGAGCGACCAGGATAGTCTCACCCGTGTTTGCGGGGATAACCTTGCTCTTGCCGTCCGATGTCGTAACGGTGATCTTGCAGGTTTTACCGCGCAGTTCCTCGGGATATTCAGCGTCCTTATCGGAAAGACGGTATTCGCCGTATGCATCGAGACGGACACGGCGTTTTTTGAGACCGAGTTTCTCGGTTTCGCCGATGATGAAATCGTACATTCCCTGCGAGCCGCAGACAAAAACGGAATAGTCGCCTTCGGGAGCGTATTTCTTTATAAGCTCTGCCGAAATAAATCCGTTTTCATAGCCGTCCTTCTCCTCGTCGGAAAGGACGTGCACGACCTTGAGCTTGTCGCAGGAGGCACAGAGAGCGTCAAGCTCTTCCCTAAACAGGATATCGGCCTCGGTACGGCTTCCGAAAAGAAGGGTCATCGAGCAATCCTCTGTGCCGTCAGCGATGGCCTTTGCAAGCGATACAAAGGGTGCGATACCGCTGCCGCCCGCAATACCCACGATGGTGCCTGCGTCGCGAAGAGGCTCGTAATTGAAGCTTCCCGACGGTGCCGAGATGTCAAGCTTTGTGCCGACAGCCCAGTTTTCAAGTATATAATCGGAAGCAAAGCCGTCCTTCATCTTCTTGACAACGATGCTGTAGGTGCCGTCAAGCGCCTCTTTGGGCGAGCCGCAAAGGGAGTAAGGACGGGTGAGCACCGACTTGCCGATTTTCAGCGACACGCTTATGTACTGACCTGCGCGGAAATACGCAAGAGCCTGTGTTCCGGCAGCCTTGTCGGGAGTAAGGGTGAACACCTTTGCGTCCTTCAGCTCTTTTACCGCAGTCACTGTAACGTGCTGAACCTTCGGGTGAAGGTCGCGGGCAAGTTTGTTTGCGTTGTACTCATATTTCGGGAGATCGGCAGGCGACTGCTCGATCTTCTCGCGTCGCTCGGGAACGATCTGATCGAATCTGTCAAGAGAAATACTGTCGAGATAATTTCTTTCCGCCATTACTTTCCACCTCCCATTACATAGCCGAGAATCTGCAGTCCGGCCTGATTGCCCGACATATATGTCGGCAGGAATCCCGAAAGTCTCGAACCGTGTCCGCCGACAAAGAACAGACCGGGAACGGTCGGCTCAAGACCGTTTGAGAGGGTTCGTGCAGACATACCGTCCCAGCGGTCGGAATAGTATCCGTAAATCGAGCCCTGGGGGGTGTACATATATCTTGCAAATGTGACGGGGCTAGCAATCTCGATCTCTTCGATGTGCGATCTGATATCGATCTTCATCATCTTCTCGCAACGGTCGATCAACCGGTCGGCAACCTCGCGCTTGACCTTGCTGTAATTCTCGGGAGTGACATCTGCCCAGGCATCTTCCGTGTAGGAGATGGTCAGCACCAGATGGGTCGTGCCTTCGGGCGAACAATCGGGATTTGCGATGTTCAGGCAGCACACATCAAGAGCAAAATCGTCACAGTGACGTGTTGCGCTGCTGTCATACAGGACTTTGGTGTCGTTGGTGGTGCTGAGGAAGATGGTATAATCCTCGATTCCGAGCTCCTCGGGCGATGCATCGAGTCCGAGGTAGACGCTGAATCCGCGGAAGCCGTAGCTGCGGGCGTTTGCCTTCTTGAGCTCGAATTTCGGAACGAGCTTCTTGTTGTCGAGAAGCTTTGAGTAAACAACTTCGGGGAATGCATTTGAAGCAACCGCGGTTGCCTTGACACGTCGGCCGTCGGCCGTCTCAACTCCTGCCACAGCGCCCTTTTTGGTGATGATCTTCGTGACCTCGGTGTCAAACCAGAACTCACAGCCGAGCTCTCTGGCACGCTTTACGATGGCGGATGACATCTCGTGCGAACGCATTTTGGGAACAAAAGCTCCGTTTGCAAAATAGCTCGATACCATCATCAGATAACGGCTTGCGTCGATGGTGTCGATATCGGCACCCTGATACGGCCAGTAAGCCGACATGATATCTATGCACTTCTGGCTCATGCCGAGCGCACGGAACAGCTCACCTGCCGATATTGACAGCAGGCGCATGAAGTTCTGATGGTCTCTTTTGAGAACCTCGGGATCGGGATTTCCTCGTGTAGAGCCGAAATATTCAAGGCCCTTGCCCATATCCTCGGCTGCGGCAAAGAAATTCTTCACAGCCTCGATATCATCGGGGCATTCCTTTTCCATGACGGCAAAAAACGCGTCCATTCCGTGAGGGAAGGTAACGTCCATCGAACGCTCTCCGTCCTTCTCGATGATATAACGGAACGCGTCCTTGAGCGGAATCATCTCCACCTCTATGCCGAGTTCGTCAAAAATCCTGCCAAGTTCGCCTCTTTCGGCTCCCTTTCCGAAATCGGGAACCTCATGCAGAGCCGCCTCAAACTCAAAACGTCCCCGCACAAAACTGCTGGCCGCGCCACCGGGCAGATTGTGACGCTCGATTACAAGCGTTCTCAGACCCATTCTCGATGCTCTGCACGCAGTCATAAGACCGCCGTTGCCCGCACCGATTACGACCAGATCGTATTTATCGGACAATTTGGCATACCTCCTTTTGTTGATTTCTTTTGACCTAATATATTCAGAATAGGTGTCTGCTACATTATACCCCCATTATTTAATTAATGTAAAGAAATAATATACGTTTACGACTAAGTTTAGCAAGATATATAATAGACGATTGTGCATTTTGTATGTTTTGATAATAGAATTTAGATGTAGCTCTTGACAAATATATCACAGTGATATATAATGCGATATATCAGAATGATATATGGAGGTTATTTATCATGCGTCAGACAATAAGAAAGGCACTTCTGATTTTTTCGCTTTTGCTTTTTCCGGTAACATTGTACTATTTCAGCCCTGCGCTGATAATCAACGCTGCCTTCGACGGAATCGTCAACGGCAGTTTCATCGTATTTCTTTTGATGTTCATACTGTCAATTCCTTTCGGGCGATTCTTCTGCGGTTATCTCTGTCCTGCGGGCGGACTGCAGGAGTGTGCGTTTGCCGTAAACTCAAAAAGTCCGAAACAGGGCTTCAGGAACGCCGTCAAATACATTATCTGGGCGGTATGGATCGCGGCTGTGATATTCTTCTATTTTAAGAAGGGTGAGATAGTCGGCGTCGATTTTCTGTATGAGACAAACTGCGGAATATCGGTATCGGACATTCACAGCTACATTATTTATTACGGCATAGTGATGCTTATTTTCATTCCGTCGATACTTTTCGGCAAGCGTGTTTTCTGTCATTACTTCTGTTGGATGGCGCCCTTTATGATATTTGGCACAAAGCTGAGAAAACTTTTGCATTTACCGGGTTTGCATATTAAAATAAAGAGTGAAGATGCCTGCGTATCGTGCGGGAAGTGCTCGCAGAATTGCCCGATGGGCATCAACGTTTCGGAGCAGATCGCAAAAGGCGGGATAAACAGCGCTGAATGTATTCAGTGCGGAGCCTGCATCGACACCTGCCCCAAAAAGGTTTTATCCTACGGCATGAAAGAAGGAAAATAAAATGGCGCTTGAAAAGAAAATCGACTATGTGATTCTCGGCCTGCTCAGCCACGAGGACCTGACGGGATACGAGATCAAAAAGCGTATGGATAAATCTCTCAGATATTTCTGGGGTGCAAGCTTCGGCAGCATATATCCCGCGCTGAGCGACCTTGTTTCGCGCGGGCTTGCTCTCAGGCGTGACGGCGCGGAAAACGGAAGAGCAAAGCTCATATACTCGATCACCGACGACGGCAGGGCTTATCTGAGACAATGGCTGGCAAACCCTGTCGAAAGGGACGAGCTGCGCTACGAAACCCTGCTCAAGCTCTTCTTCGGCAGTGAGGGCGGCAGCGAGCAGGCGATCGCTCACATAGACGCTTTTGAACAGAAGATAAAACAGGAGCTGCCATTTCTTACAGGGGCGGAGGAAGTCCTCAGCAGGCACGCCGATGACGAGACTCATAAATATTATCTTCTGACGATTCGTTTCGGGATAAAGACGTACAGATCATATCTCGAATGGTGCGATGAGGCAAAAAAGATGCTCAAAGGAGAAAAGAGATGGGACATTTAGGTTTTTCATATGTCGGGCTCGTTTTTCTGCTCATGCTTTTTATTCCCAACATCATCTGGACAAAGCATCAGCCGAAGGGATACAGCGCCGAAAACGAAAACAAGGTGCTTGCGTTTTTCGAGCGCGCGGGTGAAGGAATAACGACCTGCTGTGCGCTGTGCTTTTCTGATTTTAACCTGCGCCCGTGGTCGGCGTGGTCGTGGTGGCTGGTCGCCGCGTTTGCGTTCATGGTGCTTTACGAAATATGGTGGATAAGATATTTTAAAAGCGAGCATACCCTTTTGGATTTTTACAGCAGTATTCTCGGCGTACCGCTCGCGGGAGCGACTCTGCCCGTTATCGCGTTTTTTCTGCTCGGAATTTACGGAAAGGTTGTCTGGATGCTGATAGGATGTGTCATTCTCGGAATCGGTCACATCGGTATTCACGCACAGCATTACAAGGAGATAAATTAATAAAAACAGCCGCGTTAGCGGCTGTTTTTATTTACTCATTGTAATTTTTATTTACTATATCACCGATAGTAGTCGTTTTTACGCCTTTATTGAGGTTGTCGAGCGCTTCGGCAATACGTGCGTGAACCTGATCGACTTCGTTTTCAAAATCGCGCGCAGACGTGCGAAGCACACCCGAACGGATAACGGAAAGCTGAATCAGCCTGTCGGACGAAACGACGCGCACATATTCATTCTTGCCGATTTCGGCGACGAGCGATTCGATATAGTTATCACCCAGCTCGTGCTCCTTTGTGAAAGCCACCCGGATATTATGGTACTCGAAGCGTTCGCCCCGACCTCCGGGAACACGGTAGGCATCAAAGACGAGAATGACATTTATCTTTGTATATGCGCTGTAATTGCACAGGATGTTCATGAGTCGGTCTCTTGCGGCATCGAGGCTGACCTCGGCGAGCTGCTTGAGGTCGTCCCAAGCGAAAATCACGTTGTAGCCGTCGACGATGACATACTGCTTTCTCGGTTCGGGGAGCTCTATTTTCTTCTCGGTCGTATCGACCCGTTCCGAACGGCGGTAAATGTTGTATTTTACGGGACCGAACTCCCTTTCCATTATCGCCTCGAGCTCTTTTTCGTCGATATTGAGCGTGCGATGGCTTACGACGCTCTCGCTCCTGCCCTTCTTCATACAGCTTTCGAGATGCATATATTCGGGAACTTTATCCCACTTCACGCAGAAGCCTCCGCCGTGAGCGCAGAATACGGAATCGGGCGGATTATCGACGTCTGCCTCGGGCTGGTAGCATATCTCGCAGACCACCTTTTCGGTATCGTGACACTCGTCATAGCCTGCGGGCTCGAAGAATATTCGTCCGCGTCCGCCCGTGTAGGCGGCAACCTCTGCGGCATATCCGTTCATCAGAACGACGGGTGCGCGGCCTGTGAGTATAGACATTCCGCCGCTTTCTTCGGGCCGTCCGACCGTTCCCTTTCGCATACGTATATCGTTTATCGCCCTTCCGAGCTGTTCAAACGGCACCTCAAGCCTGAACGAATAATAGGGCTCGAGCAGCACCGACTGCGCCTGCATAAGACCCTGACGCACGGCGCGGTAGGTTGCCTGACGGAAATCTCCGCCCTCGGTGTGCTTGAGATGCGCACGACCGGCGGCGAGGGTTATCTTCATATCGGTTATAGGCGAACCTGTCAGCACGCCGAGATGCTGTTTTTCGCCGAGGTGCATCAGAATAAGCCTCTGCCAGTTGCGGTCGAGACTGTCCTCACTGCAGGTCGTGTCAAAGACCAGTCCGCTTCCCCTCGGGAGCGGTTCCATCAGCAGATGAACCTCCGCATAGTGGCGAAGGGGCTCATAGTGACCGACACCCTCAACGACGTTCGATATCGTTTCCTTATAAAGGACTCTGCCCTCGTCTATCTCCACTTCAACGCCGAATTTGTCGGCAATCAGGCTTTTGAGAATCTCGACCTGGATATCGCCCATGAGGCTTACGTGAATCTCCTGGAGATACTCGCTCCACGAGATGTGAAGCTGGGGGTCTTCCTCCTCAAGCATACGAAGCTTCGGCAGCATCGTCTGTGCATCGCAGCCTTTCGGCAGAACGATGCGATAATTCATAACAGGCTCGAGGATAGGTTTTTCGGAATTTGCCTCGTAACCGAGTCCCATTCCGTTATATGTATTTACGGGTCCCGTAACGGCGCAGACGCTTCCCGCCTCCGCTTTGTCGACGGTTATATATTTCTCGCCCGAATAGACCCTTATCTGGTTGATCTTCTCGGACGAGGTTCCGACCGTCACCGTATCCTTCACGTGAAGCACGCCGCCCGTGACCTTAAGATGGGTCAGGCGGTCGTTTTTGTCACGGCTGATCTTAAAAACCTTTGCTCCGAAAGCGTCGGGGTAATTCTGCGGCACGCAAAGGCGCTGCAGACCCGAAAGAAACTCCTCGACTCCCGTCAGCTTTAGTCCCGAGCCGAAAAAGCAGGGGAAAACACGGCGGCGGCTGACAAGCTGCGCTATGTCGCTGTCGTCTATCTCCTCGCCCGCGAGATATTTTTCGAGAAGCTGTTCCGAGCACATCGCAAGCGCTTCGTTTCGGGCGTCCGCATCATCGGAGCTGAAATTGACACAGCCCGAGTCGAGCTCATCGCGAAGCTTGTCCATAAGCTCGTCCATGCTGTGACGGGCAAAATCCATCTTCGTTACAAAAACAAGCGTCGGGATATTATATATCTGAAGAAGCTTCCAGAGCGTGCGCGTGTGCGACTGGACGCCGTCGTTGCCGCTTATAACAAGCACCGCGTAATCGAGCACCTGCAAAACACGTTCGGTCTCGGAAGAAAAGTCGATATGCCCGGGAGTGTCGAGCAGGGTGACCTCGAAGTCGCCTGCGCTGAAAACAGCCTGGCTCGAAAAGATGGTGATTCCGCGTTCACGCTCGAGCCGATGGGTATCGAGCGCGGTATCGCCGTGATCGACTCTGCCGAGGCTTCTTGATTTTCCGCTGCAGTAGAGAATGGCTTCTGCCAGCGTCGTCTTGCCCGCGTCGACGTGAGCGAGCAGAGCCGTACTGATTCTTCGTTTCGGTTGCGTGGACACAGCAAAAGCCCCTTTCGTGCATAGTCTTGACTATTATAGCACGGAAAGGGGCTTTAGTCGATAGAAACTTTTCAATCACTGCTTATCGGGGTAGCTGCACAGGACGGTATCGAGGGGACGAATGCCGCAGAAGTATTTGCAGATCGACACGTCCTTCACCGCGCATTTATGCACGTCCGTCTTTTCCGCTTCGTTCCACGGGCAGACGGAATTTCCCCATTCGGGATTGCTGAAATCAATATCCATATTGGCTCCGCTCAGCTCTCTGAACTCCATTTATATTCCTCCTTCTATCGGCACGATACTTCCGATGAGGACGTAGCGTGCGGCGTCATATTCGTAGGAACAGGTTGCGAGGGTCATGACCTGCTCGACACCTGCGGGGGCGACCGTCGAGACAAAGGAGGATTTGCTCACAGCAGAATTGAGAAACGAGAGCATATTCTCCCTGTCCGTAAACATCTCAAAAGCCTCGGACGATGTCGAGGTGACATAGCCCGCGACGAGCTCCACGCGATAGGTCTGCGCAGGGGTGAAGAACCACACGACGGGGTGGGCATCGTAAAAGCTCTGCGAGCTGAACGATTTGAGAGAGGCGAACATCGAGCCGTTCTTCATATTATGACCGTATATTATGGTGTTTGTGTCCTGACAGGTCGGCGAGCAGCGGTAATCCATAAAGATCGAGCCCGCCTGATTCTTTGTACCGTCAGGCATACGGCGCACGAAATATTCGTTGTCGGTGCTCTGGACTACGGGATAATTTATCGGCGTGCCCTCACAGTATATCCAGCCGATGATGCTGCTGTTTTCGCTCTGCAAAGCGGCGAGGTCGACCGTTATCGGCGGCTTTGACGCGTCACTCTGCGAGGTTTCGACGACCGTCACGGCCTGTTTTGCTGTGTCCTCGTATACCGATTCCGCCTTGCCGTATTCGGCTGCGATGCTGATTATTTTATAGGCCGAAAAGGCGAGAATGGCTGCACAGATACAGCAAAGCGCTATCCTTACAGGTTTTTTCATCTTTATAACTCCATTTATACAATATCGACCGCAGGCTTTTATCATCGCCTGCGGTCGGTAAGATTATTTATCCTTTTTCTTTCCGAGGACGAAGAGAAGGATTATTACAACAGCACTTGCCGCGCAAAGACCGATCCACAGACCGATGTTTGTATCATCGCCCATCTTGGGTCCTGTCATATTTGCGAAGATGATATCGCCGCTGTAATCTCTGCCGTTCTTCTCGTAGGAAATGTCTGCAACGAGGTCGCCGTCCTGTGTGACGGTGACGATAACAGCATATTTGCTGGTATCATAGGTGATTCTCTTGTTTGTTCCCTCGACTTCGTAAACGGTCAGCTCATAAACGCCAGCCTCTTTGAACTCGACATCGGAGAAGCTGATAACGCCGCCGTCGGTGTTGCTGACTGTCTCAAGCACGTTGCCGTCCCAGTCCTCGAGCACAAACTCGAAAGCGCCGTTCTCGGGAACCTTGCCGTCCATGGTCTTCTTTGCTGTGATGCCGACCGAAACGGGAAGGGGCTCGTAGACATTGACAAAAACGAGCTCGCTCTTCTCCTCCTCGCCTTCCTTGCGGATGGCTGCGTTTACGTCAAGACCGCCCTCGGCGTTGTTTGTTACGTAAACAACGATCTCATAGACGGCGTCGTCGTATGTCCAGCGATCGGCAGATCCTGCGATCTGTTCCATCGAATACTCATAGATACCCGGACGCCCGAAGTTGATGGGGTCGACAGCTATGGAGCCTGCACCTGTTCTTGTGCCGTACCATGTGTCGCCGTTGCAGCCCACGGGCATGGGGGTTTCCTCGTCTGCCGCGGTAAGGGCAACGGTGTAATCCTCAGAAAAATCATCGGGGTGATCGGTCAGGGAGATGACCGCCTCAAGCTCGAGGGCAGCGCCCAGGTCTGCTGTTTCTTCGGCAAATACCGGAGCGGCAAACACGGTCATGGAGATGATCACGCCGACCATAAGCAGAGCCAGTAAGGAGCTCTTCATATGCTTTCTCATACTTGTCAACATTCCTTTCATTATTGAACTGCTGCGGCTCTACTGCACCGTTTCGGCGGTGCTCTCAGTCATTGCAGCCAGGAGTATCGTTCTCGCATCGGTAAATTCCGATGAACAGGTGGAAAATGCAAGTATCTTTGCATTCGCTCCCTGTGCTCTGATTTTTGATGCCGATTCGCTGTCGAAGAAAAGGGCTTTCTGCTCGACATAGGAGAGCAGTGCGCCGATGCCGTCGGGTCCGAGCTTCGGATTGTAAAGCATATTGTCCGACGAGCCGACAACGATGCAGGCATAAACCTCAAGGTCATATACTGCATTGGGGGTCATAAGGGTGCCCGTTTTATTCTCGGAGAGGAAACCGGGCTCCTTGTATTTATCAAGGTCGCCGAACATTCTTCCGCCGTCCATACGGTGTCCGTAAAGGAGAGAATATGTATCGGTAAAATCGGAAGAGTTTCGCGAATCGAGATAAATACTTCCTGCGAGCGAAAACTCGCCGTAGATATCGGTATTGATATAGGTAAGATTGGTATCGCCCTGAAGAACAGGGTAATTTATCTTTGTGTTATCCAAAGTGACCCACGCGCACACGTCGGAGTTTATCTCAAGCAGATCGGAGAAGGAAACGACCTGTCCGTCTTCGCTCTCCTCGATCTCGGGTTTGAGCTCCTGCATCTGAGCCATAACGTTTTCCGCTCTGGCGTAGACCTGATTGTTGTCCCACAGGGCATAAACCGAATATGCTCCCGCTGCGCACAGGACGACCGCCATGAAAAAGCTTAAAAGCCCGTTGAGTCCTTTGAGCAGTATTTTGGAAAACTCCATCGTCTGTTATTCAGCCTCGAGAGCGTTTCTGCGCATCTTTATAAAATAGAAAACTGCTGCGCCGCCGACCGTAAGAAGGATAAGTACATAGGGAAGGCTGTCAAGAGTGACGCCCATATCGATCTCTGTGCTGTAATCGTTGGTTATGACAACGCTTGCGTCCTCGGCGGAAGCTGTGATCGTGGGAGCTTCCTTTGTGCTGTCTGCGCCGTCTACGCTGTATCCGACAAGCTCGTAATCACCGGGGTCGGTCTCGTTGACTGTGACATTGACGCCTGCGGGAATATCGGTAACGGTCATAACGCCGTCGTTATCGCTGATCTCGATGGTTGCGGTAGCTGTGGAGCTTCCCTCATCAAATGCGACAACGGTGCTGTCGGGAAGAACGATATCGGTCTTTATCTCGCCGTCGAACGAGAAGGTGAGCTCAACGGTGAACCGATCGTCCTTGTATGCGAGGTTGCCCGTGACAGCCTTGTCGATGGCAAGATCGCTTGTGACGAAGGTGGAGCTGATGGTGTCGACCTTGACGCGGGCTTCGTCCTGTATCTCATAGAACGCGATGGACTTTGTCTCAACCTCTTCGGTCGCCTTGCCGTCGGCCATGACGAAGGTGCGGAGTATCTCAACGGCATAGGTGTCTGTGCTCACGTTAACACCCGCAACATTGGGGTCAGCTGCTGTGAACTCATATGTGAAATAACCCGCGCCCTTGAGATTCTCAATGCCGTCGATGCAGATCTTATTGCTTCCGACAGGCTTTGTGATGGTGATATTCGGGAGCGACTCAGTGACGCCGTATTCCGTGTGTGTGTTATCTCTTGCCGACGCGACACGGAGATCGAAATCAAGCGCGATATCGGGATATTCTCCGTCTGCGAGAGCAGTTCCGTTTTCGTCCACCCACACGTGTTCAATTGTCTCGACCTGCGCGGCGGATACCGTGACCGCCGAAGCGAAGGTCAGAACGAGCAACATTACAATTGCCAGAACTTTCTTCATTATATTATCCTCCTAAACGTAAACTGAAATTACGTATTGCATCGGTCTCCTGCAGGGCGTTACAGCATTCTGCGGCGAAGGACGGTTATGACCTTGCCTTCGATACTGTCGGTCGGGACAGCGCCGAAATCGCGGCTGTCGACCGACTGCGTTCTGAAATCGCCCATTATGAAAACACAGCCGTCGGGAACGGTAAAGGGATATTCGATACCCTCCTTTGGGTAGGTCGCATAGACAACGTCCTGCGTCTGCACAGTTCCGTTGACCATCATCGCGCCGCTCTCCGTGAAGGTTATCACGTCGGAGCCGACCGCAACGACACGTCCCGTGCGCTGCTCGCCGTCGAGCTCGTATATCACGATATCGTCCTTTACATATCCCTGCTCCAGTCTGAAGCAGATAAGAAGGTCGCCGTCCTTTACGGACGGGAACATACTATTCCCCTTCGCCTGAGTTATCAGAAACACCTGAGTCAGTATCAGCCAGAACGCCAGCGCTATCAGCACTATCCTCGCCGTCAGACTCAGATACCCGTACTTCAGCGCCGCCTTCTGCTGACGTCTCAGAATTATCTTCTCGAGAGTCGAGCTGTTCTCCTTCTTCAGAATGTTCATCTTCCACCTCGTACTCTTCTTCATCGGCTGCGGTTCCCTGTTCCCTGTAAAGCTGAAGCAGGGCATCGTATCTTGCGCGTTCCGCGAGAAGAGCCTTGTCGTATAATCTGTTGAGCTGTCCGATCTTCTTCCAGACGTCGGTCTCGTCAACGCCTGCAAAAAGTCTTGTGCGGAATTTTACCTCGCCGAGCCACTGCGCTATATCCTGCCGCTCTGCGGTCAGGATATCCGATTCGGAGACGGAAGGTACGACCTCGTTCTTCTCCTCGGAAAGGACAGCCGTTCTCTGCACGGAAATCCGCTGTACGGACTTTTCGGGTTTATGAGTCGGTGCGGGTTTCTCGCCGCGAAGCCTCGCGACGAGCTTGTTCATCCACACGCCCGTATCATAGGCAAAAGCCTCATATCCCATTTTTATGCTCTCGATTATACCGGGTTTTCTTTTTTTGCTCATAGATTACTCTTCGATCTCGAATCTGCGGCGTCTGACAAAGAAGAATCCGGCGCCTGCAAGAGCGAGTGTGAGAATGATGATATAGGGCAGGCTGTCAAGAGAGATTCCCGTATTGGGAGCGCCGTCCTTTATATTTTCGTATGTAACGGTGGTGTCGCCTGTCAGCTTTGTGATGCTGTAAGCAACGCTCTCGCCTGTCTGCTCACTGAGAACATCGTTGCCGCAGGTGACGGTTGCGGTATAATCCTCAGCGTTTTCGGAAATCGCAACGGTTGCACCGTAGGGGATATTCTCGATAACCTTGCTTCCGTTATCGGAAAGCTTGAAGGTATGAGTTGTGACAACGTCATCGGAATAATCGCCGAATGTGACGGTTGCTGTGAAATCAAATTCCTTCGCCTTATTTCCGAGGCTGCCGTCGATAAGCTTATTGATGGTGACATCGCAGAGCTGACGCTCGTTGTGGAACACAACGCCCTTATTCTCGGTCAGTGCGGTGATGGTATGGGTTGCGCCCTCGGTAAATCCTTCGCCGTAGGAGTCGTTCGGGATATCGGTGAACTCAACAAGCTTGCTGCTTGCGGTCATTCCCTCGGGAACGGTCTCGGTGACAACGATCTTTGCACCTGCGGGGATCCGGTCAAGGGTGTATACCTCGCCGGCCTTGAGTGTGACGTTGTATTTCTGCATACCCTCGACATCGACGACAAAGCTGAAAGCCTGGTCTGCGCCGATATAATCGCCGACAGTCTTTGTAAGCTTGAACTGCTTATCCTGACGCAGGGTGTTCGTGAACACGATATCGGTCTTGTTCTTCTCGTCGTATTTGACCTCGAACTTGCCCGAAGAATATCCGTCAGCCGAGCTGCTGCCCGACGTCTGTCCGTTGACGAGACAGGAGGTTGTGCTGGTAAAGGCGCTGTATGTTGCGTCGCCCGCTTCGGTCAGCTGAAGAACGGAACAGTCAACGCCCGCCTCGACGTCCTTGAAGATTGCGATCTCGTTTGCCTTGACGGAGAACTTACCCTCCGCATCGGTGGTCTTTCCGCTCTCTGTTGTACCGTCGGTCTTGAGGACGGAATATGCGGCGTTTGCCATCGGTGCGCCGTTCTCATCGGAAAGGATGAATGTGAAATCCTTGTTTGCCGCTGCCTCGGTAACGATGCCGTCGAGCTTCTTCTGAACGCTCAGTGCACCGTCGGGAACAACGGGAAGGTTGAAGTCGAGCTTGCAGTTGGAAGCCTCACCGCCGCGCTCGAGATAGAAGAATGTGAGCGTATGAATTGTGAAGTCCTTGAGCGTATTGCCCTTGAACTGGTTTGCGTTGCTGTAGCTGCTGTCGCCCGTTTCGGCTGCTGCTGCGGCAAAGCTTGACTTGATGTTGGTCTTTGTCCACGGCCAGGGAGCGTCTGCACTCGTATCTGCGCCGTTGTATTTCTGATATCCGACCTCACCTGTTGCGAAGTTGATATAGCTTTCGGTTGCCTTATGGGTGCCGCCCTGATCAACAACAAGAACGTCATCGACATAAACCCAAACGTCATCGTCACCCGAGAAGCTGAATATCATATCTTTGCCGTTGATCTTGCCGCCTTCAGGGATATAGAAGGAGAATTCAACCTTCATTGCAAACCAGTTGTCTGCAATGTTCGCACCTTCTTTGGGGGTTACGTGAAGGTTGGGTGCGTGCTTTGCCTCCGAATTGTACGATACATCAGCGGGAACATCGGAAAGCTTGTTTCCGTTTGCATCGGTTATGACCATTGTGTTATCGATGCTGTTGAAGGGAAGGAAGGCACCGAAGGTGTCATAGCCGTAACTCGTTGTGATGTTGTAGGGACGCAGCGGCTCGTTGTAGATTTTGAACTCATTTGCGCTCTCGTCAAAATACACGTGGTTGTTTGCCGAGTTGAGAGAGTAGTTGAGAGTGCTCTGGTCAAAATTGAACGGGGTATTCTTTGCTGTGTGTGTACCGCTGCCGTTGAATATCGACTCAAGGGTGCTTGAGCCGTACTTGCTGTTCATCGTAGCTTCGTTTTCCTTGCGGTCATTGTACACAAGCTGCGGATATCCGCTTGCAGAAAGTGTGGTTTTGAGCTTGGGCATGGATGCGTCGAGCGAATCTGCATAGAGACCGTCTTCGGCATCTGTTACGTTCACGCCGTCCTTTCTGTTTTCGTTTCCGTTGCCGAAAAGCAGGATTCCGCTGTTGGCTTCGTTTGCTCCGATGTTGCGGATGGTCGTTGTGACCGACGGATTGACGTACTGAGGAGCATCGGTCATTCTGCCGGTCGCAGCCTCAACAGGCATCGCTCCCGCAGCGCAGACGCCGAAGACCATCAGCACAGCAAGAAGCATGCTCAGGCATCTTACAGCGGGCGCTATCGGCCTTCTGTTTTTTGATCTTTCCATAAACCTTTTCCTCCAACCTTAGATTTCACCATGCGCACACAATTCGTAACACAATGCATGATGATATGTTGAATTTAAAAACAAACCGTTTTATACGGCGTCAAAACGCCGCAGATCGTTTCCGAATAAATACACTCGGACATAATCACAGAAATTATACCATCTTTTTTTGATTTTTTCAACGTCTGCTGGGCAAAAAAAGGTTGTACGAAGCGTAAAAAATGCAGACCGCCTAAAAACGATTTTAATATATGGTGAACAAATGAGGGGTAATACGAGATTTATGTAAACGCCCCTCCGAGCCGCTTCATAACACACACAGCAAACCGCTGTGAAACGGCACTGTTTTGTATTTTCGCCATATTTCGCCAAGAAACCCTTTATGTAAACCTTTTCTTTAGCATATTTTGTTATTTTTGCATCTTGACATACAGCCTGTTGCGATTATAATATAATATTATAGTTATTTTTTGTAGGTATATCAGCATAGTATCAAAATGAAAAAATCAAGCAAAAGAGGAGTTTCATGAACAAGATAAAATCTTTCGTAAAGAGCCTTTTTTCAAAGCTTGCTTCCTCGTTTAAATCCGCGGGGGATTCCTTCAAAAGCAAGACTTTGCCGCAGAAGCTGCTCACCTGTGCGGGAATATTTCTCTGTGTGATATTCTCATTCCTGCTCATCTGCAACATGGTCATAATCGTCAAGGGAACTGTCGCTCCCGAGAAGCCGCCCTCTGTTTTCGGGGTTACTCCGATGGTGGTCATGTCGGGTTCGATGAGCGGCGACGCCGAGGATCACATCGAGGTCGGCGACCTTGTTTTCATTGGAAAGGCCGATCCCGAGAAGCTTGAAACGGGCGACGTAATAGCCTTTATGGAGGGACGCACGGTCGTCACCCACCGCATAATCCGCACCGAAACGGTCGGCGGCGAAACTCGCTGGTTTACAAAGGGCGACGCGAACAACACCGAGGATTCAAATTATGTCACACGTGAAAATCTCGTCGGTATATACAAATTCAGGATTCCCGGTCTCGGCGATGTTGCGATGTTCATGCAGCAGCCCATCGGCATGCTCCTTATAATAGGTATACCGTGTCTTGCGTTCATAATTTACGATATACTCCGCCGCCAGCGCGCAGCCAACGCTCAGGCCGAGAAGACCTCCGAGATGGAGGCCGAGGTCGAGAGACTGCGCAAGCTGATAAGCGAGCAGGAAAACGAGGCCGAAACGGTCGAAGAGGTTGAGGCTGTCGAGGAGACTGAGGCGGTAGAAGCGCCCGAGGCTGTCGAAGAGGCTGAAACGGTTGAAGAATCCGAGACAGTCGAAGAGACCGAGACGGTTGAAGAGGCTGAAACAGCCGAAGAGACCGATGCTGTCGAAGAGACCGAGACATCCGAGGAAACCGAAACGGTCGAAAAGACTGAAACCGAAGAGTAACTTGCATATCTCGATATTGCATATCTTGATATATTGCATATCTTCTGTTATCGTATGTGCCACGCATACGAAACATGGATATAGATTATGAGCCAGGGTTCTCATGTTGGGACGAGCGATCGTTCCCGAAAACGGACGAATTTCGTCCCAACCTGAAAATTTTAACAGGAGGCTTTTAAAATGAAGAACAGATCCATAAGACTCGCAGCACTTCTGCTCGCACTCGTACTTATGACCTCTTGCTTCGTTGGCAGCACTTTCGCAAAGTATGTCACCGAGGGCAAGGGCGAAGACACTGCACGTGTCGCAAAGTTCGGCGTTGTTGTTGAGGCTGAAAGCGACGACGGCGCATTTGCTACCACCTATGATTCCGACAGCAACTATGCAGGCCTTACCGTATCATCTTCCAATGCCGATAAGCTTGTCGCTCCCGGCACAGAGGGAAATTTCGCAGCACTCGAGATCTCCGGTACTCCCGAGGTTGCAGTTGAGGTTGCTTACGTTGCTGAGGTAAGCCTTTCCGATGCTTGGGTATCCGATGCGAACAAAACTTTCTACTGCCCGATCATCATCACTGTCGGTACCGACGAGTTTGACGGCGCAGACTACACCAGCGCTGCAGATTTCATCGCTGACATCGAGGGTGCAATCGCAGATTACACTGCTGAGTACGCTCCCGGCACAGACCTCTCCGCTGATGCTGAGGCTGTTGCTATTTCCTGGGCATGGCCGTTCGAGGGCGACGACGTCAAGGACACCTATCTCGGCGATCAGGCTGCAGAGGACAACGCAGGCGAGATCACCGTCAAGGTAACCGTCACAGTTACCCAGATCGACTGATTTTAAAGTTTCCAAACACCTCTCCGTCCTCGTGGCGGACGGAGAGGTGTCCCGGATTCAAAGAAGAGCTCATTGATTTTTCGATGATTTTTTCTTTGAGTTCAGGACATATAAATACAAATAAAACTGCCCGTTTTTACATTATCTCCTTCGGGCGTGGAGGAAATATCTATGACTAAAACTTCAAAAAAGACATACAGCAGACTGCTGCCCGCCGCTCTCATACTGTTTATTTTATTTGCGGCGACATTCCCGTTTGTTGCGGGTCTGACCTATTCGGGACGAAGCGAAAGCCCCGACCATATCCTGACCTACACGGAAAACAAGCTCACATGGGACAGCGGCACGAAGGTTGACGCAAACGGCGTCGCGCAGCTCTCCGCATTTGAAGCAAAATACGACAACGCCGCGGCTTCGGACGGCAGTAATATCGTCGCTCCCGGCACAACGGGCTATGACATCGTCCGTCTCAAGAACAGCATTGACGGCTCGATAAAATACACCGCCGTTCTTTATTCGATAAAGACGAGCGATGATCTCGCCGTTGAAAGCAGCCTTTCGGGCTCGGGCTTCTCGGACACATCGTCCTATCCCCTCCCCGACGGCGTCAAGAACAGCGACGTCGTCAGAGCGGTTTCGGGTACTCTCGGCGGCGGTCAGATTCAGGATTTCGATATCGACTGGATCTGGGAATACACCGACGGAACCGACGCCGATGCCGTTGATACAGCACTCGGCGACAAGGCTGCAGAGGGTTCTCCCGACGACGTCACGGTCGGAATATATATCGTCGTTGAGGACAACAACTCCTACATCAAGCCGACAGCACCGAAAACAGGCGACACAGCCTTTACAGGTGTTTACTATACCCTCTTTGCACTCAGCGCAGTCACAATGATAATCCTTTTCTTCGTCGGCAGACGCAGAGATAAGGAAGAAGAGGAAAAACCGTGCGAAAGCTGAAAACGGTCGGCAGGATCGTCGGCGCCGCTCTGACCGTTCTGCTGTCATTCATGCTTATCTCGAACGTGTATTCCATCTGCATGAAGACCTTCGGCGGGCAGGAACACCCGAGATTTCTCGGTTTCTCCTCGTCGGTTGTCATATCTGGCTCGATGTCGGATACCATCGAGGTCAACGATCTTGTCATATGCAGTCAGAAAAAGGACTACAAGGTCGGCGATATCATAACATTTATTAGTAAAAGCGGCTCCCTCGTCACCCACCGCATCGTCGGCGAGACGCAGGAAGGCTTCATAACCCGAGGAGACGCAAACAACACAAACGACCGCGATACCGTAGCGCAGGACTGCATAATGGGTAAGGTTATCCTCACAGTCCCGAAGATCGGTCTCGTTGTCGAATTCATGGGTACGCCGCTCGGACTTATGTGCGTTGTATTTATCGGAATACTTATCCTTGTTCTGCCCTCGATTCTCGAGCGTGAGACGGGCAGTCCTCAAAAGAACGGAGGAAATATCGATGAGTCAGAAAAAAAATAAGGCAAAAATCCCTCTCAATGTGTATCTGGGATATCTGCTGCTTCTGACATTTGTGTTCACGGCTGTGAGCTTTGCAAAATTCGCTGTTTCGGGCGACGCGGGTGATACCGCAAGGGTCGCTTCCTTCTCGGTCAGTGCCGCGACAGGCTCGCAGACCGACAAGACGCTCAATTTCAGCGATGCGTCACAGAAGTTCACAACAAGTCAGAGTGCAGCCTACGAGGTCAAGGTCACGAATGTCGAAAACGGCAAAACGGCTGAGGTCGCGGTCGGCTACGATATCATCGTAACGGTCAACTCGGCTGACATCGCGCCCGAGGCTCTCAAGCTCAGCATCGACGGCACGCAGCTCACCGCTGTGCAGCAGGCAGGAAAGCTCGTCTTCACCTACACCGCAAAAACGCCGATGCCCGCGTGCGAAAGCACCCGGCGCACACATACCCTCACTGTGACCGTCGCTTCGCAGTATGTCGAATCCGACATTGAGAAGATGCCGATTTCGGTTTCCGTATTATTTGAGCAGATAGATTAAAAGGAGGAAAAGACCGTGAAAACCAAATCACAGTCCCGCGGTTTACCGCGTATCACGGCTCTGCCGTTTCTGCTGGCGATCCTCCTTGCTTTTTCTCTTCTGGGAACATCGAGGACGATGTCGGTCTCATACGCAAAATACGTTTCCGAGGAGGAAGCGGGCGTATTTACCCTCACGGTAAGACACGCTCACGCAATCCTCACCGACGGATACAAGCTCCGCCATGCACTCGCAACGGGATCCACCTCGGGTGCCGTTGCTCACAGCGGCATAAAAGACAGCGACGACCTCACAGAGGTCTATTTCGGCACACCCGAGGAATACGCTTCTCAGATATCGGGCAAGGGAGTCGATGTAAGCTATTACGGCGACGGAAGCATTATGCTTTACAAGAACGGTACGAAGGCGTACATCGTCTCCGACAGAACGATTGCAACAAGCGCCGATTTCGGCAGCGTGTTCGAGAAATTCCCAAATCTCACAAAGGTTCATTTCTCAAGCGATTTTGACACCTCTCGCGCAACCTCGTTCTCGTATCTCTTCTACTATGCAAAGAAAGTTGCTTCGATTGAGAATATAAACGTGTTTGACACGAGCAGCTGTACGTCCATGCAGAGTATGTTCTATCTCAATCCCGACGGATCGAACACCGCGCTCAAAACGCTTGACGTATCGGGATTTGACACCTCGAAGGTCACCGATATGGGAAGTATGTTCCGTACCTGCGCAGGACTTACCTCGCTTGACGTATCGGGCTTTAAAACGGGCATGGTCACCGATATGGGCGGTATGTTCGAAAAATGTACCGGTCTTACCTCCATCGATGTCACAAACTTCGACACATCAAGCGTCACGACCATGGAGGTCATGTTTGCAAACACCAATTTCACAACTCTCGACCTTCGCTCCTTCACCTGTGAGAGTCTGACAAAGATGAGTAAGATGTTTGAAAACTGCAGCAAGCTGACCACCATCTACGCAGACTACGGTTTTGACTGCCGTCCTATTTCCAATCCCGCCGCAACGAACGAGAAGGACGCAAACGGCAACTATAAGATCGATCCGAACTTTGCAAATATTTTCAATGGCTGTACCTCACTTGTCGGCGGCTCGGGCACGAAATATGACGCAAAGGTTCTCCATAACCTGTACGCCGTTGTCGACGTACGACTGGCCGTTGAGCAGGTAGTATTCAAGTCCTCCGTCGGTTATTTCACACATTACAGCGGTGCAAACCCGGGAAGCACCTTCCTCAAGACGGGTCAGAATGTCAACGCCGCTATCAAGACGCTTGCAAACGGCAGCACCAAGGACTACACCTTCCAGGATACCACCGTCAAGAAGATAGTCTTCGGCAAGCTCGGAAGCTACAACGTTGACGGACTCAAGTCCGTCGCTATAGACAGCACCGATTCGGATACCATCAAGGCTTACTGGGATCCCGCAAGCAGTACGGCATATGTCCTCTCCGATTCGACAATATGCTTCAGCACCTCGAGCGACTATATGTTCGACAACTTCAGAGAAGTCACCTCCATTCAGTTCGACAACATCAGCACTTCAGCTATGAGAACCATGCAGAGAATGTTCTCCTACTGTCTGAAGCTGACCGACCTCGATCTCAGCCTCTTCGAGACTCACAACGTTGTCGACTACGGAAGCTGTTTCCGCGATGCTGCATTCAACACCGAAACAGCAAACAACAAAATTATCCCCTATCTTGATACAAGCAAGGCACGCGATATCGGCGGTCTGTTCATGTACTGTGCGAACCTCACGGGCACGCTTGATCTGAGCAGTCTCTCAACCGCAAAGGCAGAGACGATCGCCTCCCTTGTACAGGGCTGTACAGGTCTTTCCGCCGTTGATATCTCAGGATTCTCAAACGGCGCAATAACCAACTGCAGCAGTATGTTCTCCGGCTGTACCAACCTTACCACCATCTATGCATCGCCGTCCTTCAACCTCAGCGGTGCTCAGTTAACAATTTCCGGCGATATGTTCACAAACTGCACAAAGCTTGTCGGCGGCAACGGAACAAAGTACGCAGCAGCGAACAACACAAAGACCTACGCACGCGCTGATGCTCCGGGCACTCCCGGATACTTCACCGCACCCGCCATGATGTTCATGATGAGCAGAATGGAATACCTGCCCGAAGACGGTGGTGTTTCCTCTTCCGATGTCGTTTCGGTTTCCACAACCACAACAGCAGCCGTCACAACAACCGCTGCTCCCACAACAAAGGCAACCGCCACGGCAGCAACCGCCGCACCGACCACCGCAGCCGCAACAACAGCACCCACAACCACAACAGCACCTTCCACTGCGGCAACGACGGTCCCCACAACGGCGCCCACCACGGTACCGACAACGGTGCAGACCACCGCTCCGACGACTGCTCCTACAACCGCACCCACCACCGCTCCGACCACCGCTCCGACGACTGCTCCGACAACTGTGCCCACCACAGCACCCACAACTGCACCTGCAGCAGTTCCGGCAGAGTGATATGAAACATCAAAAAAGCTCTCACCGATACGGTGAGAGCTTTTCTCTTTATTCCTTTTCTTCGCGCCGAAATTCGAGTATATCACCCGGCTGGCAATCGAGCACATCGCATATTGCGTCGAGCGTGGTGAAGCGTATTGCGCTGACCTTGCCTGTCTTTATTTTCGAGAGATTGACGTTTGCAACGCCCACCTTCTCGGAAAGCTCGTTGAGCGATATCTTTCTGTCTGCCATCATTCGGTCAAGTCTCAATATAATAGCCATATCTGTCTCCTCTTAAAGGGTCTCGTCGGCCTGCTGCTGGAGCTCTTCGCCGTAACGGAAAACATAGGACAGCAGGAAGATAACCGCTGAGACTATGATGAAATCAAGACTGATATCCGACTCGACCTCTATGCCTGTGATAGCGTCGCCGATAAATATCTTTTCAACGTCATAGACTACCAGCGTCAAAGCTTCAAGGATTATGGAGATGATGCTCCACACACCGCCGCTGATAAGGCTGAACCAGCCGAGCTTTCTGATTCTTTTGCTCATTGTGCCGTCAAAGGGAACGCCCTCCTTCATCGGTGCGAGTATGCCGCGGATTATGTTCAGACCGATAATGACTGTTGCCACACCGAGCACCACAATGGGAATCATGGAAAAAACAAGTCCCGAAGCGTACTTTACATCAGGTCTGTAGCCTTCAGCAAGATCGAATGTTGCCGAGCCGAGGGTGAGCGAAGATGCTTCTGCCATCACTTCGTCGCCCATAAAGGCGAGAATCACAGCGACCGCAGCGACCAGTACGCTGCCTGCTATGACGAGCCAGAAGAGTACCTTGCATAAAGTGTCAAGAGCCTTTGCTGTTTTCTGCATTTTGTTCATTTTTTAATGCCTCCAATCAAGTTGTTGGCATAATAATAGCACAGCAAAATACGTTTGTCAACTATTTTTTAACGAAAAACATTAAAAAATATAATTTTGGCGTAAAATGATTAACGTTTTACTCATTCACTGTGATCGCATATACCTTATGTATCTGCATCGGATAGCTTTCGGCGACATTGCCGTCGAAGTATACCGTCACCTCATCGCCGACAGAGATCGGACGCTCGATATTATCGGGATTTTCGGCGCTGAGCGATACATAATAGGGCGAGCCGTCGCTGTCTATCAGGATACTGTTTTCATATACCTCCACGACCGTGCCGCTGATGCTCGGCTTGTCCGTCACCGACCCTCCGCACCCGACAAGGCAGAAAACAAGCAAAAGGACTGCAAGTATTTTTTTCATCATTTACCCTTCTTTGACATACGTCCGACGGTTTCCTCAACCGACACGCACTCGGCGTATCGGTTCTTCCACATAAATTCATTGTAATATTCGTAGCTGTCCCCGGCTGACATGAAGCGATTATCGAATGTGGTGTTCGCATACGACGGAACTATCATATGAAAGCCACGTTCAAAGCCGCATTTGACCGTTGCATCTATGCAGTAATCGGTCTGCAGCCCCGTCACGATAAGCTCCGTTTCTCCGATGCTTTCGAGATACTCGGCAAGCCCGGAGTCTCTGAACGGACTGTTCACCGTCTTGTCGAATATACGCTCATCGCCCTGCGGCGCAAAGCCTTCATATATCTCAAACCCGTCGGTGCCTTTTGTCAGAGGCTTGCCCTTGCCGTCATCGTGGCGGATATACACCACTTCGACACCGTTTTTCCTCGCCTCGCCGATGAGCAGTTTTACATTGCTTTCAAACTCATCGAAGCGATACAGCTCGGGGACAGTTATCAGCTTCTGCGCATCAACCACCAATAAAACCATATTCTCACCTCATATTATTCTCCGTATGGATAATAATGCTCGGGCTTTGACTGAAACTCGCTCAGATTTACTATCCGCTCGCCGTCAAAATCGGCAATGGTAACTCCGTCAAAACCGTCGACATTGCCTTCATATTCACATTCAAAATACCACTCGGCAATTATCGTGTTTCCGATTTCGAAAACACGTTTGATGTCCCATCTGAGGACACGTCCGTGCCTGTTCCACTCCTCAAACCACTGCAAAACCTGCGATATGCCGCGATACTGCGGACCGTAGCATTCGGTATAGATTATGTTTTCGGCAAAGGTCTTTCGGACAACGTCAATATCGTTATTTATCCACGCGGCAAAGTATTCTGAAAGTATCTCTTTTCTCATCAGTCATTCCTCCTTAATAAATTCCATTATACTCTTTTGCCATATGACCGTCAAAAGGATAGTCACCTCCGGATACTGCCATCTTAATAAACTGCTTTAAATCCATAGGAAGTTCTATGTAGATATCATCTATCGTTTCATAATTTTCTTCCGATATATCATCATGAAAAACATACCCGACTCTGCTGTTTTTCAAATTCACTGTGAGCAAATCCCCGTTCAGACCAAAGCCTATGATAAGCAATCCACGTTCAAGACACATCTCATATTGCTCGGCAGATATATCATAAACAGAAAACAAAGTGGTGTATGCACTGCCGTGTTCTGTTCTGTTGAGCGCAATGGTCTTACCCATACATTCAAGATATCTCTCTACTTGCAATGGGACAGCAAAATCAATTGCTGAACCTGCATTATCAACTTCCTGAAAGCTTATTTTATTTTCTTTAAAAACCGACGATATATCCATTTCAAAAATCACTCCTGTGCATCATCGGGTACCAGCCTGCCGCTTTCATCGCGGAAATATGCCGCACCCACAGGCGATTTTATCAGAGGCACTATCTCGGGTGCCTTTTCGGCGAGGGTATGTATGGAAAAGATTCCGAAATTATCGGCGTTGTCCCAATATTCTTCGTCCTCGTCCACACCGTAGAACATCCAGCCGCTGTCGGCAAAATTCTCCGAAGGTTCATCGCGGCGCATATAGCCTATCGGTCTGCCCTGAGCGATATTGTTTGTAATTACGCAGTATTCGGGACCGTCCCATATCGCGCGGTATTCCCTGTCCATTTCTTCCGCCATATCGCAATCGACAAGCGCTACGAAAAGACTGCATATTCCGCCTTCTTCGTCAATTCCCCAGAAGCTCTGATAGATTCCGTCGCCGAAGCCCGATGCCATCATAACTGTGCTCAATTCGGTATCGGGCACCGTCCACTCGATAAAATCGCCGCCCTTGCGCTGATATTCGGGCAGTTTCTCATAGCTTTGGGCAAACAGGCTTTCAAAATAATCGGAATAAATACTCTTATTTCTGTTTTCGCAAAATCTGACATATTCTTCCATAACGGCGCTGTCCATAATCGCCATCATTCCCGCATCGACGGGAAATCCCGACAGATCGCCGTCGGAACAGTGAAAGACGGCTGTCTCGTGTGTGGATTCGGCAAGCTCATAGCGAACGGCGCTCTTTTCGCTTATAACAACTCTTACGGCGGCTATTCTCAGCCCCGCCGCTAAAGTTTTTGAAATAGCTATCTCAACAGGGTACTCACCCGGCTTTACCGTGCGGGCAAGCTCGGGCGAATATTCGCCGCTGCACATGTACGAAAAAGGGTCGCCAAGCCTTATTCTTCCTGTGGGCAGGCTCACCTTTCCGATTACAAGGTGATCTCTTGTTTCGCTTTTTTCAAAGCACCTTTCTGCGTAATCGGGCGAAAGTTCCGTTCGGTTTATAAAATCGATGTTCTTTTCAAACACCTTTTCCAAAAACATAATATCAGCTCCTCAAAACTTAAGGTCATACTATTTTCATTTTAAATTCCACTGCTTTTGATTTATTCTATCATACCAACTATCCGCGTCGATTTCAACAACAAAAGCCGCTCTCTGAAAAGAGATGCGGCTTTTTTAATTATTATGAGAGCCAATTTACAACAGCGGTTATAACAAGCGCAACTATAACAACCAGTGCCGCCGAACCTACCGCAAGGAGAAGCTTCTGATAGGGTCTTTTTCCTTCTTCTCTTGCCTTTTCGATTTCGTCAAGACTTTTGCCGTCTAAAAATGCAGATATTTCCTTATAGGTCTGAATATCATACTTCTTCTTGTACTTTTCAATTCTGACGGCAAAATACATTGCGACAGCGAACAGGCACAGATACAGTCCCAGACCAACCCACCCAAAAAGCTTCGCAAGCGGTACGGCAAGTACGATCAGAGCGACAAACAGTATGCCAAAAACAGTGCTGTCCTTTTGAAATTTTACAAACTCCTGTGCATCGATTTCTTTCTTCATTTTTTCTATATCTCCTTTGATTAAATTATCAAGAGATACTCCGAAGACTTCGCTCATCAGCAGCAGACTTTTGATATCGGGATAGTTTTTGTCATTTTCCCAGTTGGATATGGTCTGTCTTGAAACAAAAATTTTTTCAGCCAGTTCCTCCTGAGACAGATTTTCCTGCGCCCGATATTTTTTAATCTGTTTTGAAATTTCCATCTTCGTCATCTCCTTCGCCTCACACTTTAATCAAAAAAAAGATTTTTTACCACCAAAAGCGTTTTACATCGGCTGTTTTTTGCCTGTCAAAAGTGTTTTACATGGCGTAAAATCAAGTTTTTTACTGCGGCGCACCGCACAGGCAAAAATATACAATCATTGAAATAAAATCGATCAAAAGGAGTATTCCAAAAACAATCGCGGCAATTTTCAGACCCTGTTTTGCCTTTTTCTTATTGTCACTTGTCAGCAATTTCTCTTTCAGTTCATTTATTATCTCCGACTTTGCAGGGCATTCCGTTGTGTTTGCGGGCGCTTTATCCAGCACAAGCTCATCGAGAGAAATCTCAAACAGGTCACTGAGCGCAATCAGCTTTTCCATATCGGGTGTCGAATCGCCCACTTCCCATTTTGAAATTGTCTGTCTGGAAACGTTCATACGATTTGCAAGCTCTTCCTGAGAAAGCCCCTTTTGTTTTCTGAGCTGATACAGTTTATTGTTAAACTCCATTTTCACAAACACTGCCTTTCCTGATTTTTACAATGGCAAACAGCAATATTTCCAGCACTGCTGTTGTGATTACGCTCGCTTCGATTCCGTATTGCGCACCGTTTAATATACTTTCTTCTTTCACGCCGAAAAGAATCACGCCCTCCGATGTGCTTTCGCTTCCGCTCAGTGACAGACCCATGACGCAGTATAAAACAAAGTTCCACGCGCTGTGCAGTCCGCAGGCAATCCACAGGTCACCGCGACGCAGAACAAGCAGTGAAAGAACAGCCGAGACCAGATACAGATTTATTATTCCGACTATTGCATACAACGGCTCCGATTCCATCAGACTCGGCAGATGCGGCAGCGCAAAGGCCGTTGAGCTGACAATGACCGCCGCCGGTACAGATGTTTTTTTCATCAGTGATCCGAGCAGAAATCCTCTGCACATAATTTCTTCCGCCGCTCCCTGAATCATAAACGCGAGCGCCCATAAAACAAGACTTTTTATTTCAATGTTTTTACTAAATCCCAAAACCTCTATTGAACCCGAAAAACAGCAGATGCCTGTTATTATAAACAGCGCAATTACAGCAACCAGCGCACCTGCAAAATAACCCGCGGCATTTTTCGTGAAGCCGAGCGACTTAATATTTCTTTTTTCAATGAATCTGCAATATGCAAATGTTACGAGTGAATAGATTATAAAACCGTAATAAAACAGCAGTTCGGCGAACTGACCTGTCGGCATTACGCCGTTCAAAGGGTCATATCCCATACCGTATAATATCCCGATAATGACCGCTTCGCCGATAACACCCGAAAGAAAATACACCAGCATAAATGCGATCAGCTTTTTTATTACGTACTGCACCGCGGACATATCCGTGCTGTTGTTAAAGGGGCTCAAACGGCAAATAATACTTTTCTTCATCAATGATTCCTCCTGTTATCTGATGAGAAAATTTTATTATTTATCCGCCAAAAAGACCACCAACCGCCGCATACAATGTGTCAACACCCTTTGACAATTCGGTTAAATTCGGTTGCAGTGCCCGATTACAGGGCATCTTTGGGACAATTCTTCACACATTCAAAGCAAAGGATACATTCCGTGCCGTTTTCTCTTTTTCTTGAATTGTCGGTTACGTCAACGTCCATCGGGCACACGCGCCTGCACTTACCGCAGGAAACACACTTGCTTGTGTCACACTTTATTCTCAGCAAAGAAAAATAGCTCATCGGTTTCAGGAACACGGTAATCGGGCATATGTATTTGCAGAAAGCCCTGTTATCCTTGAAAACGAACGCAAGCACGATTCCGACAGCGTAATAGAGTATGTTTCCAATAATGAACGCCCAGAACATAATTCTTTCTATATTCCCCACGTGGGCAAGGAAGAGCGCCGCCACAAGAACAAGCGACAGGACAAAAACAATATATCTGATCCACCCGATTTTCCGGCGCGGCTTTTCGGGCACCTTATACGGAAGGAAGTCCAGTATCATTGCCGTCCAGCAGGCGTAACCGCACCAGCCTCTTCCGAAAATCAGCGGTCCGAATATCTTTGCAACCGCATAATGGATCGTGGCCGCTTCAAACACGCCTGTGAACAGGTAATACCAGAATCCCTCGATCTGCATGTTTTCATTGCACATCAGCCCAAGATAGATCAGCATATACATACCGACCAGAAGCTGAGTTACCCGTCTTGCGTGTTTGTATTTTTTTATAAAAAGGAAAAGTCCCAATGCTATGGAAATTCCGATATAGCTGAAATTCAGCAGATAAAACAGATTATCCTTTGTCAGCCACAATGCAACAGCAACCGTTTCAAATATTGCCAGCATAACAATCGGCAGAAAATATTTCTTCATCATAAAACTCCTTTAGGCAAGCGTTATTTATTCTATCATAACAATTCTTTTTGAAAAATTCAATGCAAAAAGCCGCCTGTCAGACAGGCGGCTTCGTTTTTATTGTTTTGTCACAAAAGCTTTTTGAAGCCCTTCCACATAACACAGGTCTGCACAAGCAAATAAACACCTGCACCGATCATAATAAGCATAATACCTCCGCCGACGGCGATAAGCAGGTCGTTGTCTGCTGTCAGCAGCGAACAGATCATCAGCGGTATCACACTTGTAAAACAGATTGCCGCACCGATGATAATTCTCAGCAGCCTGGTCTGCTCATATTTTTTCATAAGCTCCCTGACCATTCCGTCAACACCGTATTCGGTCTCAAAGGTGCCCTTTTTCAGATATGAGAATTTCATCAGCCTGCTTATGCTTAAAATAAAGACAATTACCGCTGCCGTCAATATGAGAATCTGAATGATTGTTCCGACCAGTGCCCCGCGGTCTGCACCGACGGCATACAATATCGCAGCCAATACAGGCGAAACGCAGAACAGAAAGAGACCTGCACCGATACCTCCTGAGGCATCTTTTACCGCCGACAGATATTCGTTCGCTTCTTCCATTTTCACAACACGCTTTGATATATCTTCGGTCTGTTCTTGCGAATGCTCCGCCCTTTCGGGTGTTTCCATTTCATCTTTCAGCAGATAATCGGTCGACACCCCAAAAACCTGCGCCATAGCGATTATTTTATTGATATCGGGAACCGACTGCATACTTTCCCATTTGGAAACAGCCTGTCTGCTCACACCCAGCTGTTCCCCAAGCTCCTCCTGTGACCAGCCGTTCTTTTTTCTCAGCTGAATAATTTTATCTGCCAATATCATAATATATTACCTCTGTCAATCCAGATTTTCTATATAGGTCTTCATTTCTTCGCCGATTCGCTTATATTCTGTATTATGCATAAAATGTCCGCAGTCAAGTTCTATATACGCTGCATTCGCGTTATCCGCTATGTAATCCTTCTGCAGTTTAATCCACGTTTCGGGATTGTCCATGCCAAGCTCCTTGCCATTCGATATAAACAGAAGCATCGGAACATTCGGTTTCGGCATACTTTCAATCAGTTCCAGATCGTCGGGAAGGGAAAGCATTCCGATCATCATGGTTTTGTTCGGATATATTTTATATGTGATCGCTTTGTAAATTTCCTTATCCTCCGCCGTCAGAACACCCGTCCTGAAAGAATCAAGCTCCTTTTCAAGGTTATACTGCAGTCTTGTCAATCCGAAGGTATGATATAAAAACAAGGTGCTGTCAAGCGACGCCGATGTGGCTTCAATATCCGCCCGTGCCTGCCTCATGCTGTTCATATAATCCTCATCATAAATCTCTTCATAAAACGCGGGAACGGACATATCAAGTCCGATAATCGCTTCCACCTCATCGGGATAAAGCTGTGCCCACAATATCGCTTCAATTCCGCTCGCGGAATGAGGAACCAGAATATACGGACCGGTTATCTCAAGTTTTATCAGCGCTTCTCTTTCCCATTCCAGAATTTCACTCAGTGAGGGAACGCCTTCGACCTCGTCGCTGAAACCGTAGCCCGGTCTTTCCAATACGACAATCCGATAATCATCGCAAAGCTGCGTATAAAGCGATTTTGCTTCCAGTATAGGAGACGGCATTCCGCCGCCCTGCAGAAACACCAGCGTTTTTTCGCCCGTGCCTTCGGTATACACACTGATGTTGTGTCCGTCCACTTCGACCAGTTCGCCAAGCGGTTCAAGGTATTTTTCTTCTTTTGCAAGGTTTATTTTATGCCACGCAAACAAACCGGCACCTGATACAAGTATCAGCACAAGAATAACGAGTATGGCTTTTCCTGCCACTTTCAGAACTTTTTTCATAACACACAAATCCTTTCTGCCCGTCATCGGGTTTTTCGCCTCTGACTATACCAGAAAGGACGGTTGACATCTACAAGCTGCGGATTGCAATTTGTCAACCAAGTGTTGATTTTGCAAATTCTCCCGTAATCTCGCCCTTTTGCAGGATATGCCCCTGCGCTTTTTTCAGGAAAGATTTTTTGAAAGTATTTGCAGACAGATCCATCCTGCAATCGAGCGCATAAAGCGTGAACTTATACAAATGGCTCTTTCCCTTTGGCGGTTTCGGGCCTGCATATCGATGCATGCCGTAGGCAAGCCCCTGATTTGCACCCGACGGGATAGCTTCTTCGATTATATCCGCAGCAGGAAGATTCCAGATAACCCAATGGGTAAAACCTTTGATCGGGTGGCTCATATCCTCCAGTGTGACAGCTATGGTTTTTGCCTCGGGCGACAGATTCTTTATAACAAACTTCGGCGATATATCCTGACCGTACCCTGTGTATGGGAGGCGAAATTTTCCCTGCTGATCTATTGCGCCGCATTCAAATTCGAGTATATTATTTTCCAACTCAAAAGCCTCCTTTTGCAAAAACATAAAATGTGCAGAAGTTCGTTGTTCCGACAAACTGAAAGTTTTTTGATGTCTGATCCTGTTGCACTAATTAAAAACAGAATATGCGTCCGCTTTCGTTACGCCGGCGGCATGAACATAGATATCCATATAATGCACACCTTCTTTTTCATATTCATGTTCAAAACAGCTGATAATATCATCGCTCACTTTATCTTTGAAATTATTAGCTTGTAAAAATTCCATAATGTATTTATATCCCGTGGGTATTCTCTCAAACGGTCTGATCAATGGTTCTGTTATGGTGATCACCGCATACTCCGCTTCCTTGTTTTGGGCATATTCCACCCCCGGACAATCAGTCTGAAATCCTTCCGGAAGTATATAAGCTGCAGCATATCCATGAAGTCCAAATCTGCTCTGCAATTCCTGAGACACAAAAGGAAAATCCCATCCAATCAATTTTGCATCAGGTTCTGCCGCTGCTAAACCACTCAACTTGCCCCAATTCTTCATATAATTCTGCACATCAGACTCCGGATTGGGTGAAATCATTACATACCTTGCCATTTTGAAAGCAGGTACTTTTCTAATTTCAACTGCTGAATAAATCTCATTTTTGAAAGACATATTCTCTCTGACCAATTCATCCAATTTGCATGAAAATGCAGAACATATCTCAACGAGTTTGCCAAGTTCAGGAGTAACCTCGTCTGCTTCCCATCTGGAAACGGTTTGTCTTGTAACGTTCATTTTTTCAGCGAATTGTTCCTGCGTCATTTTGTTCAGCTTGCGTAAATACTGTATATTGGTTCCCAAACTCATAAATCTGTCTCCAATCGTTATTTCATTTTTAACCATCAGCCAATAGACACTTATCATGCAGATTCTGCTGAGTGATCAGGTATAAATATAACACACAAAGCTTTACAACAAAACCAACCAATCTGTGCTTTTTCTTGAAATTTCGCAACATGGACTTTACATTTACGCTTCGATTATAACAACTATATGTTCCCATTTCAACAACAAAAGCCGCTCTCTGTAAAGAGATGCGGCTTTTTGAAGCAAAAATGTATCATTCTCTTTCGGGTTTCTTTTTCAGCAGCAGCCCTGCAACAATTCCAAATACGAAAGCGACGAAATGGGTGACAAAGCTTTCCGCCCCAAGCAGAAGTGACAACACAGCGAAAATTATAATGTATATGAGCTCTCCCTTTTTCAGATTTTCGCTGCATACAGCATCTTTTCTCAATTTCATAATACATACAATGCCAATCATTGCGAATATGCCTTCCGATGCACCGACAGATGTGCTTTCGGGGAAAATCAGGCACATAATTATTGCATTGACAACTGCAATTATATGGTACAGCAGCAGGTAAGGCAAACTTCCGATTCTTTTCTCAACAACCTTTCCCGCAAACAATAACGCAAAAACATTGAAAAGCATATGTAAAACGCCTGCGTGCAGATACATATGTGAAAGAAGTCTCCACCATTCTCCCTCACCAAACACTTTTGCCCGTGACATTGAACCGATGGTTCCAAGCTCACCCTCACACCCTGCCAGAAAATTCAAAAGGTATGCTGCATATTTGTTTGAAGCAAGCTGATTGAGCGCCGCTTCACTTACAATTATTGAATTGACGATCAAAACGACAACGCACAGTGCCGCAACGGTTATATTGATTATTCCGTACCTTTCGACAATGTTCTGTTTTTTTATTTTTTCCATTTTTTCCTCCACAAAATTTAAATTTTCTGCTTGCAAATCCACAAAATTCCTCTTTTCAATTATAGCAATTATCTTCTCCAATTTCAACAACAAAAGCCGCTCTCTGTGAAGAGATGCGGCTTTTTGCTTCGTTATATTACTTTATGATGGAAACGCCGTCCATTTCCTCCGGCTGAGCCATACCGAGGATTCTCAGCATGGTGGGAGCGATATCGGCAAGCTTGCCGCCTTCGCGAAGCTCGCAGGGGTAACCTGCAACGCAGAAGGGAACGGGATTTGTTGTGTGTGCGGTGAAGGGTGTGCCGTCGTCGTCGACCATTCTGTCGGCGTTGCCGTGGTCGGCGGTGATGATCATTGCGCCGCCCTTTGCAAGCACTGCGTCTGCAACCTTGCCGACACAGGTATCGACCGTCTCAACAGCCTCAACAGCTGCGCTGAACACGCCTGTGTGACCGACCATATCACAGTTTGCGAAGTTGAGAATGATTACGTCGTACTTGTCGCTTGCGATTCTTGCGAGAACCTCATCGGTAACCTCAACAGCGCTCATCGAGGGCTTGAGGTCGTAGGTTGCAACCTTCGGGGAAGCGATAAGTGCTCTGTCCTCTCCCTCGTACTGAGCCTCAACGCCGCCGTTGAAGAAGAAGGTTACGTGAGCGTACTTCTCGGTCTCGGCGATGCGAAGCTGGGTAAGTCCGTTTGCGGAGATGTATTCACCAAAGGTGTTTTTAAGCGACTGCGGCTTGAATGCAACGCTGACGTTGGGCATTGTTGCATCGTACTGAGTCATGCAGACGTAAACAAGCGGGAAGAAACCGTTCTTTCTCTCGAATCCGTCAAAATCGGGATCGACAAAGGTTCTGGTAATCTCTCTTGCACGGTCGGGACGGAAGTTGAAGAAGACAACAGAATCGCCCGACTTGACGTTTGCGCCCTCTTTGCAGACTACGGGGATAACAAACTCGTCGGTGAGATTCTTGCCGTCGCCGTCGACCACCTCATAGGACTCTCTGATTGCGGCAACGGGATCGGCATTCTTTACGCCCTCGCCGTATACCATAGCGGCATAAGCCTTCTCAACACGATCCCAGCGGTTGTCTCTGTCCATCGCATAGAAACGGCCCATAACTGTGGCAATCTCGCCGCAGCCGATCTCGGCAAGCTTGTCTCTCAGCTCTGCAACGAAATCTGCGCCCGATGCGGGCGGGACGTCACGTCCGTCGAGAAGAGCGTGGCAATAAACCTTTTCGACGCCCTTTTTCTTTGCCATCTCTACAAGTGCATAGAGATGGGTGTTGTGGCTGTGAACGCCGCCATCGGAGACAAGTCCGATGAGATGGAGAGCTGCGCCTGTCTTTACGCAGTTGTCCATAGCTGCCTCAAGAGCGGGATTTGCAAAGAAATCGCCGTCCTTGATGGACTTGGTTATTCTTGTGAGCTCCTGATAGACAACACGGCCTGCGCCGATATTGGTGTGACCGACCTCACTGTTGCCCATCTGACCGTCGGGAAGACCGACGTCCATTCCCGAAGCTCCGATCTGAGTGGTGGGATACTCGGCAAAGATTCTGTCGAGATTGGGGGTTTTTGCGGAATATATGGCGTTGCCTTCGGGCTTATCGTTGCCGAAGCCGTCCATTATACATAATAACAGCGGTTTTTTATTCACTGAAACAGTCTCCTTATTTTGGCGGGACTCTTTTTTGAGCGTCCCTTTCTTTTTGAAAAAGCACATAATTATTTTGCAGCAGCTACAACCTTTGCAAACTTGTCGGCAACAAGGGAAGCGCCGCCGATGAGACCGCCGTCAACGTCGGTCTGTGCGAGGAGTCCTGCAGCGTTTGCGTCGTTCATGGAGCCGCCGTACTGGATAACTGCAGCGTCAGCAACAGCCTGACCGTACTTTGCAGCGACGATGGAACGGATGTATGCGCAAGCTTCGTTAGCCTGCTCGTCGGTAGCGGTAAGACCGGTGCCGATTGCCCATACGGGCTCGTAAGCGATGATGATGTCAGCCATCTGCTCTGCGGTGATGCCGTCAAAGCCGCCTGCCATCTGGGTGTCGAGAACCTCATGGGTCTTGTCAGCAAGACGCTCTTCCTTGAGCTCGCCAACGCAGACGATGGGCTTGAGACCTGCCTCGAGAGCAGCCTTGGTGCGAAGGTTTACGGTCTTGTCGGTCTCGCCGAAATACTGTCTTCTCTCGCTATGGCCGATAACACAGTATTCAACGCCCATTTCCTTGAGCCACTGGGGAGCGATCTCGCCGGTGAATGCGCCGGACTTCTCCCAATGGCAGTTCTCAGCGCCGACCTTGATGTTGGTGCCCTTTGTCTCTTCAACTGCTACGAAGAGATCGGTATAGGGAACGCAGATAACGACCTTGCAGTCAGCATCTGCTACGAGGGGCTTGAGAGCTGTGATGAGCTCCTTTGCCTCTGCGGGGGATTTGTTCATTTTCCAGTTGCCTGCGATGACAACGTCGCGCTTTGCTTTGTTCATTGTTATTTCCTCCTTGAATCAGATAAAAGAAAAGGGGCGACAGAGAGCCGCCCCTGTCAAAATGCAGGATAAATTATTTCTCGTTGAGGCAAGCGATGCCGGGAAGCTCAAGACCCTCAAGGAATTCGAGGGAAGCACCGCCGCCGGTGGAGATGTGGGTCATCTTCTCAGCAAAGCCGAGCTTCTCGCATGCTGCAGCGGAATCGCCGCCGCCGATGATGGAGATAGCACCGCTCTCTGCAACTGCGGTAGCAACTGCGATTGTGCCGCTTGCGAATGCGTCCCACTCGGAAACGCCCATCGGTCCGTTCCAGACAACAGTGCCTGCGCCCTTGACAGCAGAAGCGAAGAGCTCCTCGGTCTTGGGTCCGATGTCAAGACCCTGCCAGCCATCGGGGATCTGACCTGCGTCAACGATCTGGGTGTTTGCCTCGGGGCTGAATGCGTCGCCAAGACGTGTGTCGATCGGGAGAAGGAGATTTACGCCCTTCTCCTCAGCCTTTGCCATGATGCCCTTAGCGAGGTCGAACTTGTCAGCTTCGCAGATGGAATCACCGATCTTGCCGCCGTTTGCTGCGGAGAAGGTGTAGGACATACCGCCGCCGATGATGATGGTGTCGCACTTATCGAGCAGGTTGTTGATAACGCCGATCTTGTCGGAAACCTTTGCGCCGCCGAGGATAGCAACGAAAGGACGCTTCGGCTCGGTGAGAGCGCCGCCCATAACAGCGATTTCCTTCTGAATGAGGTAGCCGCAAACTGCGGGGAGATAATCTGCAACGCCTGCGGTGGAAGCGTGTGCTCTGTGAGCGGTGCCGAAAGCATCGTTTACATAGATCTCTGCAAGAGATGCAAGAGCCTTGGAGAACTCGGCATCGTTCTTTTCCTCTTCCTTGTGGAAGCGGACGTTCTCGATCATAACTGCCTTGCCTTCCTCAACGGAAGCTGCAAGAGCCTTTGCGGACTCGCCGATAACATCGTCAGCGATCTTGACCTCAAAACCGAGAGCGTTGGTGAGATAATCAGCAACGGGCTTGAGGGAATACTTCATATTGAACTCGCCCTTCGGACGGCCGAGGTGTGAGCAGAGGATAACCTTTGCGTTGTTGTCAAGGAGATACTTGATGGTCTTGAGAGCCTCGTTTATACGCTTGGGATCGGAGATGTTTCCTTCGCTGTCGAAGGGAACGTTGAAATCGCAGCGCACAAGCACTCTTTTTCCGGCAACGTCGATGTCCTCAACTGTCTTCTTGTTGAGATAGTTCATAATACAGCTTCCTTTCATTCCCGCGCAGCGGGTTTTATTTTTTATTATTTTGCCGGCTCGGCGCGCAGTCTTTTCGCACCCGGTCAGCACAACGTTATTATTTTAACATATACGGTAATATTTTGCAATACCAATAATCGTTCAATAGCAGGCGTGCTATTTATAAAACTTTTGGGTAAGTTCTATATCTTCGAGTGTTTCGAGCATAAATTGTCTGCACTGCTCGTCCCGCCGCAGCAGCTCGCCCACCTTTTCGACCGCTTTTACAAACTTCCTGTCAAACTTCACATTTTCGCTGTGATAGGCTATCGGGCACAGACGCAGCGCGCGTGCATCAACGACAGCTTTCACACGCTTTCCTCTTATATCGGGAAAGAACGGAAAGATCCTGCAGGCAAGCGGACGCTTTTCTCTGTCGCAGGTGCCTGTGCATACGGCAAGTCTGCCGCCGTCGGCTTCCTTTACCTCCAGCTCGGTCTGCTCGCCCGGAAAGAGCAGCATACCGTCCTCCTCGCCGCCTTTGCAGCAGGCGCAGTCACACAGTTTGCCGCAGTCGTGACCGCGCAGAGGCGTCAGCTCACCTATTATTTCCATCGCTTCCTTATACATTCTGTTATCCTGCATTATATTATTGCTCCTCGTTTTTGATTTCAATCTCTTTTGCGCCTATAATTTCGCAGAAACGGCTGTCGTGCTCGACCAGCAGCATTGTCGGGGCGAACCTGCATATCAGCTGTTCGATCTGCTCGCGCGAGAAAAGGTCGATATAATTGAGCGGCTCGTCCCAGATATAAAGGTGCGCTCTTTCGCTGAGGCTGGCTGCGATGAGGGTCTTTTTCTTCTGACCTGCGCTGAAATCGCTCATATCCTTTGAAAACTGCTCGCGCGAAAAACCCAGCTTGCGAAGAATTGCTTTGAAAAGAGAAATATCAATTCCTCTTTCGGCGGCAAAATCGTCGAGGCTGCCGCAAAGAAACGATGTATCCTGCGGAACATAGGATATCACAAGATCACCCGGTTTTGTCAGGGTGCCCGTGTATTTTATATCCTCACCGCAAAGCAGCCTGAGAAGGCTCGACTTGCCGCAGCCGTTGCGTCCCGAAAGAACCGTTCTCTCCCCTCTCTCCACGGCAAATCCCACACCCGAGCAGACTCGGTTTTCGCCGTAAAACAGCGAAATATCCTCAAACTGAGCAAGGCGTGCGCTGCGGTATGCAAGCGGAGAGATTTTCAGCTCCTGCGCCGTTTCGAGGTCTTTGAGCAGGCGCGATTTTTCCTCGACGGCGTCCTGTCTTCGCTTTGAGATCGCCTTTGCCCTGTCCATCATTTTCTGAGCTTTTCTGCCCTGTACGGCGCGGCGGTCAAGGCTCTTTTCAACCTTTGTCGGGTCAAAACCGATCTTTTTGCTCTCTGCCTTATCCGACCAGTCGGCCGTTCGCTTTGCCGCCTTTTCGAGGCGTTTTATATCAGAGAGCAGCCGCTCGTTTTCCGCAAGCTCGAACTGCTCGCGGCGGCGGCGGTTTTCGTCCCACACCGAATAGTTTCCCGCTGTCAGCTCGATGGTCGTTCTGTTTATCGAAAGAATATGGTCACAGCATCGGTCGAGCAGAGTCCGGTCGTGGGAAACAAGAATGAATCCCTTTTTGCGCGAAAGATATCTTCCCACCGTTTCCCGTGCACGCGCGTCGAGATGATTGGTCGGCTCGTCGATGAGAAGAAAACGCTCGGGGCGAAGAAAAAGCAGCGCCAGCATAAGCTTTGTCTGTTCGCCGCCGCTCAAGCTGTCAAAGCTCCTCGAGAGCACCTCATCGTCTACCTCAAGAAGTGACAGCTCGCGCACTATCTGCCAGTATTCGCAGTCGGGACAGAGTTCATAGGCGATCTCGATTCCGGTCAGGCTTTTATCCCTTATCTCATAAGGAAAATATTCAAATTCGGTCTTTGCCGATATTGCGCCGCCGTCATCGAGTTCACCCGTCAGAAGTCTTAAAAATGTGGTCTTTCCTTTTCCGTTTCTTCCGATAAGGCCCAGCCGCCAGTCGGTATCGAGGTTGAGCGTGACATTTTCAAACACATTGTCGTAGCTTCCCTCATATGAATATGTAAGACCCGAAACACCTATCAGAGACATAAATTATCACCTTTCCTTTGTGCATTAAATAAAAACGGCCGCGGAAAAGTATTCCGCAGCCCAGCACGCACAAACAAAAACCCGCAGCACCGCCGCAAGTATAAAAGGCGTATTGAGAAGACGCACACTTTCCCGCATAACGGCACACAAACAAAGGCGACGGACGCCGCCGAATATCGATATGCCGTAAAAAGTTATCGGGAAATATTGCGCATCTTTCCAACTCCGATCTGTTCTAAATTACATCTATGATATATCACAGCCCGACCGATTTGTCAAGCAAAATCGTTTTTCTATTGCAGGCGGGAATTTCGTGTGGTATAATCTATCTGATTTGCAATATATACGAAAGGAAGACCGAGTGTGAACAATTCCATCGCGTACTGTCCCTATTGCAGCACACCGTACAACCCCGCATCGGACATTCCCTGCTGCGTCAACTGCGCAAAACCGCTGCCCAAGGGCGAGATTACAACGATAAACTGCCCGACCTGCGGCGCTCCCATACCTTCGGGACTGCAGTCCTGCCCCGCGTGCGGTGCCGCTTTCGTCCCGAACGCAGGCTCGATAATCATTCCCGAGCCGCCCGAGCTGACAGCTCAGCTCCCCGATCTTCCCACACTTCCCACGCTCCCCACAGTCCCCGATCTCGGCGCAGCGGGTGAACAGACCGTCGAGCCCCCGAAGCCCGTAATTCAGCCTGCTCCCGCTCCGCAGCCTGCAATGACTCAGACTGTTCAGACGCCCGCACCTCAGCCCGTAAAGGCTCCGACATATCAGCCGCCAATGGCTCAGACAGTCCAGGCGCCGATATATCAGCCGGCTGCAACGACTCCGAAGAAGTTGGGCAGCAAGAAGGCTCTCGTTGTCGGCATAGGCCTTGTTGTCGCAGCGCTTGCCGCTTTCATTATATTTATTATACCGACAAGCAGCATATCGGAAGGCGGTTCATCGGTCGGAGGAACTTCCTCCGTGCGCGAACCCTCGGGCGTTCTGACGGGCGATAACAAAACCGCCTACGAATATATAATCGCCAGCAAGGACGAGTTCAAGTATCCCGAATCGATCGAGATTATCGGCGGAAGCCTCGCATCGGACGGCGGCTGCCTCTTCTCGAATATCCGATACAAAAACGCCGACGGCGATATTGTCGAGGAACTCTACTATTTCGACAAGGGCGGCTGGTGTCTGCCTCAGGAGGAGGACATCTATCCCTTCTACAAATACACCGACGAGCTCGATCTTGACGCGATAAACGCCGCACTCGAAGACTATTATTCATAAAGCAAAAGGGACGCATCTTTTCGATGCGTCCTTTTTTCAGCATATTCTTTCGAGCTCCTGACGAAGCCGCTCGACCACCCTTTTCTCAAGCCTCGATATGTACGACTGCGAAATTCCGAGAAGGTCGGCAACCTCCTTCTGCGTATGCTCCCTGTACCCGAAAAGCCCGAACCGAAGGGAAATTATGTGCCGTTCCCTGTCACCGAGCTTTCTGACCGCTTCGATAAGAAGTCCCTTTTCGGTCTCGTCCTCAATCCCTCTGCCGACCGTATCGGGGTCTGACCCGAGCACGTCGGAGAGAAGAAGCTCGTTGCCGTCCCAGTCGATGTTGAGCGGTTCGTCGATCGACATCTCCTTCTGAAGCTGGGACGATTTTCTCAGAAACATCAGTATTTCGTTCTCGATACAGCGCGATGCGTAGGTCGCAAGCTTGATGTTCCTTGCCGGACAGAAGGTGTTGACCGCCTTGATGAGCCCAATCGTGCCGATCGATATCAGATCCTCGAGACCTGCCGAAGAGGTCTCGAATTTTTTTGCTATATACACCACAAGGCGCAGATTGTGGGTTATCAGCGGTTCCCTCGCCGATTCGTCACCCGCCTCAATGCGCGCAAAAATCCGCTCTTCCTCCTCCTTCCCGAGAGGTGCGGGCAGGGTTTCGGGTCCGTTTATGTAATGGATTTCTTTCTTCGAAAACAAACGCGCAATCAGGTTTTTCAGCCGTTTTACAATCTCTTTCATCTGCCGCTCGCTCCTATCAGTAAATTATATCGGGATTGACTATCGCACGGGCAGAAGCGCTCACTCTTCCCCTGCCGAGCACACCCACATACACCCTGTCGCTGCTTGCGCTCGTCTCCTGAGTTTCGATCTCGACCGAATCGGGACGGAAGGCAAATATTACGCCGTCTCCCCCGACGCTCGAATAGGGTATCACCCTCGCGCCCGTCGGCGCACGCCCCTCTCTGACCGCAGAGACAAAATCAGCCTCCATTATCGGCTCGACAAACGCAAGCTCGCATATCACAACGGGGTATCCCGAGAAGGGCTCGGTGAGCAGATTACCCGTATCAACGATCCCCGCCGCGCAGACCTCCCGCCCGTTTTTTGATATTCTTATCTCGCATATGCTTTCTATCTCGTTCTTTTTTCTCGCTATCCTCGCCCACAGCGTCAGTGCGCCGTAGCAGACAACCGTGCCCCCGATGAGCATCGTCGGGGAAATATCTATGTATGCAATCCCGTTTGACACGACCAGCGACGACGGCGACGCAAAGAGCCACAGCGCCGTCATTATCCCGCCGTAACACAGCGTCGTCAGCATAAGCCACAGAAAACCTCTCATAAGCCTTGCCCTGTCCTTTATCCCGAAGGCCGTACAGCTCATCGCAGCCGCTGCCGCAAAGGTGTTTGCCATCGACAGAAGCCTTCCCGCATCGGGCAGGAGAAGAAAGAGCGAATCGACCGCTCCGACCGCCGCCGCAAGGCACAGCCTCGTGCGTGTCAGCCGTCCTCCCGCGAGCCTTCCGCTGATATAAAGAAGCATACAGTCAACAAAAAAGTTGACGCAAAGCAGCACATCAACATATATTACAGGTCTCATAACCGCCTCCCGAAAAAATTATATCCCGACCTTGCGGGCGCAATCTGTCACAAAGCGGCATATACAAAAAAAGAAAGCGCGACGACCGTGTCATCACGCTTTCAGAAAAAAATTATTCCTGTAATTTCGGTTTTTCCTTCATCACCGCATTGCGTTTCCAGATTCCCGACAGATAGAACACGAAGGCGATCAGTGAGCCTGCAAGGGTGGCGGCGGGAATGGAGTATCCGACGCCCGCTACACCGAGACCGATGATCTTTCCGAGATATATTGCAAGCGGGAGTCTGACGGCAAATGAGGTTATTGTGTTCGTGACAAGAGTGATCCAGCCGTTCCCCGTACCCGTGAACACGGCATTGAAGCTTATGATGAACGGGACAAGCACATATTCAAACGAAAATGCTTTCATGTAAACAAGTCCGATCTCCAGCAGCTCCTCATCCGAACCGAACAGCATGAATATCTGCTCGGGGAAAATGTTGGCTATTGCAAAGATCACCCAACTGATACCGCAGCAGAGCATAAGTCCGTACCGGGTGGCTTTTTTGACGCGGTCCTCTTTTTTTGCGCCCATGTTCTGAGCTATCATTGCCGAAACGGAAGTGCTTATCGCAACGTCGGGAAGTATGGAGAATCCGTTGAACTTTCCGACTATGCCTGAAGCCGCACCTGCCGCAACTCCGCCGATCTCGTTGATAATTCCTGTCAGCAGCAGGAACGAGAAATTGGTGGCAACGTGCTGTATTCCCGTCGGCAGACCGACCTTTACAAGAACGGCAAATTCACTTTTTGAAAATGTGAATGAGTCCGGCTTGAAATCGAAAATAAAATCGTTGCGTCTGAGATAACCCATGCACAGAAACATCGACACAGCCTGTGAAAAGACGGTCGCGGCGGCGGCTCCGCCCGTACCGAATCCGAAATATCCCACAAGCAGGAAATCAAGGATTATGTTCAGGACACAGGCGATTGTGACAAATATCAGCGGCGTCTTGCTGTCTCCCATTCCGCGCATTATTGCGCTGAGCGCGTTATAGCCGAAAACAAAAATTAGTCCTGCGGCGTTTATAAGAAGATATATCCTCGCGTCGGCAAATGCCTGCGTCGGAACGTTGAGCGCCGAAAGTATCGGGTCGGCAAGCAGGATAAGTCCCGTGCTGAGTACGACCGCAAGCACACCGAGCGATATGAGCAGTGTTCCGATTACGCTCTTTATGCGCTCGCTGCGCTGCGCGCCGAGATACTGACCGATCATTACCGTTCCTCCGGTGGAAAATCCCATCGCAAGATTGGTCACTATTATCGCTATCTGGCTGCTGGTGTTTACCGCCGACATACTCTCGCTTCCGCAGTAATTTCCCAGTATCATCATGTCGGCAACTCCGTATACCGACTGTATAAGATTGCTTATAAAAAACGGAACGGCAAACCATATGAGCTGTGTCCACACGTTTCCTTTCGTAAGATCCTTTGTAAACTTTGCCATGACTTCGTCTCCTTTGCAAGGCGAGTATATCACAGTTAAAAACTTTTTCAATAGCCTTGCAAAATTTAACACCGTAAAATAACACAGACGTGCTCCGCTCATAAAACCGGCATCACGTCTGTGTAATAAATCGTTTATTTATTTTTTCTTGATGACAGAATGACGATCAGCACAATCGCCGCAACGACGGCAGCTGCGGTAACGCAGAGCAGCTCCGTCACGACCACTCCCGTCTTCGCAAAGGTATAGCCGAGCATGAAAATCATAATCAGAGAAAAGCAAACGGCGGTCTTTGCCGCAACGTTGAGCGCGCGTTTTTTCATCGGCACCACTTCCCTTTTTATCAGAGTCCGTTGGGATTGTTCTTTATGAAATTCCAGCCATCGCGGCACATATCTTCCATGCCGAGCTCCGCCTTCCAGCCGAGCTGTTTTTCCGCCTTTGAGCAATCGGCAAAGCTGGTCGCGATATCTCCCGCTCTGCGCGGTTTCACGGAATACGGAAGGGTCTTTCCGCACGCCTTCTCGAATCCGTGCAGTACCTCAAGCACACTGCTTCCGTTGCCCGTGCCGAGGTTGAAGGGCTCCGCGCCGACATTCTCCGAGCACCACTCGAGCGCCTTGAGATGTCCCTTTGCGAGGTCGACGACGTGGATATAGTCGCGCACGCCCGTGCCGTCGGGTGTGTCGTAGTCATCGCCGAAAACTCCCAGCTCGGGCAGTTTTCCGACCGCAACACGCATGATGTACGGGAACAGATTGTTGGGGATTCCGTTGGGATCCTCACCGAGCTGACCCGAGGAATGTGCTCCGATGGGGTTGAAATATCTGAGAAGAGCGACGCTCCACTCCTTATCCGCCGCGCAGACGCCTCTGAGCATCTCTTCGATCATGAACTTTGTCCAGCCGTAGGGATTTGTTGCCGAAAGGGGCATATCCTCGGTGTACGGCGCGGTGTTGTTCATTCCGTAAACGGTAGCCGACGAGGAGAATACCAGCTTTTTACAGCCGTGCTCACGCATCGACTCGCACAGATTCATCGTGGAAACGAGGTTATTTCTGTAATATTCAAGCGGTTTCTCGCACGATTCGCCGACCGCCTTGAGTCCCGCAAAATGAATTACAGCATCGATATCATAGCTGTCAAAAACCTTGTCGAGAGCCTCTTTGTCGCAAAGGTCGCACTCGCAGAAATCGAAATCCTTTCCCGCGACCTTTCTTATTCTTTCAAGCACCTCAGGCTTGGAATTGGAAAAATTATCGGCAATTACTATCTCATAGCCGGCGTCAAGAAGCTCGACCGAAGTATGCGAGCCGATATAGCCTGCGCCGCCCGTTACAAGAATTTTCACGGTTTTCCCCTCCACAAAGATTATTCCGCCACGACCTCAAAGTCACGGTTGACGTAATAAAAGCCGTCCTCGTCGGGAAGCACGTAGAAATAGCTTCCGTCACAGCCGAAATCGATAAAGCTGTGCATAAGACTTTCGTTTATGGCAATATTTGCAACGGGTGCACCGTCCATGGAAACGGTGTATCTGCTGCAGACGTAACCGTCGACCGTTGCTGCGCCGCTCGCCTCGATGGAGTTGTACGATGCAGTGCCGAGAACGCTGTCGGCAATACCGTAAATTATGGTTCCCTCAAGGCTTTCGTCGGACACCTGAGTGGTGGTTGTAGTGGTTTCGGACGTCGATGTGGTATCCTGAGTCGGTGCTCCGAGTGTGAACTCCATAAGGCTGACTCCGCCCGTGTTTCCGTTATAGCAGAGAGCATACTCAAAGGTCTGTCCTGCGACAGTGTAGGTAACAGCCATATCCGGCACAACCTCGGGAATGACGATACCCGCATGGACAGCCTCACCCTTTTTGATGGCTGACGGGAAATAATATGTCTCGCCCGCACGGGAGAAAACGTCATTTTCCATATCGTAGGAAAGCGGATAGAAACCGAATTTGCTCATCTCGCTCTCGCACCAGAAAACATAGCTCTCCTCACCCGAGCCGTATGTGTGAAGGACAGAAAACTGCCCCTCCTCCATCTCGCTGTACATCATTGTGTGAAGAGTGGTATCGACCTTTGTCGATTCGATGGATACATCCTCCTTGTCGCCGCAGCCCGCAAGCACGAAGCAGAGCAGCATGACAACCGCCGCAATAACAGCAAAAGACCTTCTATTCATATTCTTATACCTCCGAATTCATTGATTTGGTACATCTATATAATACATTTCATTCGCCGAAATTGCAAGGATTTTGAGACTCGCTGCCCGATTTTTATTGATATTCGATTTTCCGTATTGTATAATTGTACAGAAGGCGGTGACTTATGAAATACAAGTACATTCTTTTCGACGCCGACGAGACGCTTCTCGATTTTCGCGACTGCGAGGAGAAGGCTCTTTCCACACTGCTCAGATATGCGGGCGGTGAGGGCTCGGATTACGAAAAATCGGTCTACAAAAGAATAAATGCCGGCTGGTGGAAACGGTTTGAGCAAGGTCTGGTCACAAAGCCGCAGCTCACCGTCGGACGGTTTGCCGACACCTGCCGCGAGCTCGGATTCGACCGCGACCCGAATGAGCTGTCAGACTATTACATCGAGCGTCTGAGCGAGGGTGACAGGCTCATCGACGGAGCGCTCGAGGTCTGCCGCACGCTTTACGGAAAATGCCGTATGTACATAATAACAAACGGCATTGAACGGGTGCAGATGGGGCGCTGGAGCCGTGTGGCGATAAAGGATTATTTTGAAAATATATTCATTTCGGAAACCATCGGATACCAGAAGCCGCGCCGCGAATATTTCGATTACGTCATCGACTTCATCGGAAACCCGCCGAAGAGCGAAATCCTCGTTGTCGGCGACTCCCTCACGAGCGATATACGCGGCGGCATCGGTGCGGGACTCGACACCTGCTGGGTCAATCCCGAAGGAAAACCGTCGGGCGATATCACACCCACATACACGATCCGAAGCATAACCGAATGTCCTGATATAATCCTTTGATTTGGGGAGGATATTTCTATGATAATCAAAATGAAGAGAAGCGCGACGGGCGAACAGATCGGCACCGTCATAAACCGCATAGGCGAGTTCGGTCTCGGCATCAGAATGACCATCACCGACGGTCACACTCTGCTCACCGTCACGGGCGGCGACGACCGCCTCGGCACGTGGACCCCGATCCATATGCCGGGAGTGGAATCCTTCACCCTCGACATCGAGCACGTCCTGCCCGAAAAGATAACCGTCAGTGTGGGCGGCCAGGAGATCGGCTCCGACAAGCTTTGCATGATCGCAGGTCCGCGAATTATCGAGAGCGAGGAGCGAATTTTCGCAACCGCCCGCGAGCTTCACAAGTGCGGCATAAAGATAATGCGCGGCGGCTCATACAGCCCGAACACATCGCCCTACGCTTTCAGAGGGCTTGAGTCGGAGGGCCTTCGAATGCTTCGCTCGGCTGCCGACCAGTACGGGCTGCTGACGGTCAGTGAGGTCGTCTCCCTTGCCGAGCTTGACAACGCCGCAAAATACTGTGATATTCTCCAGATCGGCGCAAGAAATATGCAGAACTACCGTCTGCTCCAGGCGGTCGGAAAGACCGACAAGCCCGTCATGCTCAAGAGAGGCGTTGCCGCAACGGTCGACGAATGGCTCGACAGCGCTGAATATATCCTGCGCGAGGGCAACAGCCGAGTAATACTCTGCGAGCGCGGTATAAGAACCTTCGAGACGGCAACAAAGAGCACGATCGATATCGCGGCGATAACCTCCGTCAGGGAAAAGAGCGGACTGCCCGTCATTGTCGACCCCTCAAAGGCTGCTCCGCACGGACGTTTTGTCCCGTCGCTGTCGCTCGCATCGGTTGCCGCAGGCGCCGACGGACTTATGATCGACGCTCACCCCAATCCCGCAGAGGCTCTGAGCGATTCGGCTCAGCAGCTCAGCTTCTCCCAGCTCTCAAAGCTCATCGACAGCGTCCGCTATATCGCTCTCGCCATGGGCAAAAGCGTTTAGCCCGACGATATGTCACAAAGCACAAAAGCTTTGCGGCTCAAAACAATCATATTGTCATGAATTCTAAGGTTATTTTCCTTGCAAAAAGGCACACTATGATTTATAATATATGAGATTGTATTTTTTACATCGTATATTCTATAAAGGAGATTTGATATATGAGACCTACAAAAAATCCTACCATCAACAAATGGCTCGACGAAATGGAAGCTCTGATGACTCCCGACAAGATCGTCTGGATCGACGGTTCCGAGGAGCAGCTTGAGGCTCTTCGCGCTGAAGCTTGCGCTACAGGCGAGATGGAGAAGCTCAACGACGAACTTCTTCCCGATTGCTACCTCCACAGAACTGCTGAGAACGACGTTGCTCGTGTTGAGGACAGAACCTTCATCTGCTCCAGAAAAGAAGAGGACTGCGGTCCCACAAACCACTGGATGGAGCCCCAGGCTGCTTACGAGATGCTCTATGACATCGCTCGCGGCAGATATGCAGGTCGCACCATGTACGTTATCCCCTATTCCATGGGTCCTGTCGGCTCTGAGTTCTCCAAGGCCGGCATCGAGCTGACCGACTCCATCTACGTTGTACTCAACATGGTTATCATGACCAGAGTAGGCTTCGACGTACTCGAGGCTCTCGGCGACAGCAACGACTGGGTACGCGGTCTGCACGCAAAGTGCGACATCGACAAGGAGAAGAGATATATCGCTCATTTCCCCGAGGACAACACCATCATCTCCGTCAACTCCGGTTACGGCGGAAACGTTCTTCTCGGCAAGAAGTGCTTCGCTCTTCGTATTGCTTCCTATCAGGGCAAGCAGGAAGGCTGGATGGCTGAGCATATGCTCATTCTCGGCATCACCCGTCCCGGAGAGGAGACCAAATATGTTGCAGCTGCTTTCCCCTCCGCTTGCGGCAAGACCAACCTGGCTATGCTCATTCCGCCCAAAGCTTTTGCTGACAAGGGCTACAAGGTAGAGACCATCGGCGACGATATCGCATGGATCAGAATCGGCGAAGACGGACGTCTCTACGCTATCAACCCCGAGAACGGCTTCTTCGGCGTCGCTCCCGGCACCAACGAAAACTCCAACTTCAACGCTCTCGCTTCCACCAAGAAGGGCGCTATCTTCACAAACGTCGTTCACAATCTCGACAACAACACCGTATGGTGGGAAGGTCTTGACAAGAACCCGCCCGAGAACGCTGTCGACTGGCTCGGCAGAAAGTGGAATGCAGAGATCTCCAAGGCTAACGAAGAGGCTGAGAGCGATCCCGCAAAGAAAAAGCTTGCTCGCTCCGGCGCTCATCCCAACAGCCGTTTCACCGCTCCTGCTGAGAACTGCCCCTGCATCAGCGAGAAGTTCAAGACAGGCGAAGGCGTTCCCCTTTCCGCAATCATCTTCGGCGGACGCCGTGCAAAGACCGCTCCCCTTGTATACCAGTCCAGAGACTGGAACAACGGTGTATTCGTAGGCTCCATCATGGCTTCCGAGACCACCGCTGCAGCAGCAGGCGCAGTCGGCGTTGTCCGTCGTGACCCGATGGCTATGCTTCCCTTCTGCGGCTATCATATGGGCGATTATTTCGGTCACTGGATCGAGATGGGCAAGAAGCTCGGCGACAAGGCTCCCAAGATCTTCAACGTCAACTGGTTCCGCACCGACGATGAGGGCAACTTCATCTGGCCGGGATTCGGCGATAACCTCCGTGTTCTCGACTGGATCGTAAGCCGCTGCGACGGTACTGTCGACGCTGACGAGACCGCTATCGGTTATGTTCCCAAGGCTGACGATATCGACCTCGAAGGTCTTGATTTCTCCAAGGAGCAGCTCGAGGGCATTCTCGAGGTCGACAACGCAATGTGGGCTTCCGAGGCTGACGGTATCGAGGAGTTCTACAAGAAGTTCGGCGACAAGCTTCCCGAGGAGCTTACAAACCAGCTCAACAACCTTAAGGCAAGACTTAAGTAATAAAATATTTTCCAAATAGTATAAAAGCCGCCTAAAAAGCGGCTTTTATACGGTTTTTCAAGGAAAGGTATGATCTCAATGAACAGCGTGTACAAAGAATGGCTCGAAAGAGTAACCCAGCCCGATCTCAAAGCAGAGCTTGAAGAGATCAAGGATAACGAAAAGGCTATAAGCGACCGCTTCTATCAGACCCTCACCTTCGGAACGGGTGGTCTGCGCGGAGTTATCGGCGTGGGTACAAACCGTATGAACGTCTACATCATCGGTCTTGCAACTCAGGCTCTCTCCAACTGGCTCAACGCAAAGGGCGGCGACAAGTGCGTTGCCATCGGTTACGATTCGCGCAACAAGTCCGACGTTTTTGCAAAGGCTGCTGCCGCAACACTTGCAGCAAACGGCATCAAGGCATACATCTTCAGCGAGATGGAGCCCACCCCCATACTCAGCTTCGCTCTTATGGAAAAGAAGTGCGACGCGGGTATCGTCGTTACAGCAAGCCACAACCCCGCAGAGTACAACGGCTACAAGTGCTACGGTCCCGAGGGATTCCAGATGACCGACGAGGACGCAGGCTGCATCGAAAAGCTTATGAGCGGACTCGATATTTTTGCCGATGTCAAGACAGGCGATTTCGATTCATTCGTCGAGTCGGGTATGATCGAATATATGGGCGACGAGATCGTCGACAAGTTCCTCGACGCTGTTGAGAGCTGCTGTATCGAAAAGGACATCTGCGCCGCTTCCGATCTTTCGGTCGTTTACACTCCGCTCAGAGGCACGGGCGAAAAGCCTGTTCAGAAGATCCTTTCCCGTATCGGCATAAAGAATGTCACCGTCGTTTCCGAGCAGTGCGGCAACCCCGGCGGCAGGTTCGAGGGCTGTGAATATCCCAACCCCGAAATCGAGGCTGCTTTCCGCGTTGCAAATGAAGTTGCGGCAAAGATGGACAAAAAGCCCGACCTTCTGCTCGCAACCGATCCCGACTGCGACCGCGTCGGAATCGCTGTATGGAACGGCACTTCCTTCGAGCGTATGACCGGCAACGAGGTCGGCGTCGTTATGCTCGATTATCTCCTTTCGAGAAAGACCGCTCCCGAGGGCAAATCCCTCATCGCCGTCAAGTCTATCGTTACAAGCTCGATGGCTGAGCGTGTTGCAAAGAAATATAATTGCGATTTCAGAAACGTTCTCACAGGCTTCAAGTACATCGGCGAGATCATGTGCGAGCTTGAGAAGAACGGTCAGAGCGACCTCTTCGTAATGGGCTATGAGGAAAGCTACGGCTATCTCGAGGGCACCCATGCAAGAGACAAGGACGCTGTTGTCGGCTCCATGCTCATCTGCGAAATGGCAGCATATTACAAGTCTCAGGGCAAGACTCTGCTTGAGCGTATGAACGAGCTCTACAGCGAGTTCGGACGTCATATGCACACCCAGTATTCCCCGTCCTATAAGGGACAGGAGGGTATGGAGCGCATCGCTTCCATAATGAATACTCTCAGAAATGAGCCGCCCTGCGAGATCGACGGTCAGAAGGTTGTCACCTTCAACGATTATCTCAACTGTGTCAGCCGTTCAAACGGTGTCGAGACAAAGATCGAGCTTCCCTCGAGCAATGTTCTTGAGTTTATAATGGAAGACGGCAGCTCGCTTGTTGCACGCCCCTCCGGTACAGAGCCCAAGATCAAGTTCTATCTCACCGCAGTCTGCGATTCCGTCAAGGCCTGCGAGGATAAGATTGCACAGCTTGAAGCTTACGCAAAAGAGCTTGCTCCCACCGTATGAGCGACGAAATAATAATCTCCGGTCTGAGAGTTTTTGCTCACCACGGAGTCTTTGAGCACGAGAAGAGAGACGGTCAGGTGTTCACCCTCGACCTCAATCTCTCGCTCGACCTCTCGAAGGCGTGTGTGAGCGACAATCTTGACGACACGGTAAACTACGATGAGATATGCTGCGTCGCACGCGACGCGATGACATCTCATACATACGACCTTATCGAGCGTGCCGCACAGGCTGTGTGCGATGCGATATTTGTCGCATTCCCCACAATCGAACGCATAACGCTGACGCTCGGAAAACCAAGCGCTCCCATGAGCTGTGAAGTTGACTGCGCCTACGTTAAGATAACAAGGTCACGATAAATTGTATTAAAAGCCGCTTTTGATATCAGTGTCAAAAGTGGCTTTTCTATAATAGTCTGTTATAATTAACTTACCGATAAATAAGAATTTGTCTGTGAAAAGCCTGTAAACAAGCGGATGTTAATACCCGTTGCTTGCGGCAACGGCTCTTTTGGATATATAATTGGGCCATCAAAACAAGGAGGCACAGATTATGCTTAATGAAAACATCAAAAGACTTAGAAAGTCAAAAGGGCTATCGCAAGAAGAACTTGCAATTAAGCTGAATGTAGTAAGGCAGACTATATCAAAATGGGAGAATGGTCTGTCAGTTCCGGACTCAGATATGCTGATTATGTTGGCGGATGAATTGGATACTACTGTAAGTGAATTACTTGGAGAAACTGTAACAGAACCGACTACCGATGATTTAAAGACACTTTCTGAAAAGTTGGAAGTTATCAATTTGCAGCTTGCAAAAAGAAGAATAACAACGGTCAAAACGATTCGCTGGATTCTTGTTTCATTGTGTGCCGCTATAGTGATCATATTTATCGCGCTTATATCTATGAATAGTCCTTATCTGGATTGGAATTACAATAATCCTGAGTTGGCAGTGGCAGGAACAATAATGCATGGATTTGAATTCTTATTTGTGAGACTTGCACCTATTGTTTTTTTGGCTTCTGTTGTTGGAATTGCAGTGACATATAAGAAAAGATAATTTTCAGTTTATTGGAGTGTCAACTCCCAATTTAACGGTGAGCTAATAACAGAAGCCCTCGGAAGAAATTCCGAGGGCTTTCTTTGTCAGTTCCCAGAATGAAAATTCGCAATAGATATTTAGACATTTACCTAAATATCTATTGACAAATGCTTTGGCGTGTGATAATATATACTCGTAATTAGACATTTGTCTAAATATCTAACACAAAGGAGCTGAACACAAATGGGTGACGTCTGGAAGGCTCTTGCCGATCCGACACGGCGCAAAATTCTTGATATGCTGCGAAAGCGCGACATGAATGCAGGCGAGATAGCCGCCGAATTTGACATGAGCAAACCGTCGATAAGCAACCATCTGAGTATTCTGAAGAGTGCGGAGCTTATCGATTCGGAGAAAAAGGGGCAGAATATAATCTATTCGATAAACACAAGCGTGTTTGAAGATATTCTGAGTGCCCTTGCAGGTTTTACCGTGAAAGGAGACAACTAACAATGAAAAAATTTATTCCGCTTATTCTTTCAGTTATCAACACCGTCGCAATGGCGTTCTATATAAACACGCTGCCCGACGGCGAATTCGCGACACATTATGACATAAATATGCAGCCCGATCAGTACGGCTCAAAGTGGGCGATGCTTATGTTTCCTGTGGTCTGCGTGCTTCTTTCAATACTCTTTATTGTTTACCGAATGGTTACAAAGAACAAGGAAAACCATCAGAAAAACAAAAGATACGAGGATCCCTTCATCTTCACGATCATCATTCTCTTTATGATTTTCGGCTGGTTCATGACTATGGCTGCGGCAAAGGTTATCTCTCCCAACCGCACATGGCTCTCTCCGCTGATGATAGTTCTGGGTATATTCATCGCTGTCGGCTGCAACTATTTCGGCAAGCTCAAGCAGAACCCGAACTTCGGCATAAAAATACGCGCTACGCTCAAAAACGAGCATATATGGAAAAAGACCCACCGTCTGAGCGGTGTGCTGGGAGTTATCGGCGGCGGTATTATGGTCGTCTGCGGAATCCTCGGATTCTTCCTTGACGGTATGCAGATAATCCTCTTTACATCAAGCCTGATATTCGCCCTTGTTCTCTTCGGAATAATCCCCACGATATACGCCGAGGCGCTTTATTCAAAGCTCGGCAGCGACAAGGTCGAGGAGTAAAACAAAAAAATTAACGCCCGCAGCTCATACGAGCTGCGGGCGTTCTCTTTATATCTGTCTTATTTCTCCATTACGCGGATTCTGATAACGCCGTCGATAGCCTTGATAGCATTGATGGTATCAGCGGAAAGGCTTCCTGCGTAATCGATAACAGTGTAAGCATAATCCTTCTTGGACTTGCTGAGCATGTTCTCGATGTTGATACCCTCTGCGGAGATCTTACCGGAGATCTGAGTGAGGGTGTTGGGGATATTCTTGTGCATGATGCAGATACGGTTATCCTCGATGTGACCGCACTCGAGATTCGGATAGTTGACCGAATTGCGGATGGAACCGTACTTGAGATAGCTGCGAAGCTCGTCAGCAGCCATAACAGCGCAGTTGTCCTCAGACTCGGGAGTGGAAGCGCCGAGATGCGGGATAGCAACGATGCCGTCAACGCCGAGAACCTCATCAGTCGGGAAGTCAACAACATAGGATGCAACCTTGCCGGAAGTTACTGCATCAACGATAGCAGCACTGTCAACAAGCTCAGCACGGGAGAAGTTGAGGATGCGGACGCCGTCCTTCATCTGAGCGATAGCTTCTGCATTGATCATGCCCTTGGTCTCGCCGTTGAGGGGAACATGAAGGGTGATGTAGTCGCACTGCTCAAAGATCTCCTTGAGAGAGTTTGCGTGAGTGGTGGAACGGGAAAGTCCCCATGCAGCGTCGATGGAAAGGAAGGGATCGTAGCCGTAAACGTCCATGCCGAGGGAGTTTGCGCTGTTGGCAACAAGAACGCCGATAGCGCCGAGACCGATAACACCGAGCTTCTTGCCCTTGATCTCGGGACCTGCGAACTGAGCCTTGCCCTTTTCGACCATCTTGCCGACCTCAGCGCCGTTGCCCTTGAGGCCCTTTGCCCAGTCGATAGCGGAAACTACCTTACGGGAAGCAAGGAAGAGACCTGCAAGAACGAGCTCCTTAACAGCGTTTGCGTTTGCGCCGGGAGTGTTGAAAACAACGATACCCTGCTCGCTGCACTTATCGGTGGGGATGTTGTTTGTGCCTGCGCCTGCTCTTGCGATTGCAAGAAGGCTCTCGGGCATATCCATCTCATGGAGAGATGCGGAACGGACAAGAATACCTTCGGGATCTGCTACATTCTCGCCGACTTCGTAGTTATCGCTGAATCTGTCAAGACCGATTTTAGCGATCTTATTCATAGTGAGAATTCTCTTTTTTGCCACTGTAATTCAGTCCTATCTGTAATAAATATTTTAAGTAATTAAAATTGATTACTGAGCGTTCTCAGCCTCGAACTTCTTCATGAACTCAACAAGAGCCTCAACACCCTCATAGGGCATTGCGTTGTAGATGGAAGCTCTCATGCCGCCGACGGAGCGGTGACCCTTGAGGTTGACAAAGCCTGCCTTCTTAGCCTCAGCAACAAACTTTGCATCGAGCTCGTCGTTGCCGGTAACGAAGGGAACGTTCATGAGGGAACGGTCCTCGGGAACAACAGTACCCTTGAACATCTTGGAAGAATCGAGGAAATCGTAGAGGAGCTTTGCCTTCTTCTCGTTTCTATCCTTCATTGCAGCTATGCCGCCCTGTTCCTTGACCCACTCGAGAACGAGCTTAGCCATATAGATGGTGTAGCAGGGAGGAGTGTTGTACATGGAGCCGTTATCTGCATGAGTCTTGTAATCGAGCATTGTGGGAGTGATATCTCTTGCGTTGCCGATGAGATCCTCACGGATGATAACGATGGTGACACCTGCGGGAGCAAGGTTCTTCTGAGCACCTGCATAGAGAACGCCGAACTTGGAAACGTCAAGCGGCTCGGACATGATGAAGGAAGAGATATCAGCAACAAGGGGAACGTTGCCGGTATCGGGAAGCTCAGTGTACTTTGTGCCGTAGATGGTGTTGTTGAAGCAGATGTGGAAATAGTCAGCATCGGGAGTGAAGGTGGACTTATCGAGCTTCGGGATATAAGAGAAGGTCTTATCCTTGGAGGAAGCAACGATGTTTGCCTGACCGTAACGGGAAGCCTCCTGATATGCCTTGTTTGCCCACTGACCTGTGATAACGAAATCAGCCTTGCCCGAACCGTTCATGAGGTTGAGGGGAAGCATTGCGAACTGGGTGGAAGCGCCGCCCTGGAGGAAGAGAACCTTATAATTCTCGGGGATCTCCATGAGCTCTCTGAGAAGAGCTTCGCACTCGTCGATGATTGCCTGATACTCCTTGGAGCGGTGGCTCATTTCCATTACGGACTGGCCGGAACCGTTGCAGTCGAGCATTTCGTCAGCTGCTCTCTTGAGTACCTCTTCGGGGAGACAGGAAGGACCTGCGCTGAAATTGTAGACTCTTGCCATAATTGTTACCTCCAAAAGTAAAAATCTTCGGATACTAAAATCTTAACATTTATTATAAGTTTAAGAGCCCTAATAGTCAACTCATTTTTTGTGTCCTGTCAAAATTTTATCAAACTTTAATATGTTAAAGCCGTACAGCACGTCAATATTTGCACATTTTTTCACATTCGGCACAAATCTGCCGTAAACGGTCGCAATTTGAATAAAGTTTTGTGACCTGTTACTGTTGATTATTTTTAAAATTTGTTATATGCTGTTGTGTAACGGATTATTTGGGATACGGCGGTAATAATTAAACCGTATACCTTTTGAAAGGATTGAATTTTGAAAATGGAAAAATCCGAAATCATGAACCGAGCCAAAGAGATCGCCGCGGCACACTATTGCCGTCCGCTCTCCGAGCTTACCGCACAGGAGGTTCATTACGCACTGTCGCAGTCGGTAATGGCATACCTCGCCGACAACTGGAACGCCTGCCGCACGGAGCGTACCGAAAAGCGCAGAGCCTATTATCTCTCTGCCGAATTCCTTGTCGGCAGACTTGTATACAACAACCTTCTCTGTCTCGGACTGACCGAGACGGTCGAGGAGCAGCTTAAAAAAGAGGGTCTGAGCCTCTCGATGTTTGAAGATGTTGAGGACACCGCACTGGGCAACGGCGGTCTTGGCAGACTTGCCGCCTGTTTCCTTGACAGCGCCGCATCGCTCGGCATACCCCTTGACGGATACGGCATTCGCTACAAGTACGGCATTTTCCGCCAGACCATCGAGAACGGATTCCAGAAGGAATACGCCGACGACTGGTCGCGGTTCGGCGATCCGTGGTCGGTCCGCCGCATTGACGAGGCAGTAACGGTACGTTTCGGCAAAAAGGACGCCGTGCGCGCTGTTCCCTATGATATGCCCGTCATCGGCTGGGAGGGCAAAAGCATCGGAACGCTTCGTCTCTGGCAGGCAGAGCCGATGGAGGAGTTTGATTTTGTCAAGTTCAACGATCAGAACTACGACGAAGCTGTTGCCGAAAAGAACCGCGCTGAGGACATTTCCCGCGTTCTTTATCCCAACGATTCGACAAGAGAGGGCAAGCTGCTCAGACTTCGCCAGCAGTATTTCTTCTCGAGCGCATCTCTGCAGGATATGATAAGACGCTACAAGCGCACCCACGGCACACTTGACAGATTTGCCGACATGACCTCCATTCAGCTCAACGACACACATCCCGTCATATCCATTCCCGAGCTTATCCGTCTGCTGACCGAAAACGAAGGATATGATTTCGACAGCGCATTCGAAATCGCACGCGCGGTATTCAATTACACAAACCACACCGTTATGCAGGAAGCACTCGAAAAGTGGGAGGTCGATATCGTATCCGAGATCGCACCCGCCTGCATGAGAATAATCAAGAAGATCGACACAAAGCTTTCCCGCGAGCTTGCGTCCCGCAGGGTTCCGACGGCATCGCGTCCGACTATGAAGATAGTTCAGGGCACGACCGTTCACATGGCAAATCTTGCTGTATTCTGCTCACGCTACATCAACGGAGTTGCCGCTCTTCACACGAAGATTCTTATGGACAGCGTACTTTCCGACTGGTACAAGGCATACCCCGAGCGTTTCCAGAACAAAACAAACGGTATCACCCAGCGCCGCTGGCTTGCTCTGTGCAATCCCGAGCTGTCCGCTCTCATAACCGAGCTTCTGGGCGACGACAAGTGGGTTACCGATCTTGACCGACTCAAAGCTCTTGAAAAATACGCTGATGACGAAGCTATCCTTCGCCGTTTCATGGACATCAAGTCCGAAAAGCGCAGTCAGCTCGCCGATTTCGTCAAGGCACACGACGGTGTTGACATCGATCCCGACTGGATCTTCGATATTCAGATAAAGCGTCTGCACGAGTACAAGCGTCAGCTTCTCAACGCTTTCTCCATTCTCGGTCTTTATTTCCTTATAAAAGACGGTGTTGTAAAGGATTTCACCCCGACGGTATTCCTGTTCGGTGCAAAATCGGCGCCCGGTTACGCACGCGCAAAGGGTATCATCAAGTTCATCAACGAGGTTGCAAAGCTCATTGAGGCCGATCCCGAGGTCAGCCCCTATATAAAGGTAGTATTTGTTCAGAACTACAACGTATCCTACGCTGAAAAGCTGGTTGCGGCTGCCGACGTATCGGTTCAGATATCGACCGCGGGAACCGAGGCAAGCGGCACGGGCAACATGAAGTTCATGCTCAACGGCGCTGTAACACTCGGAACCTATGACGGTGCGAACGTTGAGATCGTTGAGGAGGCGGGCGAAGAAAACAATTACATTTTCGGTGCCCGCGTTGAAGAGATCGAGGCTATCAAGCCGATCTACGATCCGAAGAAGCTTTACAACGAAGATGAGCTTATCCGCCGCGTTGTTGACACTCTGACCGACGGAACTCTTTCCGACGGACGCACAAAGGCGTTCCGCGAGCTCAAGTCGGCTCTGCTCAAGGGTGCAAGCTGGCATCAGCCCGACCATTATTTCCTCCTTCACGATTTCAGAAGTTTTATCGACGCTCGTCTGCGTCTCAACAAGGAATACAACGACCGTCTTGCATTCGCCAGAAAGTGCTGGCTCAACATGTGCAATGCCGGCAAGTTCTCCTCCGACCGCACCATCAAGCAGTACGCCTCCGAAATCTGGCACACGCACTAAGTGCGTGTAGTTTCGTGCTGCATTAGTGCACTGCCAAAAATAACCCTCATATACAAACAAATCTCAGCCGCAAAGCAACTTGCGGCTGAGATATTTAAAAATCATTTTCAGTTTACCTTATTTATCGGCGTGCCCTTTTCGAACATCACGATATTTTCGGCGACCTTCTCGATAAGACGTTCTCTCGTCTGAAGCGGAGCCCACGCGATATGCGGTGTCATAACGCAGTTTTTTGCACCAAGCAAGGGACAATCCTCCGCCATCGGCTCCTTCGTGAGCACGTCGATATACGCACCCGCGATCCTTTCATTGTCAAGCGCTTCCCTGAGGTCAGCCTCATCAACGACAGCGCCGCGTGATGTATTGACAAGTATCGCGGTCGGCTTCATAAGTGCGAGCGTATCGCGGTTTATGAGTCTCTGCGTACCCTCGTTGAGCGGGCAATGCAAGGTCACAACGTCGGAGCATCTGAGAAGCTCCTCGAGTGTCACGGTCTGTGCCTCGTCCTCCCCTACCTTTTCGGGGCTTCTTGTATAGGTCAGTATCTTCATACCGAATACTCTGCCTATCTCGGCGACCTTTCTTCCTATATCGCCGAATCCGACAATTCCGAGAGTCATTCCCGAAAGCTCATATATCGGCTTATAAAAATAGGAAAACAGCTTCTGACGCATCCAGTCACCCTGTGCTACCGACTGCGCATAATCGGCCACTCTGCTGAAATGCTCCAGTATAAACGCAAAGGTATGCTGTGCGACCGAATTGGTCGAATATGCGGGAACATTGCATACCGCAACCCCCTTTTCCGCAGCCGCCTTGACGTCGATATTATTGTATCCCGTCGCAAAAAGCGTTATCATTTTCAGTTTTTCGCACTTTGTAATAATTTCTTTACTTATAACGCATTTATTACATATTACTATTTCCGAATCCTTTATTCTGTCAAAAATCTGATCGCTGTCGGTGCTGCCGTAAACAGTCGCCTCTCCGAGCGAGGTTATCGGCTCAAGCGAGACATCATTTTTCGAAACGGTATCGGCATCTAAAATTGTGATTTTCATAATTTTTTATTACCTTTCGTTATTTTAAAATCTATATACTTAAAGGAGAGAAGCAAATGGAATTATTTTCCGCAATCACAGACTACGGAATGGATTTTTTGCGCGCGCTTGAATCCATCCGCACGCCCTTCCTTGACGAGTTTTTCCTTCTTGTGACAAAGCTCGGCGAGGAAACCCTGCCAATTGTCGTCCTGTGCCTTATCCTCTGGTGCGTTGACAAACGGCTCGCCTACGGAATCGGAGTCAGCTTTTTCTTCTCCGGTCTGTGCGTACACGGACTCAAGATAACCTGCCGTGTTCCGCGCCCGTGGGTCATCGACCCCGAGCTGAGCGTTGTCGGAAACGCAAAGGAAGCCGCGGGCGGCTTCTCATTCCCCAGCGGTCACACACAGAACGCAGGCTCGATCTTCCTCACACTCGGCATGTGGATGAAGAAAAAGCCGTGGGCATTTCCCGTATGTCTTCTTCTCGCCCTTCTCGTCGGATTCTCGAGAATGTATCTCGGCGTACACACCCCCGCAGACGTCGTTGTCGGTTTTATCATAACCCTCATCACATCCGCAATCGCTGTAACGGTATTCAACAAAAACAGCGAAAAGGCAATGAACATCACCCTCACGGCGCTGGGTGTCTTCTCGGTCGCGGCGGCTGTATACTCTCTTATTCTTCTGGGCAGCGGCGTCATCGAGCATCACTATGCTTCCGACACCTGCAAAATGGGCGCAGCGGGCGCTGCATTCTGCATCGGTCTCTTTATCGAGCGCAAATATATAAACTACACCGAAAAGACCGACAAGCTGTGGCAGCAGGCCGTCAAGGTAGCGATCGGTCTCGGCGGAACACTCCTGATAAAATCGGGACTCAAGGCACTCCTCGGCGACAACATTCCCGCCGACATCACCCGTTATTTCCTCATGATAATCTGGGCAATCAACGTCTGGCCCCTTCTTTTCAGCAAATGGTTCAAGCCGTCCGAGGCTCAGAAGGAATCAGCCGAGGCATAACATCATTTTAACCGCACAAAGCCGACAGGTCAATACAAAAAGAAGGTATGCAAAAAATTTGCATACCTTCTTTTTTCTTATCCGAAAATTCTTTCTATCATCTGAGCCGATGCATCGAAGAAGTAATACCACGCGCCCATCGTGACGGCACATTCAGCCGTCAGAGCAGCAAGATAAACTCCCGACAGGAACTTCGCCTGTTTTCTGGTTTCCTGCGCCGCAAGGCTGTGTGCATTTTCAAGTACGGGAAGCATACCGCCGCATTTTTTACATACACTGAGCGGACCGCCGTCTACCTGCGTACCGCAGTTGCCGCACACATATCTCTGTCCTCTGCGGTGTCTGACGCACATATATATCGCGCCTGCAAACCAGCCGAAAAGGACCGAGAAGATAACGAGCGACACCCTGTGCCGTCTGTTCTGCGACGTTGCGTCTCTCTGAAGAGCTGCCGCAAGCACGACATTAGCTCCGACCTTAAGCCAGAAGGAAACATTCGAAAGGGCTCTTCTCTCGGGCGATACCACCTTGAAATCGGACAGCTTTATCTCGCCCGAAATAAGCCTTCCGACGGCATTTTTGAACACCTTGACGAGGGTAATTACCTGTCCGTCCTCAGCCGACTGCGCGTAAACGGTCTTTATATCCTTGAGCGCTCCCGCTATTACCGAATAGCCGTAAGCCACTCCTGCGGCAAAAAGCACGACGCCCGCGATCAGGCACATCGCCGACCGCACGGTCTGCGTATCGGCCTTTTCGTTGCGTGCGGGAATATCAACTGCGCTTTTCCTGACCGAGAGATAAATGATTCCCGGTATGATTCCGCCCGCCGCCGTCAGCGCCGCATAGACAAACGGTGTGCTGATATTCCTCGCCTTTGCGTCGTACCACACCGCGAGACCGATAAGTCCGCGCGCTGCGATCAGCATTGCAACCGCCGCAATAAGCAGCGAATAGTTGGTCTTTATCGCATCAAAAATGTTTTCAATAAGATGGGACTCGCCAAGCAAGCCTCCATCGTCAATTAAATCGAGTGCTGACATTAGCGAGTCCCTCCCAAAATTTTAATAATAGTTCATCGGGTTCTGTGGTGAACCATTCTTTCGAATCTCAAAGTGCAGATGCGGTCCCGTCGAGTTGCCCGAATTACCGACCTTTGCGATAGCCTGACCCTTTGCGACCTTCTGTCCCGCCGATACGTTGATCGCACTGCAATGCGCGTAAAGGGTGGAATATCCGTTGCTGTGGGTGACTATCAGATAGAGTCCGTAACCGCCCGACATTCGCCTTACCTGGGTTACTGTTCCCGAATCGGCAGCGACGATCGTTCTGCCGTAAACGCCGCTCGTCGAGATATCGATACCCTTGTGCAGTCTGCCCCAACGGTATCCGTAGTAGGACGAAACGTGGCGAACGCCCGGTACAGGCCATGTGAATCTGCCCGTTCCGACATAAGAGCTGTCGGGTGCTGCGGTGTTGTTGAAATAGGTCTTTTTCTTTGTTGTGGTTGTGACCTTCGAGCCGACAAGAACGACCTTGTTGACCGGCTCCTGAAGAGTCTCTCTCTTTATGACCGTTCTCGATGTCTCAACACCGTCAACATAGGTTATCTGCTGTGTTACGAGCTGTTTGCCGTTGACGCCGTTGACCTTTACCTTCGAGGTACCGACGTAGAGTGACGGATCCTTCTCGGTTATGGTGGAGTAAGCGATATCCTTCTCATAGGAGGAAACTATGATGCTCTTGACTCGCAGCACGGGCTGGAGCTTCTCAACGACCACCGTTCCGCCCTCGGTCAGCGTGCCGTCAAAGCCGCTGTTGAGGCGCATGAACTGTTCCTCGGTCATGTTGTATTTTTTGAGTATTCCCGAAAGAGTGTCGCCGCTCTTTACGGTATAGATCGAGCTGACATATTCCTCCGAGCTGATCTTTTCCTTGAACTCGGCGGAGGTAAGTATCTTTTCGACAGCGTAGAGGCCGAAAACCGTCTCCGGCTCGCCTATAAAGGACATGGTCTCGTTTGCGGCGCCGATTCTGTACTTTTCAAGGAAGCTCTCGAGAATGAACTTGAGGTCGCCCTCACTCTCGACTGCGGCGATGAGGTTGCCGTCGATAAAGAAGCCGTAAGCTTCGGCAACGTCGTCACTGTTGTAGAGAATATTCTCGCATATCGTGTCCGCCTCGGTCAGCTCATTCTCACTGACCGCCGCGAGACTGTACGACGGGGAAAGCGTGCGGTCAAAATCCTCGCTCGAGAAAACGATTCTCTCCTCGACCATTTCGGCGGCGTCGGTATAAACGCTCTCATCGGAGATGTATCCGACCAGCATACCGTCGCATTCGACCGCGAGCACGTAATTGCGCTGGAACCTGTCGGCAACGACACCGAGCAGGATCGCGATACAAAGCACCGGCAGAGTATAGTTTACCACGCTCATGAAGAAGTTCTTGTGCTTTGACACCGCTCTCGGAACGGCTCGACCGAGCGCTCTCGCACCGGCGGCGGTTCCGTTTTCTTTTCTTATTTTATCGATCGTTCTGATATTTATTTTCGTATCGTTCCAGACGGCCGCGAAAGATTTCGCTATCCTGACCGCCTTGTTTTTTGCCCTGTTCCACAGCCCCGCGAAAAAAGCTCCGACCGGACGCAGCAGCTTCTTTATTCTTCTTATCAGACGGCGCAGATAAAGCTCCATCTGCATACCGAAGTAACAGCAGTTTCTGTAGAGCCAGTACATCGGTCTTATAACTGTATCTGAAACAGGATCGGGCTGTGAATTTCTCCTTGTCAATGCTGCCACAGCCGCAGCGGCGGCCATGATAACATTGCTCAGGCTTACCATTCAGCATTCCTCCTTAATTGTCTGCATATCCTTCTATGCGTGGCACTTCAATTATACTGCATAATTGCATATTATTCAAGCAAACCGCGCCATTTTTAACATATGCGTCACATTCACTGCGGGTAGATCAGCATATCCTGTGTCGCATTTTTGACCTTTATGAGGAATATCTGCGCCCATTTTTTCGCACTTTCGAGATCGTGCTCGGTACAGTTTGAGCACTCCTTTTCCGACACCGAAGGTATCTCGTCCTGCCATTGCGCTATGCTCTCGGTCATCTGCGAGACAAGATCGATGGCGGCGCTGTGCGCCATTCCCCTCGTCACAAGATGGAACCCCGAGCCCGACGCCGACGCACCGAACCACACGACCGAGGTCTTGTATTCGCTGTTTGCGATGAGCGCCTCATAAAGATGATAAAGCGTGTGTTCGGCCGCTCTCGAAAGATAGGGACCCTTGTTCGGTCGGCAGAATCTCAGCTCATATACGGTTATATCGCCGTCGACCGATGCGATATACATTCCCGTCGTCAGCTTTGTGTGGTCGACCAGACGGCTTGCTGCTTTTTCCATATTTCTCCTGCCTTGATATTTATTGTTAGTTTAAGCAAAAACTCCCGCCTTATCACAGACGGGAGTGCTGTTTTGCATTACAAAACGTAATATTTGTGTGATTTAATACTTGATCGGGCTTGCTGTGAGGTACTTCTTGACCATGAGAGCTACCTTGAAGACGATAGCGTGGTCAAACTCGCGCAGGTCGAGACCTGTGAGCTTCTTGATCTTTTCGAGTCTGTAAACGAGGGTGTTTCTGTGGACAAAGAGCTTTCTCGATGTCTCGGAAACGTTGAGGTTGTTCTCGAAGAACTTCTGTATGGTGAAGAGGGTTTCCTGATCGAGAGTCTCGATGGAGCCCTTCTTGAATACCTCTCTGAGGAACATCTCGCACAGGGTCGTCGGGAGCTGATAGATAAGTCTTGCAATACCGAGATTCTCGTAGTTTACGATATTCTTCTCGGTGTCGAATACCTTGCCGACCTCGAGAGCGAGCTGTGCTTCCTTGAAGGAACGGGCGAGATCCTTGATGCCCGTAACGATGGTGCCGATACCGACAACACAGTGTGTATAGAACTCGCTGGAAAGGGTGTCAACGATGGAACGTGCGAGCTTTTCAAGGTCCTTTGTCTCGATGCCCGGCTTGATTTCCTTGACAAGAGCGATATCGTTCTCGTTTATGTTGATGACGAAATCCTTTGCCTTGTCGGGGAAGAGATTCTGAACGATGTCAAAGGTGGAGACATCGGTCTTTGTTGTGATTCGAACGAGCAGGCAGGCGCGGCTGACATCGGAATTGAAACGCAGCTCACGTGCCTTGAGATAGATGTCACCGGGAAGGATATTATCCATGATGACGTTCTTTATGAAGTTGCCTCTGTCGTATTTCTCATCATAATACTGCTTGATGGAGTTGAGCGAAACAGCAAGGATGGAAGCATATTTGGAAGCTGCCTCATCGCTGCCCTCAACAAACACAGCGTACTCCGAGTGGGGATGTCCACCGAAAGGCTTGAAGGAATAGCTTCCCGCAGTGAAGCCTTCCTGACCGATTATCTGCTCGGGCATGACCGCATCGTTTACCTCACCGATCCTTGACAGATCGCTGCAAGCAATAACGACACCCGACTCATCGACCACGCCGATGGTACGGTCAATGGTATCTCTCATCTGATGAACAACACCCTGGAACAATCTGTTGGACATAAATCCACACTCCATTTCCGCCAAAAGGCCTTATTTTTGTTTTTTATATGAACCTAACCAAAGTTAAATCAACCAAGTTTATGCTCAAAAAATATATAATGTTGACAAAGGTTTTTGAGTCATTCACAAATTCCACAGGTCAACTGTATACATTTTACCGAACTTTTCAGAATATTTCAAGTCCTAAAACACAAATTATTCAAATTTTTTTGTTAAATCCTACAAATACACCGCCGAAATTTACACAAACCGTCTTTTTCTTGCGAATATCGTCCCGATGTGATATTATATTTTTTGACGCAAACAGGTCTTTTTTCTCTCAAGATGAAAGGAGCAGCAATGCCAAAGAACAGAAAACTTTTCGCCGCCTGCGCCGCTTTTCTTCTGCTGGCGCAGCTGATGTGCATATTCCCCGCCGCGGTTTTTGCCGACGGTGAGGCGGCGCCCGCCTACAGCGCCGAGGCGATGTGCGACATTTCGCTCTACCCCGGTCAGTCGCACAGGATAACGGGAGTCCCCGCCGATTCGCAGTTTTTCTCCTCCGACCGAATGGTCGCCGAGGTTTCTGCCGACGGCACTGTCACCGCAAAGACCGCAGGACGCACGTTCATAACCGTCTGCTCGGGCGGCACGGTCGTATCGAGGCTGAGCGTATATGTCAAACAGAAGGTTCTTTATATCAACCTCAGCGAAGACAGCACGACCCTCATGTACAACAAGACATATCAGATAAGCGCAAAGGCTCGTCCCCTTTCGGCTGCCGACACGTCGCTTGTCTACACAAGCTCCAACCCGTCGGTCGCAACGGTCAGCCAGAACGGCGTTGTCCGCGCGGTCGGTGAGGGTACGGCGGTCATCACGGTCGCCGCTGCCGACGGCTGCGGTGCAAAGGCTCAGTTCACCGTCACCGCGGTCACGACAAGAGTCTATCTCAACACCTACTACGTCCCCATAAAGCAGGGCAGCAAATTCCGCATCAGATCGTCGGTCAGCACGATATACGGCGGTATCTGGGTCAAATATTCGTCCTCCGACCCGTCGGTAGCAACGGTCAGCAGTGACGGCTGCGTGACAGCTATCGCTCCAGGCACCGCCGAGATATATGCAACCAGTTCCGACGGACGCTCGACCCGCACACTGACCGTCCACTGCGACAGCGCCATCACAGCGCAGGGCATCGACATCTCCCGATACAACGGCGATATCTCGGTCAGCGACTGGAAGAAGGTCATGGCGGACGGCTACGATTACGTCATCATGCGCGCAGGCTACGGACGCGAGGTCGAGCAGATGGACGTAAAATTCGAGCAGAATTACAAAAACGCCCGCGAAGCAGGCATCGACATCGGCGTTTATCATTACAGCTACGCAAAGACCACCGCTCAGGCGGAAAAAGAAGCCGAGGTCATGCTACAGTGGCTGGCAGGCAAAGAGCTCGACTATCCGATATATTACGACGTTGAGGACGATTCCCAGTCGATTCTCGGAACGCTTTTCCTCTCCTCCATAATCGAGGCCTACTGCTCAAAGCTCGAGGCGGCAGGTTATGAGGTAGAGATTTACAGTTCGGCATATCTTCTTCAGAATTATATGTACCGCTCGGTGCTCGACAAGCGCGGCGTATGGATGGCGCACATCGAGACCGACGATCCTCATTCGCTCTACACGGGCGAATACACCATGTGGCAGTTCTGTCACAAGGGCAGGGTCAGCGGACTCGAGGGCGATGTTGACCTCAACGTCTGCTACAAAACCTACGAATAAACAAAAAACTCCCGAAGGCAGAAGCCTTCGGGAGTTTTTTCGTCTCTTCCCAATATAACTTTCAGAAAAAGAAATTTCTGTCGATTTTTATATAGAACTTTGCATCGCTGCAGCCCTCATCGGCTGTGACCGTAACGATATAATCGCCCTTGTCAAGCTCGATATCGTGATTTTCTATGCTGCAGCTGCGGCTGCCGTCCAGCCTGTAATACTCCTTGCCCTCGCTGTCCTCGATGACAACAGAAATGTCCGCGCCCTCACACTCAAAATCAAGATCGAGGAAATAGGTATCAGCTTTGCGTATGACAAGGTCCATTTCGTATTCGGTTTCCTCCGGCGTCTTCTCCCAGGTCATAGTCGTGTTGAGGTACGGGCTGCAGCTATCTATGCGATAGCTTGCATACTGTACGCCGAGCATAGCAAAAATGACAAACAGAGCCGACATCATTATCCCCAAAATGCTCTTTCCGGTTATATTTGTCTTTTCGCCCTTCATCTTCTTTCCGATCTGAATCGACATCGCAAAGAAGAGTACCGTGTACATAAGGAAGATCGCCGCAAAAACGTTCAGATTTGCAAAGCCGTCAAATACCGCTTTGAGAGCGTAAACCGCTGTATATACCGCATAGATGATGCCGAAGACTGTCATTGTCTTCTTGTCTTTTCTGAGCGAATCGGCATAGGTCTGCTCGTCGGTGTATATCTTATATTCCTCTTCGCCGAGCGACGGGTCGTACTTCTTGCGGAAATACTGCCAGCCGTTGAATTTTGTGACGTGTTCCCAGCCCTGCTCCGTGAAGGTCTCGTAATATCTTGCGTCGGGACTTCTCTTTCTGTCTATCTGATAGACATATCTGACCGAATCGTCCCATACAAGCTTGCTGCCAAAAATATTTGTCTTTACAAGCTGCCAGCCCTTTTCGGACTGCTCGCTGAGCATCTGAGCCTCTTTGTCGGCTTCCCACGCCGCATAAAGCACGCTTACTCTTTTCGTCTTTTTCATAAATAATTCTCCTTTCAACCGCGCCCGTAAACCTCGTCAGCGCTTTTCAGAAGCAGCCTCAGCCGCTCTATCTCATCCGCAAGCACACGCTCTCCCTCATCGGTCAGCCTGTACATTCTCTTTCTCTCAAAGCCGTCCGACGAGCCCTCAGTCTCCTCGATCCAGCCTTTTTTAATCATATTGCCCGTCGCTCCGTACATCGTACCCGAGCCGATCTTCACCTTTCCCCCGCTCAGCGAGAGGGTCTCCTGCATTATTCCGTATCCGTGCAGCGGACCGCGGTGAAGGCACAGCAGGATGTAAAAATAGCTCTCGGTCAATGCTTCATTTCCCTTTCCCATTGCTCTGCTCCTTTCATCAGGCGTATTTTTTAAGTGCACTATGTCGCCTTACGACATATATCATATCACGACATATGTCGTCTGTCAATATACTTTTGCAAAAAAATTATCCCCGAGGCAGCCGCCTCGGGGATTGATGTTTTTAACTGTTATATTAAGCCATATTCTCCTTCTTCCCTGCGATAAACTCGGGAAGCTGAACAAGTATCACCGCCGCAAACATCAGCACACAGCCGATATATTCGCGCGCGGTCATTCTCTCACCGAGAATAAAGAAGCCTGCAACTGCGGCAAATACCGATTCGAGGCTCATCGCGATGGCCGCTGCGGCAGGGCTCGCGTCCTTCTGACCGAAGGGCTGGAGCGCAAATGCAATTCCGCACGACAGCACACCCGAATAAAGAACGGGCACGGTGCATCTGAGCACATCTGCCATAACAACGGGTGTTTCGAAAATCGCCATCATAACACCCGAAAGAACGGCGCACACAAAACATTCGCCGCAGGCGAGAACGAAACAATTTATCTTATCGGCATAAGTGTCGATAACAAGTATCTGCACAGCCCAGAACACAGCGCTGCACAAAACGAGCAGCTCGCCTTTGCCGACGGTCAGCCGCTCGGTCATACACAGCAGCCACAGTCCGACTCCCGATACCGCAACGGCTATCCACACCGCAAGACCTGCCTTTTTCTTCATAAACAGTCCGAGAAGCGGAACAAACACGATATACATCGCGGTTATGAATCCCGCTTTGCCCGAGCTTGTGTAGGCTATGCCCGCCTGCTGAAACGCTGCGGGAGCAAAGAGCGCAAGTCCCGAGATTATCGCGGCTGTGACAAGCGTCTTTTTGCCGACCTTTTCATGTGTGCCGTTTCTGCGCCTTACCGCCTGAGCGATTGCGGCAACGGGTATGAGGGTCACCGTGCCGACAAGATATCTGAAAAAATTGAAGGTAAAAGGTCCGATATGCTCCGCCGCCATATCCTGCACGGTAAAGGTCGAACCCCATATCACCGATATCAGCAGAAGCACTAAAATGCCTCTGATCGGTTTTTTCTGCTGCATTTTAATTTTTTGTCCTTTCGTGGCAGAGGATTATTTGCCGTAGGTGTCGGTATAATAATCGATTCTGTCGGTGTTGTCGAATACGGGCGGATAGATGTTCTCCTCAGGCTCGATGCCTGCAAGACGGCATACCGCCGCGTGGGAATCGCGGGTCAGCTTGTCGGCCGCCTGCACCTTGTTGAGAGATGTATCCATATAAACAGGCTCGCCGATGGTCAGTGTCATCGACGGCTTCTTTGTGAAAATTCTGCGAAGTCCGCTCGATTTGCGATAGGAGAAAGCCATGGGGATAACGGGCTTGTTATGTCTTACAGCAAATGTGAACGCACCCTTCTTGAAGGGTCTGATGGGCATATAATACTGCCACATACTTCCCTCAGCGCTGAAATGAAGCCACTGATTGTCCTCCATCAGACCGTCGATTGCCTTGCCGAAAGCCGCAGTTGCTCTCAGGTCGCCGACGGGCAGCGGAATACCGTTGCTGTATCTGCACAGGAATCGGTTTTCACCGCGCATATTCTTGTCCCATACGGGAATCCACGGCATATAGGGGCGCACTGCATACTCAACGCAGATGAAATCCCACTTATGAACGTGGTTGACGACCGACATGACGCCGCCGTTTATAACGTCCTTGTATTTTTTGAGATTCTCTCTGCCCTTGACTTTGAGTCCCGTTGCGATTCTTACAACGGGAAATGCGACCACAACCGTCGCAACTCTCAGCATAGCGTGGAGGAACTTATACTTGAAGGATTTGTCAACATAAGGATAATCCTTGTCGAACACTATCGGTTTCTGATACTTGACGGGGAGATAATGACCGTCGGTTTTCTCCGTATAGGGATAAATGGTCATTTTCGGATCGTAGGGCTGCTTTTTACTCTTTTCTTTTTTCATAAAGACCTTACCTTTCGCGGCTTGCGCCGTTATTTATTTCACCTTTTGGGGTCAAATACCGATAATCTGCAGAAGTCTGAGAAACCACGGGGAAAAATCCTCGGGCGAACTGCCCGTCCAATCGGACAGCTCCTTCGGTGAAACCCATCTGTAATCGCAGACCTCCTGCGCATCGGGGTTTACCTCGCCCTCGTATTCGCCGCAGAACACCATATCCCGTTCATTTTCCACAAGCTCGCCGACAACGGCTCTGTACGAAAACTCCGTCAGCGGCTCGATCTCGCACGTAAAGCCGAGCTCCTCAAGCATACGATTTTTCGCGTGCTCCTTTATTTTTTCGGGCTCGTCACTGTCGGGGTGACTGCAGCAGGCATTGCTCCATTTGCCGCCCGAATGATATTTTTCGACCGCTCTGCGCTGCAGGAGCATATTTCCCTTTGTATCCTTTATTATAACGGAATATGCAAGATGATAAAGACCGTCGATGTGCGCCTTCTGCTTTTCGCACCTTCCGCACACCGCTCCGCTCTCATCAAGCAGCAAAACCTCTTTCATCCGACAAATACACTCTCCTTAAAACAAAAAGACAATTACAATATATGTCAGATTATTATACCCCAAACAGCAATAAAGTGTCAATCCCACCGCCCGTCATGCGTACCTCTTTGCGATAAAATTTCCTTTTCTCGGATATTCTTTCAATTTGCGAGAAAACTACCGTGTGAAAGGACGTGACCAATCTGAGCATTTCAAAACAGGAATATAAAAAAATGGCCGACAGGGCTTCTCCCCCGTCGCCATCTTATCTCAATTATCCGAAAGCCTTCGCCGTCGGCGGACTTATCTGCTGTATCGGTCAGGCTTTGACCGACTTTTTCTCCAATATCGTCGGCAAGGATATCCAGCAGGCACGCGCCTGTACATCGATCGTGCTTATCGGCATAACCGCCGTTCTGACCGCTATCGGCTGTTTTTCCGCCATCGCAAAACACGCCGGCGCAGGCACAGTCGTGCCCATAACGGGATTTGCAAACGCGGTCGTCTCCCCCGCGATAGAGTTCAAAAGCGAAGGGCAGATTTTCGGCGTCGGCGCAAAAATGTTCATCATCGCAGGACCCGTCATCGTCTACGGCACGCTTGCAGGTATGATCTACGGCATTGTTTATTGGGCAACACAGCGCTTTTTATAAACGAAAGGAACAAACAGAATGAAAAGAATCGGCAGAGCATCGGTCGCCTTTGACGATGTTTCAATAACCTCGTTTGCCTGTGTCGGCGGAAAGATGGAGGGCGACGGACCTCTCGGCGGCAAGATCGACAAGATATTCGAGGACACCCTCGCAGGCGAGGAAACGTGGGAGAAGGCTGAAAGCAGGCTTGTGCAGGAGGCATCAAATCTCTGCATCGAAAAATCGGGATATACATCTTCCGATTTTGATTATATTTTCAGCGGCGACCTTCTCAACCAGTGCACAGCCTCCTCCTTCGGGCTCATCACCCTCGGCATACCGCTCATCGGTATGTACGGCGCCTGCTCGACCATGGCAAGCACTCTGCTGTGCGCAGCCGTCTTCACCGACAGCGGTGCCGCCGAGCGCTGCATCGCGGCAACCTCGTCCCATTTCGCTTCGTCGGAACGCCAGTTCCGCAACCCTCTTCGCTACGGCGGACAGCGTCCGCCCACAGCCCAGCGCACGGTCACGGGCGCAGGCGCAATGGCGGTCGAACGCGGCGGCAGACTCAGAATCACCCGCGCAACCGCAGGCATCATCACCGACCTCGGCATAGCCGACGCCAACAATATGGGTGCGGCAATGGCACCCGCCGCAGCCTCCACCATACTGCGCCATTTTGACGCGGCGGGCACGGCGCCTGAGGACTACGACCGCATCGTGACGGGCGACCTCGGAACGGTCGGGGCTCAGCTTCTGCGCGAGCTCACGCACAGGGAGGGAATCGACATCTCCCCCGTCCACTGCGACGGCGGCGTGATGATATTCGATCTCAAGGCTCAGGACGTGCACGCGGGCGGCTCGGGGTGCGGCTGTTCGGCGACGGTCATGTGCTCGGAGATATTGCCGTCACTTGACCGAGGCGAAACAAAACGCGTTCTCTTCGTCGGAACGGGCGCACTCATGTCCCCCACAAGCTCCCAGCAGGGAAACAATATTCCCGCCGTCGCACACGCGGTTGAGATTGAACGTATATAAAAAAACAGGGCAGCTCTCAAATGGGCTGCCCTGCTGTTTTGTTATAATCAGTCCTCGGTTATCTCGCGGACAAGCTCCTGAGCCTGAATCTCAGGATCAAAGTTGTACATGGGCTCGACATCTTCACCCTTCTTTGTTCGTCTCAGATAGTTCTTTGTAATCTTAACAACGAGCGGAGAGAGCGAGAGCACGCCGATAAGGTTGGGGATCATCATGAGACCGTTGAAGGTATCCGAAATATCCCATGCGAGAGAAGATGTGAGCACGGCACCGAAGATGATGGTGCAAACGTGGATAATGCGGAAGATAACGGTAGTCTTTGCGCCGAAGAGGTACTCCCATGCCTTCGAGCCGTAGTGAGACCAGCCGAGAACGGTGGTGAAAGCAAAGAGGAACATGGCGACAGCTATGAACTTTTCACCGATACCTCCCCAGGAGAATACGGAGTTGAATGCACCTCCGACAAGAGTTGCGTCGGTATAGCCCTGTGCTATCTCACCTGTCAGGACATTGAACACGCCGCCGTCAAGTCCGCCCGCGGTAAGAACGACAAGTGCGGTCATCGTGCAGACTACCATGGTGTCAGCAAAGACCTCAAAGATGCCCCACATACCCTGAGCAACGGGCTCCTTGACATTCGAGTTGGAATGAACCATAACGGAAGAGCCGAGACCGGCTTCGTTGGAGAATACGCCGCGCTTGAAGCCCTGTGTGACGACCTTGCCGATAACGGCACCGATGCCGCCGCCGACAAACGCTTCGGGGCAGAATGCGTTTACGAAGATAGCCTTGAATGCGGGCAGAATATTAGCATAGTTTACGCCGATGATCGCAAGACTGCCGATAACGAAAAGCACTACCATAAAGGGTACGATCTTTTCTGCGACACTTGCGATTCTCTTGAGTCCGCCGAGGGTAATGAGAGCTGTGAGAAGCATGATCACCGCGCCGAGTATGATATTGTAGAGAGAAACGCCGGAAAATACCTCAACAGAGGAAAGTGCGGGTACATCAAAAGCCTGAGATACGTTTGTAACAATCTTGTTGACCTGACCCATGCTTCCGATTCCGAAGGAAGCGAGCATTGCAAAGATACAGAAAAGGACCGCGAGAATCTTTCCGAATATCTTCATGCCCTTTTTCTTTCCGAGACCGTCGGCAAGATAGTACATCGCGCCGCCTGACCACTCGCCGTTTTCATTCTTTCTGCGATAATAGATACCGAGGACGTTTTCTGCATAGTTGGTCATCATACCGAAGAATGCGGCCACCCACATCCAGAACACGGCACCCGCGCCGCCTATGCTTATTGCGGCAGCGACACCTGCGATATTGCCCGTTCCGACCGTTGCGGCAAGCGCCGTGCAGAGCGCCTGGAAGGGAGAAATGGACCCCTTTTCCCTGCTGTGCCCGATAACGTCCTTATGGAAGAGGCTGCCGAGAGTTTTCTTGAACCACAGACCGATGTGCGAAACCTGGAAAAACTTCGTGAGCACGGTAACGATTATGCCCGTACCGACAAGGAGAAGCAGTCCGAAAGCTCCCCACACAACGCCGTTGATTTCGCCGTTGACATTTTCAATCGTTTGCAAGATTTTGTCCATATAAACTGAACCTCCAAAAAATATTTGTCAACCGAACAAAACAAAAACCACCGCTTGCCAAATCGGACAGCGGTGGAATGAGACAACGGTATAACAAGGATATTTCCGTGTAAAAAATATGATCTGTCCTTTTGCCTGAGAGATTATGGTTTGACCCTTTGCCCCTTCGGCACCCGCGCGCAGCGGACTTCTCCAGATTGCTATCCGTCAGCAGTCCCCGTCATAACGACACCCGAGAGTATTACCCCTTTGGAAAGGCAAATGCCTAATCTCCTGCTGATTTCATTTAGCTTTATTCAGTTTAACAAGGTTACAATACTACTTTTTCCCCGTCAAGTCAAGAACTTTGACAAAAATTTGACGGGCGATTGCAAGCAAGACCGCAAAACCTGCTGTTTTGCCTTGCGGCTATTGTAAAAACACGGTCGGAGGTATATAATTTTTACGGTACACCACGGCGCTCTGTACCCGTCGGGAATGTGCACACGGTTCGGAGTTGATAAAATGATCCTGTATATTTTCGCCATAACGCTTCTTTTGCTTGTCCCGTCAAGGCTCTTTATCCGTCGGCAGAACGAAGATTACATATCAAAAGACACCTGCAACGTTGTCAAGGGTGTATTCATTCTTCTGATTTTTGCTTCTCACTTTTTCAATTCATATTCGCCGTCGGTGCTGTCACCTATGGATCAGGCATATACGGATGTGCGGATATTCCTCGGACAATGCGTCGTTTCGGCATTTCTGTTCTATTCGGGATACGGAATAGTCGAGTCGGTAAAAAAAAGGGGATTCGCCTATACAAAGGCACTTCCCCGCAAGCGTATTCTGAAAACCCTTCTCATATACGATCTGTCGGTTTTGATATTCATTGCAAAGGACATCATAATCAGGGCGCTCGGATACGACGTAAAGTTCGACAGACAGGTCCTGGCAAAATCGTTCATAGCTCTTACAAGTGCGGGAAACGACAACTGGTATATATTTGTAATAGTCTGCCTTTACACATTCTCGTGGCTTGCTTTCAGAGCCTTCCGCGAGGACGGGCGTGATCGGTACAGGGCGGCAGCGGTCATAACAGCCCTGACTCTCGCTCTGGTCTTCTCCCTCAAGGATTCGGGCTGCAACCGCTATTGGTACAACTCGATGCTGTGTTACCCCGCGGGCTGCTGGTTTTCTCTTTTCGAGAAGGACATAAAGCCTCTGATGAAGAAGAATTATCTGTATTATCCCCTGCTCGCAGGCGTTGTTTTTGCCTTTGTGTTTTTCCAGAAGCACTGGGAGGAAAGAACCCTTTACTACTGCCTTGCGACGCTGTTGTTTGCCGTTCTTGTGCTTCTTGTAACAATGAAATTTTCGCCGAAAAATCCGTTTCTTCGCTATTGCGGAGTGCATCTCAACAGTCTGTTTCTGATGCACAAGCTGCCGATGAGTCTGCTTGCTCTGACGCCGATAAGCCGCAATCATTATCTGCATTTTGCTTTAAGTGTTATTCTTACATTTGTTATTGCATTCCTTTTCGAAAAGCTGACCGCGCTTGTGGGCAAAGCTTTTTCGGCGCTTCCCAAAAAACTGAAAGCCGGAGGTGAATGAGATGGAAATATTTTTTGCTGACGCAAAAGACACCCGACAGATAATCGATATGCGGCTCGAATACCTGCGCGAGGACGGGGTTGACCGCGGCAAGGAGTCCCAAATCGCAGAGCAGCTCGGACGGTTTATTCCCGAAAACATCGGCAAAAGGCTCTTCTGCGTGCTCGCACGCGAGGGCGAAAAACCGTGTGCGGCTGCCATGCTTCTTATAAACGAAAAGCCCGCTGGCGCGAGCTTTTCGAACGGTATGACTGCCGAGATACTTTCGGTAATAACAATGCCCGAATACCGCAGACAGGGCATCGCCTCGGCTATGCTCCGCATGCTTATCGATAAGGCAAAGGAGCTCGACGTCTCCTTCATCGACCTCAAGGCAACTGCGGACGGATATCCTCTTTACAGAAAGCTCGGGTTTGAATCAACGGGCGGACATTACGAGTCCATGAGACTGAAACTTGACAGATAAAAAAACGGCGGCTGCGCTCCACAACCACGCAGCCGCCGTTTTTATATGGCTTTATATCGCCGTCAGAATCTCATCGGCAATTCCGTATTCGACAGCCTCCTGCGCTGTCAGGTAGGTGTCGCGGTCGGTGTCTCTCGCGATGTTTTCGATCGTCTGTCCCGTATTGTCGGCGAGGATAGCGTTGATTCGTTCCTTTGTGACCGTGATGTGCGCCGCCGCTCGGGCTATGTCGGACGCCTGTCCCTTGACTCCGCCGAGAGGCTGATGGATCATAACCTCCGCCATCGGCGTGATGAAACGCTTGCCCTTCTTTCCGGCGGAGAACAGGAATGCACCCATCGACGCCGCAAGTCCCGTACAGACCGTCGACACATCGCAGCCACAGCGGTTCATCGCGTCATAGATGGCAAATCCCGACGTCACGGCGCCGCCAGGACTGTTTATCACAACAGTGATATCGTCGGAGCTCTTTCTCGCGAGATACTCGATCTGGGCAATTATCTGGTCGGCGAGATCGTCGTTGATCTCGCCCGTCAGATGAATACGCCGAAGCTCCATGAACTCGTTTGTGAACAGGTCCATTGTGTTTCTTCCCTGCTTGTCGTACGTTGTTATCATCGGCATCATGGCTTTTTTCCTCCTTTAATCATCGTCGTCCATATCTCCGAAGAGCTCCGCAAGCTTCTTCTCGAGCTCCTCATCAAGGTTTATATCCTCGTTCTCTTCAGCTTTCTTCTTTTTGGGGCTGCCCGATTTCTTCGAGAAGGGCACGGGGACCTCCCCTTGCGCAAGGTCCGTAATAAGCTTTGCAGGTGTGTAAGCCTTCGGTTCGGAGAGCTTGCGCGAGGGGATGGTCACGTCCTTCGCCGTGTATTTATCGAGGTACTCGTATTTATCAAATCCGGGCAGGTTGACCTTGTATTTGATGTCGTCACGCATGAATATCGCCTGACGGTAATCGGGTGTGCGGGGCAGGCTCTTGAGCTTTTCCTCGCTCATGAGCGGTTCGGGTGAGCCGCTGTGGGTGATCGTGGTCGTGCCGAGCATTCGGCTTATGAACTTGAGCATCTCGGGGTCGGAGCTCTGAAGGAATATTATATTCTTGACATTTCCTATGATCGTGGGGGCTGCTTTTTCGTATACGGT
>SVPG01000030.1 GCA_015065975.1 Oscillospiraceae bacterium | reverse complement strand
ATATCATCGCACAAAGTGCGATATCATACCGCAGGTATATCACCCGTTCCGTAAAGGAACGGATATCATTGTGGCACCTTCCTTACGGAGGGTGCCACAAAGGGTCTCTTTTTGTTTTACAGAAATGTCTTCATCTGGTCGATGTTGTTCTGTTCGGTTTTGAGCAGACGGTCGGCGAGGGAGTGAACGTTCGAGTCGAGGTGGTTGTAACCGTTGAGCTCGGAGGTCAGCTTGACGATACCCTTTGTGCTGCCGTCGATCATCATCTGCGCCATGTTTCCGACCGACGGGTCGATGAGCGTCTTTGCGCCGACCATCATCTTTGCGGAGCCCTTTGCCATACCCGAAACGCCTTCGGGCGCGTGACCGTGGTCACCCAGTATGCTTCGGGCGTCGTCCATGATGGTCTGATACTCCACCTGCTGGCGGCTGAGTGCATCGCGGAAACGGGGGTTATCGGTGTGCTGTGTCAGGTATTCGATGGAATCGCGCCCCATCTCGGCGTTTTTATATATGCTTTCAAGCATCTCTTTGCTTTCAGACATAATATCATCTCCTTTGTGCTTATATTTCCCGAAATCACAGGGATTTATTCAGAAAACCCTGTTGACAAAAACGGCTTTGAGATGTATTATTTGAAATAAAGAGGAAATAATAAATAAGTTTATTACATATCAGGGGTGAGGTTTATGAATAATCGCGTGCCGTTTATTATAGAATATACGGAGGGCTCGTGCACCGCAGGCGGTGTGAAGGGCGCTGTCGGATTTGCGGCGGCGGACGTCCTGCGCGCCGATAAGGATACCGTGTCGCGTCTGAGCCGTCTTTACGGCGAAGTCGAGAGCGAGGATAAGAGAAGAGAGGCGGCGGAGCTTCTTTCCTCGATAGCCTGGCTGGGCGAAGCGGCGAGGAGCGCCGATGCACGCCTGATGCGCTCGATGATCGACGAGATGATATGCTTCAGAGTGTATATGAGATATTTCCTCACAAAATGCAGGCAGGAGGGGGAGAGCGGCGCGCAGTCGTTCAGCCTTTTTGAGGCAAAGCTGCCCGAGCTGGAATCGGCTCTCAGAAAGGAAAACATGATCGCACGAACGGTCATGCCGAAGGAGCTTTCGCCGAAAATCCGCTTTGCCGCGTCGGAGGGTGCAATACGCGAGATATGCGAGTTTTCGTCGCTCGGCGAGCTTCTGATTTTTGATTTCATGCGGGCTCTTTCTCTCGGCACGGCGCCGAGAATCTGCCCGAGCTGCGGACGGTATTTCCTGCCCGAGCGAAGCAACCGCCTCTATTGCGGCGGTGTCGCCGATGACGGCCGTCTGTGCCGCGAGGTCGGCGCGGGAAGAGCTCACAGCGAAAGGGTGCGCAATGACTCTCTCGGCAAGGTTTGCGCGGCTGCCTGCGGCAGGATAAATACGAGAAAATGCCGCGGCAAGCTCACGGCGCAGGAGGCGGACGCGCTCAAGAAACAGTGCCGCGACCTGCTTTCCGCCGCTCAGCAGACGGGCGTTTCATGTGAAACATTTGAGCAGCAGCTTCGGGCGATAGTCTGAGCGGCTGTGTTGGAATAAATTTTACATAATACAAATGGCGAAAAACCTTGAATTTCGCAAAATTATATAGTAAAATGTAGTTACTTTGATAATTGGAGGTGCAACCATGGCATACAAGATCAATTCCGATTGCATCGGCTGCGGCGCTTGCGCAGGCGATTGCCCTGTTTCAGCGATCTCTGAGGGTACTCCTTATGTGATCGATGCTGATGCATGCATCGATTGTGGTGCATGTGCAGCTTCCTGCCCTGTCGGAGCTCCTCAGGCTGAGTAATTCCGACACAAAAAACTTTTAACGCACCGGCGGATCGTCTCATATAGCGGACGTTCCGCCGTTTGCGCTTAATTTAAGGCAATTTTGGGAGCGACTATGGGTAACACAATAAGAATTGAACCGCTCGGCGAGGGCAGGCGGATTCTTGTCAACGAACGCCATACCTTCGGGACGGACGCTTTTCTGCTGGCAGATTTTGCATCTCCGAAAAAGAAGGAGAACGCCTGCGACCTCGGCACAGGGTGCGGTATAATACCGACTCTGTGGCTGGCAAAGGGTGAGGTGCGAACCGTTCTCGGCATCGATATCAGCGCCGAGGCGTGCGAGCTGGCCCGTCAGACGGCCGCGGCAAACGGCGACACCCTCCGTTTTGAGGTTATGAATCTCGATATGAAGGAGCTCAAGGGCGTTGTCGACCGCGAGCATTTCGATCTGGTGAGCTGCAATCCGCCCTACTTTGAACCGGGCAGCGGTTATATATCGCCCGACCCACAGAGGGCTGCGGCGAGAGCGGAGCTTGAATGCAGCATAAACGACGTGTGTGCTGCGGCGGCATATCTGCTCAGATACGGCGGAAGATTCTGTCTCTGCCACCGACCGGAGAGGACGGCCGATGTCATTTGCGCGATGAGGGCAAACGGCATCGAACCAAAGCGTATGCGAATGGTGGAAAATTCTCCCGGACGCGCACCGTGGCTTATTCTCATCGAGGGAAGACGCGGCGGAAAACCGTCGCTTTCGATAGAAAAGCCGTTTATCATGCGCGGCGAGGACGGAAGCGACTCCGAGGAGCTCGCCCGTCTCTACGAGCATTACAGAACGACAAGGGGCAGCGTGAAGCAATGACAGAAAATGAGAGCAAAAGCGGTGCGCTGATCCTGGTCGGCACACCGATAGGTAATCTGGGCGATTTCAGTCCCAGAGCGAAGGAAAGCCTTGAAAGCTGTGATTTCATAGCGGCGGAGGACACCCGCGTGACCCTCAAGCTGCTCAATCATTTCGGCATAAAAAAGCCGATGGTAAGCTATTACAGGCACAATATGAACGACAGGGATTCCGACATATGCGACAGGATCGAGGCGGGGGAGACCTGCTGTCTCGTCACCGACGCGGGTATGCCGGCGATAAGCGACCCGGGCGAACAGCTTGTGGCGCAGTGTGCAAAACGGGGAATACCCGTGCTGTGCGTGCCGGGACCTTCTGCGGTGGTAACGGCGCTTGCGATGTCGGGACTTCCCACGGGAAGATTCTGTTTCGAAGGGTTTCTGAGCGTCTCGGGCAAAAGCCGAAGGGCTCATCTCGAACAGATTGCCGGCGAGCGGCGCACGCTGATATTCTATGAAGCGCCGCACAAGCTGCTCAATACGCTGACCGATCTTTACGAAAAGCTTGGCGACAGGCGCATCGCGCTGGCACGTGAGCTGACAAAGCTGCACGAGGAGATAATCAGAACGACCCTTTCCGAGGCGGTCGAAAGATACTCCTCCGAGCCGCCGAGAGGCGAATTTGTCATAATAATCGAGGGCGCACCCGAGCCCGAAGCCGAGGAGATAAGCCTTGAAGACGCGGCGCAGATGGCGCGCGAGCTCATGGAGGACGGGCTGTCGGCATCGGCTGCGGCAAAGGATATTGCAAAGAAGACCTTGCTCAAAAAGAGCGATATCTATAAATTGATAGCAAACAGTGACAACTGAAATAAATCGTAATTTTTGAAAGGATTGATTACAATGAAGACGTTTGGAAAGATCGCAGTACTCGCCGCAACGGCAGTCGGTGCATTTTTTGCATCGAAAATGGTCATCGAATTCATTCAGAAGAGCGATAAAAGAGAGCGCAGCCTGAGCGGTTCCTTCCGTTTCTCAAAGAATAAGATGAACGAGCAGGAGGCCGACGAGATTCTCGACACCCTCGCACAGGAGATCGAGGAGAAGGCTGAGGAAGCTGAAGATGTAATCGAGGATATCGCGGAAGAGATCGAGGAGACCGTTGAGGAGGCAGTCGAGGCCGAGGAGGAGACCCTTGACGCAGCCGACTTTTCCGATGATCTGAGCGAGGACGACCTCGATTCGCTCATAGGCTGATTTCAGGAGGTATAAAGATATGGCAATCAGTGTAAAAGAGATCAATTTTGAGTCGATGGGCAAATGCGTCGAGATTTCGAACGGCGACGCACAGCTTGTTGTGACTGTCGAGCGCGGACCGAGAATCATCTCCTACAAGGCATTCGGCGGCGAGAACATCTTCTTTGTCGACAACAGCTTTACCGTATGCTCGGACAGCCCGACCATCAAGGAGGCTTACGGCAAGGACAAGTATCTCATGCTGGGCGGACACCGTGTGTGGTCAACCCCCGAGAGACTTCCCGAGACCTATTATCCCGATGATGTCGCTGTTTCGTGGGAGCAGACCGAGAGCGGAGTAAAGTTCACCCCACCCGTACAGGCAAACGGCATTGCTTATACCGTCACCGTCGCCCTTGCCGAGAGCGGCGCAGGCGTCACGGTCACACAGACCGTTACAAACGCCGCACATATGGACGAGTGGTACACGACACCCTGGGCTATAACTCAGGTCAGAAAGGGCGGCGTTATGGTTGCACCGCAGAACACACGTCAGTGCGCACCCCTTGCAAACAGAGTATTCGTCTTCTGGCCCTATACCAACATGAACGACGACCGTTTTACAACATCGGACAGATACATAAAGCTCCGTCAGGACCCGACCATGAACAGCTCCTGCAAGTTCGGTTTCAACAACGAGGCAGGCTGGGCAGGCTATGCGGTTGACGGTCAGCTCTTTATAAAGAAGTTCCCCTTTGACGAAAAGGCCGATTATCCCGATTACGGCTGCAACTATGAATCCTACACCGACGCAAACTCCCTTGAGGTCGAGTCGCTCGGCGGTCAGGTAATGCTCGCAAAGGGTGAGACGGTATCTCACGTCGAGACATGGGATATCCTCCCCGCAGGCGGTCAGTTCCCCTGCGAAAAGACAGAGCAGTTTGATGACATCATCGATTCGCTCGTAAAATAAGTAAAAAAAATAAAAGCGTATCGGTCGCACGACCGATACGCTTTTTGTGTTATTTGAGATCTTCCATTTTGATATCGTCGGCTGTTTCCTCGATCGGGTCGGAGGTTTCGGCGAGCTTTTCGGCTGTACCGTCGGCTATCATATCGAGCATTATCTGAGCCATAACGGGGTCAAACTGCGTCGAGCTGCCCTCGCGGAGCTCGTTTATGATGGTCTCGGTATCGAGCCTCGGACGGTAGCATCGCGCGCTCGACATAGCGTCGTATGCGTCGGCAACGCCGATGATTCTTGCCGCGACGGGGATATCCTCGCCTGCAAGACCCTGACAGTAGCCCGTGCCGTCGTAGCGCTCGTGGTGGTACATCGCACCCTGCACGATTCCGGGTACGGCTGTGAAATCCTTGAGGATCTCGCCGCCGATGACGGGGTGCTTCTGAATGAGCTTGTATTCATCCGGTGTGAGCTTGCCCGGTTTGTTGAGTATCTTGTCGGGAATACCGATCTTTCCGATATCGTGGAGAAGTGCGACGTAGTAAAGAGCCTCGGGGTCGTCATAGCCGTATCGCTTTGCGAGCTCCCTCGAATACGCCGCAACTCGTCTCGAATGACCGTTTGTATAGGCGTCCTTTGCGTCGATGGTGTTCGCGATGGTGAGAAGACCCTGGTCGGTGATGTTCTTGTACTGCTCCTGTCGCTTCTTTGCGTTTGTGACCTTTGCGTTCATTATGATACGCGCCGCGAGGAAGGCGGCGCCCGTCAGCGCAGCGGCAAGTATCAGCCACACCCATACGTGCTCAAAGAGCGATTTTTCCTTTGCTATGACGATGGTCTTTTCCTCCGACACGATGCCGTCGGAACCGATCGCTTTGTATCGGAAGGTGTAGTTTCCGCCCGAGAGGTTTGTGTAAACGATGGGGGAGTATGAGCCGTGAGGAATGGTGGTCCATTCGCTGTTGAATCCGTCGAGCTTGTATACGATGTCGACGGGGTGCTGGTTGTAGGAAAGCACCGCAAGATCGATGGTCAGCTTCTGAGCCGAGCTGTCGATGGCGATTTTATCTGTCGACGGCATACGGTCGTTGTCGGAATAGATGGAGTTCAAGACGATTATCGGAGCGGCGGCGGTCTCGTCGATGCCGACCGCGTTGAGCTTCGATATGCCGCTCGTTGTGCAGACGACAAACTTGTCGTCGGAGAGAAGGCTCCAAGAGTTTGCGACGAGAGGAGCGGTAAGTCCGAGCGACTGACCGAACTCGGTGCACTGAGCGATGTCGGAGTTGAGAAGTGCGTCGCGTGTGGTGCGTACGACGCTGCTGTTTCTCAGCACCCATACATAGTCGCCCTTGAAATAGAGGTCGAATATGCTGCCCGAGCCCTTGGAGAGCTCCGCAGTCTGCTTCATTCCGTCGGTGAGGTTGCCGTAATAGAGCTCCGCACCCGTCGAAATCCAGAGATTTTCGCTTCTGTCGTCGGGGATTATGTGGAGGATAACACCGCCAGCCAGCCCGATGTTGCGGTAATAGTTTGTGACAACGCCGTCCTTTACGGTGTAAAGTCCGAGTCCGTCGCTTCCTGCGAGAATGGTGCCGTCGGACAGCTCGACCATACAGAGGATAAAGGAGTTTTTCATTCCCTGAGCCGCTCCGTAATGGGCGATTACACTGTCGCCGCGGATAATGTCGATGCCGTTGCCCGTCGATACGGCGATGTCGCCGTTTGACAGCGGCAGAGCCATTCGCACCTTGTCGCCGCTTATGCCCTCGGCACGTCCGAATGTCTTTATCTCACCCGTTGAGGGGTTGTATCTCACAGCACCGGGACCGTAATATGTGGAAAACCAGAGGCAGCCCGTGTGATCGATGGCGATGTTTCTTATCTCGATGTTAGAAAGAAGCTGTGTTATGGGGTAGCTGACCTCACGCCACTGCGAGTCGAATATATAGAGTCCGCTTTTTGCGCCGACATAGTAGTATCCGTTATACTCGTTGACGGCGTTTATGACCTGATCGGTGATTACGTGGTCGAGATACATTCTCGAATAGGCACCGTGTGAGAGCTTGATGACGCCCTTTGTGCTGGAGGTCATCCAGAGGTTGCCCTCGTGGTCCTGAATCATCCAGCCGAGATCCTCGGCATTTTTGACATATGAAGCGAGATGGAACCCGTAATCGGTCAGATCGACGTAGCCCGTCGCGTTGTCACAGCACAGCCAGAGCTGACCCTCGACCGTCTCGCACAGATAGTTGATCGTGCCGCAGCCGTTTGCGATTATTCTTTTATAGGAGAAATCGGAAGAGGTCATTCCCTCGCCCGTGCGGGTGAGAATGACAAGCTCCTCGGTGTTTGTACCGATGCATATTCTGCCGTCATCGGTCACAGTCGCACAGTATGCGTAGTTGTTCCAGAAAACTCCGGGTGAGAACCAGCAGGCGACCTGTCCGTCCTTGACGCAGAAGAGGGAGCCGCTCGATTCGACACCCCACATTCCGCCGTCGGGATCGGTGCTGAGCGTGTATACTGTCTGATTGTTGAGCCTTTCGATATCCATTCCGACGAGCTTATGCCCGTCGATGCGTGCGATGCCTTCGGTCGTTCCGACGTACACAACGCCGCCGGACTCGGTGAAGCATCTGACCGAGAGATACTCGGTGCTTTCGGGATCGGATACGCGAATGAAACGGTTACCGTCGTAATAGAAAACACCCTGCTCGTTGGTACCGACCCAGAGGGTGCCGTTTGAATCCTCAAACAGTGCGCGTATGCTCGAGGAGGTCATGCCCGTGTCGCTTCGGCTGAAATTCTCAAAGCTTCTTCCGTCATAGCGAAGAAGACCGCCGTAGCCGCCCGTCCATATATAACCGTCTCTCGTTTCGACGATGGTGTTTGCTTCGTTTGTGGGTATTCCGCTCTCGTGTGAATACAGAGTTTCCATTATATCGGTAAGCTCCGGCTCCGCAGCGCTCACAGACAGGACAGCGCCCGACGCCGTGCTCACAATGACCGCGAGCATAACGCAGATGACGCCGATGAATCTTTTTACAGAGCGATTCATATTCAGCCTTCCCTTCACAAAATCATATAATAAAAAGGGTAAAATCCTCAAATCAAGACAATTAGGGTATTTTATAAAATTATAGCACTTTAATTTGCCTTTATCAATTGGCAATAATAGCAAAGAAAGAGTGCGGTTATGTATCAAATATACAAAATAAATCCAAAAATATATTAAATTTTATTTGATTGTTATGAGTTTATGAAAAAATAATGGTCTTGATTTAAGTTTCACGATAAAGTAAAATATAATAAATACGGTAAAAACAGAGAGAAACGCATCATGCGCCTGCGGCGAACCAGGCACAGACCTTTCGAGAGCTTTGCAGGCAGCCGGTCTGTGTACGGTTTTGTATTGCTTAAGCAATGTTAAATTGTTTTCTCTCTGTTTTTTTAATGGTGATATTTATGGATATACTGAGCCGTCTGTCGGACGCCGATGAGTGGCAGGCGTTCCTTGAGCACAAGCTCGCACAGGGCAACATCTCGCGCAGGGATACCGACGAGCTGAAAAATTTCATAGAGAACGAGGAGTACCTGCCGATCGTGCGAAAGATCCGAAACGGCGAGAGCTTCGACCCGCCCGCAAGAAAGCTCATAAGCAAATCGAAGGCCGACAGGAAACGGGCCGTCTATACCTTCGGCAGGCAGGAGAGCCTTGTTCTCAAGCTTATTGCCTTTATGCTTCGCGATTACGACTCGGTTTTCGCGCCCAATCTCTACTCTTTCAGGAACGACAGGGGAGTCAAGCGCGCGACCGAGGACATTCTCAGGATAAAGGACCTCGACCGACGCTATGTCTACAAGGTCGATATAAGCGATTATTTCCGCTCGGTCGATATTGAGCTTCTTCTGCCGGGGCTTGAGGAGATACTGTCGGACGACAGACCGCTTTTCCTTTTTATTAAAGGGCTGCTCGAATGTCCGTATGCGGTGGTTGACGGCGAAGTGATCGAGGACAGAAAGGGTATAATGGCGGGCGTGCCGATATCGGCGTTTCTCGCAAATGTCTATCTTCTCTCGCTTGACCGATATTTTTACGAAAACGAAATACCCTATATGAGATATTCCGACGATATAATCGTGTTTGCACGCGATGAGGAGCAGCTCGGCTCGTGCATCGAAAAAATAGCTCAGACCCTTGCCGAGCGCAGGCTGAGTGTCAATCCCGAAAAGGAAACGGTCACAAAACCGGGCGAGAAATGGGAGTTTCTCGGCTTTTCGTATCATATGGGCGTTATAGATATCAGCGACGTTTCATTCGAAAAGCTCAAGGCGAAGATGAGGAGAAAGACCCGCGCTCTCTCGAGATGGGCTTCGCGAAAGGGCGCTTCGGGCGAGCGGGCGGCGTCCGCATTTGTCAGGCGGTTCAACGCAAAGCTTTTTGACAATCCCGTTTACAGCGAGCTTACGTGGGCGCGATGGTTTTTCCCCGTGATAAACACCGACCGCACGCTTAAAGAAATCGACGCATATATGCAGGAGTGTATACGCTATCTCTCGACGGGAAAGCGTACAAAATCAAAATACTCCTGTCGGTACGAGGATATAAAAGCCCTCGGCTACAGGAGTCTTGTCAATGAATATTACAGACAGAAAAAATAGCAGCTGTGATTTGTTTCACAGCTGCTATTTTTATCCGAGAAGCTCAGACGGCACTTCCGCCGCCATACGCTCATAGCCCTTTTTGCTCGGGTGCAGATGGTCGCCCGAATCGAACTCGGGCAGGAAACAGTTGGGATTTTCGGGGTCGCGCAGCGCCTTGTCGAAATCAATACAGCCGTCGATGAGATCGGTCGTGCGGATAAAATCGTTGTAAGCGTTGCGAAGCTCCTGACGAAACGGCGCGTCGGTGCGCCAGCCGCCCATCGGAAGAAGTGTGCCGACATATACCCTCAGCCCCATCTCGCGGGCCTGAGCGATGTAGGTGCAAAGTCCTTCGGTCAGCTCGTCGACCGTCGGCAGATCGCTCATCGGGCGAAATGCGTTGACCTCTTCACCGACGGGGTGGATAATGTCGTTTATGCCCTGCTGGATAATGACGGTGTCAGCGCCGTCGGTCGGCACCTCGTGTGCAAAACGGCGGCTGCCCTTGAGTCCGTAGGATTCGTATGTGAGACAGGTGTATTCGCGCAGTATGCGTGAGCCGCTGGTTGCTCTGCGGATAATTGCGGTGCGGTCAAATCCTTCACGCTCGCATCGCAGTGTCAGATAATCGGGCCAGTCCTGCGCGGTTATGGAATCGCCGTAGCAGACAACGGTGCGTCGGCTCTGCTCGGTGAGCACCGAAACGTTGCTCAAAAAGTAGAAAAGATGGGTCGGACGCGAGGTCTCGATATCTATGTCGGCGTCCTCGGTGCGGTCGCCGTTTGCGTACAGCCCATGCGAGAGCGGACCGCAGGTGAACACGACCGAGCGCATAAGCGTGAAATCGGCAAGATAAAAGCTGACGTCTATCGTTTCCTGCGCCGAAAGCTCAAGCCCGAGCGGATCGGAAACGACGTTTTCACCCGCAGGAATGGTAACGCTTTTCTCACCGCCGAAAAGAACGGTATAAAACCTGCCGCGGCATAAAACAGTTGTCTTGTCAAGCGTTATGGGCTCGGTGCCGCAGTAGTTGTCAAAGGTCAGACGGACAGCGTCTGCCGAAAACGGTATGCGTATCGGATATCGAACGGTTATGTTTTTTGCATATCGCTCAGGTCGGTTTTCCGCAACCGACACCGCGTTGCCCCATACGCTGACCCATTTGTTGTTACAGCTCATAAAATTTCTCCCTGATTAAGTGCTTTAGACATAATACAATAAATTCCGCAAAAAAACCAGTCTTTTGAGAAAATAATATGCGGTCGGACGTGAGGAGGGGAAAAATTAACACACAGGCAGTTGAATGTTAACTTTTGGGATATATAATAAAAGTATCGGACGGGTGTTGTCCGAAAAATGAAGGAGGGTACGATATGAAAAAAATTATTGTTCTTGTGCTGGCGCTTATGATGCTGGCGTTTTCCGCCTGCACACAGGAGACTGAGGAATCTGTGCCGACGTATAATGAGAGCGGCGTTTCGCAGTCAGACATCGGCGACGAAGAGCCGCCTGCAGCCGAACCGATTTTTGCCGAAACGCGACAGGAGGCTTATTACCTTGCGATGTCAAGATTTTCTACCGATTGCTTTTTCCCCGACGGGTCTTTTGCCGAAGGTCTTGAGGACGATACTTTCGGTAAAATGGAGGATAACAGCTTTGCCGTATGCGATGTTGACGGCGATGGCAATGAAGAGCTCGTAATTATATTTAAAACAACATGCAGAGCTTTGTTGAGTGCGAGAGTATATGACTATAATGAGGAGACGGGAGAGCTTATAGAAGAATGGGAAGCTTGTCCTTCGGTTAAGTTTTATGATAACGGCTATGCTGTATCGAACCACCCAAAGAATGAAACTCACGGTACTGTTTGGCCGTATGCCGTATATTGTCATATGGCTGATACCGACAAGTATGAGTTTGTCGCAAATGTACATTCGCTTTGTGATGACGTAGAATCTATGCCGGACTGCCCGTGGGACTATCCTTATGAAGTCGACGTAAGCGGACACGGAGAGGTCTATTATGTTGACACAACGTGGGGCGCTTATGAGGAAGGACGGGCACTCGACATCACCGAATACGAAGCATGGCTCGACAGCAAAATCGGCGACGCAAAAGAGATAAATGTAGAATACTTCCCGATAACACAGGAAAATGTAAACAATCAGCTCGGCTGACGGGACGGATAAAAAGGAATCGCCTGACGCATTGCGCCAGGCGATTTTTGCATCAATCATAACTCCGACACAGTCTGCCAAAACATTTTTTCGGCAACAACATAAGTTCGGTTAGAATTTGTCGGCGAAATAATTTTTTCTTCAATATACTGCGACGGGTTGAAATGCCCGTCTGCCCATACGACCAGTCGGTTATCACGGGCTTTGCCGAGCAGGTCGGTATGAAATGCGATATATGCCTCATAAATTTCGCAGGAATAATTGTCGTGCCAGCCTGCAATATTGCATTTTCTCACACCTGTAAAACGCAGTGTTACAGGAGGTTTCCATTGGCTGTGAAGAACAATATCGACAATGTGCTCTGACGGTCCGCCAAAAAGCATTGCTTCGTTTTCGTCAACCTTTGCGCCGCTCTGATAAAGAACGGATACGATGCAGCTGTCGTGAAAGCCGAAATACTCCTGCATCAGGTTTTCAATATCGTTTTGGGTTTTGATTTCTTTCCACATAATTGTTGCAAAGGATTCTATTATCACATCGGAATCGTAAGGAGGACTATGCCGGCTGCCGCAAAGATGACCGCGAAAATAATCATCATCCAGAAGGAGACGAATTTATACGGTGCGGCGTATCTTATGACATAGGCTTCCTTCGGCTTTTTCGGGTTGTAATAGACATCGACCTCTTTGCCCTCGGGGAAAAGACCGTAGATAGGGGAGCGTGTGACGGTGATAAAACCGTTTCGAACACGTGTGACATGCATAACGTCGGGAAGATTTTCGATATCGGGGACGTTTGATTTCTGCTGAGCCTCGAACTCTTCCAGAGGCATGGTCACGGTCTTTGTAACAGCCGCTTTGAAATTCGGTCCGACGACCTTGTATTTTTTGCCGCCTGCTTCATACTGTACCACAGGCAGATGGAATCCGTTGTACTCTGCGAGCGAATAGCTCACAACCTTGCCCGTCGTTTTTTCTGTGCAGCGATCTTTCTTGTGCATACTTCTCCAGCCGTAAAAGTACGCAATGAGAATGAACACAAGAGAAAATGCCAGCGGAACAAAAGCCGTGAAACGAATCGGATCCATAAAACCCCCACCTTTTTGTAAATATTTCCCTTATTATAACATTTGGTATAGGCCGTGTAAACAGAAATCCTTGATTTAGAACCTAAAATATCGGGTTTGCAAGGAAGACTATACCAAGCACCGTACAGATGACGGCGCAAATGAGCGGCAGCCAGAATGAGAGAAACTTGTACGGCGCGGCGTATCTTATGACGTATGCTTCCTTCGGCTTTTTCGGGTTGTAGTAGACATCGACCTCTTTTCCGACGGGGAAAAGGTCGTACATCGGGGAGCGGGTGATGCTCGCGCTGCCGTTTCTTATCTGCTTTGTGACGATGACGTCGGGAAGGTTTTCCTCGCTTGTGAGGTTTGAGGTCTGAGCCGTCTCGACGTCTGCAAAGGGAATTGAAGCGTACATATTCACGCCTGCCTTGAAATGCGGACCCGTGACCTTGTACTGTACACCGTCCACCTCGTACGCAGCGACGGGCAGTCTGATACCGTTGTATTCGGCATACGAATAGCGCACGACCTTGCCCGTTGTCTTCTCCGTGCAGCGCTCTTTCTTATGCATTTTCTTCCACCCGAAAAAGTACGCGACAAGATATAGCGCGATCGCAAACGCAAAAACGTACAAAGCCCAGAAAATATTAAGATTCATGTTTAATAAGACTCCTTTTTGGCAGAAAATTATATCAGCAATACCCGTAGTCATAAACCGTCCAGCTGCCGCTCGGGTCTCTGGTCATGAACCACTTCCAATTAGCATAGGTGGAATCGGAGTTGAAAGAGCCGTCGCCGCCCGACGAATCGACATCAAATGTGGAAACGAGAACAAGCGTTTCACATTCGTGAGACTGTGTTTCGAAGGCTGAAATCTCATCGCCCGCGTAATATATTTCGATCAGCGTGCAGCCTTCAAATTCACTCGAAAAATAATTCATTGCCACTTCGGTCGCAGAGGCGATCTCCTCCCGGGTGAACAGATTCGATTCAACCTCGCGAGTGACCGCAGAGCTTGTGTCGCCTGACAGTAATCCCTGCCCCATCGGGCAGGACACAAACAGCGCGCAGTAAATGGTGACTATGGACAGAATAAATATTGCCGCAGTCGGAATAAGAAGCCGTTTTGCGATTTTTCTCATCTTCTGCTTTCGTGCCATCTCCCTTGCGTACTGGTCGTTGAGAATGGCAAGCTGCGCCGTCAGCTGTTCAAGCTCTGATTTGTATTCAATATTCTTTTGTTCGTTTCCGAGCAGATCGCCGACCGATACCTCAAAAAGCTCCGCCAGTTTTTCCACCATAAGTGCGTCCGGAACGGAATAGCCCTTTTCCCACTTGGAAACGGTCTGTCTCACAACGCTGAGTTCCTGAGCGAGTGTCTCCTGCGAGTAGCCCTTCTGCTTGCGCAGGTTTTTGATGTTTTCACTGAGCATCTGTGAAACCCCCCTTTCGTTGATGACTCGATTATATGACGAGTGCCTCAAAAAAGGCAAGCAACGCAATTTAACATCACGTAAATTTCCTGAATTTTCGGGAAATTTTCAATATGAGTCCATTATACCATCCGGCGAATAAGTCTGCAATAAAATCTTTTGAACTGATCTTTGTCCGGCATGTTGGCGGATTTGGTCCGATCCTCGTTATGCCGCCCGCAAAAATCCCCCTGCCGATTTTTCGGCAGGGGGATCAAATCTATTGAGCTTTGAGCGGGACTCTGAACTCGATCTCGTCCTGCAGCATGAGATAAACGCCGCCGAACTCGATGCTGCGAACCTCCTCGTAGGGGACAGAGAGGGGAACGACTATGTTTACATAGTCGATATCATAAGGTTCGATACTGAAGAACTCGATACTCTCGCCGTTGACGATGATTTCGGTAAAGCCGATAAAGAAGCGGTGAGCGTCGGTGCTTGCGGCGCTGTATCTGAACTCGAGATAGCCGTGCTCGAGCGGCTCGTAGCCCTCCTCCTCGCCGTAGCTGCGATGGCACATTTGCGCAACCTCGACGTCGATGCCGTCAAGCGATACGGTCTCGCAAATCGGGAATTCGGCTGTCGGAGCGCAGTCAAGGAAAATTCCTTTGCCGCTGTATTCCTTTTCGACAAATATACCCTCGGCTGTGATGACAGCTTCGTCGGCGACGGCTGTTCCCGACAGATCGTATTTGAGTCGGTTGCCGACATGGGAGGTGTTGTCCGAAAAGAAGATACAGCTCTCGTCAAGCTCGTCCTCGATAATCTGACCGCCGACCGTCAGTGTGTCGGTGATGTACCAGCCGCGCAGTCCGCTTGTTGATTTGTATTCGCCGAGATCGCAGGCGTAATAATCGAGATAGAGTATATTGTCTCTGAGCGTTGGCACGCACAGAAGCTTTACGCCGTCGACCTCGACCATCTGACCGCCCGAAGCACCCTGTACGGAGATGTCGCCCTCGAGCTTTCTGAGACGGAACTGAATCTCAACACCGCCGACATTCAGCGTACCTTCAAAGGAATCGCCGCATTCTGCATCGGTTATGTCGTAGTGATGGCTGATGCATATTGTCCTTGAGCTTTCGAGCGATTCGGTTTCGGTAACGGTTACTGTGTCGGGGGTTATCTCGATGCCGCCGAGATGTGTGGTCGTGTACGGAGTGAGTCTCGGAGACTCGGGAGAAACGGTGAAATATTTGTCGTAACCGAGACGATTGTAAAGCTCGCTGAGAGTGTTGACCGAATCCTGCAGGTCTTCGATCGTTATCTTCGACAGATATACGGTGTATCTCAGCTCCAGCTCATTGCCGTGTACAAAGGCGTCGTTGAGGGTTATTTCTATCATATCGTCGCAGGCCTTTTCGCCGCTGTTTTCGAGAATATAGTAATCGTCGCCCTCCTCAACGCTCACAACGCCCGTGCCGGGGACAAAGCCGAACATTCGCGATATCGATGCGATGACCTTTTCGGAATTGAGCGCTGTTACGAAAAAGAGCACCAGAGCTGCCGCGGCGGCTGCTATCCATCGAACGGTGATCGCGCTGTGAGTTTTTGACGGAGCGGTTTTCTCCATTTTTTCGTGTATCATCTGTTTTATTCTCTGACGGCTTTCGACCGACAGAGGCGCAATTTCACTGTCGCTGACCGTGCCGTAAGCACGTCTGAGCTCGTCTGTTATCTCCTTATCGGTAATCATATATATCCCTCCATGCTGACTTTCAGTTTTCCGAGCGCCCGCTCGATACGTTTGCTGACCGTCGGACGCTTCATGCCGAGAGCCTCGGCAATCTCGCCGAGCGACTGCTCAAGGTAATATCTGCGGTACAGTATCTCGCTGTCGGGCTCGCCCAGTCGGTTCACTTCACGCATCAGCTGCTCGCTTGTCTCATTCCGTGCTGCGGTCGTCTCGGGACTTGGCGAATCGTCGGGTATCGAAACGAAATACGACTCGTCGATCTGCGAGCGGCTGCCGTTTTCTTTTACAGCCTGCTCGAATCGGTCGGCTGCCCGACGCCGCGCGATCACGGATATGTAGCCTTTGAGACTGCCTTTTCTCAGGTCGATTCTGTCGAGCTGAGTGTATAGATCAACAAAGGTCTCCGCAACACATTCCTCGACATCGTACTCGCTGCACACAGAGGATATCCGTCGGCGGATAATGTGGGCGGCAAGAGCACCGTAGCTGTCCACCAGCATATCCATACCCGCGTTGCTGTCCCTTTTTATCAGTCTCAGTATTTGTTCGTCATTTGGGCCAAACGCCATTTTGCTGTGCCTCCTTTCGCTGCTGTCTGACTATTCGGTCAAAGCAGGAAAAATGTGACATGAAATATAAAAAATTTTTCGTTCAAGCAATAAAACCTCTGCCGAAAATCGACAGAGGTCGTTGCAAATTTACTTCTTTATCTCCTTGTCCAAAAACACTCTCGAGCCGGTCGCGCCGCGCTGACCCTGATATTTTCCCCTGTAAGGATTGAGTGCGGCACAGTCCATTTTCGCAAAAACGAGCTGTCCGACCCTTCTGCCCGCTCTCAGTTCGATGGCGCAGCGGTTTGCGTTGTACAGCTCAAGGGTTATCTCGCCCTTGAATCCGGGGTCGACCCAGCCTGCGTTCTGAATGAACAATCCCATTCTGCCGAGCGAGCTTCTGCCCTCGACAAAAGCCGTCAGATCATCGGGCAGTTCAAAATATTCCATAGTGGTCGCCAGCACAAACTGGTTGGGGAGAAGGATATACGAATCGCTCGTGATGGTCTTGTATTTTATCTCGTCCGAGAGGTTTATGATTCCCGTCGATGTATCCTCAACGATGCTGAAGGTGTTTCCCAGACGGATATCTATGCTCGCGGGCTGAATCTGATCGGGCTCGAGCGGCTCGGCAACAAGTGTCTTTTCCTCAAGCATACGGATAAGCGTTTTATCTGAAAGTATCATTTCTTGTACCCCTATCAAAGTTACTGTCAGTTAAAAACATTATAGCATATATTTGAGAGAAGTCTATATCCGATAAAAAATGTAATACAATCAGACGTTAAGCGTTCCGACGATCTTTGCACATATCTCCTCCCGGTGCTTCATCAAAAACTCACCGTGCCCGAAGCCCGGCATGATCTCCTCTTCATAGTTTTGGAGATATTTCTTAAGTTCGTTGTGAGACTTGATCGCATAAGGCTCCTTGCTTCCGCACCAGAGATATACCTTTGATTTGTTTCGGGCTATTTCGGGACGGGTACGATAGGTGTAGTTCTGCACGAAATTGCGGTCAACGGTCACGTCACTTGCATTCATATAGAAGTTATCCATCATTACAAGATCCTCTTTTTTCAGTCCCATAAGCTTCATCATAACCATAATAAGCGAAGGCAGCTTGCCTGTATTCTTGAGCTTTTTGAACATCCATGCAGTTACCTTGCCCGCAAGCTTCCCCTGATGTGCTACATAGCATCCGTCCATAATCACCGTGCCCATATCGATTTTGTTTCGGGTGAGCAGTTCGGTAAGCATAAGACCGCCCTGCGAGGCTCCGTATGCGCCGTGGATTTTTCCGTTGTAATTTTCGGTGATGTACTCCTCGATCTGTCTTGCCTGATCGGCAAAGGTTGTGAAGTCGCCGCTGCCGTCATAGAACCCGTCCTGTGCAGGAATGATAAGCCGATAATGCTCCTCAAGCGGTTTGAGAAGCTCATACTCGCTGTGCCAGTCCTGCATCATTCCGTGAAGCAGAATAACGGGTTTGTTTTCCTTTGAACCGAATTCGTTGAATAACATTTTGTATTCCTCCCTGATAACGATTTTTGGTTTTTGTTATGTAAAAAGGGTGCGGATTACTCCGCACCCTCGATTATATTCTTGAAATTTTTCATCATGCCCTCAAAGCCGCTGTCGCCGTAGGTTTCCATAAGCGCGGAAAACTTCATCATTTTATCCATGTCATAGTCTCCTTTCAGCATTTCAATATAGCCGTGCACACGCATACGCACGATCAGCTTCATGATATCGCGGTACTCGGAAGTTCCGCCGAAACTGTCATAAAAAGCAAAAAAGCCCCTTCCGACAGCTCTGCCGTATTCATCGCCGAAATGCTCATATTTTGTGCCTGCCGAACAGTCGAGCAGTATCCGCACCTCGTCCTTGTTGCGGCAGAGATATTCGCTGAGCTCGCGCTGATAGGCAGCACTGTCGCTGCTGCCGCCGATTTCCGCCGCAGTCTGCCGTTCCACAAGCTCCATCATACGCTGTGCCGTTTCAGCTACAATACTGTCGAACAGGTCGGCTTTGTTCCGAAAGAAAAAATAG
>SVPG01000029.1 GCA_015065975.1 Oscillospiraceae bacterium | reverse complement strand
AGTCCAGCTTTCCAATATGCACATAGGTATTCATATGCTCAACTCGAGAGAGACGAAGGACGGTCACGCGGTCATCTCCGTGACCATCACGGTCAACGGCAAGGAACACCTTGATGCAATTATTTCAAGACTTTCAAAAATCAGCGGCGTTATCTCCATCGATCGTGCCGCAAGCTAAAGGATGTTTTAAATGAGAGCGGTCGTTCAGAGAGTAAAATATGCAAGCGTTTCGGTAGGCGGCGAGCTTGTCGGAAAGATAGAAAAAGGCTTTATGGTGCTTCTCGGCGTGTGCGAGGGCGACACCGAAAAGCACGCCGCGGCGATATCCAAAAAGATCGCAGGACTCAGAATTTTCGATGATCCCGACGATAAAATGAATCTCTCGCTGTCCGATGTCGGCGGAGATATTCTGCTCATATCGCAGTTCACGCTTCACGCCGACTGCAAAAAGGGATACCGTCCCAGCTTCATCAAAGCGGCACGTCCCGAAACGGCAAATCCGCTTTATGAGCTTACAGCATCGATGCTCAGAGAGGCGCTCGGCGGTGAAGATAGAGTAAAGACAGGCGTTTTCGGCGGCGATATGCAGGTCGAGCTGCTCAATGACGGTCCTGTAACAATAATCCTCGATACCGACGAGCTTACGGTAAAATAACAAAAGGGGGGTAAGATTATGAAAGTAACCACATTCCACGTCGGCGGACTTTTCACGAACTGTTACCTTGTCACCGATGAAAAGAGCGGAATCTCCGCAGTTGTCGATCCGGGTGCATACAGCGCTCAGCTCAGACAGGCGATAAGCGCTCTAGGTGAAGGAAAGCTTGAATACATTCTTCTTACCCACGCGCATTTTGACCATATCCTCGGCGCCAAAGAAATAAAAGAAACCACGGGCGCAAAGATTGCCGTTCATAAGAATGATGAAGATATGCTCACGAGCGGCGATAAAAGTATGTCCTCATTTTACGGGGTCGGTTCCGATCAGCTCCCCAGTGCCGACGTTATACTCAATGACGGAGACACGGTAAAAGTAGGGGACATGAGCTTTCGTGTAATGCACACTCCCGGTCATACGACGGGCAGTGTGTGCTATATCGGTGATGATGTCATTTTCAGCGGAGACACTCTGTTTGCAGGCACCTGCGGCAGATGTGATTTCCCCGGCGGCAGCCTTCCTCAGATGCTCGCTTCACTGAAAAAGCTGTCTGAGCTCGAGGGCGACTATAAGGTCTATCCGGGACACGACACCGATACAACGCTTGATTACGAGCGCAAAAACAATGAATATATGTCGATGGCAGTGAAATAAATAATGACCGTATATATTAAAGGACACGATTTCAAAGTCGAGCTTGAACGTCTTTGCAGACTGTTCTTCCCCGACGAAAAAATCAGAATAACAGCCGACGTTGACGACAGGGACGATGTCTGGGCACAGAGCGTGCTTGAATCGAATGTTGTCACAACGCGGTATTTTGACGGCGAAAAGCTTTATGAAAACACTAAAAGCTTAAATGATCCCGACGATATCGAGGCGCGTAATATCGCGATTGCCGACGGGCTTTATGAGCATCTGTGCAAGGTTACGGGATATACTCCGCCATGGGGTATGCTGACAGGCGTCAGACCTGTCAAGCTCTACCGTATGCTGACCCAGACGCAGGGCAGCGAAAGCGCAAGAAAGGTGTTCACTCAGGATTTCAGATGCTCGAATGAGAAGACCGATCTTTGCGCCGAGACGATGAAATACGAACAGCCGATACTCGATCTTTCGCGCAGCGATTCCTTCAGCCTTTACATATCGATACCCTTTTGTCCGACACGGTGCAGCTATTGCTCGTTTGTCTCGCAGTCGGTTGAGAAATCGGCAAAGCTTATAGAGCCGTATACAGAAGCTCTTATAAAAGAAATCGAGGAAACGGCGAAGGTTGCAGATAAGCTCGGACTTCACCTTGAAACCATATATATGGGCGGCGGTACTCCGACAACCCTTTCGGCTGAGCAGCTTGAACGGGTGCTGTCGGCGGCAGCTTCGTCGTTTGATGTGTCAGCCTTGCGCGAATTTACCGTCGAAGCGGGCAGACCCGATACCGTAACGGTCGAAAAGCTTGAGGCAATAAAGCGTGCGGGTGCCGACAGGATAAGCATAAATCCGCAGACACTCAATCAGCAGGTGCTCGATAACATCGGCAGAAAACACAGCGTCAGACAGGTTTATGACGCTATGGATATGGCGAAGAAGGTCGGGTTTAAATGCGTAAATATGGATCTGATCGCAGGTCTTCCCGGTGACACGCCCGAGAGTTTTTCGGCAACACTCGACGGAGTCCTCTCTATGGATCCGGGAAACATAACTGTGCATACGCTTTCGATGAAACGTGCTTCGACTATGGTCTCAGGTCAGAAGGCACAAGGTGACAGAACGGGCGGCGATGCATCTCTGATGCTCGATGAATGCACAAGGAGATTTCCTCGCTGCGGTTACCATCCTTACTATCTTTACAGGCAGACAAGAATGGTCGGCAATCTTGAAAACGTAGGCTGGGCAAAGGACGGACTTGACGGGCTTTACAATGTCTACATAATGGATGAAACGCATACGATACTCGCAGTCGGTGCAGGCGGTGTTACAAAGCTTCGTCAGCCGGGTGTGAACAATATCGATCGCATATACAATTATAAATTTCCCTACGAATACCTGTCCGATTTCGATGAGATGATAACCAGAAAGAAAGGGGTTATCCGATTCTATGAGGAATTTTGTTGATTATTATATCAAGTATACCGAACGCATAAAGGATATCAACGATGCCGCGCTTAATGCACCGCAGGAACTGGTCTGTCAGATGGAGAGCCAGTATCGTAAAAGGATAAGAGAAATTGCCGATTTTGTCTGCACGGGAGGCAGCGGCGGCAACAAGCTCATAATGCTTGCGGGCCCTTCGGGCTCGGGTAAAACGACCACAGCGAGCATGCTTTGCGAGGAGATAAAGGCAAAAGGCGTTGATGCGATTCGTATATCGCTTGACGAGTTTTTCCTCGCGCGTGAAGAAACGCCTCTTCTTGAGGACGGAACGCCCGATCTTGAATCGGTAAATGCACTGGATATCCCGCAGATGCAGCAGTGTCTTACCTCGCTTGTGGAATGCGGCGAATGTATGATGCCGCATTTCAATTTCAGTAAACAGCGTCCCGATGACGAGAAGGTGCACGTTAAGCTCGGCAAGGGCGATATTGTTATCGTCGAGGGAATACACGCGCTTAACCCGATCGTCACCGACTGCATTCCCGAAGAGAGTATGCTGAAAATATACATCAGCGTCAAGCAGGGAATATACGAGGGCGATGATGAGATAATCACGGCTCATGAACTGCGTCTTGCAAGGCGAATGGTCCGCGATATGATGTTCAGAGGAAGCTCTCCCGAAGCTACGCTTGATATGTGGCCCAATGTAGTTGCAGGTGAGGAGAAATATATACAACCCTTCAAGCGACTTGCGAATATCACAATAAACTCGATTCATATCTATGAGCCTTGTGTTATAAGTCAGATTGCTCTGCCGCTGCTCAGACGGGTCAATGAGGATAATGAGCATTATGATCAGGTGGCGCATCTTGCGGAGAAGCTTGAGCTGTTTGCACAGCTTCCGCCGTCCGTTGTGCCGGAGAATTCTCTTATCAGGGAGTTTATCGGCAACGGTATTTACGGATAAAATATTGAAAAACAAATATAATGATAGTATAATTACAGTGTGATCAATTCAAAGAAAGGATGAACATAATGGGCAGATTTGAAGATGCTATTGTAAGCGCAAAGAACGTTGCGGTCAAAGCGGGAAAAAAGGCAGGCAAAGCTTTGGATGTATCCAAGCTCAGATTCTCCGCAGCGGAGATCGATAAGGAAATAAACAAAAGATATGAGGCTCTTGGAAGAGTGATCTATGACGCCCGTAAGGACGGCAGCGATGTCGAAGCTCTTGTTGACGAATGCGTAAAGAGCATCGATACACTTTATTCGAGACTGGATAATGTCAATATGAAGATTGCAAGAATCAGAGAAAAGACCTATTGCAAGAGCTGCGGTGCTGTTGTTGAGAAGAGCGCAATTTATTGCCAGCGCTGCGGAATAAGAGTGGAAAGAACCAAATAAATTCTGATATAAAAAAGGAGCGAGATATCTCGCTCCTTTTTTGTTTGTTGTTTTAACAGAAAAATAGTAATAGATATTTGACATCCGTTGTAAAAGTTTTGCAGTTATTATTTGTCTATGAAGCTCTTGTCGATCTTCAGCCGGTTGACAGGGCAGTTGAGCACAGACGCCCTTTTTAATACCATTATATCCTCGCTGTGGCAAAAAGGACATTTGCCAATGGAAGCCAAGGTTACGTTGAAAGGCGTGATTTTGTTTAGTTCAGCTTCGAATAAATCGGTAATCTCTTTGGTTATTTCTTTTTGGGGATTCCATTGCGGAACTAATTTTTTAAGCAGATGTAAATACCCATATTCGCCGTAGGTTGGAAGAAAATATTTTTGAGCCAGCTCATCTTCAAAACAAACAAGTTCATAGTTCGATGGTGTAAGTTCGGTGAATTCCTTTGTGCAGGCGTTACAGACGCATTGCACATTTTCCACGCAATAATTATTAAAAGAAATTTCCTCATATTGTTCCAACGTCGAAACTCCTCCTTAACAAATATCAACGCTTGCCTGTTTTTATAAATTCGATGAGTTCTTCGACATCATCAAAATCGTCGTAATCACCGTTTATGCCCTCGCGGTGATAGACGACACCGCGCTTCTCGTTCTCCTCAAGACAGTCGAGCAGAAATTCTTCGGAATATCTTTTGATAAACAATGTGAAAGCATACGGCTTGATTTTTGAAAGAAGCCCCTTTGTGCAATCGGCGCTGCACTCATAACAGTGATTTATTCCTTTTTCAAGGGAACATTTCTTATTTTCGCACCAATCGTTATCGGGACAGTTTCCTGAATTACAGCCGCCGCAGGTTGTGTTTTCAGAGCACAGACAGCAGGCAAGACCGCATCTTGCAATTCCGAGTTCCCGTTTCATAAAAGTGTCTCCTTTTATGTCCACAGCGATGTTATAAACATCGGGCTTGCGTCGTTTGACTTTTCGAAACCGCAGGACTTGTAAAAACCGATCTCGTCATCATAAGCTACCAGCACAATGCGCAGATAATCAGCATAGACCTCTTTCATACTGTCAACCAGCTGCTTGCCGATGCCCATATGCTGATAGTCGGGGCGAACAAGCAGATAATGGATGTACGCGGTCATGATGCCGTCGTCCATAGCGCAGATGAGTCCGACGAGTTTATCGCCGTCCCACGCAGTAAATACCTTTTCAAAGTTTCTCATCGCGATGACAAGCTTGTCGGGATAATGTCCCGAGGACCATTCGACGGAGAGGAAAAGCTCCTCGAGCTCCTCTCTGCTAAATTCGTGTGTATCCTTGAATGTTATTGCCATAATCGTACCTCCTCCTGATGGGTTTATTATAAAACAACAATATGCTTTTTACAATATACCTGAAGTATAAAATAAGACCGCCGTGGAGTGTTTCACGGCGGCCTGTGTATTATCGCATTTTACTTTTTGCTCTTTTTCTCTTTCTTTTCCTTGGGCTTCTTGATCTTGTTGAGTTTCTTGTTGAGCTTGAGGAGATCCTCCTTAGTGAGCTCAACGCCCATCATACCGATCATGCCGGAAAGACGGAGTACGGTGAAGCTGCCAAGCATCTGCATCATATCGTCGGTCACTTCAAAGCCGCCCATAGCCTTGTCGCCCTTCTTGGGGAGAAGCTTGGAAATAAGACCAGCAAATGCGAGCTTGCCTCTTGTGGTGGCCATAATATCGCCGATCTTGTCGTTGAGAGAGAAACGACCTTCGACTTCGGTGATATCAAACCAGTTGAGGATAGCGTGCTTTTCCTTGAGGCGGTACTCTTCGTTGAATACATCGACCTTGCGGATTACAGATTCGTCCTTGAGATCGCCTGCAACAGCGGTAAGAGTTGTCTCGCCGACGTTGGGAACGTCGAAATAGAAGAAGTGATCCTCAGCGGTCTTCTTGCCGAGGCTTTCGCCGTTTGCGAAAAGCTCGACCTCGGGCTGGTTGGAATATACAGTTACCTTTGTAACGTCCTCGACTCTGTCAATGTATCTCTTGGAGCAGAGGTGTACGAAGGGCTCGTCGGAGAGCCATGCCTTGTAAGCATAGAAGGAATCCTTCTTGTACTTGCGGTCGAAGGTTACAAGACCCTTGTGGTTCTGACCGTTTTCGCCGCCCTCGCAGCGGGCGTCAGCACCAAAGTCGAACATATTCCATACGTGGGTAGCCCACATATATTTTCTTGTGAAGAGCTGCTTGATGAGTTCCTCGTGATAGTAGGACTGATACTCTTCTGTGTAGTCGCCCTGCTTCGGGTTGGAGGTGTGCCAGTTGAGTGCCTCACAGCCGTATTCGGAGCAGCCGATGGGAGTGTTGGGCCAGCGCTCGTGGAACTTGTCGAACCACGGACCGTTCATCGAAGTCTCGCCGCCGTACCAGCCGAAATAGTGGTTGTAGGATACAACATCGGGAATCTGAATGTAGGGGCTTTCGATGGAACAGGGGGAAACAACAGCGATTGTGGTGGGACGGGTCTTATCCATCTCGTGGCACAGATCGTTGAGTATTCTGTGGTTCTCGAGCAGGTCGGGATCGGTATCACCCTTCATGGAGATCTCGTTGGAAAGACCCCATACAACGATGGAAGGATGGTTGTAATTCTGAACGATGAGTTCCTTCATCTGAGAAATGGTGTTCTCGCGTGCGGTGGGCATATGCTGTGAAATGTAGGGGATCTCAGCCCAGATGACCATTCCGCGCTCGTCGCAGAGATCATAGAAGAACTGATCGTGCTGATAGTGAGCAAGACGGATTGTTGTTGCACCAACTTCGCAGATGAGGTCCATATCTTCTGTGTGATGCTCGGGAAGCAGAGCGTTTCCGAGTCCCCATCTGTCCTGATGGCGGGATACGCCGCGGAGGGGATATTCCTCACCGTTGAGGATAAATCCGTTTTCGGGATCGATCTTGAATGTACGGCAGCCGAAACGGGTGGAAACTGTGTCGATAACAGTACCGTCTTCGGTCAGTTCTGCAGTGATAGTGTAGAGATAGGGGTCCTTTCTGCCGTGCCAGAGATGAACGTCCTTTATCTCGAGAGAGACTTCTGTTTCGCCTTCAGCTTCAGTTATAACATTGCCCTCGGCGTCCTTTACGGAATACTTTACAATCTGACCGGGCTTCTGATTTGTGATATAGGTAGTGACAGCGATCTTTGCATCTGCGCCCTCGATTTCGGGAGTGACCTGAATGCCGGGACCTCCGAAATAATCGAGATCGAAATGAGATTCTTTGACGCATATGATGTTGACATCGCGATAGATACCGCCGTAGAATGTGAAGTCTGCAACCTGCGGATATACGGTATCGTTGGGTGCGTTGTCAACAGCGATTACGAGAAGGTTGTCGTCTGCAAGTGTGTCGGTAAGATCGACACGCCATGTGGAATAACCGCCGTCGTGATGTGCAAGATTCTTGCCGTTGAAATAAACGTCGGCAGATGAATTTGCGCCTCTTATCTCGAGATAGTAACGGTCTGCCTCGGGCAGATCGGACTTTGCAACAGACTTTGCATAAAGGCAGGTTCCGCGGTAATAATCGTTACCGCCGTCCTGACCGTCAACGGCGTTCCAGGAATGGGGAAGATCAACAGCTTCCCAATCGGAAGGCAGCTGAGCGGGAATTTCGGAAGTGGCTTTGGCAAATGCCCATTTGGAGTTTATATTGACAATATTTCTCACTTTTCGTTCTCCTTTATATTATTTGTTTACTTAAGTGGCCCCCGACAAACCGACTTGTCGGGGGCCGATTCGATTAGTTGTGAACTTGAGTTAGGTTTTGCTGATTATTCAGCAGGGGTCTCCTCAACGGGAGCTTCCTCTACGGGAGCTTCCTCTACGGGAGCTTCCTCTACGGGAGCTTCCTCTACGGGAGCTTCCTCTACGGGAGCCTCCTCTACGGGAGCTTCCTCAACGGGAGCTTCCTCAACGGGAGCTTCCTCTACGGGAGCTTCCTCTACGGGAGCCTCCTCTACGGGAGCTTCCTCAGCGGGAGCCTCCTCTACGGGAGCTTCCTCAGCGGGAGCTTCTTCTACAGTAGCTTCCTCAGCGGGAGCTTCTTCAATTGCCTCAACAGCTGCAGCCTCTTCGATGGGTGCCTCAGCAGCCTTGCGAGCAGCAAGCTCTTCCTGCATTGTTGCAAGAGTCTTCTTGTCGAGGTTGTAGATAAGAGCGATACCGATGAACATGAGAACAGCACTGAGAGCGTACAGACCTGCAACGAGCCAGCACATATTGTAAGCAGTAGCTGCACTCTGACCGATGGTGCCGAGGGAGGACTTGTAGCCGAGATAACCCATAAGGAGAAGAACAGCAGAGGGTCCTACACCCTGTGCAAGCTTACGGAAGAAGGAATGGAGAGAATAAACTGTACCTTCCTCGCGTCTGCCGGTCTTCCACTCGTTGTAGTCGATAGCGTCGCCCATAAGAGCCCAGGATACGCAGGTGTAAACACCCATGCCGATGCCGAATATTACGAGAGATGCGATGTAAACAAGAAGAGCTGTGTTCTTGTCGGGGATAAGGGGGAATACGAACATGATAGCAGCGCCGATCATGGAGACGATTGTACCTGCGACAGAAGCTTCCTTCTTACCGAACTTGTTGACAATCTTCTTGATGAAGGGCATGAAGAGGAACATGGGAAGGAAGCCGATGATCATAACGAGACCGGAAAGTCTTGCCTGACCGAAGTAGGTAGCAAACATGATGGTGCTTGCAGTGGTTGCAGACTGCATACCGAGGAACATACCCATAGCAGCGAGGGTAGCGCCGACAGCGGGACGGTTCTTGAGGAAGTTGCCGAAAGCCTTGAAGATGTTGAACTTTTCGCCTTCATTGACCTTAACAGCGTTTTCGTTTACACGGATAGTAGTGTTCTTGATCATGAACATGAAAGCGATGAAACCGAGAACGCCCATGATGAGAGCTGCGAAGAAAACTCTTTCGCCGAGAAGGATCTCAACCTGCTCGCCTGTTGCGGGGCTGAGAACAGCTTCGCCGATCTCATATTCCTTGCCTGTAAGGGGGTTGGTGAGGAACTGCTCTTTGGTGAAGCCTTCGGGGATCTCGATCTTGTCGAGGAAGTTGGTGGTTCCGTCATAGGTAACCTTCTGCCAGATGAGCATGGGAAGGATGATGCCGGGGATCATGCCGCCGACCATGGAGCCGACAGAACGCCATGTGGAAAGCTGTGCTCTCTCAGCGTTGTCCTCGGAAATGAGGGACAGCATGGAGCCGTAAGGAACGTTTGCGATAGTGTAGCAGGCGTCCCAGATGATGTAACCGACAACAAAGAGGATAGCCTTGGTAAGTACGGATGCGTTGGGGAAGGGGAGGAATACTGCAGCGCCCGCAACAAGAAGTCCGCATGCGCCGATGAGGATATAGGTTCTGAATTTACCGAGCTTGTAGTTGCGCTTGTCGTTATCGATAAGAGTACCGATCAGGGGATCGTTGACAGCGTCCCAGATCTGAACAGCAAGGAGGAGCAGAGAGAGAAGTCCTGTCTCCATCATCATGTAGACCAGCCAGAAGGTCTGGACGGTGCCCTTGAGGGCGAAACTCATGTTACAGCCGAAGTCACCGGCGGCATAAGCAATTTTGTCTCTCATACCAAACTTGCGATAGCCGTTTGCGTCTAATAAATTCTTTTTCTTTTTCATTAGAATTTCCTCCTGTTTTCTTTTGTGGAATTATTCTCCGCTTGTGACTTTAAGAATCAATTTGGTTAGATTTACCAATTTGATCTCGCAATCTTTGATTTTATTATAGATTATTTTGTGCGATATTGTGAGTAATTTTTTTAGGTGTTTTTGTAAAAATTTAATGTATTTAAGAGTGGCTATGTTGTAATTATATAAAAAGCGTGATATAATAACGGTGGTTTAGGGGGAATTGCTTGTATGATTTGCGTAATTCTAATATTTTGTCCCTCTGAATTGGAGAACGAAGATGTTTTATGAAAATGAATTGCGTTTTCTGAGAGATACATTCAAAAAGATTCATATACAGACGAATATTGTATCGTTAAGCGACAAACTAAGCAGTATTCTGCCGCCGGGACTTGATTCGTTGTTTGATACGGTTTATTCGGGAAACGAATTTTTGTATAAGATTATCGGCGAAGTAAAACCGTGCACGATGTACAAGGCGACAGACCCGCTGTCTCTTTCCTATATATATTTCATTCTGCCGGAAGACTCGAAGAAATCCATACTGTTCATCGGTCCGTACAACCGCTCCAGACTGACTTCGAGACAGCTGATGGAAATTGCGGAGAGGTTCTCCATATCACCAAAGAATCAGCGCTATCTCAACGAGTACTATAATAGTATACCGATTTTGGGCGAAAACAGTCATGTTTTTGCCATGCTTGATGCATTTTGTGAACACATATGGAGAAGTCCTTCCTTTTCAATTGTTGATACTGACAGTGAATGGAAAACGTCATCAAGTATACCGATAGGACTCTCTGCAAGCAGTGAAGATTTTGACGATGTACTGATGAATATGATGGCGATGGAAACACGCTACAGGTTTGAAAACGAGCTTATTCAGGCAGTATCGTTGGGGCAGCTTCATAAAGACAGTATGATTTTTTCCATGATCAGCGATCAGGCGATAGAACGAAGAAACTCCGATCCCATACGCAATATGAAAAACTATTGTATAATAATGAACACACTTTCAAGAAAAGCGGCTGAGAGCGGCGGTGTGCATCCTATGCATATAGACAAGGTATCAACATCGTTTGCCCTCAAAATTGAACAGATGACATCGCCTGCTGAAGGTGTGACTTTGATGAAAGAAATGTTTCGTTCTTATTGCCGGTTGGTGCGCAAGCATTCGATGAAAGGATATTCTTTGGTTGTCCAGAAAGCGATAATGCTTATCGAGACCGATCTTTCGGCCAATCTTTCGCTCAGTACATTGGCGTCGAGTCAGAATATCAGTTCGGGATATCTTTCGACTGTTTTCAAAAAAGAAACAGGGAAAACAGTTTCAGAATATATCAGAGAAAAGAGAGTTGAATATGCAGCTCATCTTCTCGGCACGACACATCTGCAGATTCAGACGATCGCGCTGCATTGCGGAATAATGGATGTACAGTATTTTTCGAAGATATTCAAAAAACAGACGGGAAAAACCCCGAAGGAATATCGCGAGAGTGTAAAATAAAAAAACGAAGGGAGAATAGCCGTGCAAAAATTTCTGACAGATGATTTTCTTCTGAGTACCCCTGCGGCAAAAATGCTTTACAAAGACTATGCGTCGAATATGCCGATCATAGATTATCATTGTCATGTAAGCCCGAAGGAAATCTATGAGGACAAGCATTTTGAAAACATCACCGAGCTGTGGCTTTCGGGCGACCATTACAAATGGCGTCTTATGCGCTCGAACGGTGTCGATGAACGCTATATAACGGGCGATGCGTCCGACTATGAGAAATTCTGCAAATTTGCGCAGGTTCTTCCGAAGGCTATCGGAAACCCGATGTATCACTGGTGTCACCTCGAGCTGAAGAATTATTTCGGCTACGACGGTGTTCTCTGTCCCGAAACGGCTGACGAAGTCTGGGAGCACTGCAAGAATAAGCTGCTCGGCGGGAATATGAGCGTGCGCTCGATAATAAAGAAGAGCAATGTCGTTTTCGTCGGCACGACCGATGACCCGATAGATTCTCTTGAGTATCACAGGCTGATAGCCGATGACCCGACCATCGATACGGTTGTTGCACCGTCCTTCCGTCCCGATAAAGCGCTCAATATTGACAAAGCCGGCTGGCGTGAATATATCGAAAAGCTGTCGCAGGTATCGGAAATTGATATATGCGATATGAATTCGCTCAAGAAAGCTCTCGGAGCGCGTATTGAGCATTTTGCCGAGAACGGATGTCGGGCGAGCGACCACGGACTTGACCGTATGGTCTATGCCGATATGAGTCTGCAGGAACTTGATTCGGTTATTGCGAAAGCGCTTGACGGCAGCCCCGTGAGCGAGCAGGAAGCCGAAGCCGTGAAAACAGAGCTTCTGGTGTTCTGCGCCGAGCAGTATGTGCGTCTCGGCTGGGTCATGCAGCTTCATTACAACTGCATGAGAAATCCGAATTCGACAATGCTCGGAAAGCTCGGACCCGATACGGGATTTGACTGCATCGGACCGCATAACGGAAGCCGTGCACTCGCACAGCTTCTCGACCGTCTGTACAGAGAAAACAAGCTTCCGCGCACGGTTCTCTACAGCCTCGATCCTGCCGATAACGCATTTATAGATACGCTTATGGGTGCGTTCCAGGGCACCGAGGTGCCGGGAAAGATACAGCACGGCAGCGCGTGGTGGTTCAACGATAACAAGCAGGGTATGCGCGATCAGCTTGTGAGCCTTGCAAACCTCGGTCTGCTCGGCAATTTCATCGGTATGCTGACCGATTCGCGCAGCTTCCTCAGCTATACACGACATGAATACTTCAGACGTATTCTTTGCGCGATCATCGGAGAATGGGTCGAAAACGGCGAATATCCCAACGATAAAGAGGCGCTCGGTACGATCGTAAAAGATATATGCTACGGCAATGCCTGCCGTTATTTTGGACTTTGATCGGAGGATAAATAATTATGAATATGAAGCTTTCGTTCCGCTGGTACGGAAAGGATGACCCCATTTCGCTCGAGTACATCTCACAGATTCCCGGAATGCGTTCCATCGTTTCGGCAGTGTATGATGTAAAACCCGGTGAGGTATGGCCCGAGGAAAGCCTCGACAAAATTAAGAAAGAGTGCGAGGAAAACGGACTTGTGTTTGATGTTGTGGAGTCCATCCCTGTACACGAGGATATAAAACTCGGCAGAGGCGACGTGGACAATCTTCTCGAGGTTTACTGTGAAAATATCCGCCGCTGTGCAAAATACGGCATCAAATGCGTGACATACAATTTCATGCCTGTTTTCGACTGGACAAGAACACAGCTCGACAAGAAGGCTCCCGACGGCTCAACAAGCCTTGTAATGTACTGGGATCAGATGCGCGGTCTTGATCCGCTCAAGGACGATATCCATCTACCCGGCTGGGATTCCAGCTACACTCAGGAAGAGGTTCGTGAGCTTATCACAGCATACGGCGAAATCGGGGAAGAGGGTCTTTGGAAGAATCTTGAGAGATTCCTCAAAAAGGTCATTCCCGTTGCGGAAGAATGCGGAGTGAAAATGGCTATTCATCCCGATGATCCCCCATATCCCATATTCGGTCTGCCGAGAATAATTACCTGTGAGGCAAATCTTGACAGATTCCTCGCACTGGTTGACAGCCCTGCAAACTGCCTGTGTCTATGTACGGGAAGTCTCGGTTGTGCGGCGAGCAACGATATTCCCGCAATGGTCACAAAATATGCAAAGATGAACAGAATCGCGTTCATGCATATCCGCAACGTCAAGATAATGGAAGACGGTTCTTTTGAGGAGAGAGCACATCTTTCTTCCTGCGGCACACTTGATATTTACGAGATCGTAAAAGCTCTGTGCGATTGCGGATATGACGGATATGTCCGTCCCGACCACGGAAGAATGATCTGGGGCGAAACGGGTAAACCCGGTTACGGTCTGTTCGACAGAGCACTCGGAGCAACATATATCAACGGACTTTTTGAGGCCTGCGAGAAGGCAGGAAAATAAATACAGGAGGAATAAAATGAACGCAAATGTATTGAACACCGATCTTAGCGGAAAGGTAGCGGTTGTTACGGGAGCAGGCGGAGTGCTGTGCAGTTATTTTGCAAAGGTGCTCGCAAGAGCGGGAGCAAAGGTTGCTCTTCTCGACCTCAATCTCGAAGCTGCGCAGGCATATGCTGATGAGATAGTTGCCGAGGGCGGAGTTGCAAAGGCATACTCCTGCAACGTCCTCAATAAAGAGATTTGCACAGCGGTTGCAAACGAGGTTCTTTCCGATCTCGGACCGTGTGATGTTCTCGTCAACGGTGCAGGCGGCAACAATCCCAGAGCAACCACCGATAAAGAGTACTATGAGCCGGGCGATATCGACGCCGATACAAAGAGCTTTTTCGACCTTGATGCCGACGGTGTAGGCTTTGTATTCAATCTCAACTTCCTCGGAACGCTTATCCCGACTCAGGCTTTTGCGGCTCAGATGCTCGGCAGAAAAGGCTGTTCAATTATAAATATCTCGTCCATGAACGCATATACTCCCCTTACAAAGATTCCTGCATATTCGGGAGCAAAAGCTGCAATTTCCAATTTCACACAGTGGCTTGCAGTGCATTTTTCGCGTGAAGGAATCAGAGTCAACGCTATCGCACCGGGCTTCTTCTCCACAAAGCAGAACGCAAAGCTTCTCTGGAATGAGGACGGCACACCGACTGCGCGTACAGGCAAGATTCTTGCGGCAACTCCGATGGGTCGTTTCGGCGAGACCGAGGAGCTTGAGGGCGGACTTCTGTTCCTTGTAAACGAAAAGGCAGCAGGCTTCATCACAGGCGTTGTTCTTCCCGTTGACGGCGGATTCTCCGCATATTCCGGCGTATAATAAACAGAGATTTCAGGAAAGGAATGATACTTATGGAAAAATACATTCCCGTAGTGGTTATAAAAGAGCTTTCAGAGACCGATAAGATTCTCACAGCTCTCAAAAACAACGGTATCAACTGTGCAGAGATAACCTTCCGTACAGCCTGTGCGGCTGAGGCTATCGAGTATGCAGTAAAGAATTATCCCGATATGAGTATCGGTGCAGGCACGGTCATAAACGCTGAGCAGTGCGAAGCAGCTCTTGCTGCAGGTGCTGAGTTCATCGTCTCTCCCGGTCTTTCTCCCGCTGTTGCAAAGATTTGTAATGAGCGCGGAATTCCGTATTATCCCGGCTGTGTAACACCGACCGAAATCATGGCAGCTCTTGAGCTCGGTATCACAACGGTCAAGTTCTTCCCGGCAAATATTTACGGCGGTCTCAAGGCACTCAAGGCTCTTTCCGCTCCCTTCCCTCAGGTGAAATTTATTCCGACAGGCGGAGTCGACAGAAGCAATATTGACGAGTTCCTCGCCTTTGATAAGATCGCAGCAATAGGCGGAAGCTTCTTTGTTAAGGAAGCACTTGACAAAATGGAGGGTTAATTCATGAAACGTGTAGTTACATTCGGTGAGATAATGCTTCGTCTTGCCCCCAACGGATATTATCGCTTTTTCCAGAACGACCAGATGCAGGCAACCTTCGGCGGCGGTGAGGCAAACGTTGCCGTATCCCTCGCAAACTACGGTCTTGACAGCGTATATGTAACAAAGCTTCCCAAGCACGCAATCGGTCAGGCTGCGATCGATTCGCTTCGCTATTTCGGCGTTGATACCTCAAAGATCGTCCGCGGCGGTGACAGAGTCGGAATCTATTTCCTTGAAAAGGGCGCTTCGCAGAGAGGCTCTGTCTGTATCTATGACCGTGCTCATTCGGCGATTCAGGAAGCTGTTGCATCCGATTTTGATTGGGACAGCATCTTTGAAGGTGCTGATTGGTTCCATTTCACGGGAATCACTCCCGCTCTGGGACCCAATGTTGTTGAGATATGCCGTGAGGCCTGCAAGGCGGCCAAGGCAAAGGGCGTAAAGATTTCCTGCGACCTCAACTATCGCGGCAAGCTGTGGACAAGAGCTGAGGCAAGAGAGGCTATGACCGACCTTTGTCAGTACGTTGATGTCTGCATCTCCAACGAAGAGGACGCAAAAGATGTTTTCGGAATTGAGGCAGAGAATACCGATATCTATGGCGGTAAGCTTAACCACGAGGGTTACAAGTCTGTTGCAAAGCAGCTTGCCGATAAGTTCGGATTTGAAAAGGTTGCGATAACCCTTCGTTCTTCCATTTCCGCAAGCGACAACGATTGGGCGGCTATGCTCTATGACGGCGACGATTATTACTTCTCCAAGAGCTATCATCTGCATATCGTCGACCGTGTCGGCGGCGGCGATTCGTTCGGCGGCGGACTTATCTATGCTCTGCTCGCAGGTAAGAACTCGGCAGACGCAATCGAGTTTGCTGTTGCGGCATCGGCACTCAAGCACAGTATCGAAGGCGATTACAACCGCGTAAGCGTTTCTGAGGTTGAAAAGCTTGCAGGCGGCGACGGCTCGGGTCGTGTTCAGAGATAAAGAATAAATATAATAAAAAGGCAAGAAACAGAAATTTCTGTTTCTTGCCTTTTTTGTGAGTTAAACCATATTTCCGCCCTTCATCGGAGATTGGGCGTGACGGCTGAATATGCTGAGAACCCCGCTTTTATATTTCGGTTCGGGTTTTGTCCATTGAGCTTTGCGCGCCGACAGTATCCCGTCAATTTCTTCGGGAGTCATTTTCTTTCCGTTTATGCCGACTATTTCAAGCTTTCTTTTCGGGATATCGATAAGTATAAGATCGCCCTCTTCGACGAGAGCTATCGGACCGCCCTGTGCAGCTTCGGGAGAGACGTGACCGATGGAAGGTCCTGTTGATGCTCCCGAAAATCTTCCGTCGGTGATAAGAGCGATGGTGCGTCCGAGCTGAGGGTCTGAAGAGATTGCTTCGGAGGTGTAGAACATCTCGGGCATACCCGATCCCTTCGGTCCTTCATAGCGAATTATGACAGCGTCGCCCGATTTGATGTCGTGGCTGAGAACAGCTGCCAGAGCGTCCTCTTCGCAGTCAAACGGACGGGCATAAAGTACGGCGGAAAACATTTCCTTCGGGCAGGCTGTGTGTTTTATGACTGCGCCGTCGGGGGCGAGATTGCCTTTGAGAATGGCTATTGCTCCGTCTGTTCCGATGGCTTTGTCGTAAGGTCTTATTATGTCCTGCCATACAAGACCTGCCTTGCGGCACATCTCGTCGCATTTTTCAAAGTAACCGTTTCGTCTGAGTTCATCGAGATTTTCGCCGAGAGTTTTGCCAGTTACGGTCATAACGTTGAGATGGAGTGAGGAACGTATCTCTTCCATTACTCTCGGCACGCCGCCCGCATAGGTGAAATACTGAGCCGGCCAGCGACCTGCAGGACGAATGTCGAGCAGATAATGAGCACCTCTGTGGAGACGGTCAAATGTCTCCGCGTCGAATTCTATGCCGAATTCGCGGGCGATAGCGGGAATGTGAAGCAGACTGTTTGTCGAACCGGAAATTGCTGCGTGAACCATTACGGCATTTTCGAATGATTCTCTTGTGACGATATCTCTCGGTCGAAGCCCTGCGCGAGCAAGAGTCATTACCTGTTTTCCTGCCAGGTGTGCAGCGGTTTTAAGCTCGTCGCTCATGGCGGGGAGCAGGGCTGTGCCTGGAAGCATAAGCCCGAGAGCTTCGCCCATTACCTGCATTGTGGAAGCTGTTCCCATAAACGAACAGGCGCCGCAGCTCGGACAGGCGTGCTGTTTGTACCATTGAAGCTGCTCCTCGGAAATCTCGCCTCTGGCACACTTTGCTGAATACATACCGATCTGTTCGAGTGTCAGAAGATCGGGACCTGCGTCCATGACACCGCCGCAGACGAGTATCGACGGCATATTGACACGACCGATTCCCATAAGATGCGCAGGTACAGCCTTATCACAGCTTGATATGAACACACCGCCGTCGAACGGTGTCGCACCTGCGTGTATCTCAATCATATTTGCAATTGTATCACGGCTTACGAGGGAGTAATTCATACCGTCGTGTCCCTGAGCCATACCGTCGCAGATATCGGTAGCAAAATATCTTGCGGCCTTGCCGCCCTCGAGAGCTACCGAAGCGACGGTTTCTTCCACGAGCGAAAGAAGATGAGCGCTGCCCGGGTGACTGTCGCCGAAGGTGCTTTCGACCATTATCTGGGGCTTTGAAAGATCGTCAACAGTCCAGCCCATACCCATTCGAAGCGGATCCTGCTCGGGAGCTTTGGCGCGAATATCCTGGCTTATCATACGTTCGACCTCCGAATTTTACTCGAGTGTCTTTATTCTTGTCACGCGAATCTCGCTTATCTGAGTTCCTCCGACGGTGAAGAAGAACTTTGTCTGGAAAAGAAGCCTTCTTGTTATATCGTCGGTATCGAAACTGACTGTCTGCCACTGCTTCTGAGCACCGTTGAGTACGTGTGTGCCGATGAGACGGTAATCAACAAATATCGACATCGGAAGCTGAGCCGTATCGGGAGCGTTGTCCGCAGCGCGGCAGGTGACCGATATTCTGTACTGACCGCGCTTTGCTATCTTCATCTGAAGCATGGTTGTCTGACCGCCTGCGGTGTTGACGACGGAACCGTCGATGACAGCCTCCTCGTCAACGCGGAATTCGGGAATGTTGAGAATGATCTCATCGTCATCGTCGCGCATTTTCTGAAGCTCGGCGTCGTCCTCGCTGACAAGACCGATGCTGCGTCTGAAAGCGGGAGTGTTCATCACAAAACGGCAGATATTCATTGCACAGCGCTGGAATTCCGCACGTGTTGTACTGCCCTCGCGCAGGCTCTCTTCGCAGTCGTCCTCACCGCTGTTTGCGGGAGGATCGTTTGCAACCATGAAAAGATCGTTCTGAGCGCGAACCATTGACGCAACCTTTGTGATAGCGGGCTCGCCGCCGTC
>SVPG01000028.1 GCA_015065975.1 Oscillospiraceae bacterium | reverse complement strand
CGTTGGAGGTGACGACGTAGAGACCGTAGCCGATGTTGAACAGAGCGGTGAGGTCGTTCTTGTCAGCGGTTGAATCCTGACGTGCAAGATACTCCTTGCAGAGCTCGTTTGCGAGTGTGTCGAGCTGAGCCGAGCTTTCGTCGTTGAGAGCGGACAGGATTCTTACGGTTGTGTCCGCATAGGTGATGTTTCTGCATTTCGAAAGCATCTCGCCCATGACCTTTGCAGCGAGGGGAGCCCAGCTTCCGTTTTCGATGAAGGCTACCGTGCGGTTGCTGAAATTGCGCTCGGTGAGATGGTTTATGAATTCGCGCATGAAGGGGAATATCTCGGCGTTATAGGTCGTTGTGGCGAGAACTATCTTGCTGTAACGGAAAGCATCCTCAACAGCCTCAGCCATATCGCATCTTGCAAGATCATTTACGACGACCTTCGGGCAGCCCATAGACTTGAGCTTTTCGGCAAGAAGCATAACAGCCTTTTTGGTGTTTCCGTAAACGGAGGTGTAAGCGATGACTATGCCGTCCTCCTCTGGCTGATAGCTTGACCAGGTGTTGTAGAGGTTGAGGTAATAACCGAGATTCTCGGAAAGGATCGGTCCGTGAAGGGGGCAGATGATCTCGATATCAAGACCTGCAGCCTTCTTGAGAAGACTCTGAACCTGAGCGCCGTATTTGCCGACGATACCGATGTAATAGCGTCTTGCCTCGCAGGCCCAGTCCTCATCGACGTCAAGAGCGCCGAATTTGCCGAATCCGTCGGCAGAGAAGAGAACCTTGTCCTTGCTGTCGTATGTGACGATAACCTCAGGCCAGTGAACCATGGGAGCGGTTACGAATGTGAGCTCGTGAGCTCCGAGTGAAAGGGTGTCGCCCTCACCGACCACGATTCTCTTATCGGAAAAATCGGTTCCGAAAAAGTTGTTCATCATGACAAAAGCTTTTGCGGAGGAGACGATTTTTGCGTCGGGATAAGCCTTGACGAAATTCATGATGTTTGCCGAATGGTCGGGCTCCATGTGCTGCACGACCAGATAGTCGGGCTTTCTGCTGCCGAGAGCGTTCTGAATATTGTCGAGCCATTCGTGAGTAAAAGCGGCGTCAACGGTGTCCATTATTGCGATCTTCTCGTCGATAATGGCATAGGAGTTGTAAGCCATTCCGTTGGGGACTATGTACTGTCCCTCGAAGAGGTCGATCTGATGGTCGTTGACGCCGATATATTTGATATCGTTGGTTATTGTCATGGTATTCACCTCTGAAATTTGTTTATATAGAATTATATCATACAAATATTAAATTTTCTTTAATTATTGATCGATTATTTTACCGTTTGTGGAAATTGTCACGACCTGCCATGGGATAAATTTTCCGCTTGCCTGAAGAGCGCGCCTGACTGCGTTTTCAAGACCGCTGCAGCAGGGAACCTCCATACGAACTATCTTGACGCTTTTGATATCGTTGTTTGTGATGATCTGTGTAAGCTTTTCGGCATAATCGCCCTCGTCGAGCTTGGGGCAGCCGATAAGAGTTATGTGATTGCGTATGAAATCGTTGTGGAAATTGCCGTAGGCAAATGCTGTACAGTCGGCAGCCACGAGAAGGTTTGCTCCGTCAAAATAGGGTGCGTTGACGGGAACGAGCTTTATCTGGCACGGCCACTGTGAGAGCTGACTTGTGCAGACGGCTGACCTTCCGACGGGAGCGGCAGTCTCACGTCTGATTGACTTGACGTTCATGCCGGGGCATCCGCAGGGCAGAGGAGTGTCGGCGGCTGTCTTTGCTTTGCGGACAGCTTCTTCGTCGTAGGCGGGCGCCTCACGCTCCTCAAATGAGATAGCGTTGGTGGGGCAGGCGGGGAGACAGTCGCCGAGCCCGTCGCAGTAATCCTCACGGGTGAGCTTTGCCTTGCCGTCCATCATCTCTATTGCGCCTTCGTGGCAGGCTGCGGCACAGGCGCCGCAGCCGTTGCATTTTTTTTCATCTATCTTTATTATCTTTCTTATCACGGCATCTATCCTCCGTTTCTAAAAACATTTTCCGTCCTTGCAGTCCTCCGTGTTTCCGCAGCGGTAGCAAAGCTCGTTGGGGCAGTGCTTTGTCTCGGCAAATTCTGCGATGTTTCTGACAGTTGTCTCTGCGATATTTTCGAGAGCCTCTTCGGTCAGGAAAGCCTGATGCGAGGTCACGATGACGTTGGGCATCGTTATCAGGCGGGCGAGGGTGTCGTCCTCCATAATGTGACCCGAGAAATCCTCAAAGAAGAAATCCGATTCTTCCTCGTAAACGTCGAGGCAGGCTGCGCCGACCTTGCGCGATTTGATTCCTTCGAGAAGTGCCTCAGCGTCGACAAGCGCACCTCGCGAGGTGTTGAGAATTACGACTCCGCGCTTGCATTTGTCGAGTGCTTCTCTGCCGATGATGTGGTGAGTGTCCTCGGTGAGCGGACAGTGCAGCGAAATGATATCACTGTTTGCAAACAGCTCGTCGAGCTCCACATATCTTACGGTATCGCTGTTGTCGAGATCCTTTGCGGGGAATTTATCGTATGCAAGAACCTTCATGCCGAAACCGCGGCAGATGTCGATGAATACCCGTCCGATACGTCCCGTTCCGATAACGCCGACGGTCTTTCCGTAAAGGTCGAATCCCGTAAGTCCCGAAAGGCTGAAATTGAAATCCTTTGTGCGGATATATGCCTTGTGGATACGGCGGATCGAGGTAAGCAGCAGCGCCATTGCGTGCTCGGCTACGGCGTAGGGGGAATATGCGGGTACGCGCAGCACGTGAAGCTTGCCGTAAGCGTGTTTCATATCGACGTTGTTGAAACCTGCGCAGCGAAGAGCGAGAATGTTGACCTTCATATCATTGAGACGGTCGATGACTGCGGAATTAACCGTGTCGTTGACGAATGCACATACACCGTCATATCCCTGTGCGAGATCAACGGTATCCTCGTTGAGCTTGGTCTCGAAAAACTTGAATTTAATCCCGTAATCCTTGCCGTACTTTTCGAAAGAGGGCTTGTCATAGGGCTTTGTATCAAAGAATGCAATTTTCATAATATAAATGACCTCCTTGCTTTTATGCTTTGATTATAGTATAATGATGCTCAAAAATATGTTGAAATTTCAACACGCGGAGAGTTTTATGAAAAAATATTTTGATGTTCTGAGAAGATGTTCTCTTTTTGATAAAATAGGCGACGACAATCTTCTGACCATGCTCGGCTGTCTCGGCGCAAAGGTGGTTTTCTTCGACAAGAAATACACCATAATGGCGGAAGGTCATCGTGCAAAGCATATCGGAATAATGCTTTCGGGCTCGGCGCAGATAGTCAGAGTCGACTATTACGGCAACAGGAGCATCGTTTCTCAGATAGAGTCTGCTCAGATATTCGGTGAGTCGTTTGCCTGCGCCGAGGTTGAGGATGTTCCCGTGTCGGTGATAGCAAACGAGCCGTGTGAGGTTATGCTGATAGACTGCGGTCATATCCTGCACACCTGTACGAACAACTGCGGTTTTCACCAGCAGCTCATTTTCAATCTGATGAAGGATCTTGCGACAAAGAACATCATGTTTCATCAGAAGATAGAGATAACGTCGAAGCGGTCGACGAGAGACAAGTTGATGACCTATCTTATGTACTGCGCAAAGCGTGAAGGAGACACCCGCTTTGAGATACCGTTTGACCGTCAGGAGCTTGCCGATTATCTTGAGGTCGAGAGAAGCGGACTTTCCGCAGAGATAAGCAAGCTCCGCAAGGAAGGCATAATAAACAGCAACAAAAATTATTTCGAGCTTCTGTAATAAAAAAACACTCCGTGAACGACCGTTCACGGAGTGTTTTTATTCGTCGTATTCATCATATTCGTCTTCGGGTTCTTCCTCGTCGGGAGGAGAGAAGGCCTCGATGCTGTCGGAAAATCTATTGAAGCAATAAAGCATGATCGACTGCTTTATATTAAAGTATGCGAATACACAGCTGAGCAGTATCGCTCCTGCGGCAAACAATGTGATGGAGAGAGCGTTGATGAGTTCCTGAAAATCGATGGACGTAAAATCGAGGTCGTCGTTGAGCTCACCGACAAAATGAAGAATACCCATTGCAGCTATCAGAAAAGAGATGACCTTCACGGCGAGGATCATTCGGTCATAGACTTTTTGGCTGTTCCAGAATCCCGTACCTTCGAAGGAGTATTTTCCTTCTCTGATACGGTTTGTGATGCGAAGGTACATCAATGTGTTCCAGAAAAGCTCCGCCGCAAAAAACAGCACAATGGCAAGGGTGCAGATGAAATTTGCGTTGTCGTAGGTTGCGACGGTCAACACCGTAACGAACAGCCACAACGTCATTCGCAGATGAAAAAGTGAGAATAGAATTGCAAATGTGCACAGCCCCGGCGATGATTTTACGATTTTGCGAAAGCTCAGCAGAAGGATAAAAAGTATCAGCGGAGCGCCGCAGATGAGAACCACATCGGACAAAAGCTTCGTGAATCCGACGTCAAACAGCTCGTTTATTATGATATTTATAAAAAGAAATAACGACAGCGAACCGAGCAGTACGGCGAAGACAGTCGAACGCGGAGCTTTTGAGGGGTATGTTCCGCTGAGCAGAGCAGGACCTGCTATCATATAGAAGTTTTCCTGCGGAATATTGTCAAGAGAACGGAGCATATGCGTCTGCCTCCCCGAGCTTATTTGCCGTTGATGCTTGATTCAAAAGCCTTTTCCCAGTCGTTGTCACCGACCTGAGTGAGGGTGAAGAGCCACAGAACATCGGAATCGTCGACAAAGACAGCGTACTGTATCTGTTTCACCTCGGTTGCCTCGGCTTCAAACTCGGAAGCGTCGGGCTCGATGACAAATTCGACGGTTGTCTTGACCGCTTTGTAGCCCGCAACGTATGCGGTGGTTACCGTATAATCGATCGTGTCGGCATCAACGTCTGCGGTATAGGCGAGGATCTCGAGGCAGTTTTCCTTGAAATACTCCTTGTCCATATCGTCAAAATCGGCAGTACGCGTGTCGGTGGAAACGACGATGTTGCTCATGTCGTCGGGGTAATCGGGCGAGCGGTAGAGCCCCTCGATGGTTTCATCGGCAACAAAGCCTTTAGGAGGCTCATAGGAAAGCTCGGTGGTCTCGGTGGTCTGAGGCTGAGCCGTGCCGCAGCCTGCGAGCACGCAGATCATAAGCACGATCGAGGTAAAAGCAAGGATAATTCTTTTCAAAACAAACATCCCTTTCAAGTTTATACGTTATTCTGCGCCGCACCTTCGACGGTCTCGATGAATTTATCCATCCAGACGGAGGTCGCGCAGGCGGTTTCGGCACCGTTGCAGAAGCAGAGATATCGGCGGTATTCCGACGGATAGTAAACAAAGACCTCGTCAGCCTTCCCGAAGCTCGGGTGGTAGCTGAGAGTCACGGTCAGATAGGCGCCGCCCTGTGCGGTGGCTCCGCCGACCTGAGCTATGTCGGCGTTGTTGAAGGACTGGAGTACCGATTTGAAGGTGTTGAGCTCGATTTCCTTTCCGTCGAGGAAAGCGTAATACTCAAACAGCTCGGGGTCGGTCGGCATCGGTGTGCGCGTGACCGTGAATCGGTAGGTCTTTCCCTGATACGATACCGTGATACCGCTTACCGCGTTGAACTGACGGACGTGAAGCTCGCCCGAGAGAAGCGACTGTGCGGTCAGTGAATAAAGAGTGGGATACGAGTCGGGGGAAAGGCTGTATATGACGTTTATGCCGTCGATGGAAAAATAGAATCTGTCCGAGGTCTTGTTGCCTATTCTTATGATATGCTCGACGCCGTTTCTGGAAAAACGGATAACGGCGCAGGGTGAGGCAAGACCGTACTGTGCAAGCTCGCTCTGGTCGGGGCTGTAAACCTCAGCCTCATCGGCTGTCAGATAGGCAAGCTCATCGCACAGAAGAGACATCGTGTAATCCTCGCAGGAGAATGTCTTTGATGTTTTTATGATGTAATCATAGCCGTAGAACGGATAGCTGACGTCGTCGGTCGTGACCTTTGTGACGGTTGCCGTCTCGGGGAAATCTCTGCCCGAAATGACGATGTTGTCGATGTCCATGTCCTCGATGGTGAGCATCGAATCGACGCCGAAAACGTCGTCGCTTATCCAGTAGCTGTCGCCCTGAAGGAAGGACTCGTCGATGGAGGTGACGTAAACTCCTTCATGACCGGGAATCATAAAGTAATAGAGAGCTTCGGTCGTCGGGACCTTTGAACCGATGTTCAGAGTGATGACAGAGCCGTCAAAATAATATGCGGTGCAGACGGCCTGAGGTGATGAAAGACCGTATGCCGACAGGTCGTCGGGAGTTGTGCCGTCATCGTCGAGAATGACGTAGTTCCAGCCGACGATAAGCGCGCCGTACCATACGAACTCGGCAAAATCGTCGTTTATGGGAACGTCGGGGAGCTCGTCGATGGTGAGCCGACCCGTCTGCCCGCTGCGCCTCATCGTGTAGGTTCCGAGCTGATTTTTGAGCACAAGATGGGAAAGCTCGTCACTGCTCTTGTCTATCAGCAGCGAGTCGTCGCTGTTGTGGGTGTATCCGTCATCTTCGACGGCAGCATCACCTGACGATGCGTTGCCCGAAGCGGCAGCCGAGCCGCAGTCGGGAATATATATGAGCATAAGAAGTATTCCGACGAGAAGGACAACCGATGCCGCGGCGATAATAATGCCTTTGAGCTTCTTGTTCACAGGCTGCGCCTCCTGATATAGACAACGACACCTGCGGCGAGCACCGCAAGAGGTATAACATATCCGAAGATAGCGGTCGTTATCCTGATGATATCGCTGTCGACCGCGAAATCAACGGCGGTGAGCGATTTTGCGGCAATGTTGATGCTCTGATCCTCGATGCCGCAGCGATAGTTGCACACGTTCATGAGGAGATTGAAGTTTCCGCGGTATGCTCCGCTGCTGAAATATTCCTCATAGCAGAGGGAGAGCGGTGCGGCGATGATGTCGCTGCGCTTGTAGCTTCCGTCGGGATTCTCGATATAATAGGTCGACTGAAGCATGATATACCGTCTGTCGGCGGTCAGACCGTCGGTGGAAAACTGACCCGAAACATCGTTTGCCTTTCTGACATAACCTGTCTGGGAAGATGCGAGAATGGGGTTTATGATGTAATCGCCCTTTACCTGAGTGGGCATTTTGTATTCAAACGCATTTTCGACAACAGTCACAAGACCGCGGTCGATGATATCATTTGTGTATTCGCCTTCGGCGTACTGAACGTGGAATACGCTTGCGTCGCTTCCCGCGAGGACGTATTCCGATTCGCCCTCATATACGACGTCACGCGTTGCGACGATTCCCCAGTCCTCAAGCAGAGCGTCGAGGTTGGGCGTGGAGGGCATATACTGAGATGAAAGAAGGAGGAAGCTCTTGCCGAGTGCCTCGCTTCCGACAAGGAATTTTTCAAGCCTCTCGCACTGGTCGAGGGTGAGGTCGTATTCGGGTGAGGCTATGATGACAAGCTGTGCGTCGGCGGGAATATCCTCCGAGCGGAAATCGATGGAGCTGATATCGAATCCGTTGATGTAGAGCGAATTGAGCAGATAGTCAACCTCGCTTGAGCTGCCGAGTCCGTCGAGGAAAACAGCCTTCGGGGTCGTGTCGACCGTGACGGTCTTGATGAGCGAGGAGATGCAGGTTTCTGTGACCGAGCTGTCGACATCGATGCTCATGCTGTCGGTCATGGTCGTTGCCGAAAGGCTCGGGAGGAACTCATAGAATGATGTTACCCTTGTGCGCTTGTGCGATTCAACGGCAACCGAATACTGACCGAGCAGGTCGCGGTATTCGCTGAAGATATCGAGATATCCCGGCTGTGTCGCGAGATCGATGTTGATTATCTCGATGTGATCGCTGTGCTGCTGATATCTCTTTATAAGCTCGTACGCCATGGGTATCTGCTGATAGGGGTCGACATCGGTGGAAGGATTCTTGCAGTCGTTCTCCGATGCGAAGATGTATATGCGCACGTCCTCATCGAGCGAGCCGAGAAGATCGATGGTCTCGTCGGAAAGGGTGTATATATCGCCCGCTGTCAGGTCGGGGGAGAGCTGCGGGACGCGCTCGACCGCATACATCGAGACGACGTTGAGCAGGACAACTCCCGCGATGAAAAGCACCGTCAGAATAACGGCGAGTACACCGTGCTTGAACTGTTTTTTCTTTATCTGGGTCCTGAGACCTGCCCATTGCTCCCCGAGCCATCGGCCGAGGTCAAAATTCGTGTTCTTGTTTTTGTTGCTCATAGAAAACCTCATTTATATCCAGCGGCGTTTTTCAATCGCCATTATGGTCAGGAAGATGAACACAGCGCTTATGCTGGCAAAGAATATCAGACTGGAGAAGTCGAGAAGTCCCATTGTGAAGGGAGTATAACGTCCGACGAAGGATATCCAGTCGATGAGCTTGAGAATAAAGGTGTTTGTGGTGAGCATCGGTATGACGTCGAGCAGAGTGAACATCGTTCCGATGAAAAAGGCGCCGATTGCGGCGACGACCTGGCTTTCGGTCAGGCTTGAGATGAACATACCGACCGATATGAAAGCGCCGCCGAAAAGTATTGCGCCGATGATGTTGCCGATGATAAGCGGCCAGCTCGGCTGAGCAAAGAAAGTGAAAACCACTGCATATATGAGAGTGAAGAGTATGCAGCAGGAATAGACGGCGAGAGCCGCGAGATATTTGCCCATAACGAGAGAGGTGAGGCTGATGGGCGAGGTGAGGAGAAGCTGGTCGGTCTTGTGACGGCGCTCCTCGCTGAACATTCTCATTGTCAGAACGGGAAGTATGAGAAGTATGACGTTGAGAAGTCCGTAATATATCTGGGGAAACTGTGAAGACTGCCCCGACATAAGTACGGAATTGAAATAAATTCCCGAAAATACAAGGTAAACAGCACAGAACACATATCCGGTCGGAGATCGGAAATAGGCGTGCAGTTCACGGTTAAAGACAGCAAGCATCTGTTATGATCCATCCTTTCCTGCAAAAATCCGGCAGGTTGTTATTCGCCTGTATCGTCGTTTGCGTCGTCATCGGTGAGCTCACCTGTCAGACGCAGGAATATCTCCTCGAGGGAGAGGTCACAGTCCTTCATGCCGATAAGAGCCCATCCGTTCTTGACGGCGGCGTTGAATATATCCTTGCGCACGTCGCGTCCCTGAGCGTAATCGATATAGAAATCGGCGCGGTTGTTCTGACGCGAAATCTCACTGACCCTTCTGACTCCCGATATGGAGCCGAGCTCACGTGAGGCGTGCGATATGTCGCCCGAAAGGGTTATCTGCAGACGACCGCCGCCTGCGAGCGATTCGGAAAGACGCGAAGCGGTGCTGTCCGCAACCAGCTTTCCCTCGTGAATGACTATGACGCGGTCGCAGACGATCTGCACCTCGCTGAGAATATGTGTCGAGAGGATAACGGTGTGTCTCTTTCCGAGCTTGCGGATAAGCGAGCGTATCTCGACTATCTGGCTGGGGTCGAGTCCGACCGTCGGCTCGTCGAGGATAAGTACGGGAGGGTTGCCCACAAGAGCCTGAGCGATGCCGACCCTCTGACGGTAACCCTTCGAAAGATTCTTTATCAGTCGGTCGCGCACGTCCTCAAGCTTTACCATATCGCAAAGCTCGTCGATGTGCTCGTCCTCGTCGAGAGTTATCTTCTTGAGCTTGCAGACAAAGCGCAGATACTCCTCAACGGTCATATCGAGATAAAGGGGCGGCTGCTCGGGTAGATAACCGATGCGGGTCTTTACCTCCATCGGCTCGTCGAGAACATCGTGACCGCAGACTTTGATGCTGCCCGAGGTGCTCGAGAGATATCCCGTTATCATATTCATCGTGGTGGTCTTTCCTGCACCGTTGGGTCCGAGGAAACCTACGATTTCGCCCTTTTTGATTTTGAAGCTGATGTTGTCAACGGCGGTTATCCTGCCGTATTTTTTAGTCAGGTGCTTGACATTTATCATCTGTCATGCCTTTCCGCTCCGAGGAGCAATTGGTTTAGTTTGCTTTGTAGTTTATGCTTCCGCTGCGAAGAAGAGCCTCGGCGTTGCCGTCAAGCACCGCTTCGAGCTGAGCGTCGCTCAGACCGAGAGATGTGACGTGTCTAAGCTCATCGCTGTGATCCCACATCGGGAAGTCGCTTCCGAAAAGCATACGCTCGGTACCCCATTTGTCAACAAGGTCCTTTACATGCTCGGGGTTTTCGATAAAGCCGAAGGTTGAGCTGGTGTCGACCCAGCAGCGTCTTGAGCCGAGATGCTCATAGGCATCGTCCCAGACAGACCAGCCGCCGAAATGAGCGCCTATGCAGTCGAGCTTCGGGAACATATCGAGAACCTTTGCCATTCTCTGCGGCTGGGAATATTCATAGCGGTAATCGCCCGTATGAACGATAAGGGGAAGCTTGCCCGCAATATAATCATATATCGCAAGAGCCTCCTTGTCGTCAATGCGGAATTTCTGGAAATCGGGGTGGATCTTTACGCCGCAGAGACCGAGTTCAACAAGGTGGTCGAGCTCTGCTTCGACGTCAGCACCCGGGTGTATTGTGCCGAATCCGACGAATTCGGGGTGAATCTCACACTGCTGAGCGATAAAGTCGTTGATGGTTCTGACCTGAGCGGGAGTGGTTGCGACCGAGTGGACCCAGTAGCGCGATATGCCGGCTTTGGAGCCGCTTTCGAGAAGATGCTCACAATCCCCGAGATAACGCATTTTCGTGTCGTAGAAATCGCCTATTCCGACACTTGCCTTTTCGGCGATCTTGCTCGGGAATATATGTGCGTGGCAGTCTGTAATTTTCATTTTAACCCTTCCTGATGAAAATTTATATCATAAAATGATGATGGAATTGTGTACAGATTAAAGATATTCAGCCCGGCCGCCGCCTGCTTGCGGAGACCGGGCTTTTTGCTGATGCTATTCGTCTTCGCCTTCGTCATCGGCGGTGCCGTCGGTGAACTGAGGCGGGTCGAGGAAGGTGTAGCCCTTTCCTCTCTCGGACTTTATGTAGTTGACACCCGAAAGCACGCGATCGAGCTTTTTCTTGAGGGTGGAGATGTTGACCATTACAACGTGCGGAGTAAAGGTGGTCTCATCGTTCCAGACAAGCTTGTAGAGCTCGGCTGTGGCAACGGGGGTGTTTGCACGCTCGGCAAGGGTGAGAAGAATGTCGAACTCTCTCGAGGTGAGGGAGAGCGGCTTGCCTTTGACGGCGGCGGAACGGCCGTCTGTATGTATGACGAGATCGCCGAAATCCATTATCCTGCCCTTGTGCTCCTTGCGGCGGATGTGGTTTTTTACGCGGGTGGTAAGCTCGACAAAGCTGTACGGCTTGCTCATGAAATCGTCGCCCGTGCTCAGACCTCTTACGATATCGTCGTCCTCCTTGCAGGAGGTGAGGAATACGATGGGAGCGTCGCATATCTGGCGAAGCTGCGGAGCAAGGTCAAAACCGTTGCAGTCGGGAAGAAGAACGTCCAGCACGATACAGTCGGGCTGCTGCTCGGCAAGCTTGAGAGCAGTCTCTCCGTCGTGAGCGTAGAGAACTTCATAGCCCTCCTTCATGAACAGAGATTTGTTAAGCGACAGTGTAATTGTATTGTCATCGACCACAAGAACGGTACGAGGCATAATATCACCCTTTCTGCAATCATCTCAAAATCTGTAAAATAAAACTTGATTTTATCTTTTTTCTATAATATACCAATCTATGGATAAAGTCAACCGAAATTGACTGTATATAGTTTGGGCTACATGAATTTTCTGTGAATTAAAATAGAAAATACGTGCAATGGACACGGTTATGTGGTATAAATTATAATTGAAGTATTATGCCGTTTGTGCAGGATAATGGAGTGTCGTATGAAAAAAAGGTTTTTCTCTCTGGCGTTGGCCGTCATAATGATTTTCTGCTCGATGGAGAGCGCCGTATTCTATGCATCACAGATCGCATCACCGACCGATGTGTCACCGAGCGATGCCGTCTCCCAGACGGTTGCATCGCCCGCGCAGCCGCAGGGGGCGGTTTCTTCCGCGGACGTGCCAGATCAGGGTGCAGCCGCCGAAATGCGAGACATAACGGCGTTTGATCTTGTCTCCGACATGAAGCTCGGCTGGAACCTCGGCGAATCGCTCGAGTCGTGGTCGAGTGACGCGGGATATGACGATTATCACAATGCGGGTGCCTATCAGCTCCTTCTTACATATACCGACAGCACCGACGGCATACTCAACGTCTCTCTCCCGAAGACCTTTGATGATAAAAACTGCTGCACGATCAAGTGGAATACCGATATGATCGTTGACTCCGATGCCCAGTCAAAGCTTGGAACAATAGGCTTTGAGGTGTGGAACCTCACTGTCGAGGAGCCGACCGAGATCACAATAAACATCAAAAAGGCGACGCTGCAGAAAAAGAAGCACGGTCAGGTGCACGTGCTCAAGGAGCTGCTCGGCGAGCATAAGCTGACCATATCGCGCTACGGCACGGTATCCTTCAACACAGAGAAATTCCCCAGCCATCTGACAAAGACGCTCGGTGTCCAGGGCAGCTATTTTACGATTGAGGCTGAGCTTGTTGATTATCCGCAGGCGGAATACTCCAAGGCTCAGTATTACGAGACACTCTGGAACAACCCCCTTACAACATACGATATGATCCGCCAGATCAAGGCATCGGGCTACAACGCGATAAGAGTGCCCATAACTTATTTCAACCACATTGCCTCCTTCACCGACGTAAGCTCTGCCGATGCAGTGACTGCGGCACAGTCCGAGAAGATAGATGAGGAATGGCTCGAAAGAATAAAGGAGATCGTCGATTACTGCGTTGAGCAGGATATGTACTGCATCATCAATGTCCATAACGACGGAAGCACGACGGGCTGGCTGAAGGTTAACACCGAGCATTCGGAGGCTGTGCGTGCGAAGTACAAGCGGCTTTGGACCCAGGTTGCCGAATATTTCAAGGATTACAACGACTATCTCCTCTTTGAGGGATTCAACGAGATAACAAATGCGAAGAATGTATGGGATTTCCCGGGCGAAGAGGACTGTCAGTGGGTAAACGAGCTCAACCAGCTCTTTGTCGACACTGTCAGAGCGACGGGAAGCAACAATGCAAAGAGATTTCTGCTCGTTGCACCATACGCCGCAGCAAACGAGCAGCAGACGATAGATGCTTTCAAGATGCCGACCGATACGGTACCCGACAGGCTGATCGTTTCGATTCACGCATATACTCCCGCGGCATTTTCGTGGGAATATGAGGACAAGAATGAGATAACAAAATGGGGTGCACAGCAGGACTATGAGGAGCTTGATGCACTTTTTGCAAGGCTCAATTCCCGTTTTGTGTCAAGAGGAATCCCCGTGCTGATAACCGAATTCGGTACGGTTGAAAAGGCTGATACGGGTATCGGCAGCGACTATGTGGAGGTAACGGCAACGGACGCCGAAGCGGCGCCGTCCGGATCGAGCGCACAGACGACCGCGGCAGAGGAAAGCGTATCTGCTGCCGATGTGTCGGCAACAGATGTTTCCGCGAGCGACGTCTCTGCTACAGACGTGCCGAAGATTCATTCGATAGGCGAAGAAGCGCTTCTTGCGATAGAGCCTGCCGACGATTCGCAGGCGGGTAATATTACCTCCAGAGTCCGACACGCTCAGTATTACGTTCAGAAGGCAGGAGAGTACGGAATAACCTGTTTCTGGTGGGACGGCGGCGATTTCTTTGACCGCTCGGAGCTCAGATTCAATTATCCCACTCTGTCGAATGCGATGGTCAATGAGACATCGACACATATTTCGAAGCTCACGATTGAAGAGATTCCCGAGCAGTATTATACGGGTCAGCCCGTTGAGCCGGAGCTGAAGATAACTGCCACCGTCACGACGACCGTCAGCGGCACAGATTATCAGAACACGGTCGAGCTCGTGAAGGGTACCGATTATGATGTCGAGTTCCGCAGAAATATAAATACGGGAAAAGCGATGGCGATAATTACGGGATACGGAGAGTATTCGGGAATTACGCTTGCTTATTTCACGATAGTCGATCCTCCGCTGATGGACGCTTTCCTCAGCGAGGTGTTCAGTCTCACGGGAGACAAGGCCAACGATTTCCTTGTGTGGGGATTCTCGCTTCCGCTTTTTGCGGTGCTTGCGGTTATCGCATATATGAATATGCGCAAGGAAAAGGAGAGGCTTAAGAAGCTTGCGCTTGTTGAGCAGGCAACAAATGAGGCCATGATGGAAATAGCCGAGGAGAATTCGCAGTATTACGACGACTGATTTTCGGCTCGATTAAGTTGTACAGGCTGGAGAATTGAGAATGAAAAGATTTGCTTTGATAGCTGTTTGTGCAGTGCTGATAGCGGGGATTCTTTGCGGCTGCAATATGCCGTCGATAAATCTCACGACGACAACGACCCCGTCCGAGGACCTGATGTATTTCTTTGAATGTCTGGCAAAAGAGGATTATGCCGCAGCCGAGGAATATGTGTATAATTACAGTTCTCTCGGGTTCGTTCAAGGCGGCGGGGATGAGCTTGATCAGAGGCTTTCCAAGCTTTTGACACAAAGCAGAAGTGTGCGTGTTGTGTCGGAGGGCGAGGTCTACGGAAAGGATTCGACAGTTACGATTGAGCTGACAACGCTCGATTTCAAGAAGCTTGAAACTGCGCTGTCGGAAAAGGTCGTTGAGGAGATAAAGGCACGTCAGTTTGTCGGTCAGACCTTTGAAACCGAGGAAGAGATACTGGCGGTCGTATATGAGATACTCGATTCCATGTCCGTATCGATGAGCGATTATTATTCGACAAAGCAGTTTGATGTGGATATGAAACTGTCGGACAATCACTGGAAGATAGTTTGCTCCGAAGAGCTTTATTCTGCGATTATTGGATACGCGATCTGATTTGAGGTGACGCAAGTGGACAACAGAAAAAATCTTTGGTCATTCTTTGAGGATGAAACCGGCAGCGGATTCGACTCGGATTTTGATGATGATTTCGATGACGGTTTTGATGACGGATTCGACGATGACTTCGGCGACGATTTCGATGATGGATTCGATGACGGTTTTGACGACCGATTCGACGATGGTTTCGATGACGGCTTCGATGATGATTTCGGCGATGACTTTGACGATTTTGATGATGGGTTCGAGGAAACGTTCGAGCAGCGCAGACCGATGAAGGCACCCCGTGCGGATATCTGGGACACAGAGGAAGAGGAGCAGAATCTGTGGGACGATGAGAAAAAGACTCAGACCGAGCGCTGGGCGTTTATGGAGTCAAAGACCACAACGAAGATCCTGATCGCTCTGGCTGCCGTATTCTGCCTTATCGCGGCATATATGGTGCCTGCGGGCGATGTTATCGCAGCCGATGATTTCGGACTCATGCAGAAGTCCGCATCTTTTGACATCGAGTCGGGCGTTGAACTTATCGGTACAAATATAGTAAACGATGTTATGGGTCTGCCGACCGTTTACGTCCTTCCGATGAACGAGGCCCCCGCACCAAAGCCGAATGAGGATAATTACTCTACCTATAAGGACGAAAACGGTGTGAAGCATTCTGTTTACGAGGATGCCACGATCAAAGTCGATTGCTATAAGGATAAGATAAAGGACGAAGGAACAACAGTAATTATCAGCATAGCGAAAATCAAGATTGCACATCCGACACAGCTCAGATCGGCGTTTGCTGGTGGAAAATACAGCCCGACAACGAGATATAAATGTTCGGAGATAGCAACATCGGTCAATGCCGTTGTTGCCATAAATGGCGAGTTTTATAATTACGGTAATAGAAAGTACACTCTTCTGAGAAATGGTACGATTTATCGTGACGATGTCGGCTTTTATTATGAATCACTGTTTATCGACAGCAACGGCGATTTTATAATCATGCAGGGAAAAGAAGCGAAAGAAAGCGGATTTTATACAAACGGTGAAAAGAAGATATATCATTCGATTTCCTTCGGACCCGTTTTGGTAGATGGTGGTGTGGCGCGCCATTATGAGGTCGGAGAAGGTATGCTTATGAATCATTACCGCCAGCCGTGCTCGGCACTCGGTCAAACAGGTCCGCTTGAATATGTTCTTGTTGCGGTTGAAGGTCGAACCGGTGAGTCGTATGGCATGAAGAAAAACAATCTGGCGCAGTATATGGCTGGTGAACTGGGGTGTCAGGTTGCTTATTCGGTCGATGGAGGACAAAGCAGTACATTGATTTTCCATAATAAACCGTTCAATACGATAAGTAATGGTGGTAACGAACGCATATTTGCAGATATTATCTATTTCGCAACGGCGATTCCCGAAGAATAATAAATATAAGGAGACGGTGTTTTGAAACTTGATCCTATTTTTCTGCTCGCAGGAGATGCGGCAGTATATTGGTACGGAATAACGGTCGCACTGGCTGTTGCGGCGGGCATAGGCGTGGCGTGTTATGTGCGCAAGGTACAGGGTAAGAATATAAATCATGTTCTGCTTGCGTCTTTGGTTTCGATGCCGCTGGCGCTGCTTGGCGGCAGAATGTACTTTTCACAGTTCGGCGCATCGAATTTCACAAGTGAAGTGCAGGCTAAGACTCTTGCCTACGGAGGTTTTGCACTTTACGGAGCGCTTATCGGTGTGCTGATTGCTGTAATTTTCACAGCACTTTTTGTGAAATGCTCTGTAGGAGAGCTGCTCGATGCAATGGCTCCCGGACTTGCGGCGACGATAGCAATCGGACGGTGGGGAAGTCTTTTTTCGGGCGAGAATATGGGTCCGATAGTGTCGAACGAGTCTATGCAGACCCTGCCCTTTGCCGTGTGGAGTGCCGATGAGGGAGTGTGGAGAACGGCCCTGTTCTTCTATGAATCCCTTGTTGCGGCGGCAATATGTGCAGGTCTCGTTTGGCTTATACGTTACTCCCTTAAAAACAACAGATTCCATCATACAAACGGTGATGCATTCTTTCTGTTCGTGATATTCTACAGCCTCATTCAGGGACTGTTTGAGGATAAGAGATGCGACCCCCTGTTCTTTGTCAATAATTATGTGGCAAAGCTTCAGACGGTAAGAGTGTCGTTCGCGCTGGGAGCACTGTTTGCAGCGCTGGCACTGGCAATATTACTGCTCAGAAGAATGATACGAGAGGGAATAAAGCTTGCAAGTATTGCATTCTGTATTGCGTGCGCGGTTCTTTATACGGGATATTTCAGCGAGGTGCTGAGAATAAGTACAAGCAGTACAAGCATCAATACGGTAATTGTTGCAGTCAGCGCGATCGGTCTGCTTGGCGTCGGCGTGTGGAACTATATTGCCATGTCGACGAAGATACCGCCGAGAAGGAAGAAGGCGCGCGGCAGAAATGCTTACTGATATGAAGAATGAGATCATAATCGACTGCCCTTCGGATTTTTCGCTTGCCGAAACGCTTATCAGCGGACAATGCTTCAGATGGACGCAGAGAGAAGAGTACATTGTCGGCACGGCGTTTTCGGTAACGGTGAAAATGCGGCAGGACGGCGGCAGGCTTACGATATACGGTGACGAATCGGAGAATGCGGTCGAAAGATGGCGGCATTATCTCGACCTCGATACCGATTACGCGTCGATAAGAGAGGAAGTGCTGGCGCTCGAGCCGAGACTGACGCAGGCGTCAAAGAGGACTGCGGGGCTTCATATACTCAATCAGGAGCCGTGGGAAGCACTTTGTTCCTTCATCATTTCACAGAACAACAATATCCCGAGGATAAGAGGAATTATCGAGCGGCTGTGCGAGCTTTGCGGCTGTGCGGCAGAAAACGACGGATATGCATTTCCGCCGCCGGAAACGGTGTCGAAGCTGACACTCGAACAGCTTGCATCTATCGGCTGCGGGTATCGCGCACCTTATATAATTGCCGCAGCGCAGGCGGTGTGCGACAAGAAAATATCGTTTGACGAGCTCAGAGAGATCCCCGTCGAACAGGCGAGAGAAAAGCTTCTTTCCCTCCACGGAGTCGGACCGAAGGTTGCCGACTGTATGCTGCTTTACGGGTTGCACAGACTGGAATGTTTTCCGAAGGATGTGTGGATAAAGAGAGCACTCGAGGGCGAGTTCAAAGACACTCCGCTTGTCGGCTCACCCTATGCGGGAGTCGCTCAGCAGTATATATTTGAATACATAAGAGCAATATAAAAAGCCTTGCATCGTTCTGATGCAAGGCTTTTTGCGTGCTTATTTATTTTGCGTGCGAGAGATAGAAATCGGTGAGGAATTCCACTGTGGTGCTGATGTCGTATCCTGCTTTGATAATGGCATCGGCAGTGTCACAGCGCTTGAAATCCTTGTATGATGCGATGGCGTCCGCCCATGCCTCGTGACTCTCGTCAAGTGAAAGGAATTTCACATTTCCCGTCATATCGGTCTCTTTGGTTATGCCGTCGGAAAGGACGCAGGGGAGACCTGAGGACTGAGCTTCGACGCCGACGAGGGGCAGTCCCTCGTAGAAAGAGGTCATAACAAAAACATCAAAAGCCGAAATAAGCTCGTCAACGTCGTTTCGCAGACCGAGGAACAGAATTTTGTCGTAAACCCCGAGAGACTTGGCGAGGTCCTTTGCCCGCTGCATATCACAGCCTTCACCGACAAAGCATAGCTTGGTGTTGGGAACCTTTTTGAGAAGCTCGGGCAGAGTCTCAATAAGAAAATCCTGATTCTTTGGGTAGGAGAATCGGGCAACGTTGCCGACGATAAAGTCGTTTTCGATACCGAGTTCCTGCCTTTTTGAAAGGCGCT
>SVPG01000043.1 GCA_015065975.1 Oscillospiraceae bacterium | reverse complement strand
CACAAAAAAAGATATCACCTGCGTTTCTTCGTACACTCACGCCGTCACCTTTGGCGAAAAGACCGTTTTAATCGGAGAACGCATAAATCCGACAGGCAAAAAGAGGTTCAAGGAAGCCCTCAAGGCGAACGATATCGATTATATTCTCAAGGAAGGTATCGCTCAGCAGGAAAAGGGTGTTGACATTCTCGACGTGAATGTCGGACTGCCCGAGATCGATGAAACAGCGATGCTCAAAGCCGCTGTATGTGAGCTGCAGGCGATAATCGATCTTCCTCTGCAGATAGATACCTCCGACGCTGCCGCCATGGAGACGGCTCTGCGCCGCTACAACGGTAAAGCAATGATAAATTCCGTCAACGGCAAGGAAGAAAGCATGGAGCTTGTCTTCCCTCTTGCAAAAAAATACGGCGGTCTTATCGTAGCTCTTACTCTCGACGAGAACGGTATTCCCGAAAAGGCTGAGGGACGCGTTGAGATAGCGCGCAGAATCCTCAAGAAAGCTCAGGAATACGGAATAGATAAGAAGGATATTATCTTTGACACGCTGGCTCTCACCATCAGCGCCGACAACACCGCCGCAAGAGAAACCCTCAGAGCGCTCGGCATAATCAAAAACGAGCTCGGCTGTCACACCTCGCTCGGAGTCTCGAACGTTTCCTTCGGTCTGCCTCAGCGTGACATAATCAACAGCAGCTTCTTCACCCTTGCGATGGGACAGGGACTTTCCGCAGCAATAATGAATCCCTATTCCGTCGACATGATGAAGGCATATTACGCCTTTACCGCACTGAGCGGCAACGACGAAAACTGCGCCTCATACATATCCTTTGCACAGACTCTGCCCCAGAATACGGCTGCTGTTTCCGTTCAGGCTTCCGTTTCGGAAAGCAGCACTTCCGAATACAAATCAGAGCTTCAGAGAGCCATTGTCAAAGGTCTCAAGGAGCAGGCAGCACAGCTCACCGTCGAGCTTCTGAAATCAGTCCCTCCCCTTCAGATAGTTCAGGACGAGATAATCCCCGCACTCAACACAGTCGGAACGGGTTTTGAAAACAAGACGGTTTACCTGCCCCAGCTTCTCATGAGCGCCGAGGCAGCAAAATACGCTTTTGAAGAGATAAAAGCCTGTTCAAAAGAGAAAAAAGCCGCCGACAGATGCAGCTTTATCATCGCAACGGTCAAGGGCGACATTCACGATATCGGCAAGAATATCGTAAAGCTTCTTCTTGAAAACTACGGCTTTGATGTTACCGATCTCGGCAGAGATGTTCCTCCTGAGGCGATAGTCGAAAAGGCTGTCGAGCTTCACTCCCCCATGGTCGGTCTGAGCGCTCTCATGACGACCACCGTACCCGCAATGGAGGAAACCATAAAGCAGCTCCGCCTGAAAGCTCCATGGTGCAAAATCGTCGTCGGAGGCGCTGTTCTCAACCGCGAATACGCCGACAAAATAGGCGCCGACAAATACGCAAAGGATGCTATGGAGGCTGTCCGATACGCAGAGCTTATCGACGGCGAGCATAATCCAACAGACTAAAAGGACACAATTTCAGATGAACAACGAAATTGAGATAAAACGCCAAGCGTTTTTTGACGACAAACGCGCCTGGGTCACGCCCTGCGACAACTACGACAGGGACAAGGTATACAAAATAATAGATGATATGACGACCTCAATGGGACTTGATGATCTCATCTTTCCCGGTTGCACCGTTGTACTGAAGCCGAATCTTGTCATAAAGAGACGACCAGAGGACGCCACAACAACACACCCCGAAGTCGTCGGAGCGGTCATTCGCGCAGTAAAAAAACGCGGAGCGGGCCGTGTAATAATCGCCGAAAGCGGCGGCGGTCTTTACAACAGGGCTGTGATGTCTTCCTCCTACAACGTCTGCGGTATCACGCAGGTCTGCGAGCGGGAAGGCGCCAAGCTGAACTTTGATTTTTCCGATATTGTTATCAGGCATCCGAATCCCGTTCTGTGCCGTCAGTTCAATATCATCACACCCGCTGTGGAATGTGATCTTCTTATAAACCTCGCAAAGCTCAAAACTCACAGTATGACGGGATATTCCGGTGCTGTCAAAAATATTTTCGGCTGTGTTCCGGGACTTATGAAACCCGAGCTTCACTGTCAGTATCCCGATTCGGCTCAGTTTCAGCAGATGATAATCGACCTCAACACGCTTATCAAGCCTACTGCCGTTTTCATTGACGCTATCGACTGCATGGAAGGAGACGGACCGACAGGCGGCAACCCCCGTCATGTCGGTGCTCTTGTGTGTGCACTTAATCCTTTTGCCGCGGACATTGCGGCAAGCCGTCTTATAAACGTCGATCCGAAGAAGATATATATGCTGTCGCTTGCAATGGAGCAGGGGCTTTGTCCGAAAGATCTTTCCGAGGTTGATCTATACGGCGATCCCGATTCACTTGCCGTTTCGGACTTTGTCCAGCCGAAAACAAAACGTGTCGATTTTCTTGACCGTGTCCCGAAAATACTGCGCCCGTTCGCTTCGGTCGGCGAAAAGGTCA